>CAZFXO010000031.1:0-37422 GCA_964523045.1 uncultured Dechloromonas sp. | reverse complement strand
CTGTGGTGGAACCCGGCCGCCGGCGTCACCCCGGACGAGCGCGCCTGGCTGGAAGCCAAGTACCCCGGCTGGAACGACACCTGGGGCGAATGCTGGGACGTCTTCATCGACAACGTCGTCGAAGGGCGGATGGACAAGGCCTACCCGGAAACCCTGCCCTACGTCTGCAACATGTGCCAGTTGCCGATCCTCGGCACGCCGGGCAAGGGCTGGAACGTCAAGGACTACCCGCTGGAATACAACGGCCGCCTCTACCACTTCGGTTCCGAGGTCGACCGCTGGGTCTTCGAGCAGGAACCGGAGCGCTACGCCGGCCACCTGTCCATCGTCGACCGCTTCCTGGCCGGCATGATCCAGCCGATGGACCTCGGCGGCGCGCTGCAATACATGAACCTGGCCCCCGGCGAGATCGGCGACGACGCCCACAACTACGCCTGGGCCGAGGTCTATCGCGCCCTGCGCGCCAGCAAGAAGGCGAGCTGACGCCGCCGTACCCGAACGGCGCCGCCGCTGACGGCGGCGCCCACAAGAAAACAGGAGACAAGAGAAATGGCCTTATTCCCCCTGACCTCGAATTTCGAGGGCGATTTCGTGCTGCAACTGGTTGCCGTCGATTCCGAGAACACCATGGACGAGGTAGCCGCCGCGGCCGCCGTGCATTCCGTCGGCCGCCGCGTGCGCGCCCGCCCGGACTGCATCATGCGCGTCCGCCGGCAGGACGCGACGGAGTTCCTGCCGCGCACGATGAAGGTGTCCGAGTCCGGCCTCAAGCCGACGGAAACCATCGAAATCATCTGGGAACCGGCGCGTCACTGAGCGCCCCCGGAAAACAAAAAAACGGAGAGAGACATGAGTTTCACCAAGGTCTGCACGGTCGATGACCTGTGGGAAGGCGAGATGGAAGCGTTTTCGGTCAACGGCCACGAAGTGCTGCTGGTCTGCGCCGAAGGCGGTGCAGTCAAGGCCTTTCAGGGCATGTGTCCGCACCAGGACATTTCGCTGGCGGAAGGCAAGTTCGACGGCGAGAAGATCATCTGCCGCGCCCACCTCTGGCAGTTCGCCGCCTGCAACGGCAAGGGCATCAACCCGGCCGACTGCGCGCTGGCCGAATACCCGGTGCAAGTGGAAGGCGACGACATCCTGGTCAAGACCGAGGGCGTCACGCCGCTGTTCGCCCACACCTGAGCGCCGGCAATGAACCCGATCCAGTGGTTGAAAGACCTTTTCAGGCCGGCAGCCGTCGCGGCGCCGGCCAAACCGAACGAGGAGAAAACAATGAATGCAGCAACGACGGGGCAGGCCTACCACAACAACCTGGTCGGCCCGGTGATGCGCGCCGGCGACCTGGCCCAGGCGGTGATCGAAGCGGCGCGGGTGGACAACCCGGGCAAGGAGATCTTCATCGATGACAAGCGCGCCTACATCCGCATCCACGCCGAACAGGAAATGATCCTGCGCCAGGAAACCATCGAGGAAGAACTCGGCCGGCCGTTCCGCATGAACGACCTGGAAGTGGACCTGAGTTCCTTCGCCGGCCAGATCGAAAGCCAGGACCAGGCGGTGCGCTTCTATTTCGCCAAGAAACTCTGAGCGCCCCCGGCACACCCCAACCGAAAAGAATACGAGGAGACCCACCATGTCCGACACCCAAACGCTGAAGCCGCTCAAGACCTGGAGCCATCTCGCCGCCCGCCGCCGCAAGCCGAGCGAGTACGAGATCGTCAGCGCCAACCTGCACTACAACGACAAGCGCCCGGATTCGCCCTACGAGCTCGATCCGAACATGTTCATGAACCAGTGGTACAAGAAGAACACCTTCGGCACCGCGCTCAAGCACGCCGACTGGAACGCCTTCCGCGATCCGGACGAAGTCGTCTACCGCACCTACAACATGATGCAGGACGGCCAGGAAACCTACGTCTTCGGCCTCTTCGACCAGTTCAACCAGCGCGAGCACGACCAGGCGCTCGACCCGCGCTGGGCCGGTTCGCTGGCCCGCTACTACACGCCGGCCCGCTACCTCTTCCACACCGTGCAGATGGCGTCGGCCTACGTCGGCCAGGTCTCGCCGGCCAGCACCATCACCAACTGCAACTACTTCCAGATGGCCGACAGCCTGCGCTGGGTCAGCCACACCGCCTACCGCACCAAGGAACTGTCGCTCGCCTTCGCCGACAAGGGCTTCGCCGCCGACGAACGGCGCTACTGGGAAACCGACCCGGTCTGGCAAGGCTTCCGCGAACTGATGGAAAAGACGCTGACGGTGTGGGACTGGGGCGAGGCGATCGTCGTCCTCAATCTGGTCGCCAAGCCGGCGATCGAGGAAAGCGTCCTGCGCAAGCTGGGCGAAGCCGCCCGCCACAACGGCGACACCCTGCTCGGCCTGCTCACCGATGCGCAATTGCTCGATTCCGCCCGCCACCGCCGCTGGCTCGGTGCCTTCGTGCGCATGGCACTGGAAACCCCGGGCAACCTGGAAACCATGCAGGGCTGGATCGCCAAGTGGGAGCCGCTGGCCGACCGCGCCATCGACGCCTACTGCGCGCTGCTGCCCGACGTGGCCGACGCCGCCGCCTCGGCCAAGGCCGCGACGCGCGAATTCCGCCGTTCGCTCGGGCTCTGAACGCCCGCCCCTGACCTGCCGCACCGGGACGCCACGGCGTCCCGGGCGAGCGTCTTCGTGAGCAAGAAAGCATGAGCGACCAGGCAACAATCACCAACCGCAAGGACGGCAGCGTCTTCGCGCAGGCGGCCGGCGACAGTATCCTGCGCGCCGCGCTGCGCGCCGGCGTCGGGCTGGCCTACGAATGCAATTCCGGCGGCTGCGGCGGCTGCAAGTTCGAGCTGATCGACGGCGAGATCGATACCCTGTGGCCGGACGCCCCCGGCCTCAGCGAACGCGACCGCCGGCGCGGCCGCCACCTCGCCTGCCAGTGCCGGGCGCGCGGTCCGATCACGATCGCCGCGCCGACAGCCGTCGAATACGTGCCGCTGCTGGCGCCGCGCCGGCAGAGCGCGCAACTGGCGATAGTGCGCGACATCACCCACGACATCCGCGAATTCCGCTTCGTCAGCGATGGCCCGGCCGATTTCCTGCCCGGCCAGTACGCGATGCTGGAGTTACCGGGCGTCACCGGATCGCGCGCCTACTCGATGGCCAACACGCCGAACGAGCAGCGCGAGTGGCACTTCCAGATCCGTCGCGTGCCGCACGGCCAGGGCAGCCATGTCCTCTTCGACGGCCTCGCCGTCGGCGACCGCATCGGTCTCGACGGCCCCTACGGCATGGCCTGGCTGCGCACCGCGTCGCCGCGCGACATCGTCTGCGTCGCCGGCGGCTCCGGGCTGGCGCCGATGCTGTCGATCGCCCGCGGCGCGGTCGACGCCGGCCTGCTCGGCGAACGCACGCTGTACTTCTTCTACGGCGCCCGCACGCCGCGCGACGTCTGCGGCGGCGACCTGCTCGCCAAGCTCGGCGCCGGCGAACGCATCCGCTTCATCCCGGTGGTTTCGCTGCCCGGCGACGACGGCGCGTGGCGCGGCGCCACCGGCTACGTGCACGACCAGTTGCTGCCGCAACTGCCGGCGCGGCTCGCCCACTACGAGTTCTATTTCGCCGGGCCGCCGCCGATGACCTCGGCGCTGCAGGAACTGCTGATGGTTGGCCATCAGGTGCCGTTCGAACAGATTCATTTCGACCGCTTCTTCTGACGCGGTCACCGGGGGTTTGCCGCAACAGGCAAAAACAACAAACGCAAACACAACAAACGACAAGAGGAGAAAAAAACATGATCCAACAGAAACTGGCCGCCGGCCTCGCCGGCACGGCCCTGGCAATCTGCGGCCCGACCGCCTGGGCGACCGACGTCTTCCATCTCGAAGGCATCGGCGCCGTCTCGCGCGCCATGGGCGGTACCGCTGTCGCCCACGACGTCGGTCCCGGCGGCATGCTGACCAACCCGGCGACGCTGTCGCTGAGCGGCAGCGAGCGCCAGATGATGGTCGGCTTCGACCTGGTGACCACCGACATCACGGTCAAGGATCGCGCCACCGGCGAAAAGGTCGATTCCGACACCCACGCCAACAACCGCGGCCCCTACGTCGCGCCGCAGCTTGCCTACACGCAGCGCGTCGGCGACTGGGTCTTCGGCCTCGGCGCCTTCGCCCGGGGCGGCCTGGGCACCGAATACGGCAAGAACAGCTTCCTCTCGCGCGGTTTCGACCCGATCAGCGCTACCGCCCGCAATACCGGCACCGAGAACGCCAGCCGCCTGCTCGTCCTCGACATCCCGCTGGCCGCCAGCTACCGGGCGAGCGACGCCTTGACCCTGGGCGCCAGCGTGGATGCGATGTGGCAAGGCCTGAACCTCGATCTTTTCCTGCGCACCGACCAGGTCGGCGCGCTGGTCGGCGACAACCGCGTGTCCGGCGTCCTGCGCGACGTCCTGCTGGCCACCCTGGGCGCCGGCCCGCTGGCCGGCCCCGGCCCTTACCCCGGGCTGCAAGGCGCCCATTTCAGCCTGTCCCGCAACCAGCCGCTGGCCAGCGGCATCGACGCCTGGGGCATGAGCGGCCGCCTCGGCATGCTCTATCAAGTTTCGCCGGCGACGCGGCTGGGCGCTTCCTACCAGTTCAAGAGCCAGATGAACGACATGTCGGGGGACGCCACGCTGACCGCCATCCTCGGCGACGGCAGCGCGCTGCCGATCCAGGGCAAGATCAAGATGCTCGACTTCCAGATGCCGGCCAAGCTCGACCTCGGACTCAGCCACAAGCTGAGCGAGCAATGGACGATCGCCATGGACGTCTCCCGTGTCTTCTGGAAGGACGCCATGAAGGACATCAAGGTCGCCTTCGTCGCCAATAGCGGCGCCGATCTCAACATCCGGCTGCCGCAGAACTACAAGGACCAGACCATCCTCGCCCTCGGCGCCGCCTACACGCTGAGCCCGCAATGGACGCTGCGCGCCGGCGCCCGCGTCGCCTCGCAGGCCTTGCGCGGCAACACGCTGTTCGCGGTGATCCCGGCGACGCCGACCAAGCACCTGTCGCTCGGCTTCACCTACACCATGTCGCCGAGCAGCAAGATCGACTTCGCCTGGTCGCACGCGCTGCGCGAAACGATGAAGAACAGTGTCGGGCCGAATACCGGCGACCCGATCACGGTCACCCATGCGCAGGACAACGCGACGCTCGCCTACAGCCTCAGTTTCTGATCAAGCCCCCGCCCCATCCCTCCTTAGGGGCTTTTCAAGCGAGGCTCGCCTCGCTTTTTTTTCCAGAGTGTTGGATGCTTCATTTCCGTTAGTCCTTGCAATGCGTTCATGGCCAATATCACCGATCCGGGAAGACACGCCAGGGAGGCGCCCGTGAAGGGCGTCGAACTGTCGGCCGACGATCCCCTCGATGTCCGGCGCCAGAAACTGGCGCGGATCATCCTCGATTCGATGTACCAGTTCCTCGGCCTGCTCGACGTCGACGGCAGGGTCATCGAGATCAACCAGGCGGCGCTCGACGGCGCCGGGATCAAACTCGAGGAAGTGGTCGGCAAACCGTTCTGGGAAGCCCGCTGGTGGGCGCTGTCGGCGGCCACCCAGGAACGGGTGCGGACGATGGTGGCGGAAGCGGCGAGCGGCCAGTTCGTGCGCTGCGACATCGAGATCTACGGCGAATCGAGCGGCCGCCGGACGATCATCGTCGACTTCTCGCTGACGCCGATCTTCGACGACAGCGGACGAGTCTCCTTCCTGCTGCCGGAAGGCCGCAACATCTCGGAAAAAATCGCCATCGAGGCCGAGCTGACCCGCCGCAACAACGAGGTGCACGCCGCGCTGGAGAAGCTACGGGCGCTCGACGGCTTCAAGACCAAGTTCTTCGCCAACGTCAGCCACGAGTTGCGCACCCCGCTGACGTTGATCCTCGGCCCGGTGAACCAGTTGCTGCAGGAGGCGGGCCGTAGCGAGCGCGAGCAGTCGCGGCTGCTGACGATCAAGCGCAACGCCCAGGCGCTGCTGCAGCAGGTCAACGATCTGCTCGACCTGGCCCGCATCGACGCCGGCGAGATGCCGCTGGTGTACGTCTGCGCCGACATCGTGGACCTGGTGCGCGAGGTCGCCGCCGGCTTCGACGCCGCCGCCGAAGAGCGCGGCATCGCGCTGAGCTTTGCCGGCGCCGAGGAAATCTACGCCGACATCGACCGAGCCAAGTTCGCCCGCGTCGTCACCAACCTGCTCTCCAACGCCTTCAAGTTCACGCCGCGCGGCGGGCGCATCCGCTGCACCTTCGAGCGCCTGCCCGGCGACCGCCTGCTGCTCGGCATCCAGGACAACGGCCCGGGCATCCCCGACGCCCAGAAGGGTCAGGTCTTCGACCGCTACGCGCAGGGCACCGAGGAGTTGTCGGCCAAGGGCAGCGGGCTTGGGCTCAACATCGTCAAGGAGTTCGTCGAGCTGCACCACGGGACGATATCGCTGCTCGACGCGCCGGAGCGCGGCGCCCTGTTCCAGATCGAGCTGCCCTTGCGCGCGCCGGCCGGCGCCTACGTGCGCAGCGGTGACGCGAACTGGACGCCGGCCCTGCCGGCGATCGAGCTGCCGCGCCAGTTCGACGCCCCGCGCCGCCCGGAGAACGCCGGCCAGCCGCGCGTCGTGATCGCCGAGGACAACCCCGACCTGCGCCAGTTCCTGCACGACGTGCTGGCCGACGACTACCAGGTGACGCTGGTCGAGAACGGCGGGCTGGCGCTCGACCTGGTCTGCGCCGAACCGCCCGACCTGGTGATCACCGACCTGATGATGCCGGAGATGGACGGCGAGCAGTTCATCCACGAACTGCGCCGCCGCCAGACCTCGCACATCCCCGTCCTGGTGCTTTCGGCGCGCGCCGACGACGCGCTGCGCGAGACGCTGCTCGAAGGCTTCGTCCAGGACTACCTGACCAAGCCCTTCTCGCCGCAGGAACTGCGCGCCCGCGTGCGCAACCTGGTGATCGTCAAGCGCAGCGTGGACATCCTGCAGAAGGAACTGAACTCGCAGGCCTCGGACATCAGCGAACTGATGGTCGGCCTGATCGCCAGCCGCAAGTCGATGCAGGAAGGCATGCGCGCACTGCAGGTTTCCGAACGCCGCTGGCAGGGCTTCTACGAGAACACCGCGGTCGGCATCGCGCTGGCCGACGCCGACGGCCGGATCATGAAGGCCAACCCGGCGCTGCAGCGGATGCTCGGCTACGACGCGCGGGAAATCGTCGGCCTCTCCTTCGTCGACATTTCCGACGACGCCGACAAGGCGGCGACGCGCGACAACGTGCTCGGCCTGCTCACCGGCAACCACGGCAGTTACCAGTTGCACAAGCACTACGGGCGGCGCGACGGCAGTCATCTGTGGGCCAAGGTCTGCGCCTCGGCGATCCCCGAGGTGGACAAGGAAGGCCCGCGCGTCGCCGTCATCGTCGAGGACCTGACCGCCCAGAAGAGCGCCGAGGACGCGCTCGCCCGGACGCAGACCGACCTCGCCCGGGTGTCGCGGTTGACGACGATGGGCGAGCTGGTGGCGTCGATCGCCCACGAGGTCAACCAGCCGCTCGCCGCCATCGTCACCAACAGCCACGCCGCGCTGCGCTGGCTGGAGCGCCCGGAGCCGGATACCCAGGAAGTGGTCGCCGCGCTGCAGCGCGTGCATCGCGACGCCGTCCATGCCGGCAACGTGATCACCCGCATCCGCGGTTTCCTCAGGAAGGGCGACCTGAAACGCCAGGCGATCGACGTCCCGGCGATGCTCGACGTCCTGCTGCAGATGCTGCGCCGGCCGCTCGCCGAGGCGGCGGTCGGTTGCGAAGTCCGCATCGCGGCGCCGCTGCCGCCGCTGTGCGGCGACCAGGTGCAGTTGCAGCAGGTCATCCTCAACCTCCTGGTCAACGCCATCGACGCCCTGCGCAACCAGGACGCCACCGACCGCCGCATCGTCGTCGAAGTTGCCGGCGACGCTGGCGGCGGCGTCAGCTTCGCGGTCGCCGACAACGGCCCCGGCGTCCCCGCCGGGCAGGCGGCGACCATCTTCGAAGCCTTTTATTCGACCAAGAGCGACGGCCTCGGCATGGGCCTGGCGATCAGCCGCTCTATCGTCGACAACCACGGCGGCAAGCTCTGGCTGGAAAGCCCGGCGGCCTGCGGTTCGCGCTTCGTCTTCCTGATCCCGGCCAGCCCCCGATGAAACCCGCCCTCGACACCTCGCCCACCGTTTACATCGTCGACGACGACGCGTCGATCCGCGAATCGCTGAGCAGCCTGATCCGCGCCGAAGGCATGAAGGTCGAGGTCTATGCCTCGCCGCTCGACTTCCTGGCGCTCGACCGGCTGAAGGACTTTTCCTGCCTCGTCCTCGACGTCCGCATGCCCGGCATCGACGGCCTGTCGCTGCAGGACGAGCTGGCGCGGCGCGGCTGGACGTTGCCGATCATCTTCATCACCGGCCACGGCGACGTCCCCGACGCGGTGCGGGCGATGAAGGCGGGCGCCATCGACTTCCTGAAAAAGCCGTTCGAGGACTTCGCCCTGCTGCACGCCATCACCTCGGCGCTGTCCAACGTCAGCAGCGCCTTCCACAAACGCCTGGAAACCGAGGAACTGCAGGCCCGCTACGGCCAGCTAACGCCGCGCGAGAAGGAAGTGCTGCTGCAGGTGATCCAGGGCCGCGCCAACAAGGTGATCGCCCTCGAACTCGGCATTTCGGAAAGCACGATCAAGGTGCACCGCCACAACGTGATGAACAAGATGCGCTTCCGCTCGCTGCCCGAACTGACACTGGCGATGCAGCGCCTGCTGCCGCAGTGAGGCCCGGCGGCGGCGGCGCACTTTTTTGAGCGGCGCGGGGAATAATCGGCCGGGGTTTTCCGTACACCCAGTTACCCCAACCCGAAACGGAGAACCGACATGAAAACCCTCCCGACCGCCGCCGCCCTGCTCCTGGCCGCCACCCTCGCCGCCTGCGCCGGCTACGCCGCGCGCCCCGCCATGGTCAGCGGCGACGTACTGACCGGCAGCAACGGCATGACCCTATACACCTTCGACAAGGACGTCGCCGGCAGCGGCAAGAGCGTCTGCAACGGCCCCTGCGCCAACAACTGGCCGCCGCTCTACGCCGCCGACGGCGACACCGCCAGCGGCGACTACAGCATCGTCAGCCGCGACGACGGCAAGAAGCAGTGGGCCTTCCGCGGCAAGCCGCTGTACTACTGGGTCAAGGACCAGAAGCCCGGCGAGCGCAGCGGCGATGGCTTCAACAAGGTCTGGCGCGTCGCCCGGCCCTGAGCCCTGAACCTTGAACCAGCTCGACAGCCAGGCCCTGCTCGCCGAACTGCCCCGCCTGCGCCGCTACGCGCGGGCGCTGGTCGGCGACCGGGCGGGCGCCGACGACCTCGTCCAGGACACCCTGGAACGGGCCTGGGCACACGCCGCCCAATGGCGCCCCGGCAACGCGCTGCGGCCCTGGCTGTTCGGCATCATGCACAACCTGCGTATCGACCAGTACCGGCGTAACGTGCCGCCGCTCTATCCGCTCGACGACGCCGCCGAAGTCGCCACCCGCGCCACACAGGGCGACCGCCTCGACGTCATGGCGCTCGACGCCGCACTCGCCCGCCTGCCGGAAGAACAGCGCCAGGTGCTGCTGCTGGTTTCGCTGGAAGAGATGAGCTACGGCGAAGTCGCCACCGCCCTGGGCATCCCGCCCGGCACCGTCATGTCGCGCCTGGCGCGCGGCCGAGAACGCCTGCGCCAGTTGCTCGACGAACCCCAACCCAGCCCCCGCCTGCGAGTCGTCAAATGAATACCCCGGTCGTCAGCGAAACGGAACTGCATGCCTATCTGGACGGCGAACTCTCGCCCGAGCGGATGGCCGAGGTCGCCGCGCATCTGCGCGACGATCCGCAGGCCGCCGCCCGCCTAGCCCACTACGAAACCCAGCGGCAGGCCCTGCACGCAGCCTTCGACCCGCTGCTCGACGAACCCCTGCCGGCCGCCCTGAACCGCCTGACCGCCGCCCCGGCAGCCAACGCAGCACTCTGGCAGCGCTGGCGCCTGCCGCAACTGGCCGCCGGCATCGCCCTCCTGCTGCTCGGCGCCAGCGCCGGCTGGCTCGGCCACGCCCGCTGGCAACCCGAGCCAACGCTGGCCGGCCTGCCCGAACTGTCGCGCCGGGCCGCCATCGCCCACGTCGTCTACAGCCCCGACCCGCGCCGCCCGGTGGAAATCGCCGCCGACCAGGAAGACCTGCTGGTGCGCTGGCTGTCGAAACGACTGGGCAGCGCCGTGCGCGTGCCCCACCTGGGCAACCAGGGCTTCAGCCTGGTCGGCGGCCGCCTGCTCCCCGGCGGTAGCGGCCCGGTCGCCCAGTTCATGTACCAGGCGGCAAACGGCGAACGCCTCACCCTCTACCTCTCCGGGGAATTCTCCGGCAAGCCGGAAACCGGCTTCCGCTTCGCCCGCGAAGGCGAGGTCAACGTCTTCTACTGGATCGACGGCCGCTTCGGCTACGCCCTCTCCGGCAGCATCGACAAGGTCCAACTCGCCCGGGTGGCGACGGCGGTCTATGACCAGTTGGGAATGCCGTGAGCTCAAACCACACAACTGGCGGCATCCCGCGATGGGGCAAGGCATATAAGCCCTCCCCGGATATCGATATGCCGAACGAACGGCATATCGATCGCAGAATTAATTGGTTCGTTTGCCTGGGGTGACTTCGTACATTGGCCTGGTCCCGGCGCTTGCCGGTTTCATTTCCAGGAGAAAAACCATGTCGAAGGTCGAAAACCCCGTTCCCGGTTATCAACTGCTGGCCATCGAGCCATATACGCCCAACATCGGCGCCGTCATCCATGACGTCGATCTCGCACAAATCGGCGACGAGCGTCTGCGCAGCGAATTGCGCAAGGCGCTGGCCGAGTTCCAGGTCCTGTTCTTCCGCAAACAGACGCTGACGCCGGAGCAGCAGATCGAGGTCGCCAAGGTGTTTGGCGATCCGGACAAGGCCAAGGCTTTCTTCCCCCGCCACGAGCAGCAACGCGCCATCGAACTGATTGAAACCAAGCCGGTCGGCCATCGTTACGGCACCGACCAATGGCACGCCGACATCACCTTCTCGGCCAATCCGCCGACCGGCACGGTGCTGTATTCGCAGGTGATTCCGGCCGCCGGCGGCGATACGCTGTGGGCCAGCGCCACCGCCGTCTACGACTCATTGCCGCAGCATCTGCAGCAATACCTGGAGGGGCTCGAGGCCGTCCATAGCTTCGAGCACAGCGGTTGGCCGAATTACTTCGCCCAGTTGGAAAACGGCGAGGAAATCTACCGCAAGGCGCGGGCCGAGCATCTGCCGGTGGTGCACCCGGTGGTCCAGACGCACCCCGTCACGGGCAAAAAGCTGGTCTATGTGAATCCCAACTTCACCGATCGCATTCGCGGCCTGTCGCGCCAGCAGAGCGACGCGCTGCTCGCCTTCATCTTCGCCCAGTTCCAGCGGCCGGAATTCCAGGCCCGCCTGCGTTGGGAGACGGGCACGGTGGCAATTTGGGACAACCGCGCCACGGTGCATTACGCGACGGCGGATTACGGCAACCAGCACCGCCTGCTGCACCGCGTGACCTTCGGCGAAGACCGGGCTTTTTAAGGAGAAACTCCAATGAACCTCAAGAACCCCATCGATCCGGCCCGCCGACGACGCCTCGGCGGCTTGCTCGGCGCCCTTTCCCTCGCTGTCGTCGGCGGAGCGCTGCCGGGGGTGACGCAAGCCGAGAGCCAAGCCCCAAGCGCGCCCAAGGAATTGCGCATTGGCTACCAGAAGTACGGCACGCTGGTCATCCTGAAGGCCCGCGGCACGCTCGAAAAGCGGCTGGCGGAAAAAGGCGTGACCGTGAAATGGACCGAGTTCCCGTTCGGGCCGCCGCTGCTGGAGGCGATCAACGTCGGCAGCCTCGACGTCGGCACGGTCGGCGAATCGCCGCCGATCTTCGCCCAGGCGGCTGGCGCGGACCTCGTCTATATCGGCAACGAACCGCCGGCGCCGACGGCAGAGGCGCTGATCGTCCGCAAGGATTCGCCGGTGACAAGCGTGGCGCAACTGAAAGGCAAGCGCATCGCGGTCGCCAAGGGATCGAACGCCAACTACCTGCTGGTGAAGCTGCTGGAGAACGCCGGACTGAAGTATTCGGACGTCGAGGTGGTCTATCTGGCGCCGGCCGATGCCCGCGCCGCATTCGAGAGCGGCCGCGTCGAGGCCTGGTCGATCTGGGACCCTTTCCTGGCCGCCGCGGAAAAGCAGTTGCATGCCCGCCTGCTCGCCGATGGCAAGGGGGCGGTCGCCAACCATCAGTTCTACCTGGCGGCACGCTCCTATGCCGAGAAGACCCCGGAAATCGTCCGCATCCTGCTCGACGAAATCGCCAAGATCGACCAGTGGGGACGCCAGAATCCGCAGGAGGTGGCGCGCTTCATCTCGCCGCTGATCGGAATCGACCTGCCCATTGTCGATGTCGCCGCGCACCGGCTGGCGTATGGCGTCAAGCCGGTGACGCCGGAGGTGATCGAGGCGCAGCAGCGCATCGCCGACAAGTTCTTCGAACTGAAGCTGGTGCCGAAGCCGGTGCGCGTCTCCGACGCCACGTCGAAGCGCTGAACGCACCGCGCCATCCCGACCGAAGCGGAGCCCGACTCCGCTTCGGCTTTTTGCGATCCAGGGACAGCAATACATGACCACACGACCCAGCCCCATCATCGACTTTCGCAGTCGCCCGGCCTTTCTGGCCGAATTCTACGGATCGACGCCGGGCACCCCCGGCTACGACACGGCGCGCTGGCTCAGCCGGCGAACCGGGTCGCACGACGACCGGCATTTCCACGCTTCTTTCAGCCACGACGGCTATCTCGATGCCATCCGCGCCAGTGGCATTGGCCGCGCCGTGCTGGTTGGCCGGGAAACGCCGGGATTGACCATTCCCAACGAGCGCATCGCCGAACTCGTCGCCGGGCACCCCGAATTGATCGGTTTCGGCTCGGTCGATCCACTGGCGCGTGGCGCGGCTGCCGTTGCCGAAGTGGAGCGGGCGATCAGGCAACTCGGGCTGCGCGCCATCAACATCGAACCGGGTTTCGGCGCACCGCCGCTGTTACCGGACGATCCCGTGTTCTTCCCGGTGTACGAGGCCTGCCAGGCGATCGGCGTGCCGGTTTGCCTGATGAGCGGACCAACGACGCCGGACCTCGCCGATAACGACCCGGCTGCGGTCGGCCGCGTGGCGCGGGCCTTTCCTCGGCTCGACATTGTCTGCTACCACGGCTTCTGGCCGCGCGTGGCGGAGATCGTCGGCGTCGCCTTCCGCTACGAGAACGTTTATCTGTGCCCGGACATGTATCTCTTTGCACCGGGCAGCCAGGTCTATGTCGAAGCCGCCAACGGCGTGCTGCGCGATCAGTTCCTGTTTGGCACCTCGTACCCCTTCCGGGCGATGGCGCAGACCGTGGAGGATTTTCTCAAGCTGGGCTGGCGGGAAGAAGTGCTGGATGGCGTGCTGCACGGCAATGCCGAACGCCTCCTCAAGCTCGCCGATTAGCTTGTCAGGCCCGGCCGAATAAGCTCCCAAGCATTTCTTCGTTGGGCCGGCGACAACGCACTTTCACAATGGCTCCATCACCAACACGCAAAGGAAGACCTTCATGAGCATTCAATCTGTCAACGCCCGCAACCAGTTCAAGGGCAAGGTCAAGGAAATCATCCTGGGCACCGTGGTTTCCGAGGTCGATGTCGAAACGCCGTATGGCGTCGTCACCTCGGTCATCACCACGCGTTCGGTCAGGGATCTGCAACTCGAAATCGGCAGCGAAGTGGTGGCTTTGGTCAAGGCGACCGAGGTCTCCATCGCCAAGCTTTGAGCCAGGAACGGAGGCAAGCATGAAACGCATCCAACGCTGCCTCGGCCGGCTGCCGGAACTGCTCGCCCCGTGGGCTGTGCCGCTGGCCGTGCTGGCCGCCTGGGAGGCTGCCTCGCAGGCGGGCTGGCTATCGACGCGCATCCTGCCGCAGCCTTCGGCGGTTCTGGCAGCCGGCGCCACGCTCGCCGCCTCGGGAGAACTCTGGCTGCACGTCCGCGTCAGCGCCCTGCGGGCCCTCACCGGCTTTGCCATCGGCGGTGGGCTGGGACTGGCGCTGGGCCTACTCACCGGC
This sequence comes from uncultured Dechloromonas sp., assembly GCA_964523045.1. Taxonomy (GTDB): domain Bacteria; phylum Pseudomonadota; class Gammaproteobacteria; order Burkholderiales; family Rhodocyclaceae; genus Azonexus. The sequence goes on along the minus strand of CAZFXO010000031.1, from coordinate 23,209 downwards.
GTTTCGCGCCAGGCCGAACTGCTGCTCGACACCTCGCTGCAGATGATCCGCAACATCCCGCCGCTGGCGCTGATTCCGCTGGTCATCCTGTGGTTCGGCATCGACGAGGCGGCCAAGCTCTTCCTGATCTCCATCGGCGTGTTTTTCTCGGTCTACATCAACACCTTTCACGGCATTCGCTCGGTCGACCGCGGCTTGCTGGAAATGGGGCGCAGCTACGGCCTTGCCGGCTGGTCGCTGTATCGCGAGGTGATTTTGCCCGGGGCGCTGCCGTCGATTCTCGTTGGCGTGCGCTACGCGCTGGGCTTCATGTGGGTGATCCTGATCGTCGCCGAAACCATCTCGGCCCAGTCCGGGATCGGCTACATGACGATGAACGCGCGGGAATTCCTGCAAACCGACGTGGTGCTGCTCGGCATCCTGCTCTATGCAGCGCTGGGCAAGCTGGCCGACGCGGCAGCCCGCCTGCTGGAACGACGCTGGCTGCGCTGGAGCACGGCCTCGGCGGCCCTTTGAAGACGATCTGGAGCAAGCAATGAAAAGCGACAACGTGGAACTGCAACAACTGGCCCGGGCCGAAGCCTCAGGCGCCGGGGTGAACGTCCGGGTCAGTGGCCTGATCAAGCGCTACGGCGAGCGCCAGGTGCTGCACAGCCTCGACCTGGAGATCGAGGCCGGTGAATTCGTGGCTGTCGTCGGCCGCAGCGGCTGCGGCAAGAGCACCTTGCTGCGCCTGCTGGCGGGGCTGGAAAGCTCGTCGGCCGGCGACATCCGGCTGGACGGACAGCCGGCAAGCGAGCGCAAGGACGATGTCCGCATGATGTTTCAGGATGCCCGCCTGTTGCCTTGGCGGACGGTGCTGCAGAACATCGCCATCGGTCTCCCGGGCAAGCCGGCGGCAATCCGGGCGCAAGCGCTGGAAGCGCTTGGGCAGGTCGGGCTGGCCGACCGCGCCGACGAATGGCCGGCGCGCCTGTCGGGCGGCCAGCGCCAGCGCCTCGCCCTGGCTCGCGCGCTGATTCACCGGCCCCGCCTGCTGCTGCTCGACGAACCGCTGGGCGCCCTCGACGCCCTCACCAGGATCGAAATGCACCGCCTGATCGAGGGAATCTGGCGCCAACATCGCTTCACCGCCTTGCTCGTCACCCACGATGTTGCCGAGGCAGTGGCCCTCGGCGACCGTGTCGTGCTGGTGGAGGAAGGGCAGATCACCTTCAACGAACGGGTTTCCCTCCCGCGCCCCCGCGAACATGGCGACCCGGCCTTTGCCCGGCTGGAGGGCCGGGTGCTGAAGCGACTGACGACGCTCGGCGCGATCAATAGCCGTAATCAGCTACGCGGCCGGATCGCGGAAATCCTCGTAGACAAGGTGCTCTCCGAAGTCCGCATCGAAACGCCGGCCGGCCCGGTGTCGGCCACCGTGCTGACCCGCTCGCTGAGCGAGCAGCCGCTCGAAATTGGCGCCGAGGTGCTGGCGACCTTCAAGTCGAACGAGGTCGTACTGGCGGTTTGAACGCAGATATCCAGCCGATACCGAGCAATGCCGGCAAGGCAGCTTGGCCGATCATCCGCCTCGCCCTATCGTTGCGACATTGATATTCCGCAATCGCCAGAATGGCCGCCCTCACCCGGTGGCACTGCCCCGCGACCGCCTCGGCAGGAGCCGGCGCGGGCTGCAGCTTCCGCTCGCAGGATGGCTTCAGCCTGCTCCCTGGCGGCAATCGGCGAACGCCTCACACCCTACCTCTCCGGCAAATTCACCGGCAGCATCGACAAAGCCCAACTCGCCCGGCTGGCGACGGCGGTGTATGAGCAGTTGGGAATACCGTGAGCGAGGAAGGTCAGCGCGAGTGATGCGGTTTTTTGCCCGAAGAAAGCACATGAGCCAGCGATTCCCGTCGCTTTTTTGTTTGCGCCTTCATCTCGGCTTCGTAGGTTCGCGTCTGGTACGGCAGAAGTTCGGCCATACGAGGAGTCAGGTCCTCGCGGACCCCCCAAGTGACAGCCAATGCGTCCCTGTGACTGACCTGCGAATCCGGCGCGGCTGGCTTGTAGGGGGTCAAGGCGGCCAGCACTTTCTGCTTGCGTGCCACCGTCATCACATTCACGCGCGCCAGTCGATCAACCAAATAGCCAGCTTCACGGCGCTCGGGCTCGGGAAATTTCGAAAGATTAGGTACGCACCGACCATACCAGAGCTTTTCGGCGACCTCGCGTAGCAACCCGGAATCGGCACGAGCAACACCTTGGCTCACAACTCGGCCGAGGAGCTTTTCGAATTCGGATTTACGGACGGTCACGGCTTCTTCCTGCGTTTCTCAAGGCGCTTCTGAATATAGGCGATTTTAGCGTCGAGCGGCGGGCCGACATAGTAGCCACTGGCTTCCCGTGCCAGCGACTCAAACAGTTCCCAGCTAGAACCGGGCTGCGACAGTAAATCGAGAATGTCCGTCTGGTCGACCGCCTCAAAACGACCAAGTTTCGACAGGGCAAGGTCTTCAGCCCCCGGAAGCCATACGACGACCGGAGAACCAGGCGCCCGCTCGATCAGTTGGGCACGGCTCCGGTAGTCCTCATGCAGCGGACCGAACGTTGTGTTGAAGTTCGCATCCCAGATCAGCTGGGATGGCCCGGTGGCAGGATCGTCGTAATCCAGCGGTGGCAACTGCTCGAGCACCAAGCGAACCTCGGATGCCTTGACCATGTCATCGTAGTCGAACTCCACATCGACATCGGAACTCGCCCTCGATTGCGTGTGCATATGCACAGCACAACCACCGAAAACATAGGCATGCACGGAATGTTCAGGGAACTTGCGTGCGGCCAGATCCTCTGCAAGATTCGCAAATAGCTGAAGGATTGCGCGATACATCGGGGTCATGGTGATCTACGGTGCGATGTCTGATGGCAAATTTTAGCGCTTGACCATCAGACAGCACTTGCGGATTCAAGCAACCTGGCAGGCTCACGCCTCTTGGCGGCCATGAGCAGCTCCTCAAGAAATCGTCACATAGCGGACGCGGGCTCGCGTCCGTATGATTGCCGATTGATGAGGAGACCTGCATCGGATAATCTCAATGCCATTCAAAACCTTACGAGAGATCCAATCGTGTCCGTATTATTGGCAATGGCCCGGACGATTCTGCTCGTGAATAACTGTTGGGCATCAATCAAAATGACCATATCGCTTAAGACTCACAAGATGCTCTGGGGTAGAGCAGCGAACAGGTGTGCGATCTGCAGAACGGAACTCGTAATGGACGCCACCGAAACCGACGATGAATCAATTGTTGGTGAGGCATGCCACATCGTTGCACAGAGCGAGGACGGCCCTCGAGGCAAATCAGACCTGACGCCAGCACAGCGCGATAAGTTTGCCAATCTAATATTGCTGTGCAACGTTCACCACAAACAAATCGACGATCAACCAGACACCTTTACCATTGAGAAACTCAAACAGATAAAGTCCGAACATGAAAGCTGGGTTACCAATCAGCTAGGGTTAGATACTAAGAAGCAACAGGATGATGAGCTCTACTCCGGCTATGTCGAAGAATGGGAGTCGCGGCTTGACCTAGGCGAGTGGAACAGCTGGGCATCTGATCTATTGAGCCACGGTCAGCCATCGCTAGGAGGTAAACGAAAAACAGCAATAGAAGAAATTCGCCCTTGGCTTCTCTCGAGAGTATGGCCCGGCCGCTATCCTGAATTGGAATCCGCCTTTTTGAACTTTCGCCTTGTCGCTCAAGATTTCTGTGCTGTTTTCAATGAGCACGCAAAATGTATTTACGACGATGAGTGGGAAACAGAAAAGTTCTACCACATAGATCAATGGAATCCGGAGCTCTATCGAAAGCTTGCCGATGAATTTCATTATCACGTGGCTCTCGTAGAGGATTTGGCGCTGGAACTGACAAGGGCAGCCAACTACGTTTGTGACAAAGTTCGCTACCTCTTGATGAGGAGCTACCGAATAAATGAAGGTGTACTGCTGATCGAAAGTGGCCCCCACATGGATCTAACCTTCAAGACATATCGAGTTGAGTACCGCGGCGACGAAAGAACTGACATCCCATATCCCGGTCTTGAACAGTTCAAGAAAATTCGGTTCAACCGCGATATTCACTTTGGCGAACCGCCTGCTGCCCAACAAATCGCTCCAGGGGACGCGCCGCAAGCGGCGCACCCCTGAACTTTGACGTTAGCTCTCATATGGAATCTCCTACCCTAGCTACTGAAATTGCCAAAGCCCTCCCCGTCGTTATTGGCGGGATATTGGCACTCATGGGTGGCGGCATCAGCCAATGGCTGACGCACCAATTCGCGGAGAAACGAGAACTAAGCAAACTTCGTCGAGAGCGCCTAGAGACAATGGTCAAATCTCTGTACGCTCATGAACAATGGCTTGAAGAGCGCTTCAACGTCATGTTGTTTGGCGAAGGCAGTCATGACAAGTCGTCGCCTTTGAGTGAGGCTCGAATGATTCAGTCGCTTCACTTCCCTGAGTTCTCCGAGCACCTAGCGCTCGTCCAGAAGGCGCAGATTCCGCTGATGCAGTTCGTCAACGATCAGCGTATTTCAAAAATGACCGACCAAGCGGAATGGATCAAGAGTTGGAAGCCAGAGCCATACTTTGAAGCCTATCGTTTGTATCGTGCGGCAGTAGACAGCCTCGTGGAAAAAGCGCGTAGCGCGCTGGTTGTTAAGAAATGAGATCTAACCCGGTCCACACGGACCTTGCGCGAAAAGCCGCGCAAGGCCGGTGACCTCCACGTTCCTGAACGACAGCTTTTTCAATCCACCAACTTCCGCTTCGGGTCGGGAGCACCTGTTCGACTGAGTAGGAAGCAGACCTTCGCCCCTGATTGCCGATGACCGGCGGCTTACCGCCACATCGCCGCCCGACATCGAGCGGAGGCTGAATGAGCGGATTGGCCGAGGAGCACGAATTGGCGATTGGGCAGCTTTCGGAGTGATGCAAACCGTTGCATGACCAGGACCGGTTGTGGCTGTAGGTTGCCAGCCGTCAGTTCGATCAGCGACGCTTCGGGCTGCGCTTGGCCGCCCGCTTCGCCGGTACTCCCTCGCTGGCGGCGGCGCGCGCCGGTCCCGGCTTGACCGGGGCCGCGTGTTCCAGCCAGATCAGTGCGTCGATGTAGGACATGAAACCGTGCAGATAGTCCGGCGCGATGTCGCGCATGAGCTGCAGGCTGCGCAGCACGAGGTGCTGGGAATTCATCGGGCCGGCGTTTTCCGGGGCCAGGGCCAGGGTCTGCGTCAGTTGCTGCTCGCTGCTGAGCTTGGACCACTCGTCGCGGAAGTAGGCGACGGATTTGAGTTCCGGTGCGGGCAGGCGGCTGCCGCTAACCGAGTCCTTTGCCTGGGGCCGCTGGTCGCCTGACGGGCGTGCAGGCGCGTTGGCCAGCGGGTTGGACGCTGGCTGAGCGTGGGCCTGCTGGCCGATGTAGGCGAGCAGCGCGGCAAGCGGGCTGGCGCTGGCGCTTGGCGCGCTCGCCGTTGGCGTCGGTGTCGGGCGGCTGAGCAGTTCGTCGGCGCTTGCGCCGAATTTGCCGGCGAGCACCTGGCGGATGCTGGCCGGTTGCGTTGCGGCGCGGCGGGCAAGGGCGTCGAGGTAGGCGAAGCGGACGGGATCGCGCTCGGCGGCGCCGCTGGCGCGCAGGGCATCGAGTCGGCGCTGGAGCTCTCCCCGGTCAGCCATTGGCGTCCTTGGCATTGGTCCGCGACTTGGGTACCGGCGCCATTTCGACGCGGCGGTTGCGGGCGCGGCCTGCGGCGTCGGCGTTGTCGGCGACCGGCTGCTGCGAACCAAAGGCGGCGGCGAAGATCGACGAGGAAGGCACGCCATCTTCGATCAGCGTGCGCGTCACGGTCAGCGCGCGCTGGGCCGAGAGTTCCCAGTTGTCGGCGAAGCGGCTGTTGCTGCCACGTACCGGCATGTCGTCGGTGAAGCCGCTGACCATCAGCATCTGCTCGCTGGCGCCGAGGTAGGCGGCGATGGGCTGGGACAGGCTCTTCAATAGCTGCTTGCCTTCCGGCTGCAATTGATCGGAGTTGAGCGCAAAGAGCACGTTGCCGCTGATGCCGATCTTGCCGTTGTCGAGCGTCACGCGGCCGGAGGCGAGCGGGCCGGCCAGCGCCTTTTCCAGCGCCAGGCGGCGTTGTTCTTCCTGCTGGCGTTTCTGGATTTCGGCTTCGAGGCTGCTGACCAGTTCGAGCTGCACGCCGAGCACGCCGACCAGGATCAGCACGAAGGCGCCGAGCAGCCCGGCCATCAGGTCGCCGAAGACGGCCCAGACCGGTGTGCCGTGGTCGACGCTGGCGTCGATGTCTTCGACGCTCATGCTTCGCTACCGGCAGTGCGCTGCAGATCCTCGACCATCTTCTTCTGCGACAGGATGCTGAGGTCGATGATTTCGCGCGCCTGGGCGACGTAGTAGGCGAGTTGCTCGTCGCTGCGGGTCAGCGACTTGGCCAGGCCGTTTTCGATGCGTTGCAAGGCGGCCATCATCTTGTCGTTCGATTCGGCGAACAGCTTGACTGCGGCGCCGAAGGCTTCGCCCAGGCTGGCCACTTCCAGCGCCCCGCCGGCGATGCCGCTGCCGACCTCGACCAGCTTGCCGGCTTCGCTCTCGACCCTGGCGGCGAACTGGCTGCCGGCGCGTTCGAGCAGCTCGGCCGATGAGGCGACGAGCGCGTCGATGGCGCTGCGCTGCTCGGTCGAGGCGTGGTTGATGGCGTCGAGCAGGGCGCCCAGGGTTTCCATGATGCGGCTGCGCTCTTCGAGCAGGCTGTTGTCGCGCGCCATGCTCGCCGACAGTTCGTGGCGCAGTTGGCCGATGACTTCGGCGGCCGCTTTGGGCGCTTCGGCAGCGGTCTGCATCAGACGGGTGACTTCGGCAATGGTCGTCTCGGCCTGGCGCTGGTGCGCGGCGACCAGCTCGCGGGCGGTGTCGCCGAGGGTTTGCGTGATCTTTTCCTGCTGCGCCAGTGTGGCGTCGCCGTGTTGCTGCCATTGCGCTTCGAGCTTGCCGGCCATGGCTGCAAGCGTCTCGGCAAAACCGGCCTGACGGGCCTGTTCGCCGCTGGCCCAATCGCGCTGCCAGTCGGCCTGCGTGGCGCGCATGTCGGTGAGCAGGGCAGCCGTGCGCTGGGCGAAGCTGTCGGCGAGGCTGGTTTGGGTTTGTTCCAGCGCCTGGGTCAAGCGGTCGCTGGCCTGTTCGTGTTTGGCCAACGCGCCGGTCCAGGTTTCGGCAACCGTTTGTACCGCACCGTCGAAACGCCGGGCGATGCCGTCGAGCTGGCTGGCGACCTGCTCGCCGATCGCCGCCTGCTGCGCCTGCGTGGTCTGGGCGAAGGCAGCGTGGCTGGTGGCCAGTTCGCCCTTCAGCGCGGCGTGCGTACCGGCCACCGAGTCGAGCAAGGCTTGCGAGCGTTGGCCGAAGGTGTCGGCGAAGGCGCTCAGCGTCGTGTCCAGTTTCTCGCTCAGCGCATCGCTGGTGCTGGTGTGCTGGCCCAGCGCGGCTTGCCAGGTATCGGCCACTTGGCTGACGGCCTGATCGAGGCGGGTGGTGACGCCGTCGAATTGGGTAGCCAGCGTGGCAGCCAGTTGTTGCTGGCTGGCGGTGGTGGTCTCGGCCAGGGCCGCCTGTTGCTGCGCGGCGTCGGCCTGCAGCTTGGCCTGGATGGTTTCGACCGAGGCGAGCAGCGTCGTGGCGCGCTGATCGAAGGTCTCGGCATAGGCGGTGAGTGCAGCTTGCAGTTGCTGGTGCTGGCGCTCGGCGGCCTGTTCGTGATGGGTCAGGGCCTGCGTCCAGGTCTCGCTGACGCTGCCGACGACTTGCGAAAATTGCCCGGTAATGCCGGCCAGTTGCGTTTCGACGGTGCCGAACAGCTTGTCGTGCAGGCCGCGTGTCTCGTTTGCAATGCTCGTCATGGTGGCGGTGACGACCGGCTGGATGGTCTGCGCGGCGACCGTTGCGCTGTCCTTGAGGCTGGCTTTGAGCGACTGATCGACGGATTGCGCCAGGTTGCCGTAGAGCCCCCTGGCTTCGTCGTGGAAGCGCTGCTGGCCGGCCAGCAACTGCTCGCCGAGCTGGCGGTGGTGTTCGGCCATGCGGCTCATCATTGCGTCGAGCTTGCCGACCAGTTCGGGCAGCGCCTGGGCCTGCGCCTGCAAGGCCTTGAAGGTTTCCTGGCGCTGGTAGGTGAGCGAAAAGTCGCGCAGCACGCCGGCGATCCGGCTGTCGAGCAACTGACCGACTTGCAGGCGTTCGCGCCGGCACAGCGCCGAGATCAGGCCGAGCATGGCCGAGGTGGCGACGCCGGCGACCGAGGTGCCGAAGGCGACGCCCAGGCCCTTGACCGGCGCGGCCAGCGCGGCGCGGATGGTGTGCAGGTCGGTGGTGCTTTCCAGCGCCAGCACGGCGCCGTTCAGCGTAACCACCATGCCGAGGAAGGTGCCGAGCATGCCGAGCAGCACCAGCAGGCCAACCAGGTAGGGCGTGATGCCGGGGCCGGGCAAGGCGACGCGTTCGCCTTCGATGCGCAGGCGCACGGTGTTCTGCAAGGCGGCCGGCACCTGTTGCAGCCATTCGCCGAGGTGGCCGATGTCGTCCGGGATGCTGCGCAGCGCCGCCGCCAGCGCCGCCGTGTTGGCGTGGAAGCGTCGCATTTCCAGGGCGCCGGCGAGATAGACCACGGCGATGATGCAGGAGACGGAGAAGGCGAGCGCGTGGCCGTCGAGGTAGCTGATGGCGACCCAGACGACGGCGAGCAGGCCGAGGATGAAGGCGAAGAGACTGAGATTGCGGTTCATCGGGGATTCGTTTCGTGGTTGGCGCTGCCCGGCCGGGCAGCCAGGGCGGCGATCAGCCCGGCGACGGGCTTCAGGCGCAGTTCCAGTTCGGCCAGCAGCACGGTCTGGGCATCCTGGCAGAAGGCTTCGAGCCAGCTACCCGGCGCTGTCCAGGAAGCGGGATCGTCGACGCCGCCCTCGCCGAGCATGGCGCGGTGGTCGGCGTAACGCTGCTGGAAGCGCTTGCTGAGCAGGATCGGGATGTTACCGAATAGCGTGCGTTCGCGGGAAGCCAGCGACTGGTCGAAGGTGGCATCGAGTTCGGCCAGTTGCCGACCGGCCGCCGAGCGAGCGGCCAGCGCCTGGCGGGCATTGGCACGCAGGGCCGTGATGGCGGCGTTCATGTCGCGCTGGTGAGCGAGGTAATAGCGGTGGTAGGGCGAATAATCGGCGGCACTTTCCGGCGTCGCATTGGGCAGCGGCACCGGAAACGGAATGCGCGCCGGCTGCGCGTTGAAAACGCCGTCGGCGTTGATCGAATCGCTCAGATGGCGGCGTACGCGGGCCAGTTGTTCGGGGAGATCGTCATTTGCCGAACCCACGGCCGCCCCGCTGGCCCGGGGAGCAAGGGCCGAATACAGCGTTAACGCAGCGGAAACGTCCAGCCATTGCCCGAGCCGTTCGCCGAAATCGTAATGCAGCGCGGAGACTTCTGGCAGGGCGCCGGAGAGAACGCGGACGAGCGCGGAGCGGTTGAATGTGGCGTGCTGCAATGGACGCGCCATGATCATGTCCTGAATCGACAAAAAAGGGGCGCAAGGCTACTACAACTTTGCGCTGGGGTCAGCGGCTCAGGTTCCCATGCTGCCAACTTCCGCTGCTGGTCGGCAGCTCGCATTCGCCGAACAAAATGCTGCCGTTCAAGACCCATCCTCGATGAGCGGCGGGTGACCCTCCCTTGCCGGCCGATTCCGGCCGCCGGGCAAAGGTCAGCGATGGCCGCCCCCAATCTTTACGACATTTATATTCGGCAATCGCCAGAATATGCGCCGTCACGGGGTGGCAATGCCCCGCGACCGCGTCGGCGGGGGCCGGCGCGGGCAGCAGCTTCCGTTCGCAGGAGGGAAACCATGCACCCGGAAAACGACAACAAGCGTCTGGCGACGCTGACCCTGGCGGCGCTCGGCATCGTCTATGGCGACATCGGCACCAGCCCGCTCTACGCCATCAAGGAAGTCTTCGGCGGCAGGCATCATCCGGTGCCGATCACGCCGGACAACGTGCTCGGCATCCTGTCGCTGTTCCTGTGGTCGCTGATCGTCGTCGTCACGCTGAAGTACGTCGCCTTCATCATGCGCGCCAACAACAAGGGCGAAGGCGGCATCATCGCGCTGATGACGCTGGCGCTGCAGCAGGGGCAGCCGGACAGCCGCCGGCAAAAGCTGCTGGTGATGCTGGGGCTGTTCGGCGCCGCGCTGTTCTACGGCGACGGCGTGATTACCCCGGCAATCTCGGTGCTGTCGGCGGTCGAGGGGCTGGAGATCATCACCCCGGCGTTCGATCCCTGGGTGCGGCCGATCGCGCTGCTCATCCTGGTCGGCCTGTTCGTCTTCCAGCGTCGCGGCACGGCCAGCATCGGCGCCCTGTTCGGGCCGGTGATGCTGCTCTGGTTCGCCGTGCTGACACTGCTCGGCGGCCTGGCGATCGCCGCTCATCCGGCGGTGCTGGCGGCGGTCAATCCGCTGCACGCGCTGGAATTCCTGGCCGGCAACGGCCGCCTCGGTTTCCTCGCGCTGGGCGCGGTGGTGCTCTGCATCACCGGCGCCGAGGCGCTCTATGCCGACATGGGGCATTTCGGCGCGCGGCCGATCCGCTACGCCTGGCTGGGTTATGTGATGCCGGCGCTGGTGGTCAATTATTTCGGCCAGGGCGCCCTGCTGCTGGCCGATCCGGCGGCGATCGAAAACCCCTTCTACCTGCTGGCGCCGGACTGGGCGCGCTACCCGCTGGTGCTGCTGGCCACGGCGGCGACGGTGATTGCTTCGCAAGCGGTGATTTCCGGCGCCTTTTCGATCACCCAGCAGGCAATCCAGCTCGGTTACGCGCCGCGCCTGCGCATCTTGCACACGTCGAGCAGCGAGATCGGCCAGATCTACCTGCCGGCGATCAACTGGCTGCTGCTCGCGGCGATCATCGCGCTGGTTGTCGGCTTCGGTTCCTCGTCGCGGCTGGCCGCCGCCTACGGCATCGCCGTCACCGGCACCATGCTGATCACCAACCTGCTCGCCATCGCCGTCGCCGTCCGCCTCTGGCACTGGCATCCGCTGCGCGCCTGCCTGGGCGCCCTGCCCTTCATCGTCATCGACCTCGGCTTCTTCCTCGCCAATTCGACCAAGATTCCGGAGGGTGGCTGGTTCCCGCTGGCTTTCGGGCTGGCCGTGTTCACCCTGCTGACGACCTGGAAGCGCGGCCGCGAACTGCTCGCCCGCCGGCTGGCCGACGACACCATGGAACTCGCCGCCTTCCTTGCCGCGATCGCCGGCAACGGCCCGCAACGGGTGCCGGGCACGGCGGTCTTCCTGACCACCAACCCGGACAACGTGCCGCACGCGCTGCTGCACAGCCTGAAGCATTACAAGGTGCTGCACGAGCAGGTGGTGATTCTCAGCGTCCGGGTCAGCGAAGTGCCTTTCGTCGCCGCCGAAGAGCGCGTCACGGTGCGCCGCCTGGCTGGCGACTTCAGCCAGGTGATCATCCATTACGGTTTCAAGGACGAGCCCGACATCCCGCAGGCGCTGGCGCAGTGCGCCGGGCAGGGGCTGAACATCGAGATGATGGAAACCTCGTTCTTCCTCGGCCGCGAAACGCTGATTCCCAAGTTCGGTTCCGGACTGGCCTACTGGCGCGCCCTGCTCTTCATCGCGCTGTTCCGCAACGCGAGCAGCGCGATGGCCTTCTTCAGGATTCCGTCGAACCGGGTGATCGAACTTGGTTCGCAGGTGGTGCTTTAGCCTCGCCTCAGGCGCTTTCCGCCAGACAGGCGTCGAGACTGGCGATCCAGGCCGCCTTCTGCGTCTCGGTCGCGAAGCTCGCTTCGAAGCTGTTGCGGGCGATGCGGTACCAGGCGGCCTTGTCGAAATGGAAGGCGGCCTGAAGGGCGCGGATGTTGTCATTGAGGTAGCCGCCGAAATAGGCCGGGTCGTCGCTGTTGACGGTGACCTTGGCACCGGCCGCCAGCAGTTGCGGCAGCGTGTGGCGGGTCATTTCCGGGAAGACGCAGAGGCGCAGGTTGGAGAGCGGGCAGACGGTGAGCGGCACGGCCTCGCGCACCAGCCGGTCGACCAGCGCCGGGTCTTCGACCGAGCGCACACCGTGGTCGATGCGCGCCGCGCCGAGCAGGTCGAGCGCTTCGACGACGTAGGCCGGCGGGCCTTCCTCGCCGGCATGGGCGACGACCGGCTTGCCGAGCGCCCGGCAACGGGCGAACAGGCGCTCGAACTTGGCCGGCGGGTGGCCTTTTTCCGACGAATCGAGACCGAAGCCGGCGATCCGGTCGAGCCAGGGTTCGGCTTCGGCCAGCGTGGTGAAACCGTCGTCCTCGGAGAGGTGACGCAGGAAGCAGAGGATCAGGCTGGCGTCGATGCCCCAGCGCGCCCGCCCTTCCTCGATGCCGGCATCGAGCCCTTCGATCACGTCGCCGATCGGGATGCCGCGCGCCGTGTGGGTCTGCGGGTCGAAGAAGATTTCGGCGTGGACGATGTGGTCGGCGGCGGCGCGCTCCAGATAGGCAAGCATCAGGTCGCTGAAATCTTCCGGCGTGCGCAGGACATCGGCGCAGGCGTAGTAGAGATCGAGGAAGGACTGCAGGCTGTCGAAATCGTAGGCGGCGGCGAGCGCCGCTTCGTCTGCGTAAGGCAGCGTGATGCCGTTGCGGCGGGCGAGCGCGAAAGCGAGCCCGGGTTCGAGCGAGCCTTCGATATGCAGGTGGAGTTCGGCCTTCGGCATGCGACAGGCGAAGGCCAGCGCGTCATCGGTGGTGGGATACATCGTTACGGCTCCGGCAGTGGGGATCGCCACATCCTACCCGAAGCGCCCGGCGGCGGGCCAGCCTGGCGGCTCAGGCCGGGCTGGCGACGGCTTCTTCAAGCGCCACCACCTTGGGAAAGCGCAGCGTGAAGGAGAAGATGCTGCCGGCGCCGGCCTGGCTGATGACGTGCATCTCGCCGCCCATCAGGCGAACCAGGCGATGACTGATGGCCAGGCCGAGGCCGCTGCCGCCGTACTGCCGGGTCATCGAGTTGTCGCCCTGTTCGAAGGCCAGGAAGATGCGCTCCTGGTCCTTTTCCGGGATGCCGATGCCGGTGTCGCGGACGGCGAAATGGATGTCGATCGCCGCCGCCTCCTCGGCCACCGGAGCGATCAGCAGGTCGATGCCGCCCTGGCTGGTATAGGTCAGCGCGTTGGCGAGCAGGTTGTGGAGCACCTGTTCGAGACGGACCCGGTCACCGCTCAGGGTCTGCCGCCGCAAGCCGGATGGCAGTTCGAGGGTGAACTTGAGCCCCTTGGCGGCGATCTGCTCGGCGACCGATGCCTGCAGGCTGTCGCCGACGCTGCCGAGATCGAAAGGCTGGGCGTCGAGACTGAGCTTGTCGCCCTCCAGGCGGGCGATGTCGAGTACGTTGCTGACCAGGCCGAGCAGGCGGCGGGCCGAGGTTTCGGCGACCTGCAGGTGCTTCAGGCTCTTTTCGTCGCTGGTGCGGCGCATGACCAGCGACAGCATGCCCAGGATGCCGTGCATCGGCGTCCGCAATTCGTGGCTGGCGTTGGCCAGGAAGGCCGTCTTGGCCCGGCTGGCGGCTTCCGCCGCCTCCTTGGCGAGCGACAGGTCGCGGGTACGCTGGTCGACCAGGCGTTCGAGGTCCTGCTGGTAATGCGCGAGTTTTTCCTCGGCCGCCTTGCGCTTGCCGATTTCGAGGTGGGTGCCGGCCATCAGCCGCGGCTTGCCGTCGCGGTCCCAGGCAGTGACCCGGCCGCGGTCCATGATCCAGACCCAGTGCCCGTCCTTGTGGCGAACCCGGACCTCGCATTCGTAGTGCTCGCATTCGCCGGCGAAATGGCAGCGCAACTGTTCCGCCGAGCGTTGCGCGTCTTCCGGATGCAGCAGGCCGTTCCAGGTGTCGATCGTGGTCGGCTGCAGCTCGTCCAGGGTGTAGCCGAGAATCTGCGCCCAGCGCTCGTTGAAGCGGGTTTCGCCAGTCTGCACGTTCCATTCCCAGGTGCCGACGCCGGTCCCCCAGAGGATGCTGGACATCGCCTGGTTCTGTTGGCGCAGTTGCCGCTGCATCTGCAGCAGGCGGACGTAAAGGATCAGGACCAGCAGCAGGCCACCGGCGATCGTCAGCAGTTCGCCGCGGTACTGGCCGACGATGTCGGCGAACGTCACTTCGTGCTGCACGTCGAAAGGTGGCATGCGCAGGCTGCGCAGGAGATCGACGACCGGCGCGTAATCGACCGGAACGACAAAGCCCTGGACCTTCATCGTCGACAGGACGTCGGGCGAATCGTGCAGGGTCAGCAAGGCCGCCGCGACATGCCCCGCAAGATCGGCATCGACGTGATACAGCGCGGCAAACGGCCATTCCGGATAGAGGCGCGTTGACAGGCCAAGCGGAAAGGACGGCAGGCGCTGGAGATTGACGATCCGCAGCCGATTCTCGGCGAGCCGGCCTTCGGCAACCAGCTTCTCGAGCACCCCGGTGCGCACGAAACCGACTTCGGCGGCGCCGTCGAGCACCGCCGCGACCACCTTGTCGTGCGGTGCCCCGGTCAGCACCATCTGCTCGCGGCGTGGCAGCGGCTGGCCGCTTTCCTTCAGTTCGTAGGCCTGGACCTGGTAACCGCCAAGCGATTCGCTATCGACGGCGGCGATCTTGCGGCCGCGCAGATCGGCCAATGTATGTACCGGCGTATCGGCACGGGTGAAGATGACGCCGCCGAACTTCTCCAGGCTGCTGCCGTCCGGTCCCTTGTTGAGCAGGGTGGCGATCGGCGACGACAAGGCGAATTGCCGGCTGAGCAACACGTAGTGACCGGGATTGGTCAGCACGAAATCGAGCTGGCGCGCCGCCACCGCGGCGTTGAGTTCGGGATAGCTGAAGACCTGCACTTCGAATTCCCGTTCCGGCATCTTCGCCTGCAGGGCCGCCGCCAGCGGTTGCCATTGCTGCAGCGTCTGCGGCTTGGGGCGAAAAGACAGGACACCGATCCTGACCACGTCTGCGGCGAAAAGCGGCGGAACGATCGACAGCAGGGCGAGCAGGACAAGGATGCGGCGTAACGTCGGCATGGCGTTCAGGGCGAGGCGGTTGTCGTCATATGCTACTTTCGTAATAATCAGGGTAATTGATAAATATCAAAATTGGCAAGCTTCCCGCGCCCGGCTCGGGCAGAATGTCGCGCAAGGCACAACATTGACGGAGGAACCATGGACCCATTCATGCAGGCAGCCATCGACGAAGCGCGCCAGGGGCTGGCCGAAGGCGGCATCCCGATCGGTTCGGTGATCGTGCACGACGGGCGGATCATCGGCCGCGGCCACAATCGCCGGGTGCAGCAGGGCAGCGCCATCCGGCACGGCGAGATGGACGCCTTCGAGAACGCCGGCCGCCAGCCGGCCGCCGTCTATCGCGCGGCGACGCTGTACACCACGCTCTCGCCCTGCGCCATGTGCAGCGGCGCCATCCTGCTTTACGGCATCCGCCGCGTCATCGTCGGCGAAAACCAGACCTTCCTCGGCGAGGAAGAGCTGCTGCGCTCGCGCGGCGTCAGCGTCGAGGTGCTGCAGGACCAGACCTGCATCGGCCTGATGCGCGACTTCATCGCCGCCAGCCCGCAACTGTGGAACGAGGACATCGGCGTCGTCGACGACTGCAGGTAGAATGCCGCGCCATGAACCCGCCCGACCCCAGCCAGGCTTCGCCGCTCGGCAAGCCGACCGAATACTGCAGCCACTACGCGCCGCAACTGCTCTACCCGATCCCGCGCCAGTTGAAGCGTGACGAACTGGGATTGCACGGCGCCGACCTGCCCTTCGTCGGCGAAGACCTGTGGAATGCCTACGAAGTTTCCTGGCTCAATCCGCGCGGCAAGCCGGTGGTCGCCGTCGCCAACTTCCGGGTGCCGGCAACGAGCCCCAAGCTGATCGAATCGAAGTCCTTCAAGCTCTATCTGAACTCGCTGAACCAGACCGCCTTCGCCGACGCCGAGACGGTTGCCGCGACGCTGCGCGCCGATCTCTCGGCCGCCGCCGGCGCGCCGGTGACGGTCGAACTGGCACCGCTCGACCGGCAGCCGCCGGCGACCATCGCCTACCCGGCCGGCGTGCTGCTCGACGACCTCGACATCGCCTGCGACGCCTACCAGCCGGCGCCGGAACTGCTCGCCACGCGGGACGCGCCGGTGGTCGAGGAAACACTCTATTCGCACCTGTTGAAGTCGAACTGCCTGGTCACCGGCCAACCGGACTGGGCGATGCTGGTGATCCGCTACCGCGGGCGGCCGATCGACCGTGCCGGGCTGCTGCGCTACATCGTTTCCTTCCGCAACCACAACGAATTCCACGAACAGTGCGTCGAGCGCATCTTCTGCGATATCACCCGCCGCTGCGCCCCTGCGGCACTCGCGGTGCACGCCCGCTACACGCGACGCGGCGGCCTCGACATCAATCCTTTCCGCAGTAGCGGCGACTACCCGCCTCCGGGCAACGAACGGGAAATCCGGCAGTAGGGAAAATCAGCGGGCGAGAAAGCCCATGATGTCGCTGATGCGCAGCAACTGCGGCTGTGCGTCGAGCCAGTCGCGGGCGGCAAGCAGCGAGGGGCGCACCTTGACCTCGTAGGATTTCATCAGCGGCGAGAGCAAGATCTTCTCGATGTTGTCCGCCAAAGCGGCGTCCTCACTGACGAAGACGACCCGGCAATTGGGACAGGAAGCGGCGGCACCGATATGCAGGACCGCCAGATCGGTCAGCGTCGCCTCGCCGATGCCGTGACCTTCGATCGACGAAAGGTCGTGGATCACGTAGCGGGTGTCGTCGAAACGCGCGTCGGCCTGAATCCGCCGCACGCACTCCAGCAGGTCGTCGCCGCTGACCACGCCGGAATACTTTGCTACCACACCTTCCGGTTCCCACACCCGCTCGCAAGCCATCGCTCTATCCCTGTATGACTGAAGCAATGCCCCCCAACATTGCTTGCAGCATGATTTCGTAGGACGCCATCTTAGCCGGGAATCCCGCCGGAATACACCTAGTGGATTCCCCTGACCGGAAACTTCAATCGAATTGGACAGGCTAAAAGTCCAAAAATTCTTCTTGGTTCAAAAATCCTTGTTGCCGTCTAGGCGCTGCCGCCGCACGATCAGGTTACGAAGCGAGCAGGGCCTTCATTCTGTACGCCACTCAGAAGGCGCCCGGCCGAGGCCGCAGGGTCGGGATGACGGCATCCCACAAGGCCAGCGATTCAGCTTCGCTCAAGGTGGCCTGCGTGATGTCCGGCAGGACCGCCGACTCCTCCATCGTTCTCGGGGCGGCGGGAATCCGGTAGCCGTTGTGGAAGGTGATCATGATGATCGGCGCCTTGGCATTACCGAGCTTGCTGTTGGCCTCGAAGGTGAAAAGCTGCCCCTTGACCCGGTCGGTCGTTTTCCCGGTCAGCAGCCATTCGTCGTACTTGATCCCGTGCGCCTCGTGGCGGCCTTTGCGCACCGTATGGCCGTCGGCCTCGGCAGCGCCGGCTTCGATCTGCCGACCGCGATCCAGCAGGTTCGTGTCCTCGCGGAAATTGGAAGCGGTTTCGAGGCTGAAATACACGTCCTGGCTGTCCACGCATGCTCTCCCGCCCCCACCAGCATTCGACTTCCAGCTGCGGCATCCCTTCGTCCCGAGACACCCACGCGCAAAACCCCGTGTCATTGGAGCAATTACCATGTTGTCTATTTGTTTTTACGCACAGCAACGCTGGCCGCGATTTGCCGTGAAAGTTTGAGAACCTCATCTTGGGTCAATGGCTGAATACCGCGTTTGATAGCGTTCTGCCGATTTTGCTCAACCACAAGTCGCACGTCTGGCGCTTTCTCCGGTTCATCGGGGTCGCCACGGGCAACAGCGTGGTAAATATAGTCTTCTTCGGAGTCCTTGCTTCGAACAACGGCAAGAAACGTTTCCAGGCCAGAACGCCCTGCCATGTGCATTGGACGCTTGGCAGGCAAATGCCATAGACTTCTAGCATCTACAACATTAGCCAAATAAGCTCCCCAATACAGATCTGTCTGAAAATCATTCGTTACAGCATCCGGGCGAATATAATCCCCTTCCTTCGGAGTGCTTTCGGCGGTTTTGCTTCTGAGGTTAATCGTTATATCCGGATGCTCCTTCAGACGGTAAGTCATTGCGATGGCATGCCCCCCTTGGCCTCCATCTGGAATAAAAACGTAAGGCAGGCAGAGTCCTGGTTCGAAGGGAACATCAAATAAAGGACGGGGTCGCAAACCAGCAGCTATGGTTTGAAGTTGCGACTTCGACTGCAATAACCCTGTTTCTTCCTGAACGCCTGACCCCCAAGAAAGAAGTACACCATTTGCAGTTAAAAAATCTGCATTTATAACGCGACGAGAAGATCCGTATTGCATACTTGGGCTATCGAGCAGCCTGTACCAAACGATTCCCTGACTACTGGTCTTAATATCCTCAACAAGAGTCTCGTTTTTTTTAAGAGGAGTCTTTTTTGTTGCGAGTATTTTTTCCTTGTCAGTAAGTGGATGGGTTATTTCCATCCCCAAAAACTCGCTCTTCCCCGACACCTCGCCATCTGGAAAGCGAAAAAGAGGTTGACCATATTGCGCTCGATTTTGAAACCGTTCGCTTCCTAATATAGCATCCTGATCCGCCTCTCCCGGCAAAAGAAACTGCAATCGCCCAACGCATTCCTTGGTCCATTTTTGAGACAAATTTTCGGAGCAGCCAACAGACCCACTGAGCGCCGCCGCGAACAATACCATCCACATTTTATCCATGTGTATTCCCTCTCGATTTCGCCTCCAAAGCACTGAATGCAGCCTTGGAATATGAATTGATAACATCGCCAGAAGGAACTTCATTTTTAACAAGGATTGCAGTCGGCAATTTGAAATCCAGATTCTCTTGTTCCGCCCAGTGGATCGGCAGTGCTGTGATGAAACCTTTGATGCTCTCTAGCCCCGAGAGACCATCTGAGTTGAACTGAGGCTTTTTCCAAAACTCTGACTGGCCAGGCATAGGGGAAGAAAGACGATTAGTTTTTTTATCCCATGTCGGCAAAACACTTGCTGCGATATTTGCCTCTGACCAACTCCTCGGAACAAAAGGAAACGCCATTTCATAAGCCTCAGCATTTACCTTAGCTTGTTTCTGAATCGCCTGCCAACTCGCCGGACTGGCCGGCTTCTCGATGGCTATTTTCAAGTGACTGGCTGGTCGCACGTTACCGGTAATACCAAAAATCTTATTCCAGATACCCATGCGCAACTGGTGCGCGAAGGTGCGCACCGGCTTGACATCTCCCGAGCCCAGATCGCACTGACTGACTTCAGTATCAATGACAAGCACCGCAATTTCCGAATCCCGTTCGCCAAGCAAGCTGCGGTCGTTGATATTTGCGCTCCCAAGCAACGCGAAACGATCATCGACCACCATGAGCTTGCTATGGATGTAAATTTGTTCCGTGACGTAGTTTTGCCCGATTTTTTCCCAGTTCCGCAGGTTGAGTAGTGTTACATACTGTTCGCAGGCTTCGAGCGGAATATCCCGGTAGGCGGTATTGTCTGGATTATTCAGCACTTCCTGATAGGGTTGATTTTTGTCATGCAACTCCTTCGCTTTGAGCGCCCTGCGGATACCATTCAACAGACTATGACTACCGCTTGTAATGCTTTGCATGGTCCAAAAAACCTGAGCAGCAATCGAATGCGCCATCAAATCCCCCTCGGGATGTACAGGTAAAGTGATGTACACATGGAAATCCGGCTTCTTGGCATCGAAAATCGCGTCCCTGATACGCTTTATCAAGGCTTCGCAAACACCGTTTTTTGGGGGGCCATCAAGCCCCTCAGTAAAACCATCTGCTTGGCGAACGGCGGCCACCGTTATTTTGCCAATACCCTTAGGGCCTTTCTGAATGTACTCACCAACGGGACTAAGATTGGTGCTGTCAGTTTGTTTATTTCCAAATTCTGATACAAAAAACTGACTCTCAATATAGATGAATTGAGCAGCGTTAGAGATAAGTCGGATCATGGCCTTCTGAATGCTATCGTCGGCTCCCTCTGGCTTTTTAGAGAATGCACTCTCGGAAGCTTTGTATTCTTCAGTACGCAAATCAGCAGGCGCACTGCGCAGAAACTGTATCCGAGCCTTGCCCGGTTGAGCATATTTCGAAGGATGATCAGGAAGTTCCAGCTTGAATGAGCTACCGATATTCCAGCGCACGACAAAATTGCGGACCATATCTGAAACAATTGGCCCTTCCAGCCGGCATTGGACATCCTGCCAAGGCATGCGGGGTTGCATGTTTTCATCGAGTGTTGTCAGGTCAGGCGTATTGGTATCCAAGCTCGGACTATTTAATATTGCTATATTTTCCTGATAAGGCACTTGCCAACCACCGGCCGCTGCCTTGTCTGAATGGATTTGTGCGGGACTTCGATCATCGCTCTTTGGCATAACGGGCATACCAAGACCGGAACTCATTGCCTGCCAAACACTCGGCCGGGTGCGGTCGGCAATCCCCGACATCAAATCTGGATCAACCAGATCGTCTCTTTCAAGTTGTTTCATCCAGGCGACACACGGATTGTAGCGATTGAGCACAGCTCGACCGTCCGCGTCAGGTTTCAGTGTGTAGGCTGCACTATCGTAGCGACCATAGGCCAGATCAATCCCGCCCATGTAACCAATCTCGCGGTCGACCACCACACACTTCTGGTGATGGCTGAAATATTTTTTGTTGGTCGTTACAACCGCACTCGACAGTAAGACGTTGATAGCTTTCTTGTCCCCCTCCAGGCCTAAGCGCGCATTGATATCTTCGAGAACAATCCGTGTCTGGTCGTCATAGGTCTGAACAGGATTGGTATCGTCCCATGGCATGACATAGAACTTAACGCCACGTTTCGCGTTACGGTACAACAAGTCATACAAACGGACGCCAGGTGCGAGCAAGGCATCCCAGGAGACTTGCCACCCCAGGATCAGCACTTCTCTTTCAGCGAGATCAACGCTGGCAATCAAATCGGCAAAATAGTCTTGTCCGGACAGTAGTGGTATCGCTTTATTACCATCTCTGGACATCGCAAAAGCGTCTGGAGCGCTTCCAATCCACGGGTTGAAACAACCTGTTGCCGTGAAAGGCTTGCCGTCTTGCCCAATAATCTGGTGAATTGTGGAGTGTGGTTTCGTCTGCATCACACACCTTTCTTGAATTTTTCGAACACAGCACCGACAGCCTGGCCCAATTCGCTACGTGCAAGAGGGGCCGCATATCGCAAGCTATCCTCTCCTGCAGTAAGACCAAAACTGTCTGCAAAACCCAGCGAGTCAAGCGCATACTCCAACTTCTGTTGATCCGTCCAACTCTGGCGCTCCTTGGTAAGATCAAGCCGCTTGATCTGCCCTTCAAACAGAACCCAGACGCCTCTCCCCGAGAGATAAGCTTCCGCCAACTGTTTTTCCTGATCGGCCGTAAGAGCCACCTTTCCTGCAGAATCGCTACGCCCCGACATCATGCAGGTTGACTGAACCAAGGCGCCCATTTCGTCTCTGGCCGAAACTATTCGCCAAGGCGTATTTGCCAACGCCGCACCGTCAGGCCCTGGGATATCGGTCAATTTGATATCGAAACGCGGCAGCGTATTAACAAATGGATTACTGGGGAAACGAGGCAGTGCGTAGTTCTCGCGCACCGGCCCACTAAACTTCTTCTTGCTCGCATGCACCGTAATCGTCCCCGGACACTGCACGGTAATCCCGCCGTCGATGGTGATGCTGGCGCCCCCCTTCACCGCCAGATGAATCTTCTTCGCCGCCGCGAAGTCGACGTGGGCGTTCGCCGAGACGATCCTCAGGTCCTGCTTGGCCTGGAACTTCATTTCGTCGCTCTGCGCCTGCAGGTCGATGTCGTCTTTGGCGGCGATCAGTTTGATGCCGGTGTTGCCTTCGCCGGGGCGGATGGCGCCGGCGACGAGGCCGATGGCTTGGCCGGTGTGGATGCGGGCTTTGCCGGCGATGGCGAGGTTGCTGTCTTCGCCGCTCTCGAAGGTGGTGGTTTCGTCGTTGGCGTATTGCAGGTTCTGCCCGGCGACGTGGCCGAAGTTGGCGCGGGCGGCTTGCAGGATCGCCGGGTCGGTCGGGTGCGGGCGTTTGTCGGTGTCGGCCGTCGTGGTCTTGGCCTGGGCGTCGGCGCTGGCCTGGCTTTCGTCTTTGGCGTCGACCATGCCGCTGGCGACGGTGTGCAGGGCCTTGATCGGTGCGGCTTGTTGGTCGATGGCGCTTTGTTCGGCGCTGGTGCTGCCGATGGCGCTGGACAGTTCGACGGTGCGGTGGGTCTTGGCGGCCTGGCTGAGGGTGCGGGCCAGGGTGTCGGCTTGTCTGAGCAGGGCCATGCCGGGGGCGAAGTCGCCGGCCGGGGTGCCGGGGGCGGCGAGCGGCCAGGTGCTCATCAGTACGCCGCGCCCGCCGCGCAGCGCGCCCCAGGCGTCGGTTCTGAGTTCGACGCCGGTGCCGCGGAAGCTGCCGCGGTAGTTGTCGGCCTGGTGGATGAGGTGGCCGAGGTTGAGTTCGCTGCTGTGCTGGGTGCTCTTGAGCTGGATGCGTTGCTGGCGGTCGCTGTCGTCCATCACTAGCTGATTGAACCCCTGGCCGCCGAATTCCTTGCTCTTGAAGCCGCCGAGCGCGGCCGGGTGGCGGTGGCTATTGCCGGCGCCGCCGTGCCAGGCGGGGCTGTTGCCGCCGGCAAGATTGCCCTGGCCGGCCGGGCGGTGGTCGGTGGCGGGGTCGAAGACGCTGGCGTCGCTTTCGCCCGGGCGGCCGCCCGGGGTGGCGGGGACGCCACCGGCGCCTTTGCCGTTGTAGAGGGCGCCGAGGACGTAGGGGCGGTCCATGTCGCCGTTGAGGAAGTCGATCAGTACTTCCTGGCCGATGCGTGGCAGCCATTGCCAGCCCATGCCGGGGCCGGCCTGGCGTTGCAGGACGCGCATCCAGCAGCTGTCGCGGTCGTCCGGCCGTTCGGCTTGTTGCCAGGGGAAGCGGATCTTGATCCGGCCGTAGCGGTCGCACCAGATTTCGTCGGCGCCGTTCGGGCTCTG
>CAZFXO010000030.1:0-37464 GCA_964523045.1 uncultured Dechloromonas sp. | reverse complement strand
TGGCGCCTGCTGCGCGGCCTCCAGCAACGCCAGCTCGCCGTCGCCGACGCGACGGACGGCGACCCGCGGATCGATCCCGACACCTTGCGCCGCGAGGAAAAACAACAGCTACGCGCCGCGCTGTCCCACATCGAACAGCACCGCGCGGCGCTACGCCTGATTTATCCGGAGGTACCGCTGCGCTGAGCTACTCGCCGGCGATCGTCATCCGGTCGATCAGGATCGAGCCGCTCTGCTTGCTGCCGCGCGCCAGCACGTCGTTGCCGACGGCGACGATGCCGGCGAACATGTCGCGCAGGTTGCCGGCGATGGTGATTTCCTCGACCGGGTAGGCGATCTTGCCGTCCTCGACCCAGAAGCCGGCGGCGCCGCGCGAATAGTCGCCGGTGACGTAGTTGATGCCGTGACCGAGCACCTCGGTGAGCAGCAGGCCGCGCCCCATCTTCTGCAGCAGGCCGGCGCGGTCGAGGCTGCCGGGTTCGATGATCAGGTTGTGGCTGCCGCCGGCGTTGGCTGTGGTCTGCAGGCCGAGCTTGCGCGCCGTGTAGGCGGAGAGGAAATAGCGTTGCAGGACGCCGCCGCTGACCACGTCGCTGTCGCGCGTCGCCACACCGTCGCTGTCGAAACTGGCGCTGGCCAGCCCGCAGGGCAGGTGCGGCCGTTCGACGATGTTGACGAAGTCGGGCATCACCCGCTTGCCGAGGTGGTCGAGCAGGAAGGAGGCCTTGCGATAGAGGGCGCCACCGCTCACCGCGTGCACCAGGCTGCCGAGCAGGCCGGCGGCGAGCGGCGCTTCGAACAGCACCGGGTAGTCGCCGGTCTTCAGCTTGCGCCCGCCGAGGCGCGCCACCGCCCGTTCGGCGGCAATGCGGCCGACGCTTTCCGGGCTTTCCAGGCGCAGGCCGTCGCGGTGCGTCGTATACCAGTCGTCGCGCTGCATCTGCTCGCGCTCGCCGGCGATCACCGAGGCGGAGATGTAGTGGCGCGAGGTCGGGTAGCCGCCCATGAAACCGTGGCTGTTGGCGGAAACGAAATGGGCCTGCTGCGTCGACACCGTCGCCCCTTCCGAGTTGTCGATCAGCGGGCTGGCGTCGAAGGCGGCCTGCTCGCAGCGGCTGGCGACCTCGATCGCCTCCTCGACGCTCAGGCGCCACGGGTGGTAGAGATCAAGATCCGGGCAATCGCGGGCCATCAGCGCGGCGTCGGCAAGGCCGGCGCAATCGTCTTCGGCGGTGAAGCGGGCGATGTTGAGCGCCGCCTCGACGGTATCGCGCAGGGCCTGCACGGAAAAGTCGGAAGTGCTCGCGTAGCCCTTGCGCTGGCCGGCATAGACGGTGACGCCGATGCCCTTGTCGCGGTTGAATTCGATGGTCTCGACTTCGTCGCAGCGCACCGTCACCGACTGCCCGAAGCCCTCCGAGACATCGACCTCGCAGGCGCTGGCACCGTGCGCGCGGGCATGCTTGAGGACATCCTCGGCGAGTTGCTGGAGGTCGGCGAAGGCGTGGGAAAAAGCGGCGGTCTCGGACATGTGGACGGCGTCCTGGCGGGGAAAAGTCGCTATCATAGCAGCCCGCCGTTGCCGTTCCGGATGCTGCCATGCAAGACGATACCTACCCCGAAGACCTCGTTCGCCCCTCGAAGACCAAGCAGAAGGAGGCGATGCACGCGCTGCGCGACCTCGGCGCCGAGCTGGTCGAACTCTCGGTCGGCCAGTTGAAGCGCATCGATCTGCCGGAAACCTTGCTGGCCGCGGTGCGCGATTGCCAGAAGATCACCGCCCACGGCGCCCGCCGCCGCCAGATGCAGTATATCGGCAAACTGATGCGCGGCGTGGACGAGGAACCGATCCGCGCCGGCCTGGCGCTACTGCGCGGCGAATCGGCGGCGGAAACGGCGCGCCTGCACCGTCTGGAGCGTTTCCGCACGCGCTTGCTGGAAGAAGAATCGACGCTGACCGAGATCGCCAACCAGTGGCCCGGCGCCGACCTCCAGCAATTGCGCCAGTTGCGCCGCAACGCACTGAAGGAACAGGAGGCCGGCAAGCCGCCGAAGAGCTACCGCGCCATCTTCCAGTTCCTCAAGGACCTCGACGCCACCCCGACCGACAACACGGAGACCGAGCATGACGACGCCTGACACCCTGGTGGTCGGCCTGGTCTCGATCAGCGACCGCGCCTCTACCGGCATCTACGAGGACAAGGGCATTCCGGCGCTGCAGGAATGGCTGGGCAGTGCGCTGACCACGCCGTGGCGCGCCGAAACCCGGTTGATCGCCGACGACCGGCCGGGCATCGAAGCGACGCTGATCGAGCTGGTCGATGATTGCGGCTGCCACCTGGTGCTGACCACCGGCGGCACCGGCCCGGCACCGCGCGACGTCACGCCGGAAGCGACGCTGGCCGTCGCCGACAAGGAAATGCCCGGCTTCGGCGAGGAAATGCGGCGCATCAGCCTGAATTTCGTGCCGACCGCGATCCTGTCGCGGCAGGTCGCGGTGATCCGCAAGCAGGCGCTGATCGTCAACCTGCCCGGGCAACCGAAATCGATCCGCGAAACGCTCGAAGGCGTCCGCGCCGCGGACGGCAGCGTCAGTCACGTCGGCATCTTCGCCGCCATTCCCTACTGCATCGACCTGATCGGCGGCCCCTACGCCGAGACCGATCCGCAGGTGATCCAGGCTTTCCGTCCGAAATCGGCGCTCCGCCCGCGCTGAAGCTCAGCCGGCCAGGACGCGGTAGCGGGCCAGTTCGTAATCGTTGGTCTGCTCGATGACGAGCAGCGGTTCGAGCAGGCCGGGCTTGCCGTCACGGACGAATTCAAGGGCTTCGCGCGGATCGAAGGTGTAGGGCGGCAGCACGACGCGCAATTCGCCCGGCGCGTTCCCTTCCTCCAGCAACAACGCCGGAATGCCGCCGACTGCGGCGTAGCTGGACGCCATCTTCGGTTTCAGTTCGGCGGCGACCACTGCCCGCGCCAGCGTCTCGATGCCGACCCGCGCCTCGTCCTCGCTCTCCCGGTGATAGCGACGGACGCAACCGAGCACCCAGTTCTCGCCGCCTTCCGGCTGCAGGGCGAGCAGCGCGCCGACCTTCAACCACTCGCCGGGAATGCTGTTGACGTAGGCACCGAAGCCGCCGCGACTGACGTTCTCGACCACCCAGCTTTCGATCTGCAAACCGGCCGGCCGACCGCCGAACTCGCCGGAAAAGACAACATAGGCATTGACCAGCCCGCTCATCACCGACAAGCGATGCTTGACCCGATGCCGGTCGTGCCGGCGCTGCGGCGGGATCGGCGCCAGGTAGGCGCAGAGGTGACGCAGGACCGGGATCAGGGTTTTCGCCGGGTACTGGCCGCCGAGCATGATGTCGGCCGGGACATCGCCGCCGCGCTCAAGCAACTGCAGCAACTCCGCCATTTCGCGATGCGCCCTTCCCGGGCGGAAAAAGCGCAGGGTCGGCGTCGCTTCCGCCGGCATCCGCGCCAGGCGCAGCGGCGGCTGGGCGAGCGCCAGGTCGACCCAATAGACGCAATCGTGCTCGCCTTGCTGCGGAAAATCGAAAGCCAGCAGGTAATGGGCGATGAAACGTTCGGCAAGCTCGATTTCCAGCGGCAGCAGGCTGTCCATCGAGGCGGCGTGAAAAACCATTGCCTTGCGATACTCGGCGAGCGGCGATGTACTGCCGGTCAGACCGCCGAGATTGCTTAGACGAGTCGCCACCGCGCATTCTTCCGCCCGCAGCATGGCGGCCCCCAGGCGTGCCCAGAGCGTGGGCGGCGTCGGCCCGTAGTGAAACTGCTCCCATTTGAGCTGGGCCCGCAGTGCAGCGATCAGGCGCGCGCACAAGCCGGGCAACTGGAGACGCAGCGCCTCCGGCGTCGGCCCGGCGGCAACCAGGCCGGCCAGCGCCTTTTCATAGACCTCCGCCAGTTGCCGCCAGAAACCGGCGTTGATCGCCCACAGCCGACGCTCTTCGGCCTTCGACAAACGGATGGTGTGCAGGTATTCGCGCGACAGTCGCCGCAGATGCGGCGCCGCCGCATCCTCGAGCTGGCTGGCGGCGACGAACAGCCGATCGGCGGGAAAGCCTTCGGCGACCGCCAGCGACTCCAGCCAACCGCCGATCTCATCAAGCGACTTGAAGGCGTTATCGCGCGGCAATTCGCTGACGATCTGCTGCAACTCGCGCGGGTTGGCCAACGGATGACCGTTTTTCCGGTCGAACAGCCCGCCCAGATTTCCCATCTTGTTCAGCACTTCGCCTCCTCGTCTGGCCCCGCCGCTCCGCCCCCGGCAGCAGTCAGCGGCCATTCTAATCCGATGCCATGCGGGACGGAAAGGCAACATGCACGGTAGAATGACAGCGTTTTTCCAAGAACGAAACAAGCATTACGATGCAGCAATACCTCAACCTGATGCGCCACGTGCTGGAACACGGCAACGACAAGAGCGACCGCACCGGCACCGGCACCCGTTC
The DNA here is from genome assembly GCA_964523045.1 of uncultured Dechloromonas sp. Lineage (GTDB taxonomy): Bacteria > Pseudomonadota > Gammaproteobacteria > Burkholderiales > Rhodocyclaceae > Azonexus. The sequence goes on along the minus strand of CAZFXO010000030.1, from coordinate 32,983 downwards.
GGTCTTTGGCTGGCAGATGCGCTTCGACCTGGCCCAGGGCTTTCCGGCCCTGACCACGAAGAAACTCCACCTCAAATCGATCATCCACGAACTGTTGTGGTTCCTGCAGGGCGACACCAACATCGCCTACCTCAAGGAAAACGGCGTCCGCATCTGGGACGAATGGGCCGACGAGAACGGCAACCTTGGTCCGGTGTACGGCAAGCAGTGGCGGCGCTGGGAAACGCCCGACGGCCGCCTGGTCGACCAGATCGCGCAACTGGTGCACAGTCTCAAGCACAACCCCGATTCGCGCCGCCACATCGTTTCCGCCTGGAACCCCGGCGACGTCGACAGCATGGCCCTGCCGCCCTGCCATTGCCTGTTCCAGTTCTATGTCGCCGACGGCCGCCTGTCCTGCCAGCTCTACCAGCGCAGCGCCGACATCTTCCTCGGTGTGCCGTTCAACATCGCCTCCTACGCGCTGCTGACGATGATGCTGGCGCAGGTCTGCGGCTACCGCCCGGGCGACTTCGTCCATACCTTCGGCGACGCCCACCTCTACAGCAACCATTTCGATCAGGCACGCCTGCAGTTGGCGCGCGAACCGCGCGCCTTGCCGACGATGTGGATCAACCCCGAAGTGCAGGACATCTTCGCCTTCAGGTTCGAGGATTTCCGTCTCGACCAGTACGATCCGCATCCGCACATCACGGCGCCGGTCGCCGTCTGAACCATGGGACGACTGACCGACACTGCCGCCTGGCAGGCGCTTGCCGGACACGCCCGGGAAATCGGCCCACGTCACCTGCGCGAGTTGTTCGCTGCCGACCCGCAGCGTTTCGAGCATTTGTCGCTGATCCACGACCGTCTGCTGCTCGACTTTTCCAAGCAACGCATCGACCGGACCACGCTGGCGCTGCTGCGCGACCTGGCGCAAAGCTGCAACTGGCAGGATTGGGTGCGCCGGATGCGCGATGGCGAGGCGATCAACCATACCGAAGGCCGGGCCGTCGGCCATTGCCGGCTGCGCGCCGGCGCCAAGGCACCGGCCGAAGTGCGCAGCGTGCTCGAGCGCATGGAGAATTTCTGCGAGCAGATTCACAACGGCAACTGGCGCGGCTTTTCCGGCGAACGCATCACCGACGTGGTCAATCTCGGTATCGGCGGCTCCGACCTCGGCCCGCGGATGGCCGCACAAGCGCTAGCGGCGCACCGCCTGCCGGACTTGCGCGTGCATTTCGTCGCCAATCTGGACAGCGCCGATCTGGCCAGCGAACTGGTCCGCCTGAACCCGCGCACGACGCTGTTCGTCGTTGCCAGCAAGACCTTCACTACACTGGAAACGCTGACCAACGCGCGCACCGCGCGCGACTGGCTGCTCCACGCCGCTGGTGACGACAGCGCGGTCGCCCGCCATTTCGTCGCCGCTTCGACCAACCTGGAAGCGACCGCCGCCTTCGGCATCGCCCCGGAAAACGTCTTCCCGTTTGCCGACTGGGTCGGCGGCCGTTTTTCGTTGTGGTCGTCGATCGGCCTGCCGATCGCCCTGGCGGTGGGTTGCCGCAACTTTTCCCAATTGCTGGCCGGAGCCCACGATCTCGACGAGCACTTCTTCTCGGCGCCGGCCGAGCAGAACCTGCCGCTGACCCTGGCTTTGCTCGCCCTGTGGAACAGCAACTTCCTCGCCGCCCACAGCCAGGGCATCTTTCCCTACAGCCACTCGCTGCGCCTGCTGCCCAAACACCTGCAACAGCTGGAAATGGAGAGCAACGGCAAGCGCGTGGACCGCGACGGCAAGTTCGTCGATTACACGACCAACCCGATACTCTGGGGCGAACCCGGCACCAACGGCCAGCACTCCTTCTTCCAGTTGCTGCACCAGGGCAGCGCGCTGGTCGCCTGCGATTTCATCGCCCTCGGCCGCTCCGATTTTCCACTCCCCGGCCACCACAGCAACCTGCTCGCCAACTGCCTGGCACAATCGTCAGCGCTCGCCTTCGGCCAGACCGCGGACGAAGCGCGCGCCGCCGGCATTGACGAAGCCCTGGTCCCTTACCGTACCTTCCCCGGCAACCAGCCGTCGACCACCATCGTCCTGCCCGAACTGAGCCCATTCACGCTCGGCCAATTGATCGCCCTCTACGAGCACAAGGTGTTCTGCCTGGGCGTGCTGTGGCGACTCAACTCCTTCGACCAGTGGGGCGTCGAGTTGGGCAAGCAAATGGCCAGCCGGCTGGCGCCCAGCCTGCGCGGCGAACGCCAGGACGACGCGCTCGACGCTTCGACCCAGGGCCTGATCGCCCACCTGCGCCAGTTCCGGAGCTGAGCATGCCCGAAATCATCCTGATCGTCGCCGTCGCCAACAACCGCGTGATCGGCAAGGACAACCGGCTGCTCTGGAACATTCCCGAGGACATGGCGCACTTCAAGCGCCTGACTGCCGGCCACGCTGTTCTGATGGGCCGCAAGACCTGGGAATCGCTGCCCGAGCGCTTCCGCCCCCTGCCCGGCCGGCGCAACATCGTGATCAGCAGACAAGCGGACTACAGCGCACCGGGCGCCGAACTGGCCCACGCGCTGGCCGACGGCATCGCCCTGGCGGCGGACGCGGAGAAGCTGTTCGTCATCGGCGGCGCCCAGATCTACGAACAGGCGATGGCGCTGGCCGACCGTCTGGAAATCACCGAAGTTGACCTGGCGCCGGACGGCGACGCCTGGTTCCCGGAAATCTCCGCTGCCGACTGGCAGGAAAGCGCACGCAGCGCCGGCCCCGGCTGCGCCTTCGTCAGCTACCGGCGGCGCTGAAGCCGCCGGCAAGCGGGTTCAGCGCACGCAGTCGACGTAGTACTCGCCGTCCTCGCGTTTGACCAGACCGTGGATGTCGGTCTCGAAGCCGGGGAAGCGGGCGTTGAAGTCGCGCGCGAACTTCAGGTAACGGACGATGGTGGCGTTGAAGCGCTCGCCCGGGATGAGGAGCGGAATCCCCGGCGGATAGGGGGTCAGCAGCACCGAGGTAATGCGCCCTTCAAGCTCGTCGAGGCGGACACGCTCGATCTCGCGGTGCGCCATGCGCGCCCAGGCGTCGGCCGGACGCATCGCCGGCACCATGTCCGAGAGGTACATCTCGGTGGTCAGGCGGGCGACGTCGTTTTCCTTGTACACCGCGTGGATCTGCTTGCACAGGTCCTTCAGGCCCATCCGCTCGTAGCGCGTGTGCTTCTGCACGAACTCGGGCAGCACCTTCCACAGCGGCTGGTTCTTGTCGTAATCGTCCTTGAACTGCTGCAGCGCGGTGACCAGCGTGTTCCAGCGGCCCTTGGTGATGCCGATGGTGAACATGATGAAGAAGCTGTAGAGGCCGCACTTCTCGACGATGACGCCGTGCTCGGCGAGGTACTTGGTGACGATCGCCGCCGGAATGCCGCGCTCGCCGAAGTCGCCATCGACGTCGAGGCCCGGGGTGATGATCGTCGCCTTGATCGGGTCGAGCATGTTGAAGCCTTCGGCGAGTTTGCCAAAGCCGTGCCAACGGTGGCCGGGCTTCAACATCCAGGCATCGCGCTCCTCGATGCCTTCCTCGGACAGATCGTCCGGCCCCCAGACCTTGAACCACCAGCCGGTGCCCCATTCCTCGTCGACCTTGCGCATGGCGCGGCGGAAGTCGAGCGCTTCGGCGATCGACTCCTCGACCAGCGCGGTGCCGCCCGGCGCTTCCATCATCGCCGCCGCGACGTCGCACGAGGCAATGATCGAATACTGCGGCGAGGTCGAGGTATGCATCAGGTAGGCCTCGTTGAAGGCATCGCGGTCGAGGTGGCGTTCCTCGCAATCCTGGACGAGGATTTGCGAGGCTTGCGAGAGACCGGCGAGCAGCTTGTGCGTCGATTGCGTGGCGAAGATCATCGACTCCTTGCAGCGCTGGCGATCGGCGCCGATGGCGTGGTAATCGCCGTAGAAATCGTGGAAGGCGGCGTGCGGCAGCCAGGCTTCGTCGAAATGCAGGGTGTCGATCTTGCCGTCGAGCATGGCCTTGATGTCCTCGACGTTGTAGAGCACGCCGTCGTAGGTCGACTGGGTGATGGTGAGCACGCGCGGCTTGGCCGTCTTGTCCTCGATGAAGGGGTTGGCGTCGATCTTCTTCTGGATGTTTTCCCAGGCGAACTCGCTCTTCGGGATCGGCCCGATGATGCCGAAGTTGTTGCGCGTCGGCATCAGGAAGACCGGAATGGCGCCGGTCATGATGATCGAGTGCAGGATGGACTTGTGGCAGTTGCGGTCGACGACAACGATGTCGCCCGGCGCCACGGTCGAGTTCCAGACGATCTTGTTCGAGGTCGAGGTGCCGTTGGTGACGAAGTAGAGATGGTCGCAGTTGAAGATGCGCGCCGCGTTGCGCTCGGAGGCTGCAACCGGGCCGGTGTGGTCGAGCAGCTGGCCGAGTTCCTCGACCGCGTTGCACACGTCGGCGCGCAGCATGTTCTCGCCGAAGAACTGGTGGAACATCTGGCCGACCGGGCTCTTCAGGAAGGCGACGCCGCCCGAGTGGCCGGGGCAGTGCCAGGAGTAGGAGCCGTCGGCGGCGTAGTGGGTCAACGCGCGGAAGAAGGGCGGCGGCAGGCTATCGAGATAGGCATGCGCCTCGCGCTTGATGTTGCGGGCGATGAATTCCGGCGTGTCCTCGTGCATGTGGATGAAACCGTGCAGCTCGCGCAGGATGTCGTTCGGGATGTGGCGGCTGGTGCGCGTCTCACCGTGCAGGAAGATCGGGATCTCGGCGTTCTTGTGGCGGATTTCGCCGACGAAGGCGCGCAGTTCGGCGAGCGTTTCTTCCGGTTCGAGCGCCAGTTCCTCGTCGTCGATCGACAGGATGAAGGCCGACGCCCGGCTCTGCTGCTGGGCGAACGAGGTCAGGTCGCCGTAGCTGGTGACGCCGAGCACTTCCAGCCCCTCGCTCTGCAAGGCGTCGGCCAGCGCCCGGATACCCAGCCCGGAGGCATTTTCGGAACGGAAGTCTTCATCGATGATGATGACCGGAAAATGGAAGCGCATGGTGTATCCCCAAAAGCGGCGACCCGCCGCAGCGGGTCGAAGAGTAAGCGGTTTACGTTACAGACGGCGGTCAGATCTTGGGCAGGGTGACGCCTTCCTGCCCCTGGTACTTGCCGCCGCGATCCTTGTACGAGGTCTCGCAGATTTCGTCGGACTCGAAGAACAGCACCTGCGCACACCCCTCGCCGGCGTAGATCTTGGCCGGCAGCGGCGTCGTGTTCGAGAATTCGAGGGTGACGTGACCTTCCCATTCCGGCTCGAAAGGCGTCACGTTGACGATGATGCCGCAGCGCGCATAGGTCGATTTGCCGAGGCAGACGGTGAGCACCGAGCGCGGGATGCGGAAGTATTCCATGGTCCGCGCCAGCGCGAAGGAGTTCGGCGGAATGATGCAGACGTCGGACTCGATCTCGACGAAGGACTTCGGGTCGAAGTTCTTGGGATCGACGACGGTCGAATTGATGTTGGTGAACACCTTGAATTCGCGCGCGCAGCGGATGTCGTAGCCGTAGCTCGAGGTACCGTAGGAGACGATCTTCTGGCCGTTCGCCTCGCGCACCAGTTCCGGCGCGAACGGCTCGATCATGCCGTGTTCCTGCGCCATGCGGCGTATCCACTTATCCGATTTGATGGCCATACGGGAATCCTGCGGTCAACCAAAAATAAAGGCGGGATTTTACCCGCCTTTATTCGCTGCAATGTGTAAAAAATCAGGTGTTCTGGACGACGATGTTGGGGAACTTCGAACTCATGTCCTTGGCCTTTTCGGCGACCTTGACCGCCACCCGGCGGGCGATGCGGCGGTAGATTTCGGCGGCCGGCGAATCCGGCGCGCCGACCACCGTCGGCTTGCCGCCATCGGCCATCTGGCGGATGCTCATTTCCAGCGGCAGACTGCCCAGGAATTCGCTGCCGTAGTCCTTGCACATCTGCTCGCCGCCGCCTTCACCGAAGATGTGCTCGGCGTGACCGCAGTTCGAACAGACGTGGATGCTCATGTTCTCGACGATGCCGAGGATCGGGATGTTCACCTTCTCGAACATCTTCAAGCCCTTGCGGGCGTCGATCAGGGCGATGTCCTGCGGCGTCGTGACGATCACCGCGCCGGTCACCGGCACCTTCTGCGCCAGCGACAATTGCGTGTCGCCGGTGCCCGGCGGCATATCGACGATCAGGTAATCGACGTCCCGCCAGCGCGTCTCGTTGAGCAACTGGTCAAGTGCCTGCGCCACCATCGGCCCGCGCCAGACCATCGGCGTTTCGACATCGACCATGAAACCGATCGACATCGCCTGCACGCCGTAAGCCTCGAGCGGTTCCATGCTCTTGCCGTCGAGCGACTCCGGCTGGCGACCGGCCAATCCCAGCATCTGCGGCTGCGACGGGCCGTAGATATCGGCGTCGAGCAGGCCGACCCGGGCGCCTTCCTGGGCCAGCGCCAAGGCCAGGTTGACCGCCGTCGTGCTCTTGCCGACGCCACCCTTGCCGGAAGCGACGGCAATGATGTTGCGCACCCCCGGCAGCAGCTTGACGCCAACCTGGACGGCATGGGCGACGATATTGCTGGAGACGCGGACGCTGATCCTGCCGGCGCCCGGCAACGCGGCCAGCGCATCGACGATCTGCTGGCGGATGATCTCGTGCTGGCTGTTCGCCGGATAGCCGAGTTCGATGTCGAAAGCGACCCCGTCGGCATCAAGGCGCAGATTCTTCAGGCACTTGCCGGCAAGATAGCTCTTCCCGGTATTGGGATCGATGGTTTCGGCCAGGACATTCCTGACCTGCTGTTCGGTAAGGCTCATGGACACTCCGCTTGGGCTGGCGTCGGACAATACCCGACTGATTTCGTAGAGTATAGCCCAAAGCCCGGCCGCAAATCAGCCGGAAACGGTATCCAGACGATAACCCTGACCGTAGACCGAGGTCAGCATCAAGCCGCTTTCACCGGACAGGCCGAGCTTCTTGCGCAGCCGGCTGGCGTGGGTATCGACGGTGCGCGTATCGACATCGGCTTCGCGCGCCCAGACGGCGGCCAACAGTTCCTCGCGCGCCAGCACCCGGCCGATGTTCTTCAGGAAGACGGCGGCGAGGTCGAACTCACGCTGCGTCAGATCGACTTCCTGCCCGGCCAGACGGACCCGCCGTCCCTCGGCATCGAGTTCGATGTTGCCGATACGGACCAGATCCGGGTGCTTGGCCCGGCGCCGGCGCAGCAACGCATCGACGCGGGCGAGAAACTCCATGTAGCGGACCGGCTTCGGCACGTAATCGTCGGCGCCCAGGCGCAGGATATCGGAGGCGTGTTCTTCCTCGGTGCGCGCGGTACACACGACGATCGGCACATCCCAGCCGTAACGCTCGCGAATCTTGCCGACCAGCACGTCGCCGCCGACATCGGGCAGAACCCAGTCCACGACGTAGAAATCGAAGCTGCGTGTGGCCAGCGCGTCGAGAAAGGACTGGCCGTCGGCAAACACCTCGACCTGATAACCCTCGCTCTTCAACAAGGCCTTCAGCACTTCGGCCTGACTGCGACTGTCCTCGATAACGGCAAAATTCATAAACCCTCCTGATAGAACGAATTCTGCCCAGCACTGGCCGCCGGATCAACTGATAAATGTATCAATCCAGGCTTGCGCCACCCAGCTTTGTCCCGCACCGCAACAAGCCTCCCCTCGGCTTTGGGTCAGAGCGCGGTAGAATCGGGGTTTTGCCCAACTCCGTCGCCCCATGTCGCGCAAGATCCTCGTCACCTCCGCCCTGCCCTACGCCAACGGCGCCATCCACCTCGGCCACCTCGTCGAATACATCCAGACCGACATCTGGGTGCGTTTCCAGAAGATGTCCGGCAACGAATGCTGGTACGTCTGCGCCGACGACACGCACGGCACACCGATCATGTTGCGCGCCGAAAAAGAGGGGATCACGCCGGAACAACTGATCGAACGCGTGCATGGCGAACATTCACGCGATTTCGCCGGCTTCCTGGTCGGTTTCGACAACTATTACAGCACGCACTCGCCGGAAACCCGCGCCTGCGCCAACGACATCTACGGCAAGCTGCAGGCGGCCGGCCTGATCGAGGTGCGCTCGATCGAACAGTACTACGACCCGGTCAAGCAGATGTTCCTGCCCGACCGCTTCATCAAGGGCGAGTGCCCGAAGTGCCACGCCAAGGACCAGTACGGCGACAACTGCGAAGTCTGCGGCGCCGCCTACGCGCCGACCGACCTGATCGAGCCGTTCTCGGCCGTCTCCGGCGCCAAGCCCGAGCTGCGCCATTCCGACCACTACTTCTTCAAGCTCTCCGACCCACGCTGCGAGGCCTTCCTGCGCGAATACACGGGCAGCGGCGTGCTGCAGGCCGAAGCCGCCAACAAGATGCAGGAATGGCTGGGCGCCCCCGGCGACAACAAGCTCTCCGACTGGGACATCTCGCGCGACGCTCCCTACTTCGGCTTCGAGATTCCCGACGCCCCGGGCAAGTACTTCTACGTCTGGCTCGACGCGCCGATCGGCTACATGGGTTCGTTCCGCAACCTGTGCGCCAAGCAAGGTCTCGATTTCGACGAGTTCTTCAAGAAGGACTCGTCGACCGAGCTCTACCACTTCATCGGCAAGGACATCCTCTACTTCCACGCGCTGTTCTGGCCGGCGGAACTGCAGCATGCCGGCTACCGCACGCCGACCAAGATCTTCGCGCACGGCTTCCTCACCGTCGACGGCGCCAAGATGTCGAAATCGCGCGGCACCTTCATCACCGCCGAAAGCTTCCTGAACAGTGGCATGAACCCGGAATGGCTGCGTTATTACTTCGCCGCCAAGCTGTCGAACACGATGGAAGACATCGACCTCAGCTTCGACGACTTCGTCGCCCGCGTGAATTCCGACCTGGTCGGCAAGTACGTCAACATCGCCAGCCGCGCCGCCGGTTTCATCGCCAAGCGTTTCAACGGCCAACTGGCCCCGGCCGACGACAGCCTGCCGGCGATCCGCGCCATCCGCGATGCGGCGCCACGCATTGCCGAACTGTTCGAAGCCCGCGAATTCAGCAAGGCGATCCGCGAGATCATGGCCCTGACCGACGGCGCCAACCAGTACGTCGACAGCGTCAAGCCGTGGGAACTAGCCAAGCAGGAAGGCAAGGAGAGCGAACTGCACGCCGCCTGCTCGAACGCCCTCAACCTGTTCCGCCTGCTCACCGTTTTGTTGAAGCCGGTGCTGCCGGCCACCGCCGCCAAGGTCGAGGCCTTCATGAACCTGGCGCCGCTGACCTGGGCCGACGCCGGCACGCTGCTCGCCGGCGGCCACGCGATCAACGCCTACAGCCACCTGATGACGCGCGTCGACGCCAAGCAGATCGAAGCGCTGATCGAGGCCAACAAGCAGTCGCTGGCCCCGGCGGCCACCGAAGCCCCGGCCAAGCCCGCCGCCAAGGCAGCCGAAAAGAAGGAAGTCCCGGCCAGCACCGACGGCCTGTGCAATATCGACGACTTCATGAAGGTCGACCTGCGCATCGCCAAGATCGTCAATGCCGAGCACGTCGACGGCGCCGACAAGCTGGTGCGCCTGACGCTCGATATCGGCGAGGAGAAGACGCGCAACGTCTTCGCCGGCATCAAGGCGGCCTACGACCCGGCGCAACTGGTCGGCCGGCTGACCGTGATGGTCGCCAACCTGGCGCCGCGCAAGATGAAATTCGGCCTTTCCGAAGGCATGGTGCTCGCCGCTTCCGACCTCGACGGCAAGACGCCGGGGCTCTACCTGCTGGCGCCCGACAGCGGGGCGCAACCCGGCATGCGGGTCAAGTAGGACGCAAGAAAAACCTGGGCCGCGGCAGCGGCCCAATTCTTTTGCAGCGCAGCATTTTTGGCCAAATCTTAAAGCGTTACTTTAAGTTTGGCGGTCAATAGCCACCCCGGCCTAGAGGTTTTCGATCTATCCACAAAACCTGTGGATAAGTCTGTTGGTTACTTGCGGGACACACCGCTAAGTGACCGCCCCACAAGGCTTTTCCTTGCCCTGCGCAAAACTTGCGCAAATTCGCAAATCATTGATTCCATGTGATTTATCGCCCGCCAATCGAATCTGTCAAATTCGCCAGCGAGACAGCAAGCCGGGGCGCGACGAAAAATCGACGCTGTGCATAACCAAGCTTGACAAAGTCGCTTGTCAAGCCCGAAACGCAAATTTTTGTCAGAATGTCACCATGAGTGCACTGCCCCGTCCCCGCCCCTACCGACTGTTCGGCTATCTGCTGGTCGACCTGTTCGGTTTCCTTTGCCTCGCGCTCGGCGTCGCCTGGTTTGCCGGCGGCGATGGCGTGCTCCTCGACAGCTTTCCGCGCAGCACGGCGGAGGCAGTAGCCAGCGCCGGTGGCGGGCTGGTCCTCATGGTCTGGGCGATCGGCGGCATTCTGCGCGAACTCGGCCGCCTGGCACCACCCCGGCCGGACGACGATTAATCGCCGCGCACCGAGGCACGCAGCCAGTCCGGCAATTCACGTTCGCCGGCGTTGTCGATGATGTACTGGCGGATCAGCCGGCGCACGACCTGCGACGGCGTCAGATCCTGCGCGGCACAGATTTCCTCGAAGATCTGCTTCTTCCGCGGGTCGATCAGCAGGGTCAGGCGGGCGGTGCGTTTCTCCATGAGTCTTCTCTTGTCGTATTCCTTCGTCGTGATATTAACATATGATTAACATTGACGATTAATAGCATACTCATATAATGCTACGCTTCTCTCCCCGAGCGCGCGTCATGATGAAGATCGCCTTCCGTCCCAAGCTGCTGGATTGCCTGCCGACTTACGACCGGGCCCAGTTTGGCAAGGACCTCGGCGCCGGGATCACCGTCGGCGTGCTGGCGCTGCCGCTGGCGATGGCCTTCGCGATCGCTTCCGGGGTGTCGCCGACCGCCGGCATCTGGACCGCCATCGTCGCCGGCCTGATCATTTCGCTGCTCGGCGGCTCACGGGTGCAGATCGGCGGCCCGACCGGCGCCTTCATCCCCATCATCTACGGCATCGTCGCCGCCCACGGCTTCGCCAACCTGCTCGGCGCCACCATGTTGGCCGGCGTCATGCTGCTGGCCATGGGACTGACGCGCATGGGCCAGTTGATCCGCTTCATCCCGGTGACCGTCGTCATCGGCTTCACCAATGGCATCGCCGTCGTCATTTTCCTGGCCCAGATCAAGGATTTCTTCGGCCTCACCATCGCCAACCTGCCGGCCGAGTTCTTCGCCCGGATCAAGGTGCTGGCGGCGCACGCCCATACCGTAGACCTGCCGACACTGGCGCTGTCGGTCGCCTGCTTCGCCTTCCTGCTCTCCTACAACCGGCTGGCGCAACGCTTCGCGCCGCTGCGCCGGGCGCCCGGCCCGCTCGCCGTGCTGGTGGTCGGCACCATCGCCGCCTGGGCGCTCGACCTGCCGGTGGAAACCATCGGCAGCCGCTTTAACGGCATTCCGCAGGAACTCCCGGCCTTCGGTTTCCCCGCCGTGTCGATCCACGACTTCGGCAAGCTGATCTCGCCGGCGATCACCATCGCCCTGCTCGGCGCCATCGAATCGCTGCTCTCGGCGCGCGTCGCCGACAGCCAGATCGACGACCGCCACGACCCCAACCAGGAACTCGTCGCCCAGGGGCTGGCCAACATCATCGCCCCGCTCAGCGGCGGCTTCGCGGCAACCGGCGCGATCGCCCGGACCTCGACCAACGTCAAGTCGGGCGGCCGCACGCCGATCGCCGGCATCATCCACGCGCTGACCCTGCTCGCCGTCGTCCTGGTCGCTGCGCCGCTCGCCGCCTACGTGCCGCTGGCGACGCTGTCGGCGATCGTCATGGTGGTCGCCATCAACATGGGCGAATGGCACGAGTTCAAGGAACTGCGCCGCTACTCGTGGAATTACCGCCTGATCCTGGTCAGCGTCTTCCTGGTCACCGTACTCTTCGACCTGACCATCGCCGTCGAACTCGGCATGGTGCTGGCCAGCCTGTTCTTCATCTACCGCATGTCCGAACTGACCCGCATCGAGCGCCTGCCGCTCGACGAGGAAGCGCAGGAGCCGCACCTGCTCTACCCCGACGGCACGCTGCGCGTCGCCGCCTGGCAGCTGTACGGTTCGCTGTTCTTCGGCGCGGTGAACAAGCTCGAAGAACTGCTCGACCCGCGCGCCGGCCATCCGGAAGTCGTCATCCTCGACACCACCCGCCTGGTCCAGCTCGACACCACCGGCCTCGAAGGCCTGGAAAACTTGCGCGACAAGCTGGCCAAGCGCGGCTGCACGCTGCTGCTGTGCGGCCTCAATTCGCAACCCGGCTCGCTGCTCTACCGCGCCGGCTTCATCGACGCCGTCGGCGACGACAACATCTGTCCCGACCTCCCGCACGCCATCGCGCGTGCCCACCGCCTGCTGCCCAACCTGATGGGCGGCCACCAGGAAGAATACTGAACCATGAGCGCCCTGCCCAACTGCCCGCAATGCAACTCCGCCTTCACCTACGAGGACGGCCCGCTCTACATCTGCCCCGAATGCGCCCATGAGTGGCCGAAGGACGGCCCGGCCGTCGCCGAAGAAGAAGCCAAGGTCTGGCGCGACGCCAACGGCAACGAACTCAAGGACGGCGACAGCGTCACCGTGATCAAGGACCTGAAGATCAAGGGCTCGTCGTCGGTGGTCAAGGTCGGCACCAAGGTCAAGAACATCCGCCTGATCGACGGCGACCACGACATCGACTGCAAGATCGACGGCATCGGCGCCATGCAGCTCAAGTCGGAATTCGTCAAGAAGGCCTGATCAGCCGGGCGCCGGCTTGCCCGGCGTGAAATAGAGGCAGGGCTGGCCCGACGACTCGATGACGTCGCGCATCGGCTCGCGCGCGCTCTTGAAGCCGAGCTGGCGGCAGCCGTAGGGAAAATCCGCGTCGAAGGTGATGTAGTAGTGGCGGCAGCCGCGGCAACGCGGCCGCTCCGGCACCGGCGCGGGACTTTCCGCCATCGCCTAGCCCCGCAGCCCGGCCGCCCAGGCTTCCGCCGACGGGCGCACGATATCCAGCCAGGGCGCCGGATAGACGCCGATGCCGACGATCATCGCGATCAGGGCCAGCAGCACCCACCACTCGGCCGGCCGCAGGTCCCGGGCGGTGGCCACCGCCGGCTGCGTCAGCGGCCCGAAGAAAGCCTTGCGGTAGAGGGCGAGGAAGGCGCCGGCGGCGATCGCCAGCCCGAACAGCGCCGCCATGCCGGCCCCGGTGTAGCGATCCAGCGTCGCCAGGATAAGCAGGAACTCGGCCGGGAAGCTGCTCGTCCCCGGCATGCCGACGCCGGCCAGGCCGCACATCAGCACCCCGCTGGCCAACAGCGGCATGGTCCGCGCCGCCCCGCCCAGCGCCTGGACGTCGGTCGAGCCGGTGCGCTGGCGCAGGCATTCGAGCAGCAGCATGCCGCCGCCGCTCGCCACCGTGAAGCTGAGCAGCAGCGAGATCGCCCCCTGCGCGCCCTGCCCGGACAGCGTCGACAAACCGAGCGTCGCCAGCCCGACGTGGCAGATGCTGGCGTAGGCCATGCCGACGCGCAGGTTGCTGTGCGCCAGGACGCCAACCGCGCCGTAGATCAGCGTCACCGTGCCGAAACCGGCGAGCAGCCAGTGCCAGTCCTGCGCCGCCTGCGGCGCCAACGGAATGGCAAACCTGACCAGCCCGTAGGCGCCGACCTTCAGCCCGAGCAGCAGCGCGGTCAGGCTACCCGGCGCCGCCAGCGCGAACTGCGGCAGCCAGGTATGCAAAGGCACCAGCGGCAGCTTGAAGCCGAAGCCGATCAGCATCAGGACAAGGACGATGCGCTGCTCGCGCAGCGGCAGCGGATGGCCGAGCAGCACCGTCAGGTCGAAACTGCCGCCCGCGCTGCCGACGACGACAAAGGCGAGCAGCAGCGGAAAGCCGCCGGCGAGCATGATCAGCACGTAGCGCGCGGCGACCTGCGGCGCGCCGGCGGTGGCGCCCCATCGCGCCAGCAGGAAAAAGACCGGAAGCAGGCTGAATTCCCAGAAGACGAAGAAGACGATCAGGTCGATCGCGCAGAAGATGCCCAGCGTCGCCGCCAGCAACAGCAGCAGGAGACTGTGGAAGAGGCGCGGCGCGTTGGCGCCGGTATCGCCGGCGACGGTCAGCGCGCCGAGGAAGAGCAAGGCTGTCGCCGGCAGGAACAGCACCGACAGCCCATCCACCGCCAGCAGCCAGTCGACACCGAGCCCGGTCAGCCAAGGCCAGCGTTCCATGAGCTGGAAACCCGCCGTTTCCGGGCGATAGGAAAACAGCGCCAGGGTCGCCAGCGCCAGCACCGCCGCCAGCGCGACAAAAGTCGCCGGCCGCGCCAGGCGGGCTGGCAACAGCCAGAGTAGCCCGGCGCCGGCGACCGGCAGCAGCACCAGCAGCGAGAGCACGGGCAGTTCAGGAAACAGCGGGCTCATTGGACGAACCTCGCGGCCAGCGCCTGGCTGGCTGTATCGGTCAGGCGCAGCCAGGGCTCGGTGAAGAAGCCGATCGCCAGCAGCGCCGCGAGGGCGATGCCGCAGACCGCGTATTCCATCGCCAGCGTCCGGTCCACGTCGCGCCCCGCCGTCTTCTCCTGTGACAGGAAGGCCTTCTGGAAGGCCCAGAGCAGGAAGCCGGCGGCGGCCACGTTGCCGAGCGCGGTGGCGACCGTGGACAACGCGCCGAAGCGGTCGATCGCCGCCTCCAGCACCAGGTGGGCGGCGTCGAAGCCGGGGGTACCGGGCATGCCGACAATGGCCAGACCACAGGTCAGGAAGGCGACGGCGAGGAAGGGAATGCGCTCGAACAGGCCGGACAATTCGCCCAGTTCGGTAGTCCCGGTACGCCGGAAGACGAAGCCGACGATGAACCACATGCCAGTCACCGCCAGCCCGAAGTTGGCGGCGAGCAGCACCGCCCCCTGAATGCCGGCGGCGTGCAGGCTGAACAGGCCGATCACCAGCAGGCTGGTATGGCTGACCACGGCGAAAGCGAGTAAGCGGCGCAGGTTGCTCTGCAGGAAGGCGAGCGCGGCGGTGAAGAAGACGCCGGCCATGGCGAAGCCGACGACGTAGGGCTGCCAGGCGAGGACGGCATCCGGCGTCAGCGGCAGGACGAAGCGGGCCATGCCGTAGATGCCGACCTTGACCCCGACCATCAGCGCCGGCGCCACCGCGATCAGCCCGTGCTGCGCCATGTTGGGCAGCCAGCCGTGCAGCGGGAAGAGCGGCGTGCGCACCGCCAGGCCGTAGAACAGCAGGTAGAAGGCAGCGGTCTGGAACTTGCCGGCGGGCAGCGTGCCGCTCAGGTCGAAGAGGTCGAAACTCCAGCGCCCGCCGGTGCTTTCGGCATAGCCCCAGCCGAGCACGAAGCAGCCGGCAACGAAGAGCGCCAGCCCGAAACCCTGGTACTGGACGAAGCGCGCCAGCGCCTGGGTCTCGGCGCGCGACGACGCCCAGCGCCGCAGCAGATAAACCACCGCCCACAGTTCCAACGCCGAGAAGAAGGCGAACCAGGCGATATTGACCGTGACCAGCATGCCGACCAGTCCGGCCTCGGCCAGCAGCAGCACCGAGAACAGGCGGCCCGGCGAGATCATGCCGCGGCTCATCCCGTACAGCGTCATCAACAGCGTCAGCAGCGCCGCCAGCAGCAGGAAGACGATGGCAATGCCGTCGACCGCGACGTGGTAGCCGAGCAGCGCCCCGCGTTCCGCCAGTTGCAGGCCGGCCCGCGTCGGGTCGACCTGGGCGGCGACGTAGCCGGCGAAGAGGAGGACGGCCAGCGCGCACAGCTTGCCGCCGAGCACCGCCGCCGGCCGTTCGCCGAGCGCATAGACCAGCGCCGCGCCGGCCAGCGGCAGCAGTTGCAGGAGGGCGAGCAGCGGCAGCGCCGCCTGCTGGAACCAGAAAGTCTCGCTCGGCATCAGAGGATCACCACGAAAGTCGCCATCACCGCCATCATCAGGTAGCGCGGTTGTTCGAGCAGCCCCTCCAGCGTCACCAGCCAGCGGCCGGCTTCGCGCAGCAGGCGCTCGGCGGCACCGCCGCGGCCGCGCAGCAGGAGGCGGTTCTCGATGCGTTGCAGGAAATCGGCGAGCAGCGCCAGCAGCCGACCGGGCAGGCCGTCGGCCTGGACTAGCGGACGGTCCGGCGCGACCGCCCGGCCGCGCCCGGGTTCGCCGATGACGCGGTCGATGAAGTTTTCTTCCAGCGCCCGCACGTCGCGGGCGATCGCCGCGGTCGGTGCGGCGAGCAGGATGATGCCCAGGCGGTCGAGCCAGAAGCGCTGCAGCGCCGCCGTGTACAGCGTCTGGCTGCGCACCAGCCAGCGCGGCGGCGGCGCCGGGCGGCCGCGGGTCAGCTGCAGCCAGGACGGCGCCAGCAGGAACTGCCAGGCGCGCCAGGCGGCATGCAGGCAGAGGTGCCAGGTGGCCAGCGTCGTCCAGCCGAGGCCGATGGTAACGAACATCAGGCCGACCTGGAAGACCGTGGCGAAGATCAGCGCCGACTTGACGTCGCTCTGCACCAGGCCGCACAGCCAGGCATAGAGCGCGGTCAGCGCGCCGATCACGACCAGCGCCACCTGCACGTCGGGCAACTGGGCGAGCAGCGGCGACAGGCGCAGCATCAGGAAGACGCCGGCATGGACCAGCAGCGCGCCGTAGAAAATCGCCGACGACGGCGTCGGCCCTTCCAGCGCCCGGGCGATCCACGGCGTGAACGGCAGTTGTGCCGACTTGGCCAGGGCGGCGACGGCGAAGCCGAGCACCAGCACACGCAGGTCGACCAGCGACAACTGGGCGTCGAACAGCGCCGGCCACTCGAAACTGCCGGCCCAGTAAGCGGCCAGGCCGAGCGAGAAAAGCAGGCCGGCGTCGCCGACCCGGTTGCTGACGAAGGCGAACAGCGCGTTGCCGGTCGCCACCGGGCGCTGCCAGGCGTAGCCGATGAGCAGGAAGGAAGCGACCCCGCACATTTCCCAACCGAGGAAGAGCAGCAGCCCGTTGCCGGCGAGCAGCAGCGCCTGCAGCCCGGACAGGAAGAGGCCGAGGACGATGAAGTAGCGATGAAAGCCCGCCTCGCGATGCAGGTAGGCGGCCGAGAAACGCACCACCAGCCAGCCGATCAGCGCGCTCAAGGTCGCCACCGGCAACGACAGCGCGTCGAGCAGGAAGGAAATCTGACCGCGCCAGTGGGCGGCGGCAAACCAGGTGGCGAACACCCGCTGCCCGGGCCAGCCGTGCCAGTACACGGCGAGATCGATCAGTAGCAGCAGAGCGAGGCTGCCGAGCGCCGCCAGTTCGCTCAAGCGCGCCGTCGGCACTTCGCCGGCATCACCAGCGCAGCGCCCGAGCAGCACGCGCAGACCGACCGCCATGGCGGCGAGCAGCGGCAGCAAGGGCACCAACCAGACGCCATCGGCGACGTTGCGCAAGAGTTCGATCATCCTTGAAACCTCGGGTGAGTCGTATCGCAGGCACAAAGGTCAGCATTTATGCGGCTGCACCAGAAGAGTAAGCGGTCAACTGCGGTTTCCAGGATCATGTCACGCCTCCCAGCAGCATGGCCGGTGCCAGCGGCCCGGATTCGCCGGCGAACCAGTCGTGCGAACGCGCCACCTGCGGCAGCACGCGGCTCCCCGCCCAGGGCAGCCAGCCGCGGCGCGGACAATAACGGTGCAGCGCGCCGCTCGCCGGGTCGCGCGCGGCGACACGGATCCAGGCATTGCCGACCAGTTCCTGCAAGGCCGGCTGACGGGCGACGATAGCGGACAGCACTTCGGGTTTCTGTTCGACGACGACGAGCAGGCGCATCGGCTCGTGGATTTCGACCATCTGCCAGGGCAGGCCGGTGCGCAGGTCGGACTCGGCGCCTTCCATGACCCCGAACAAGCCGGTCAGGTTGTGGGTGACCTTGGAGCCGCAGCCCCAGGCCTCGTTGTCGACGGTGGAAAAATAGTATTCGAGGGCGATGCCGGCGCCGACCGGGCCGGCGGCAACGCTCGACCGCGTGCCAGCGGCTTGCCTCCGAGAGCTTCGCCAGCAAGCGGTCGAAATCGGCCTGGTGGCTTGCCGGCAGACGGTCGAGGTCGTACCACTCGATGCTGTCGTCGCCAGTGTGGTGCTCGGCGGCGACGAAATGGCAGCCCGCCGGGATGACGATGCCGCGCCCGGCGAGCCCGGCGCGGACCTCGGGACGGTTGGCCATGGCGGCAAAGACGCGGGCGTTCGGCCCACCGTGGCGACCGGAGCAGGCACCGCAGTCGTAGGCCGAGAGATGCGGATTGTTGAGGCTGCCGGAGCCGTGGCCGAACATCAGCACGAGCGGCGCGAAGCCGTCGGTGAGGCCGATCGCGCGCAGGAAATCCTCGACCCGCTCGATCTGCTCTTCGTCGCTGAATACCGGCAGCCGGCCGGGATCGTCGCTGGCCGCTCGGGTCAACACCGGTTCGCCGGCGACCCGACCGTCGAACTGCTCGCGCCAGCGGCGCAGCGCCCGCGCCAGCCAGGCCGGCGCCAGCGTCGTCGCGGTCAACGCGGCGAGCGCCGGCAGGCCGGCGGCGGCGGTCAGCAAGGGACCAGCCAACGGGGCGCGCCGGGTGTCCTGATAGAGGCGCTCGCGCCAGCGCAGGCGCCGCTCGCGCCGGCGGGCGTGGCGGGCGGCGGCCTCGCTGCCGGGCAACGCTTGTTCGCGCACCAGCCGGTCGGGCGTCACGACCACCGGGCAGAGGGCGAGCGGCTGCGCGTCGTCCAGTCCCTGCCAGTACATCGGCAGGCCGAAGAAGCCGGCGGCGCCGAAGGTCTCGATGTCCGGCGCGACCTCCTCGAGGTGGCGGCGCGTGCCTTCCTCGCGGTCGTCCATGCACATCACCACCTGCGCCGATGGCGTCACAACGGTCTGGCGGCGACCGGCGTTGGCGGCCAGCGCGCCGAACAACTGCTCGCGGTAATGCCCTTCGTAGGCTTCCAGCCAGAGCTGGCCGCGCAACTCCGGCGTCAGCCGCGCCAGTTCACCGAGTAGCGCCCGCGCCCCGGCCTCGTCGAGACCGCTCGGCGCCGCCTCGGCCAATTGCTCGAGCAGCCCGGCCAGGATACGCGCATCAGCCGCCGCCCGGTCATCGGCAAGATGGGCGGCGACTGCCGGCGCCAGCGCCTCCCAGGCGGCATCGTCGACCGGCGGCACAGCACACAGGCGGCCGGCGGCGGCCAGCAGGTCTTCCGACAGGCAAGCGAGATGGCGGGCGTCGCGGACCAGGAATTCGGCCGGATGTGCCCGGCAGTAAGCGTCGAGTTCGGCCAGCCCGCCCGGGCTGCCGGTCAGCCGACGCAGCAGCTCGCTGCACAGGCGGCGTTCGAGGAAGACACGGACGGCCAGATAATCGGCCATCGTCACCGGTGTCCCGGCGTCGGCCAGCGGATGCCGGTCGCGACGCAGGAACATGCCGGACCAGCCGGGCATCTCCAGCGCCAGCCGCTGCAAGAGCTCGTACCAGCCCGTTTCGTCCGGCTGCAACTCGCGCAACTCCGCCTCGAGCAGGACGACGGCGTCGTCCGGCAGGTGCTGGATCTCGTCGCGGATGTCGGGCAGTTCGTCGAGCTCCCAGGCCAGGTCGCGGCCGGCGCTGGCTTTCCAGGCGGCGTAGAAACCCTCGCCGTGGTCCGGATTGCGCCAGGCCGCCATGCCCAGATCGAGATGCGCCGCCAGGTGGCGTTGCAGGATGCCGCGCACCGAGGCCAGTACGTCCTCGCCGCTGAGCCGGGCGAGCAGGCCGCGCAAGCTGTGCTGGCGGCCGACCCCGGCGGCCAGCGCGGCCCAGCGGCGACTGGCGCATTCCCGCCAGTCGGGGGGGAGCGCGGGCAGCAGTTGCCGGCAGGTCGCCAGGCGGGCGGCGTCGGACGGCGCCGTCTCGTCGACCAGGAGCGCCGCCAGCCAGACATCGCGGCGACGCAGGCCACCCCACAGCGGCGCTTCGAGATCGTCGATGCCGGCATCGGCCAGCGCGGCGAGCAGGTCGTCGCGGCCGATCCGGCCGCCGGCGTAGGCTTCCCGGAAACGCGCCGACGGCCAGTAGCAGCGCGCCCCGGTCACCGCCTGCGCCGCCGCCAGTGCATCGGCAAACGGCAGATGCTGGAAACCGTGCAGGGTGTTGTGATGGACGAAATCGCGGATCGGCGCCTGCGCCGGCAGGATGTGCTCGAGTTCGGCCAGCCAGTGCTGCAGGCGCTCGTGGCGCGAGGATGGAGGCGTCGCCGTCACTTCAGCTCCCCGCGAACAGGGCGGCGAGGCGCGCCGTGCCGCCGCCGACCAGGATCAGCAAGGGCGTCGGCCACACCCCGAGGACGACGATCGCCAGCGCCAGCAGCCCGGCGGCGACCGTCTCGCCGCGCGTCAGGTCGGCCAGCGTCGCCCCCGCCGGCGCCGGCTGGCAGAGGCGGCCGATCACGCGCAGGCCGTAGGCCGCTGCGACCAGCATGGCAATGCCGAGCGCCGCCACGGCAAACCCCCAGCGCCCGTAGGCGCCGTACAGGACGTGCAGCTCGGCGACGAAGCCGGCGCTGCCGGGCAAGCCGATCGCCGCCAGCAGACCGAAGGCGATGAAGAAGGCAAAGCGCGGCGCCAGTCCGTAGAGGCCGCCGTAGTCGGCGAGGTCGCGGCGATGCGTGCGCCGGTAGAGGAGACCGACGATCAGGAACAGCAGCGCCGCCGCCAACCCGTGCGCGACCATCTGCAGCAGCGCGCCGTTGAAGCCGGCGGGATTGAGCGCGGCGATGCCGAGCAGGACGACGCCCATGTGCGAAATCGACGAATAGGCGACCATCCCCTTCAGGTCCTGCTGCCGCCAGGCGAGCAGCGCGCCGTAGAGCAGGCTGAGCAGGGCGAGCAGCATCAGCCAGGACTGCACCGCCAGGAAAGCGGCGGGCAAGGTCTCGGCGGCGCGCAGCAGACCGTAGGCGCCCATCTTCAGCAGGACGCCGGAAAGCAGGATGGACACCGGGCTTGGCGCCTCGACGTGGGCCAGCGGCAACCAGCCGTGCAGCGGGACGACCGGCATCTTGACCGCGAAGCCGATGAACAGCCCGGCGAAGATCAACAGTTGCAGCGGCAGCGGCAGGCTGCGCCCGCCCTGCGCCATGTCGTGCATGGCGAAGCTGTGGCCGGGCGCCGCATCGTAGAGGAAGAGCAGCGCCACCAGCATGAACACCGAGCCGCCCAGGGTATAGAGAAAGAAGTTGAGCGCCGCCCGCTGCCGGTTGTCGCCACCGAGACGGTCGATCATGAAGAACAGCGGGATCAGCGTCGCTTCCCAGAAGACGTAGAACAGGGACCAGTCGCGGGCGGTGAACACGCCGAACATCGCCGATTCGAGCAACAGCAGCAGGCAGTAATAAAGCTTGCCGCCGCCCGGAATGTCGCGCGAGACGATCACCGCGACCAGGGTCAGCACGGCGCTCAGCGCCAGCATGGCGAGCGAGATGCCGTCGACGCCGAGCGCGAAGTAGGAACCGAGGCGGACGTTCCAGGCCTGGCTCTCGTACATCTGGACGGCGGCACCGGCCGGATCGAAACGCAGCAGCAGGCTGCCGACCAGCAGCAAGGCCAGCAGCGACGCCAACAGCGCCAGCCGCCACTGCAGTTGCGCCCGCGCCGGCGCCAGGGCCAGTACGGCAGCGCCGCCGACCGGCAGAAAAACCAGCAGCTTGAGCACCCCCGTCCCCCGCTCCCGTGATTATGAATTTTTGATGCGCGGATTATGCCAGTCTCCTCGCCGGCTTTGGCAAAATCGGAAAATCCGGCCACCTGAGATTCTTTACACAAACGGAAAGGCTTTCGGTTACAATTTGGCAAATTTGCAATTTCGGCGACAGCAATGGCAGACAACGAATTTCTCAGCACCCGCCAGGCCGCACAACGTTTGGGCGTCTCCCTGGGTACGGTCCAGAACATGGTAGAAAACGGCGTCCTCGATGCCTGGAAGACGGCCGGCGGCCATCGCCGGATTCCAGCCAGCTCGGTGGACGCCCTGCTCGCCAAGCGGCGCAAGCAGATCACCCGCAACGGCGACGCCGCCGGCCAGCTCGACATCCTGATCGCCGAAGACGATCCGACGCTGCAAAAGCTCTACAAGATGACCTTCGAGAGCTGGAAGCTGCCGGTCACCCTGCGCATCGTCGGCGACGGCTTCGAAGGCCTGCTGCAGGTCGGACAACGCATGCCGGACATCCTGATCGCCGACCTGATGATGCCGGGCATGGACGGTTTCGAAATGATCCGCCGCCTGCGCGCGATGCCCGAACTGAGCCCGATGGACATCATCGTCGTCAGCGCCATCGACGCCCAGGAAATCCGCCAGAAGGAAATGCCCCAGGACGTCACCGTCTTCGGCAAGCCGATCCCCTTCCACGAAATCAAGGGTTTCCTGCTTGGCCGGCTGGCAGCGCGCCAGCGCACCTGACGCGGACAATCACGGCAGCCATCCATACAAGATCGCCCGCCATAAGGGCGACAGGAGCAGCAAACCTGCTCGAGAACGTGGACAGCTTGGCGCAACGCCCTGGAGGAGGAGACATCAATGGGCTGGTTTGGCAATTCGGCATCGCTGGAAAAGGTTGATCGGGACATCGCGGCGATTGCCGACGACGCCTCCGATCTCGCACAACCGATCGGCAGTGGCGGCGGCGATATCGCCGGACGCATCGCCGGCAATCTCAACCGCTTCTTCACCCGCATCCGCGGCCTGATCACGCACGCCCGCAGCAGCAGCGTCAGCATCGCCGCCGACGCGGCGCGCATGAACCACCTGGTGCAACTGACCGGCGACGCGGTGCGCCGCCAGGAAGTGCTGGCCGAGGACATCTTCGCTTCGAGCAACCGGGTCAACCTGGCGGTCGGCGACGTCGCCAGCAACGCCGACGCGATCCAGGCGTCGACGCAGAACAATCTGGAGATGGCGCAGCGCTCACTGGTGCAGATGGAATCGGTGGCAAGCACGATGCGCTCGACCAACGAGCATATCGAGCACTTCTCGACGACGGTCGTCGAGCTGCACAGCAGTTCGATGAAGATCAACGAGATCGTCTCGCTGATCAACGACATCTCCGACCAGACCAACCTGCTCGCCCTCAACGCGGCGATCGAGGCCGCCCGCGCCGGCGAGGCCGGTCGCGGCTTCGCCGTCGTCGCCGACGAGGTGCGCAAGCTGGCCGAGAAGGTGAAGACGGCGACCCTGGTGATCGGCCAGAACACGCAGTCGATGATCGACCTGGTCGCCGACACCTCGACCCGTACCCAGACCATCGTCGGCGAGGTCACCCGGGCCAACGACCACATCGGCACCTCGGCGCGCGACCTCGACACCATGGTCGGCGACTTCAAGCGCACCACCGAGCAGTTGTCGACGATCGCCAGCGCGATCTACAACCTGCGCGAGAGCAACCAGGCGATCCACCGCGAGGTCGAGGAAATCCGCAACCATTCGGTCGACATTTCCGGGCGCATGAAACAGTGCCAGGATTCGGCGAAGACGCTGCGCGAATCGACCGAAGACCTGCAATGCACGCTGGCCGACTTCCGCACCGGCAACAGCATGTTCGATACCCTGCACGACCGCTGCATCGGCTTCCGCGACGCCGTCGCCGCCATCCTGCAGCGCCTCGCCGAGCGCGGCATCGATGTTTTCGACCAGGCCTACAAGGAAATCCCCGGCTCCAACCCGAAGCGCTACACGACCGTCTACGACGCCCAGTGCGACAAGGAACTGACCAGCCTCTACGACCGCCTGCTCGGCGAAGTTCCCGGCCTCGTCTATTCGCTGGCCGTCGATAACAACGGCTACGCGCCAGCCCACAACGGCAATTTCTCCCACCCGCCCAGCGGCGACCCCGCAGTGGACCTGGCGAAATGCCGGCACAAGCGCCTGTTCAACGACCCGGTCGGCATCAAGCTGGCGCGCAACCAGAAATCCTCGCTGTTCCAGACCTACGTCCGCGACACGGGGGAAATCCTCAACGACCTGTCGATGCCGATCAGCATCAACGGCCGCCACTGGGGCGCCGTGCGTATCGGCTTCAAGAGCGAACTGGTCGCTTAAGCCTGGTTGGCGGCAAAAAGGGCGTGCAGGCCGGCCAGGTAGTCGCACGCCGCGGGCGCCGACTCGGCCGGCGCCCAGGCAGCGCGCTCGACATCGAGCGCTGGGTTGTAGGGACCGGCCTTGACCTCGAAAATGACCGTTCCCGTGTCGAGCGCGACGACGCTGTGATAGACGCCGACGGCCAGCTCGACGCCGAGCACCTCAGCCCCCGCTTCGAGCAGGCAGGTTTCCCGCACCCGGCCGCCATCGTCGAACAGAATCAGGCCGAGGCGGCCGCGCAGGACGGTCAGCGTCTCCCGCTTGCCCGGGGCGGAATGGCGATGCGGCACGACATAGGAATCCGGCTCGATCGCGATGAGCAGGCGCTGCACGGGTTCGGCGGCATCCTGATGCAGATTGCGATGCTGGCGACGGCGCGCCGACCCGCGTGCCGAGTCGACCAGCGCGTCGAGCATCGCGCGATCGATGCGGATCGTCATGAATAAACGATCTCGACGTTCTCCGGCTGCAGCCATTCGGACAAGGCTTCGAGCAGCGCATCGTCGAGACGGACCTGCAAGGACTGGCCGAGCAGCAGGTCGCACTGGGCGCTGGCGTTGCGGTAGCGCAGCCTGACCGCCGCCGGTCCCGGCGCGAAGGGCTGCAGCAGCGCGCGCAGGCGGCTGGCGTCGGCGCTGCCGTTCATCTTCAGCAGCAGGTACTTGGCAAAGCGCGCCCGCGCCTCGCCGAGCGTCATCAGGCGTTCGGCGGCGACGGCGTTGCCGCCGGAGAAGTCGTCGTAGCGCACCTTGCCCTCGACGAGCAGGATCTCGTCGGTGACGATCTTGCCGCGCTCGGCCTCGAACAGTTCGTTGAACACCGAGACTTCGACCATCGTCGTCCCGTCGTCGAGCTGGACGAAAAGCATCTTGCCACGGCGCGTCATCTGGGTGCGCACGCCGACCACGACGCCGGCCAGGACCTGGAACTCCTTGGACGGTTCGAGGCGGTTCAACGGGCGCCGGACGAAGCGCGCCAGTTCCTTCTTGTAACTGTTGTACGGGTGGCCGGAGAAGAAGAAGCCGAGCGCCGTCTTCTCCTCCATCAACTGCGTCTTCTCGTCCCAGGGCTTGACCGTCAGGTACTGCGGCGCATGCGCCTCGGCGACGTCGCCGAGGTCGAACAGGCTGGTCTGCATCGCGTTGCGCTCGGCCTGCTCGGCGAACTCCATGGCGATGCCGACCGAGGCGAGCAGCTTGTGGCGATCATTGTCGATGCTGTCGAAGGCGCCGGCCTTGATCAGCGCCTCGATGGTGCGGCGGTTGACCATGCGCTTGTCGCAGCGCTGGCAGAAATCGAACAGGTCCTTGAACGGACCGCCCGCCTCGCGGGCGCGCAGGATGTCGTTGACCGCCTGCTCGCCGGTGCCCTTGACCGCGCCCAGGCCGTAGCGGATGGTCGAGCGATCGACCGGCTCGAAACGGTAGGCCGAAGCATTGACGTCGGGACCGAGGACCTTGACCTTGTTGGCGACGGTGTCCTCATAGAAGATCTTCACCGTGTCGGTGTTGTCCATGTCGGAAGACATGGTCGCCGCCATGAAGGCCGCGCAGTGGTACTTCTTCAGCCAGGCGGTGTGGTAGGTGACGACGGCGTAGGCGGCGGTGTGCGACTTGTTGAAGCCGTATTCCGCGAACTTGGTCATCAGGTCGAACAACTGTTCGGCGAGCGCCGGATCGTAGCCCTTTTCCTTGGCGCCGGCGGCAATCGTCTCGCGGTGCTTGGCCATTTCCTCGGGCTTCTTCTTGCCCATCGCCCGGCGCAGCATGTCGGCGCCACCGAGCGTGTAGCCGCCGATGATCTGCGAGATCTGCATGACCTGTTCCTGGTACACGATGACGCCGTAAGTCGGCGCCAGGCAGGCGGTCAGGTCGGGATGGAAATAGTCGATGGCCTGCTGGCCCTTCTTGCGCAGGATGAAGTCGTCCACCATCCCGGAGCCGAGCGGGCCGGGACGATAGAGCGCGAGCACAGCGATGATGTCTTCGAAGCGGTCGGGCGCGAGCTTTTTCAGCAGCTTCTTCATGCCCTCCGATTCAACCTGAAAGATCGCCGTCGTGTTGGCGTCCTTCAGGATCTGGTAGGCCCCCGGGTCCTCGAAGCCGAGCGACATGAGATCCAGCTTCTCGCCGGTCATGCGCTCGATGTACTTGAGCGCCAGTTCGATAATCGTCAGGTTGCGCAGGCCGAGGAAGTCGAACTTGACCAGACCGGCCTTTTCCACATCGTCCTTGTCGAACTGCGAGACCGGTGAGGCATCGGCGCCGGTGGCCTGGTAGATCGGGCAGAACTCGGTGATCTTGCCCGGCGCGATCAGCACGCCGCCGGCGTGCATGCCGACGTTACGCGTCAAATCCTCGAGACGGCTGGCCAGGTCGAACAGTTCGCGTATGGTTTCGCCGTCGCCGTCGCCCTCCATCATCTCGCGCAGTTGCGGTTCCTGCTCCAGCGCCTCGGCCAGCGACACCGGCTTGTTCTGGACGATCGGGATCAGCTTCGAGATGCGGTCGCACATCGAGTAAGGTAGGCCGAACACGCGGCCGACGTCGCGGATCACCGCCTTCGACGACATGGTGCCGAAGGTGGCGATCTGGCTCACCGCGTCGGCGCCGTAGTGCTCGCGCACGTATTCGATGACGCGCCAGCGGTTGTCCTGGCAAAAGTCGACGTCGAAGTCGGGCATCGACACCCGCTCCGGGTTGAGGAAGCGCTCGAACAGCAGCGCATAGGCGAGCGGGTCGAGGTCGGTAATGCGCAAGCTGTAGGCAACCAGCGAGCCGGCGCCGGAACCCCGCCCGGGGCCGACCGGCACGCCGTTCTGCTTGGCCCAGTTGATGAAGTCGGCAACGATCAGGAAGTAGCCGGGGAAGCCCATCTGGACGATGGTGTTGCACTCGAAGGCGAGCCGCGCGTCGTATTCCGGGCGGCGCTGGGAACGTACCTCCGGGTCGGGGTAAAGCTCGGCAAGGCGGACTTCGAGGCCCTTCTTCGCCTCGTCGACGAGGAATTCGTCGATCGTCATGCCGGGCGGGATCGGGAAGTTGGGCAGGAAGTTCTTGCCCAGCGTCATCTCGATGTTGCAGCGGCGGGCGATTTCCAGCGTGTTTTCCAGCGCTTCCGGCAAGTCGGCGAACAGCTCGCACATTTCGTCCTGCGACTTGAAGTACTGCTCCTCGGTGTAGATCTTCGGCCGCCGGTGGTCGCCCAGCACGTAACCTTCGGCGATGCAGACACGCGCCTCGTGGGCGCGGAAGTCGTCGCGGTTCATGAACTGGATCGGGTGCGTGGCGACCAGCGGGATGCCGGTTTCGCCGGCCAGGTCGGCGGTCTGCTGGACGATCGCTTCCTGCTGCGGCTGACCGTAGCGCTGCACTTCGAGGTAGAAGGCGTCGGAGAAAATCGCCTCCCAGGCCTGCGCGCGTTCCATGGCCAGGTCGAAATTGCCGTTCAGCAGCGCTTCGCCGACGTCGCCGAGATGCGCGCCGGAGAGTGCGATCAAACCGTCGCTGCCGATGTCGGCGAACCATTCGCGGCGGATCTCGGCGCGGTCGCGCCGCCCCTCGGTGGTGTAAGCGCGGGTCAGCAGCTCACATAGCTGCTGGTAACCCTGGCGGTTGCGCACCAGCAGCAACAAACGGCTGGGGGCTTCCGGCGCTTCCGGGTTGGCGATCCAGACATCGGCGCCGGCCACCGGCTTGACCCCCTTGCCGCGGGCGCCGGTGTAGAACTTGACCAGCCCGAACAGGTTGCCGAGATCGGTCAGCGCCATGGCCGGCATGCCGTCGCCGGCTGCCCGCTTGACCGCGTCGCCGATGCGGACGATGCCGTCGGTGACCGAATATTCCGAATGGAGACGAAGATGAACGTAGCGCGGCGAATTCATCGCCGGGATTTTACCTCGCCCGACCTCATCGCGGCGGCACCAGTTTGAGAACCAGGAGTCCGAGCAACAATCCCCAGAAGGCGCTGCCGATGCCGAACAGCGACATGCCAGAGGCGGTGGCCAGGAAGGTGACCAGCGCCGCTTCCCGCTCGCGCTCGTCGGCGAGCGCCGCGCCGAGGCTGTTGCCGATCGTGCCGAGCAGCGCCAGCCCGGCGATCGCCGCAATCAGCGCCGCCGGCAGCGCGCCGAACAGCGCGGCGACGGTCGCCCCGAAGAGGCCGGTGAACAGGTAGAAGACGCCGGCCCAGACCGACGCCCGGTAGCGCTGCGCCGGGTCGGGATCGGCCGCCGGGCTCATGCAGATGGCGGCGGTGATCGCCGCCAGGTTGAAGGCAAAACCGCCGAACGGCGCCAGCAGCAGGCCGGTAACGCCGGTCCAGGTGATCAGCGGCGAGGCCGGCGTCGGATAGCCGTTGGCGCGCAACACCGCCAGGCCGGGAACGTTCTGACTGGCCATGGTGACGATGAACAGCGGCAGGCCGACACCGATCAGCGTGGTCAATGAAAAGCTCGGCGTCGTCCATACCGGCAGCGCCAGCGTCAGGCTGACCGCTTCGGCGTGGATCATGCCGCCGGCCGCGGCGAGCAGCAGGCCGACGAGGAAGGAAAGCGGCACGGCGTAGCGCGGCAGCCAGCGGCGGCCGGCGAAATAGACGGCGAACATCGCCCCGACCAGCAGCAACTCGCTGCCCAGCGCGGTGAACAGCGCCATCCCGAAGCGCACCAGGACGCCGGCCAGCAGCGCCGCCGCCAGCGATTTCGGGACGTGGCGCATGATCGCCTCGAACAGCCCGAAAACGCCGCAGACGACGATCAGCGCCGAAGCAAACAGGAAGGCGCCGATCGCCTCGCTCATCGGCACGCCGGCCAGACCAACGGCAAGCAGCGCCGCCCCCGGCGTGGACCAGGCAGTCAGCACCGGCGCCTTGAACCACAGCGACAGGCCGACCGAGGTAGCGAACATGCCGATGCCGAGCGCCCACAGCCACGAACCGATCAGCTCGGCGCCAGCGCCGGCCGCACTCGCCGCCTGGAAAACGATGGCCGCCGAACTGGTGTAGCCGACGAGGACGGCGATGAACCCGGCGGTCAGGTGGGAGACGGAAAACAGGCGGCGCATGGCGGCAGGACTCGGCAAAATCAGCCCGGCATCATAGCAGGCAGCGGACGGCTGGAGCCCGCCCGGCTTCTCGGTTACAGTCGCAACTCACCAACAAAACCGATAGAGGAGACCCGCATGAATGAAGAATCCTGCCTGTTGCGCGACGACCGGGCCGACGGCCTGACCACGCTGACCCTGAACCGGCCGGGCCAGTTCAATTCGCTGTCGCGCGAGATGCTGACGGCGCTGCAGACCGAGCTAAACGCCATCGCCGCCGACGAGAAGGTCCGCGTCGTCGTCATCGCCGGTGCCGGCAAGGCCTTCTGCGCCGGCCACGATCTCAAGGAAATGCGCGCCAACCACAGCAAGGAATTCATGCAGGCGCTGTTCCGTCAGTGCGGCGAATTGATGCTCACCATCACCCGCCTGCCGCAACCGGTAATCGCCCGCGTGCACGGCATCGCCACCGCCGCCGGCTGCCAGCTGGTGTCGATGTGCGACCTGGCGGTGGCCGCCGACGTCGCCAAATTCGCCGTCTCCGGCATCAACGTCGGCCTCTTCTGCTCGACGCCGGCGGTTGGCCTGGCGCGCAACCTGGGGCGCAAGGCGGCGCTGGAAATGCTGCTCACCGGCGACTTCATCGACGCCATGGAAGCCCGCGCCAAGGGCCTGATCAACCGCGTCGTCCCGGCCGACGCACTGGACGCCGAAGTCGAACGCCTGGCCGGCGCCATCCTCGCCAAGAGCGCCGTCGCCGTGCGCATGGGCAAGGGCATGTTCTACAAGCAGCTGGAAATGGGACTCGCCAACGCCTACGACTACGCTGGCGAGGTGATGGCCTGCAACATGATGAGCGAGGATGCCGGCGAAGGCATCGACGCTTTCATGCAGAAACGCAAGCCCGCCTACAAAGGCTGCTGATCAGGCAGGCGGCAGCCAGTCCCGGGGCAGGATGACCGGGGCCGGGCGGCCGATGTAGTAGCCCTGGGCGCGGTGGATTTCCATGCGTTCGAGTTCGCGCAGCACTTCCGGCGACTCGACGTATTCGGCGACCACCGCGATGCCCATTTCCCGCGCCAGCGAACGGATGCTGGTGACGAAGGTGCGGTCCTTGTTGTTGACCAGCATGTTGGCGATGAAGTCGCCCTCGATCTTCAGGTAGTCGATCGGGAAGCGCCGCAGGTAGTGGAAGGACGAGAATCCGGAACCGAAATCGTCGATCGCCAGCTTGAAACCGTCGGCCTTGAGGTCGATCAGGAAACGTTCGAGCAGGGCCAGGTTCTTCACCGTATCGCGCTCGGTGATCTCGAACACGATGCGATCCGGCTCGACGCCGCTGGCGGCGATGATGCGGCGCAGGTCGCGGGCGAACTCGCTGAACACCAGCGCGCGCGGCGACAGGTTGACGAAGATTTCGCCGTCGTGCCCCTGCTGCGACAGCGAGTGCAGCGCCCGCTCCAGCACCAGCATGTCGAGACGATGGATGACGCCGATCTTCTCGGCGATCTCGACGAACTCGTCGGCGCGAATCATCTCGCCTTGCAGGTCGATGCGCGACAGCACCTCGTAGGCGACGACCTGGCGCGTCGCCACGTCGAGGATGGGCTGGAAGTAGGGAACGATGCGCTGGTTTTCGATCGCCTCGACGACCATCAGGCTCTTCTGCGAGATGTCGCGGAAGATCTCGACGACGTCGTCCGGGGTCGGGATCGCCACCTGGTCCTTACCCGCCGCCTTGGCCCGGTACATCATGTTGTCGGCGAACATCAGCAGGTCCTTGGTGCTGTCCGCGTGATCCGGATAGACCGCCATGCCGATCGACGCCGTGCCGCGCAGGCGCACGCCTTCCGGCGTGATCACCTCGAGCTGCTCGACGGCGCTGCGCACCCGCTGCGCCACCACCACCACCGACTCCTGCGTTGCTTCCGGCAGCACGGCGACGAACTCGTCGCCGCCGTAGCGGACCAGGATGTCGCCGTCGCGCAGCGCCCCCTGGACCTGGCGCGCGAAACGTTGCAGGTAGGTGTCGCCAACGGTATGGCCGTGGTTGTCGTTGACCAGCTTGAAGTTGTCGAGGTCGATCAGCAGCAGGCCGAAGCTGTAGCCGTTGCGCTGGGCGCGACCGATCTCGTAGGACGAGAGTTCCCAGAAGACGCGCTGGTTGAAGAGATCGGTCAGCGGGTCGCGGGTCGCGTAATACTCCAGGTCGCGCGTGTATTTGTAGATCGCCTTGACCGAGCCGACGACGTTGAGCAGCGTCGACAGCACACTCTCGACCACCAGGTAGCGCGTCTCGTCGTCGAGCACCCCGGCATGGACGCCGATGCCGACGATGCCGCCGATCTTCGGCTTGTCGACGAAGAAGGACTTGGCGCGCAAGGACACTTCGGCATCGCTCAATTCGACCACCGGCCCGTCGCTGTTGGCGACATGGTGATGCACCGCGAAGCTGCCGCAGTCGGAGAAGGTCGCCGTGCGCATCAGTTCTTCGTGGATGTAATGCTCCATCCGCCGCTTGGTCTCCGACGACACCGGGCCGTACCAGAAGACTTCGAGGTCGAACATCTCGTTATCGATCTTGAAGATCGAGAACAGCGTGTGCGCCGGCAGGATGGTATTGATGTCGATCAGCAGGCGACCGACGTATTCGCGCCAGTCGCGGACGACATCGGCGGTGATGACGAATTTCTCGAGCAGGCCGATCTCGAAACTGAGAATGTCCTTGTCCACGGCGATGCCGCGCACCTTGTCGAGCAACGCGCGCAGCGCTTGGTCGATCCGGTTGAGTTCGACGAAGACGAAATCGCGCTCGGTCACTGCCAGCGCCTTCAGATCGCCCACCGCGCCGACCTGGTCGAACTCCTGTTGCAGGCTCTCGACGGCCCCCTCGATACGCCGCCCGACCCACCACACGGCCGCCCCGGCGAGAACCGCCGCCAGCGGCAGCAGCAGGGCGAAGGCGAGCAACAGCTCATGGCGGGCGTCAGCCAGCAGGCCGGCGTATTCCTGGCGGACTTCGATCGCCCCCAGGGCGACGCCGGGCTGGACGTTGGTATGGCACTTCAGGCAACGCTGATCGGCAATCAGCGGGTAGATGTGGCGCGCTTCCTCCTTGCTGTCGAGGCGCGCCGCGCGACCGGTGCGCAGGGCCTCGGCAAGCGGCGCATCGATCGGCGGCTGGGCGATCTCGCCGTACAGGTCGACGACCGGCTGGCCGCGGTAGATCTGTACCTGCATGCTGCTGCCGGTGCCGGAGCCGGCCATCCCGCGCAGGAAGTCGTCGGCCTGCTTGCGGCTCCAGCCCTGGCTCATCAACTGGTACATTGAAGCGAAGGTGATCCGGGTGGCGGCGTCGGACGCGCGCGCGGCATTGGTCCGCACGATGTTGTCGAATACCCGGTCGAGCGACCAGTAGGCGCCCCCGAAAAACAAGGCGGCGACCACTGCCGAGGTCGCCAGTATGAAACTGTTGATGCGCATAGCGTTCTCCCCGTGCAGAGAGTATCACCAAATCCGCCCCATCCATCGCCGGATGGCGAATGCGGCAAGTATGTCACGCCGGCCGTCCGGCTGGCCGCCAGGGTTACAATCCGGCCCATGCTGCCTCTACCGGCCCTCTCCCCGATCCTGCAGCGCCACCTGCGCTGGCTGGCGCCCGGCCTGTTCCTTGCCGCCCTCGCCGCTGCCGCCGTCCAGGCGCCGCGCGCCACGGCGACCGGTTTCGTCGTGCCACCCGCCCGCCC
>CAZFXO010000029.1:0-38154 GCA_964523045.1 uncultured Dechloromonas sp. | reverse complement strand
GCCATGTCGCCGTTGTAGGCCGCGCCCGACATGAAGGGCACGAACAGCAGGTTGGTCAGCACGTACTCGAAGGAGAAGCCGATGGCGATCATCCATTCGAAGGGGCCGGCCGAGAAGGCGTCATCGAAGAAGGACTTGGGCACCGACAGGTACCAGACGCGTTCGATCTGGTGCGAGGCGCCGCCGTGGAAACCTTCGTAGAACTTGTTGTAGTTCGACAGCGCGTGGATCTGCGTCTGGGCATGACGCATCTCGTCGATCGACTGCATCAGGCAGGCCACGCGCGGGCCGACGCCCGGGAAGTTGCGGCCGGCCGCGGCGAAACCGCGATGCGCCATGTATTCGAGCGGCGAAATGCCGGTCAGGAACAGCTTGACCGCGCTCAGGTAGCGCGCATCGGTAATGCCAAGGTGACCGTTGTTCTGGGCAAAGGCGTCAAGCACGGCGTAGAGCTTGCGCTCCTTTTCGGCCTGGTACTTCCAGTAGGCGTCCATGGTCAGGCGGAAGGGATCTTCCCATTTTTCCCAGTCGTGCACCTTGATGCCTTCGAAGGTCGCCTGCGGGAAGACCTTTTCCTTCGGCTGGTAGGTGGTTTCCCAATCCAGGCCGCGCGTCATGTGGGCGTACTTTTCCTTGAGGCCCAGTTTTTTCTTGGTGGCTTTCATGTCCATGAGAATCTCCTTGCTCAGTTTTTCCAGGCCAGCGTCAGCTGGTCGTCGTCCTCGTCCAGATGACCGGAGAGCGTGATCAGATTGACTTGCAGTTCCTGCAGGTCGTAATCGCGACCGATGCGTTCCTCGATCGATTCGCGCTTGATGACCAGGCTGCCCTCGGCATTGATCTTGACCATCGCCGGCTGCTCGTCGAGCACGGCATGCGGGTTGTCGGCGAGGATGGACTCGACGATCGGACGGGTGTCCTCATTGGTTTGAAAAGCGATGAATACGGTAGACATGATTACTCCTGGAGCGCCAGGCCAAGCTTGGCGCAGCGGGTATTGAAATCGGCGGTGAGTTCGGCCAGCGCCACACCGGCCTGATCACCGAAAGCGCGGTCAGCGATCGGCGCCAGCGCCTCGAGCGTCGCCGCCCGGTACTGCTGCACCCAGGCGCTCAACTGCGCCTTGTTTTCCGGTGATTCGGCAGCCACCACCTTGATCTGGGCATCAACCCACTTGGCGGTCTCGGCCGACCACTCGGCCATGAAACGCGTCATCATCGAGATCGCCGTGCCGCCCTTGGCCGAGAAATCGGCATCGAGGAGGTCGTAGAGCATCGGGTTGAGCAAGCCTTCGAGAACCAGGTTCTGGGCGACGAAAATCTCGAACCAGTCCTGCAGCACCAGCAGGTTCTCGACGTGCTCGCGCAGCGGCTGCCAGTTCGGGCAGGACATCCAGGCGGTCTTGGCGGTTTCCAGTGCGTCCGGGCCGTCGAGGACGAGACCGATGCGGGTCAGGTACTGGGCGACGCCCAGGTGGTCCATCGCGTGGTAGAGGCAGGGCTGGGTGATGACCGTGCCGTAGCCGTAGGCGGCGATGTAGGAATTGCCCATGTTGCCGCCCCACTCGACGTGGCGCATCGGCACCAGGACGTCGAGCGCGGTCTGCCGCAGTTCGGCCGGAATCAGTTCGGCCAGGCCGCGATCCTCGATCATCTCGAAGCTCGATTCGGCGGCTTCCTGCTGCCGCGCACGGGCGATGGTGTAGGAGCCGTAGTAGTACTGGCGCGGGTCCTTCAGCGCGTACCAGTCCTGCATCCGGATCTTGGTGCGCTTCTTGTCGAACAGCACGTTATCGGCGTCCCAGCTCGGCCGGTAGTGGAAGATGTGTTCCTGCTGGATGTTGTAGCTGCCTTCCTGGTAGCGGCTGGCCGGCTTGTCGCCGAACCGGTCGACCAGGTGGTCGAAGGTGTGGCGCAAGGGTTTGATCGCCACGGTGCGCAGATCAATCTGCATGTTTGTCTCCTGTCGTTATTCCCGCGAACGGGGGTGTTGAAACTTCGTCAAACTGCGTCTTCAAAGCCCTGGCGCGAGGCATCGTTCAACCGGGAAACCCAGTCGCCCTCCGACGTTGCCGGATCGAGCACGATCACCTCGTTGGCCAGGCAGAACTCGTGAAATGCCGATTCCGGCAACATCAGCTCGACAGCCAGTTCCGGATCGCCGATCGCGAACTCGAATTCGATGAATCCATCCGGACGACGCTTGCAGATACGGACGTAGCGACGCCCGGCGTCGAACGTGCTGCTCTGCCTCTCCTGCTGTCCCATCTTCTGTCTCCTGAAATCCGCACAGCGCACATCGCTGCCGCGTCTTCTTTATCAAGGAGCGTGCCAGACAACTAAGGCATTGTTTTTATGGAAATTAGCAAAACCCGCCCAGTGCAATGCTGCGGTGCATCGTTACGATTAAATGAACTGCTTTCCCGATGATTAACTAAATGATCAACAGCGCTGGTCTGGCGGCGAGTCTGGAATTACGTATGGAGATATGACCCACGAAAAGGGAAACCGTGAAATAATCTCGAGAAAATTACGGCGCCCTGCCGGCGCCAGCACCCCAATAAAAAGAGGCCCCCATCCACCCGGGCAAGCCCGCCAGGACAGAGAGACAAGATGACCATCATCCGTTACCCGGAATCGAACGACCTGCGCAACCTCGTCAAGTTCTGCGAGAAGGACGGCACGATCTGGCTTGCCGAAAACCGCATGGTGCTGATGCACACCACGGCGCTCGGCGCCCTGCGCCGCGAGCTGGTCGGCTCGGTCGGCAAGGAACACGCCCGCCGCCTGCTCACCCGCATGGGCTACGCCGCCGGCGTCAGCGACGCCGAACTGGCCAAGCGCATCCGCGGCAACCAGTCGCTGCAGGATGCCTTCTTCACCGGCCCGCAACTGCACATGCTGGAAGGCGTCGTGCGCGTGACGCCGGTCGAGATGAAAATCGACTTCGAGAAAGGCAGCTTCTACGGCGAATTCCTCTGGGAGAACTCCTGGGAACAGGACATCCACCTGCGCGAACTGGGCCGCTCGGAAGACCCCGTCTGCTGGTCGCAGATCGGCTACGCCTCGGGCTATACCTCGGCCTTCATGGGCCGCTTCATCCTGTTCAAGGAAGTCGAGTGCGTCGCCTGCGGCCACAACAACTGCCGCATCGTCGGCAAGCCGCTGGAAGAATGGGAAGACGCCGAAGAGCACGCCAGCTACTTCGAATCCGACTCCATGCTCAACCGCCTGCTCGAACTGCGCCATCAGGTCGATTACCTGCGCACGACCATCGCCCAGCAGGTGCAGACGCAGCAACTGGTCGGCAACTCGGTCGGCTTCAAGCATGCCTACGACCTGGTGACGCGCGCCTCCGGCACCCAGGTCACCGTGCTGCTGCTCGGCGAAACCGGCGTCGGCAAGGAGCGCTTCGCGCGCACCCTGCACCAGATGAGCCAGCGCAAGCAGGGGCCGTTCGTCGCCGTCAATTGCGCGGCAATGCCCAACGACCTGATCGAATCCGAACTGTTCGGCGTCGAGAAAGGCGCCTTCACCGGCGCGCAGACCTCGCGCATGGGCAAGTTCGAGCGGGCCGACGGCGGCACCCTCTTCCTCGACGAGATCGGCGAACTGCCGCTCGCCGCCCAGGCCAAGCTGCTGCGCGTACTGCAGGAAGGCGAGATCGAACGCCTGGGCGACGACCGCGTGCGCAAGCTCAACATCCGCCTGGTTGCCGCCACCAACGTCGACCTGCAGGCCGCGGTCAAGGAAGGCCGCTTCCGCTCCGACCTCTACTACCGCCTGAGCGTCTACCCGATCCAGATTCCGCCGCTGCGCGAACGCATCGCCGACATCCCGCCGCTGATCGACGCCATGCTCGCCCGCTTCTGCACGCTCTACGAGAAGAAGCTGCTCGGCGTCAGCGACAAGGCGATGCAGGCGATCAAGAGCTACGGCTGGCCGGGCAACGTGCGCGAACTGGAAAACATGATCGAACGCGGCATCATCCTCGCCCCCAACGGCGGCTGGATCGAGATCGAGCACCTGTTCGCCAACGTCGCCGCCGGCGATTTCCACGAAACGCAGATCAGCCAGGCGGGCAGCCTCGAACAGAAGCCGGCGACGGACGGCGGCAGCGACCTGATCAGCGCCATCCTCGATAGCGGCATCGCCTTCGACGACCTGGAAATCCGCCTCATCGACGAAGCGGTCAAGCGCGCCGACGGCAACCTGGCCGGCGCCGCGCGCAGCCTCGGCATCACCCGGCCGCAACTGCAATACCGCCTGAAGAAGAAGGACGGCGGCTGACGGAGCACGCGGCATGGAATTCCGCCAACTCAAGTACTTTATCGCCGTCGCCGAGGAACTCAACATCGGCCGCGCCGCCACCCGCCTGCACATCTCGCAGCCGCCGCTGACCCGGCAGATCCAGCAACTGGAAGAGGAGTTCGGCACCCAGCTCTTCCTGCGCACGGCGCGCGGCGTCGAACTCACCGAAGCCGGCGAGATGTTCCTGCGCGACGCCCGCAACATCCGCGACCTGATGACCCAGGCCGTCGAGCGCGTCCGCGAGGCCGGCCAGGGCAAGCGCGGCAAGATGGACATCGGCATCTTCGGCTCCGGCATCCTCGACGTCATCCCCAAGGTGCTGCATGCCTTCCGCGCCAGCCACCCGAACGTGCAGATCGCCCTGCACCAGATGAGCAAGAAGGAACAGATCGAAGCCCTGCGCCAGCACCGCATCATCGCCGGCTTCAACCGCATGCTGGCGCCCTTGCCCGACATCGCCAGCGAGCCGGTGATGATCGAGAGCATCATGGTGGCGCTCAACGAAAAACACCCGCTCGCCGCCAAGCCGGCGATCCTGCTCAAGGAGTTGGCCGGCCAGCCGCTCATCCTCTTCCCGAGCGGCGCCCGCCCCAGCTTCATCGACAAGGTCTGGGCGTTGTGCGCCGGCGCCGGCTTCGAACCCGACATCGCCCAGGAAGTCGGCGATGCGCCGACCAGCGTCGCCCTCGTCGCCGCCGGCTTCGGCCTCAGCCTGGTCCCGGAAGCAGCCAGCAGCCTGAGCGTCCCCGGCGTCGTCTACCGCCGCCTGGCCAACGCCCCCGACGCCGTCGTCGACCTCAGTTGCATCTACCGCAGCGACGAAAGCTCGCCGCTGCTGCACGCCTTCCTGCAGACGATCCGCGAGTTTCGCGAGAAGAATGGTGAGCGCCAGGGCGGACGCTACTGAGGCACCACCGGCAGCGCGCTCAGCCGGTCGCGGTATCGATCGATTCGCCGTAATGCCGGAAGG
The DNA here is from genome assembly GCA_964523045.1 of uncultured Dechloromonas sp. Taxonomy (GTDB): domain Bacteria; phylum Pseudomonadota; class Gammaproteobacteria; order Burkholderiales; family Rhodocyclaceae; genus Azonexus. The sequence continues at coordinate 32,874 of CAZFXO010000029.1, read as the reverse complement.
CGTCGCGCACGGTGTGGATCATTTCCGCGTCGTCCCAGGGCTTGGTCAGGAACTTGTAGATCTCGCCACGGTTGATCGCCTCGGTCAGGCTGTCCAGCGCGGTATAACCGGAAAGCACCATGCGCACCGTCTTCGGGTGCATGGCCCGGGCGCGGGCGAGCAGTTCGGTGCCACTGATGCCGGGCATCCGCTGATCGATGATGATCACCCCGACCTGGTGCTCGGCCAGTTGCTGCAAGGCCTGCTCGCAATTGCTGGCGGTCAGGATGCGGTAGTTTTCGCGGCGCAGCAGCCGCGACAGCGAGCTGAGAATGCCCGGTTCGTCATCGACCAGCAGCAGCGTCGAAAGCCCCTCGTTATCGACCGGAATTTTCGCCGGCTCGTAGAACTTCAGGAAACGCGTCATCTCGTCCGCCGGCAACGGCCGGCTGATCAGGTAGCCCTGCATGACGTCGCAGCGCAGCGAGCGCAGGTAGCGCGCCTGCCCGCTCTCCTCGACGCCTTCCGCGACGACCTCGAGACCGAGGCTGTGGCCAAGGGCGATGACCGCCTTGACGATCGACGCGTTGCCGAGATTGGTCGTCATGTCGCGGACGAAGGAGATATCGACCTTCAGCTTGTCCACCTCCAGGCGCTGCAGGTAGCCGAGCGAGGAATAGCCGGTGCCGAAATCGTCGATCGACAGGCGGATGCCGAGCGCCTTGAGATCCTCGAGCACCTTGAAAGACTGCTCCCGGTCGACCATCAGGAAGCTCTCGGTGATTTCGAGTTCGAGCTGTTGCGGCGGAATGGCGCTCTCGGCCAGGGCATTCCTGACCGATTCGAGCAAGCGCCCGTGGCCTAGCTGGACGGCTGAAACATTGACTGCCACCTGCCGCGAGGCCAGCCCGCTTTCCGTCCATTCCTTGATCTGCCGACAGGTTTCGCGCAGCACGTAGTCGCCCAGCGCCACCACCAGCCCGCTCTCCTCGGCCAAGGGAACGAATTCCGCCGGCGGGACCAGGCCGCGCTCGGGATGTTGCCAGCGGACCAGCGCCTCGAGGCCGACGATTTCGCCGCTGATCAGGTCGACCTGCGGCTGGTAATGCACGCGCAACTCGCCGTTGCTCAAGGCCTGGCGCAACTCCGCTTCGAGCTGCAGCCGTTGCTTGGCGCGCAAGCCCATTTCCGGGGAAAAGAAACGCAAGCCACCGCGCCCCCGGATCTTGGCCTGGTGCAGGGCGACGTCGGCATTGCTCTGCAGCGCTTCGGCAGTCGCACCGTCGCCGGGAAAAACGGCGATGCCGATGCTGGCGCCGACATAAACGCTCTGTCCCTTGAGCACGAAGGGCGCGGCCAGGGCGTCGATCATCCGCTGCGCCTGGAGATCGATCGCCGGCGCCTCGTCGCCGCAATCGAGGATGACGCTGAATTCGTCGCCGGTCGTGCGGGCGATCGCGTCGCGCTCCGGCAGCAGGCTTTGCAGGCGCTGGCCGACTTCGACCAGCAACTGGTCACCCAGGCGATGGCCAAGGCTTTCGTTGATCGTCGCGAAGTTGTCGAGATCGATGCTGAGCAGCGCGAACTGTCCCTGGCTGGTTTGCGCGTGGAGGACGGCGTGCTGCAGCATTTCGGCAAACAGGACGCGGTTGGCGAAACCGGTCAGCGGATCGCGGTAGGCCAGGGTGCGGTACTTTTCCTCGCTGACCTGGAGCAGCGCCGTGCGCTGGGCCACCAGGTCTTCCAGAAAGCGACGCAGGCGCGCCAGTTCGAGATGATTGCGGATGCGCGCCCGCACCTCGTCGATATCGAAGGGCTTGGTGATGTAGTCGGCCGCGCCGAGGTCGAAACCACGGACTTTCTCCTCGGTGGCGTCGATCACCGTGACGAAGATCACCGGAATCCGGTTGCCCTGCGGCAGCGCCTTGATGCGTCGGCAGGTTTCGTAGCCGTCGAGTTCCGGCATCACGATGTCGAGCAGGATCAGGTCGGGCAGCACGTTGCCGTGCATGACGTCGAGCGCCTTGGCGCCGCTGCTGGCGACCATGATCGAGTACTCGTCCTTGAGCGCGGCGAGCAGCTCGTGGATGTTCTCCGGAACGTCGTCGACGACGAGCAAGGTCGGCGGATGCGCCGGGTCGGCGTGGGCGGCGATATCGAACAGCACCGGGTGCTTGCGGTAGCGCCGCAACTCCAGCTGGTTGCGTACCCGCGCCTTGAGCAGTTCGGCATTGACCGGCTTGGCGATGTAATCGGCCACCCCCAGCGAGAAGCCGCGCGCCTCGTCAGCCGCCTCGGCGAGCGCAGTGACGAAGATCACCGGAATCTCGGTGGTGACGGGATTGATCTTCAGCGCGGCGAGCACCGAATAGCCGTCCATGCCCGGCATCCTGATGTCGAGCAGGATGAGGTCGGGCTGCGGCTGCGCCTGCGCCAGTTCCAGCGCCTTCTCGCCGCTGGTCGCGGCGGCGATCGCGTAGTCCTCGCGCAGGATGGCCATCAGCGCGTGCAGGTTCTCCGGAACGTCGTCTACGATCAGGATGCGCGGACGCAGGCCGGTCGTTTCGCTGGCGGCAGGGGTCATGACGGCAAACTCCCGGCGCGGGCGATGTTATTCAACTGGGCAAGCGCGCTATCGATATCGAATACATCGACGCGTGCGGCCAGCGTATCGACCTCCGGCGCCAGCGGCGTCCCCGCCACCCCGGCGCGCAGTTCGCCGAGCAACGGCTCGACGGCGCCAAGATCGTACTCCAGCGCATTGACCAGGCGATCGAGCAAGGCGCGCAAGGCTTCGGGCGACAGTGGCGCGGCGGCTGGCGAAACGGCCGACGCGGCCGGCGCGGCGAGCGAATCGATGGCCGCCATGGCCTGCCGCAACAGGGTTTCCAGCTCGTCGAGTTGTTCCGGAGCTGGCGTCACGCCGCGCTTGAGGAGATCGTCGATGGCGGTGAATCTTTCATACAAGGCGTGCGCCCCGAGGTTGCCGGCGACGCCCTTGAGGGTGTGACAATGGGCCTCGGCGGCAACCAGGGCGTCCTCGGCCAGGTGTTGCCGCAAGATGCTCACCGCGTCGGCGTAGTTTTCACGGAAACGCCGCAACTGCTTGCGGTAGGAGGCCACCTTGCCGCCGATCCGGCGCACCCCTTCGCGGGCGTCGAAAGCCGTCTGGGCCAGCAGGTCGTCGGGAATACCGCCCGCCGACGGGGACTGCTCAGTCGGCGCCGGCACGGGGCTGGCGGCCGGAACCGGGCGGCCGACCCACTTGGCCAGGACCGCCATCAGCCGATCGGGCGAAATCGGCTTGGTGACATGGTCGTTCATCCCCGCCGCCTGGCTTTGTTCGGCATCGTGGGCCATGGCCAGCGCGGTCATGGCGATGATCGGCAGGCGGGCGTACTTCCCGTCCGGCAGCGCGCGGATCCGGCGCGCCGCTTCAAGGCCGTCCATGACCGGCATCTGGATGTCCATCAGCACCGCATCGTAGTCCCGCTGACCGACCATGCCGACGGCGACTTCGCCGTTTTCCGCGACGTCGACGACGATGCCTTCGTCACGCAGCAGCTCGCTGGCGAATTCGCGGTTGATCTCGTTGTCTTCGACCAGCAGCAAGTGGGTACCGGCCAGTTGGCCGTGGATCGCAGGATGCGGTGGCTCCAGCCGCCCCGCCTCCGCGCGCTCCCCGCCATCGCTGCCGAAGATCCGACCGCGCCCGAGCACGGTCAGGATCGTGTCGAGCAACGCCGACGGCGGCACCGGTTTGATCAGGAAGGCATCGACGCCGGCCTGCTCCGAACGCTTGAACACGTCCTCGCGACCGTAGGCGGTGACCATCACGATCTTCGGCTGACGCGGCAGCGAGAGATCGCCGTGGATGCGCTGCGCCGCTTCGTCGCCATTCATGCCCGGCATGTGCCAGTCCATCAGCACCAGGTCGTAAGGGGTGCCGCCCGCCGCCCGCAAGGCGCTCAAGGCCGCCGCGCCGCTGGCGGCGGTACCGACGTCGAGCCGGAAGAAGCGCAGCATCTCGGCCATGATTTCGCGCGCCGCCTCGCTGTCATCGACGACCAGCACGCGCACGCCCTGCAGCAACGGCCCGGCCCGCTCGACCAGCGCCCGCTGGTGCGCCTGCGCCGCCTGGGCGATCGGCAGGCGGAGGGTAAAGCAGATCGTCGTGCCGACGCCGGGCTGCGTATCCTCGACCCAGATCCGGCCGTGCATCAGTTCGACGAGGTTCTTGCTGATCGCCAGTCCCAGACCGGTACCGCCAAAACGGCGGGTGGTGGTCTGATCGGCCTGGGAGAATTTCTCGAACAGCCGATGTTGGACTTCCGGCGCCATGCCGATGCCGGAATCGCGCACGCAGACCTGCAGGTTGACCTCGTCGTCGGTCGCCTTGACGCATTGAAAGGCCAGTTCCACCTCGCCCTGCTCGGTGAACTTGACGGCGTTGCCACAGAGGTTGAGCAGAACCTGGCCCAGGCGCAGCGGATCGCCGATCAGCCGCGACGGGATGGCGGGATCATAGCGGATCAGGAACTCGATGCCCTTGTTCTCCGCCTGGAAACCGACCGCGTCGGCCAAGCGCTCAAGCACGCCATCGAGACCGAACTCGGTCGCCTCCAGCTCCAGCTTGCCGGCCTCGATCTTCGAGAAGTCGAGGATGTCGTTGATGATGCCGAGCAGCGAGTGCGCCGCCCCCTGAGCCTTGGCGAGCTGGTTGCGCACCGTCGGCGGCAGTTCGACGTTCTTCAGCGCCAGGTAGAGCATGCCGAGGACGGCGTTCATCGGCGTGCGGATTTCATGGCTCATGTTGGCCAGGAACTCGCTCTTCACCTGCGTCAGACGCTCGGCTTCATCCTTGGCGGCAAGGTATTGGGCGGTGCGCTGGCTGACCTGCTGCTCCAGATTGGCGCGCTCCGCCTCCAGTTCGCTGGTGCGCAACGCCACCTGCCGGCGCAGCAGGAAACTCGCCGCCAGCAACAGCAGCAGCGCGCCAGCGGCAATTCCCAGCGACCACAGCAACCAGCGCGGCGCCAGGACTTCCGGTGGCATCGCCATCGCCCGGTGCAGCGCCTCGAAATAGATCGAACCGGCATCGTGCCGCCAATCCACCAGATGGCGGTCGATGGCATCGAGCAGGTCAGTGTTCTGCCCCTTGGCGGTGGCGAAGTACAAGGTCGACGGCAGAAAGACGATGGGCGTCTCGACCAGGTGGTAATTCTGGCCGTTGCGAGCGGCGAAGAAGCTGTTGGTGACGACCGCGTCGGCCTCGCCCTCGCTGACCAGGCGATAGCCTTCGTCGAGCGACTTGACCTTGAGCAAGTGGTAGGAAATCGCCGCGTTGTCGAGCAACTGCGTGATGAAAGACGCCTGGATGCCGCCGTCGAGCACGGCGATGCGCATCCCGGCGAGGTCGGGCAGGGTCTGGATGTTGCGCTTGGGGTGGGCATAGATCTGCGACCAGCTACTGGCCACCGAGAACTTGTGGAAGGAAAAAATCCCCGCCCGCTCGGCCGAGAAGGCGACATCCGGCATCAGGTCGATCTCGCCCTGCTGCAGGGCTTCGAGGCACTTTGCCCAGGCGCAGGACTGGTATTGCAACTGCCAGTGTTCGGCGCGGGCGATCGGTTCGAGCAGTTCGCCAAACAGTCCGGCCGCCTTGCCCTGCGCCGAGGCGAAGATTTTCGGCGGATTTTCGTAGACCCCGACGCGCACCACGCGCCCCTCCCCCGCACCGTCCCCGCTGCAACCGACAGTCGGCAGGAAGAGCAACGCCACGAACCATGCGAGGAGAATATTCCTGATCTGCATGGTGTAAGTCTAACTCGATTTGGAGCGCAAGCTGAGCGCTTCGCAGCAGGGGGCGCGCGGCCCACTTTCCGGGCCTCGCCGGGCCGCCGCCGCGGCCTTCGGAAGCGCCGCCCGAGGCTTGCGGCGGCGGCGTGTCAGATGCGGAAGGAGCCGACCGACGCCGTCAAACGCTCGGCGAGCCGGTCCAGCCCCCGCGCCTCCTGCAGATTGACCGCCAGACTGGCCGTCGTCGCCTCCAGTGCCGCCGAGATGCTCTCCATGTTGCGGGCTATCTCGTTGCCGGCCACCGCCTGCTCCTTCACCGACAACTCGATCTCGTCGATCCCGCGACTCGCCTCGCCGACGCGCCCGATCGCCGTTTCCAGCGCCCGCAGCGTATCGGCGAGCGATGCCTGGCCATTGGCCAGCGTCTCGACCCCGCGCTCCACCGAACGGGACACCGACTGGGAATTTTCGGACAAGCGGCGGGTGAGATTTTCGATGTCCTCGCCCGAACGCCGGGATTGCTCGGCCAGCTTGCGCACTTCGTCGGCCACCACGGCGAAACCGCGCCCCGATTCGCCGGCCCGCGCCGCCTCGATGGCGGCGTTCAAGGCCAGCAGGTTGGTCTGCTCGGCAATCGCCTTCACCTGCTGCGTCAGGGCGGAAATCGAACCGGTATTGCGCACGAAAGCCTCCGTCGTGCTCCGGATGTCTTCGACCGCCTGCTGCGTTTCGCGGACCCCGGCGGCCAGCAACTGCATCTGGTCCCAGCCGCTGCGGGAGCAGGACAGGCTTTCCGCCGACAGGCGGCGAACCTCGCCGGCCCGCTCGGCGACCACCGAGATGCTCACGGCGAGCTCTTCGATCGTGCTCGAAATCCGTGTCACCGCGTCGTTCTGCAGCGTCATCCCGGCGGCGCCCGATTCCGACTGCTGGCGTACCGTCGTCGCGCTCTCGGCGATCATCCCGGCATCCTGGCGCGCCGCACTGACCAGCCTGGCCAGACTGGCATTCATTTCGGACAGTGCACGCATCAACTGCGACGCTTCGTCGCTGCCGGCGACCTCCCGCTTCTCGCTCAGATCGCCCGCGGCCACCCGCTGCGCCGAGGCAAGCGCCGCCGCCAATGGCAACAGGGTGCGCCGGCGCAGTCCCGTCGCCGTCAGAATCAGTGCCAGCGCGCAGAGAAACGACAACAGCGCGGCGTTGAGCTTGATGAACTGCGAAGCGCGAAAGGTCAGTGGCGCGAAATCGCGGGAATTCCGCATCATTGCATCCATGCCGGGACGCAGCCGGAGCGCCAGGTCGCGCGACAAGGCACCGCTGGCGGCCGGATCGGCGGCAAGGATGGCGAGCATGCCGTCCACATCGGCGATGTCCTTGGCCGGCAGCTCGATCAGCGGCGCAAAACCGAACAGGCCGAGCATCGCCTTCTCCACGGCGAAGGTCTCGTCGCCCGCCTGGACGGCCAGCGCGCGGGCATCGCGCAGCATTTGCGCGACATCGTCGACACGAATCGCCGCCGCATTGCCCGCCGCCTGCTCCACCGCCCCCAGCGCCGCGTCGATACGCAGGGCGAGTTCCATGTGATTGCGCTCGAGAAAATGGAAGGTGGCCGCCTTGCCGAGCAGACGGATGCCGTACACCTGGATCACGATCACCGCGACGATCGTCCAGATCGCCAGCGAAAACCGCTGCCGCAACGACCACTGAGCAGCGCGGAAAAATCCCCCGAAATCATCGAAAACCATTGCATCCCTCTGCGGTGCCTCCATGCCGAGGACACGGACCACCGGTAATGGCCAGGCGAACTCCGGTCGCCTGCAAACCAGGATGGCGAAACTATCGTTCCCGGCCAGCGCCGGCCATTAGACTTTGGTTTAGATGGCGCCGAGCCATCGTCAATTTACGATTTCGGAAAAACCCCTGACTCTGACCTCGGTTATAATTGCGCCCTTTGCCGAATCCGTTCGCGCATGGAGCACCGGTCAATGTCCCATTCCCTCTTCCCGCCCTTGCTCCGCCGTTTCTGCGGCGTGTGCGCGGGAATTGCCGCGTTGGTCATGCCGCTTGTCGCAAGCGCCGACCTCGAGGTTCACCCGCGTCTGCAGACCTCGATCCCGTCGTCCTTCCCGACGCTGGGCGACGGTCTCAACATCATGGAAATCGGCCCGCAGCCCGAACTGCCGCTGACCATCGACCTCACGCTGCGCTCGTCCGACATCTGGGAACGCGTGCGCAACGGGTTTGCGATGACCGATCTCAACGACGACCTGGTCCTCCATTACCAGCAGTGGTACATGGCGCGCCCCGGCATGCTGCGGCAGATGATCGAGCGCAGCCGTCCCTACCTGCACCACATCGTCGAAGCGCTCGAAGAACGCGGCATGCCGACCGAACTGGCACTGCTGCCGATGGTCGAAAGCTCGTTCAACCCGATGGCGCATTCGCCGGCCGCCGCTTCCGGGCTGTGGCAGTTCATCCCGGCTACCGGCCGTCGCTTCAACCTGGAGCAGAACTGGTGGCAGGACGAGCGGCGCGACGTCTTCGCCTCGACCAACGCCGCCCTCGACTACCTGCAAACCATCTACGACATGCACGGCGACTGGCACCTGGCGCTGGCCTCGTACAACTGGGGCGAAGGCGCGGTCAAACGGGCCGTCGAGCGCAACGCCGCGAGCGGCCTGCCGACCGACTATCCCAACCTGCGCATGCCCAAGGAAACCCGGCATTACGTGCCGAAGCTGCAGGCGCTGAAGAACATCATCGGCAACCCGGAAACCTTCGCCCGCCTCAACCTGCCGCTGATTCCCAACGAACCCTACCTGGCCACCGCCGCCGCGCCGCGGCCGATGGACGTCAAGACGGCGGCCCGCCTGGCCAACATGAGCGTCGAGGAATTCCGCCACCTCAATCCCTCGCACAACCGGCCGATCATCAAGGCACACACGCCGCTGATCCTGCCCGCCGACCGCATCGCCATCTTCAACGCCAATCTCGCCAACAACCAGGCACCACTGACGCAGTGGCAGGCCTACGCGGTGAAGTCACCGCAGCGGATCAACGATATCGCCAGCCAGCTCGGCGTCAGCAGCCGCGAACTGATCCAGGCCAACGGTCTGCCCGGCAATGTTCGTCTGGCCGCCGGCTCGAAATTGCTGGTTCCCGGCAACGGCAATCTGGAAAGCCTGCAACGCATGCTGGGCATGGAATCCTCACCGGCCATCATCGCCCCGGAACCCAGGGCCCGGGGCAAAAAGGGCAAGAAGGGCAAGGCCGGCACCGCCAAGAACAAGAAATCGGCGGCGGGCAAGGCCAAGGCGGGCAATTCCCGGGCAAGCAAGGCCCGCAGCAGCGCGGGCAAAGGCAAGCCGACACCGCGCAGCAAGAAGAAGCGCTAGCGAGCTTCCCCTGCCAGCGGCGAAAGGCGCCAGGCGCGCTGGCCGCTCAAGCGGCGAGCACGCAGGCCACCGTATGCGTCGCCGAGACGGCGACGCTATCCGGATAGCGCTGACGACAGATTTCGCTCGCCCGCGGACAGCGCGGGTGGAAATGGCAGCCGGCCGGCGGTTTGGCCGGCGAAGGCGCCTCCCCGGCCAGCGCGATGCGCTGCCCGGCGCCATCCAGCCGCGGCACCGGCACCGCCGAAAGCAGCGCCTGCGTATAGGGATGGCGCGGCTTGCCGAGCACTTCTTCCGCCCTGCCCTGTTCGACGATGCGGCCGAGGTACATCACCGCGATGTCGTGCGCCAGGTATTCGACGACGGCAAAATTGTGGGTAATGAACAGGTAGGCGACGCCCAGTTCCGCCTGCAGCGTCTTCAGCAAGTTGAGGATCTGCGCCTGCACCGAGACATCGAGCGCCGAGGTCGGCTCGTCGCAGACCAGCAGTTGCGGCTGCACCGCCAGCGCGCGGGCAATGGCGATGCGCTGGCGCTGGCCGCCGGAGAACTCGTGCGGGAAACGCTGCGCCGCGTCGGCCGGCAGGCCGACCTGCTGCAACAGCGCGGCGACCAGCGCCGCCGGGTCGCCTGCAACACCGAGCGCGGCAATTCCTTCGGCGATGATCTCGCCGATGCGCAGGCGCGGGTTGAGCGAGGCGAACGGGTCCTGGAAGATCATCTGCGCCTGCTGGCGGGCGGCGCGCAGCGCACGGCGGTCGGCGCCGACCAGCTGGCGGCCGGCCAGCGTCACGCTGCCGGCGGTCGGCGCGATCAGTTGCAGCAGCGCCTTGCCCACCGTCGTCTTGCCGCAACCGGATTCGCCGACCAGGGCCAGCGTGCGGCCCGGTGCGATGGCGAGCGAAACGCCGTCGACGGCGCGGACATGGCCGACGACGCGTTGCAGGATGCCCTGGCGGATCGGGAAATGCACTTTCAGCTCGGCCACTTCGAGCAAAGGCGCAGCGACCGCTGATTCGGCGGCGACCAGCGCCGCCGGCGCCATGCCGGGCAACGCGCTGCCCTGCCAGTGGCAGCGCACGGCGTGCCCCGGCGCCGCTTCGCGCCAGTCCGGCGACTGCTCGCGGCAGACCGGCATGACTTGCGGACAACGCCCGGCGAAACGGCAACCGGCCGGCATCGCCGCCAGCGCCGGCACCTGGCCGGGGATCGTGGTCAGCACCGTGGCGCGCCGCGAGACCTCGGGCAACGCGGCGAACAGCGCCTGGGTGTAGGGATGGCGCGGCGTCGTGAAGAAATCCGCGCGGCTCGCCACTTCGACCAGCTCGCCGGCGTACATGACGCCGATCCGGTGGGCCATGCGGGCGACCACACCGAGGTCGTGGGTGATCAGCAGCATGCCCATGCCGCGCGCCGCCTGCAGGCCGGCCAGCAGGTCGAGGATCTGCGCCTGCACGGTGACGTCGAGTGCCGTCGTCGGCTCGTCGGCGATCAGCAGCTCCGGCTCGCCGGCCAGCGCGATGGCGATCATCACCCGCTGCTTCATGCCGCCCGAGAGCTGGAAGGGATATTCGTCGAGCCGCCGCTCCGGGTCGGAGATGCCGACCTGGCGCAGCAGTTCCAGCATGCGCTGGCGCGCCGCCGCGCCGGCCAGGCCGCGGTGGCGTTCGAGCACCTCGCCGATCTGGCGGCCGACGGTGAGCACCGGGTTAAGGCTGGTCGCCGGCTCCTGGAAGATCATCGCCATGCGCCCGCCGCGATAGGCCCGCATCTCGGCTTCCGGCAAGGCCAGCAGCTCGCTCCCGGCGAAGCGCACCGAGCCGCCGGCGATCCGCCCCGCCGTCGGCAGCAGGCGCAGGATGCCCTGCGCGGTGGCCGACTTGCCGCAGCCCGATTCGCCGAGCAGGGCGAAGGTTTCGCCGCGGGCGATGGCGAAGGAAATGCCGTCGACCGCGTAGAGCAGCCGCTCGCCGGCCAGGAAGCCGAGGCGCAGGTCGGTCACGGTGAGCAAGGGGGTATCGGCCATGGCGGGAATCGGTGACGGTGAGTTCAAACGCAACGCGCCGGATCGCGCCGGATCAGGATGCCGGTACCGAGCGCGGTGAGCGCCGCCTCGCGGCAGGCCAGTTGGCGGAAATGGCGGCGGAAGCGGTCGACGTCGCGCAGGACGAGGTTGGGCGGCTGGTCGTCGTTGCCGCTGAAGAAGGCCAGCCCGGCCTCGTGCAGCAGTTCGGCCATGCGGTCCGGATCGGCATCGCTGGCCGCGAATTCGGCTTCCGGCATGGCGAACACCCAGGCCGCGGCATGCACCGTGACGCCCGGCGCCAGTTCGCTGGCGAGCAGCGCCTGGACCGCTTCCGGCCCCTGGCGCTTGTAATCGGCGAGATGGATCAGTTCGGACATCGGCTCGGGCTCGGGGTTGAATGACGGATCATGCGGCACGCGGATCGAAAGCGTCGCGCACCGCGTCGGCGAACAGGTTAGCGGCGAGCACCAGGATGAACATGGCGACGAAGGCGGCGATCAGCGACCACCAGACGACCGGCTCGCGGCCGAGTTCCATGCGCGCGTTGTTGATCATCGTGCCGAAGCTGGTCATCGTCGGATCGACACCGATGCCGACGTAGGAGAGCACCGCCTCGGCCAGCACCAGCCCGGAAAAATCCATGACCAGCGCGATGATGACGATATGCATGACGTTGGGCAGGATGTGGCGCAGGATGATGCGCCCGCTGGAGACGCCGAAAGCCTGCGCCGCCTGGATGTATTCGAGTTCCCTGAGCTTCAGCGTCTCGCCGCGCAGCAGCCGGCACAGCCCGGTCCACGAAGTGATGCCGAGGATGAAGCAGAGCGCCAAGAGGCGCAGGTCGGCACGCTCGGCGGCGGTGGCGAACCATTGCGGGTGGGTGTCGATCACCACCTGCATCATCAGCACGGCGGCGGCGATCAGCAGCACGCCGGGAATCGAATTGAGGACGGTATAAACGTACTGGATCAGGTCGTCGATCCAGCCCCGGAAATAGCCGGCGACGATGCCGAGCAGCACCGCCATCGGCAGCATCACCAGCGTCGTCACCAGGCCGATGATGAGCGCCGTGCGCACGCTCTTGAGAATCTGGTAGAGGACATCCTGGCCGACCTTGTCGGTACCGAAGACGTGGTAATGACCGGCCAGCGCGAACAGCGGTCCGAGCGTCAGGCAGAGGACGAGCAAGGTGAGCAGCACGGCGTTCCAGGCAAAGACGGTTTCGCCGCGGACGAGCTTGCGCCAGCCGCCGACCGCTGCCGCGCTGGCCCCGGCCACCGCCAGCCAGACCAGAAAGCCGAGCGCCGCGCCGCCCGCTGCCCGCCCGGCGATATCGGCACTTGCTGCGGCCTCGTTGTCGCCAAGGTGGGCGCCACCGAACTTGAGACGCGGGAACTCGCGCAGCGTACCGACGCCCGGCCGCTCCACCGTTTCCTTGGCGTAGAGTCGGGTCGCCAGCGGCGCCGAGTAGGTCTTCTCGTTTTCCGTGCGTAGCGGACCGGCCAGCGCGTCGAGCAACGACAGCACCTCGATCGAATACTGCGTCTTGTCGCCCGGCGCACCGGGGAGCGCTGGCCGATAGTGCAACGAATCGAGCAGGCCGACGATCAGGAAAACGAGCAGCACGGTGGCCGACGCCATGCCGGCGCGGCTGCGCCCTACCCGCCGCCAGGCGGCGAGCAGCAGCGGCGTGCGGGCGATCAGCACGCCGACCGCGACACCGGTAACCAGCAACAGCCAGACCAGCAGGTCGGACCAGAGGACGACGATCTGGAAGCCCATCATTGGAGACGAATCCGCGGATCGACCAGGGTGTAGGAAATGTCGGTCAGGATCAGGCCGACGATGTAGAGCACCGAGCCGATGAAGACCATCGAGCGCACGACGGCGAAATCCTGCGCCTGGATGGCGTCGATCGTGTAGCTGCCGAGACCGGGGATGCCGAAGAAGGACTCGGTGAGCAGCGAGCCCATGAACAGCGTCGGGATGACGACGACGACGCCGGTCAGGATCGGGATCAGCGCGTTCCTCAGGATGTGGCGGAAGAAGACGACGGTCTCGTCCAATCCCTTGGCGCGGGCGGTGCGCACGTAGTCCTTCGAGACTTCCTCGAGGAAGATCGTCCGGTACCAGCGGGCCGAGGCGCCGATGCCGGCGACGACGCCAATCACCACCGGCAGGACCAGGAAGCGCCAGGCGTCGAGCCCGTCGCCGTAGCCGGAAATCGGCACCAGGCGGAAGACCTTGGCGAACAGGTACTGGCCGCCGATGATGTAGAACAGCCCGGAAATCGACATCGCGGCGACGCACAGCACGACGCCCCAGACGTCGAAGGCGGTGGCGCGGAAGAAGGCCAGGGTGAGCGCCAGGCTGATCGTCACGAACAAGCCAAGGACGAAGGTGGGCAGCGCGATGGCGAGCGACGGCCCCATCCGCGTGCCGATCTCGCGGGCGATGTCGCGGCCGTCCTCGGCGCGGCCGAAATCGCCGACGAAGAGACGGGCCGACTTCGCGAAGAAGATGGTGTCGGTCAGCGTCGCCAGCCCAGGCGCCGCGCCGTTGATGAACAGCGGCTTGTCGTAGCCGCGCTCGGCCTTCCACTGGGCGATCGCTTCCGGCGTCACGCGCTTGATGCCGAGCTGCATGCGCGCCATGTCGTCGGGCGTGTTGACGACGAAGAAAAGCGCGAAGGTGATCAGGTTCACCCCGATCAGGATCGGGATCGCGTAGAGCAGGCGGCGGAAGAGGAAGGCGAGCATGGCGATGGATTATCGCAGAAGTCGCCGCCGCTGCTCAGCGGCGGGTGCGCAGATCGGCGAGGAAGCGGCCGTAGATCGTCGCCAGCGCCCGCTCGCTGGCTTCGACGTGGGCGCGCAGGCCGTCGCCGCTGGCCGTTTCCTCGGCCGCATAGCGCCGGTCGAAAACCGCCTCCCGTCCCTGGACAACGCGCAGTTCGAGTTCGACCACGGCCTGCCGGCCGACGCGGTCGAAGCGCAGCACCCGGCCCTCGATCCGCCGTTCGGCAAAATCCGCCTGGCGGGCGCCCAGCGTCTGCGCCAGATGGTCGCGCACCAGTTGCGCCGGCGGGTAGAGCCAAAGGTGGTAGTGGTACTGACGGGCGCTATGCGGGTCGGCCGGATCGCCGTAGACCAGCGGCCGCTCGGCGTAGATGCTGTCGGCAGTGAAACGGCCGACCGCCAGACCGGCGGCCGGGCCGGCGTCGGTGAGCGGTGCCGCCTGCAGACGGTAAAACTGCTCTTCCGGAGCGGGCGCGACGTTGCCGCCGCAGGCGGCGAGGCCGGCGATGAGGACGAGGATGGCCAGCAGACGGATCACGGTTTTTCTCCCTGGGCGGTGGCGGCATCGACCGGCGGCCGGCTCTGGATCAGCGCCGCCGGGTTGTTGCGGATGGTGCGGCTGAATTCGTTGAGGTTGCGGCCGGCGGCTTCCAGCTGGTGGAGCAGCGCGTCGGCGTGGCGCAACGACTGCTGCAGATCCTGCCCGCTGCCGGCGACGATGACCCGCGAGTCCTTGAGCAGGCCTTCGAGTTCGCGGCTGGCGCCGAGGATTTCCTGCGACAGTTGGGCGATGCGCAGCGAGGCGTCGTGGCCGTTCTTCAGCATGCTTTCCATGTGCTGGCGGTTCTCCGCCGAGAACAACTGATCGACGCGGCCGGCGGTAGCGTTCAGGCGGGTCATCGCCGAACGCAGTTCGTGCAGCGTCGCCGGCAGGTTTTCTTCGAGGCTGCCGCCGACGCGGTCGATGCGGCCGGCAATCTGCTCGACCAGCGGCCGGATGCCCTCGTTGGCCAGGGCACGAAGATCACCGGCCAGCCCGGCGACCGAATCGCTGAGGCTGCCGCCGGTCTCGCCCGGCAATTCGGCGCCGGCCGCCAGCATCTCCTGGCTCTGGCCGCTGCGGATGTCGACCAGCGGCGCCGCCAGCATGCCCGGCGCCGTGATGCGCGCCCGGCTGTCGGCCGGGATGCCCACCGCTTCGCGCAACTGCAGCGTCACCCGGTAGGCGTTGCGGCCGTCGCGCCGTACCGGCTCGATGCTCGCCACATTGCCGATGGCGTAGCCGTCGAGGGTCACCGGCGAGCCGGCCTTGATCCCGGCGACGTTGGCGAAATGGGTGACGAAAGGTTCGCCGCTCGCCGCCTGGCCGGTGATCCGGTACAGCGCGTAGAGCAGGACGATGCCCATGAGCAGCACGAAGCTGCCGACCAGCAGGTAATTGACGTTGTCGCGTTTCATGCTCGGAAAATCTCCCGGGTCAGTCGTTCCAGGTAGGCATCGGCGTCCACCGCGTCGCTGCGCGGCGTACGGTCGAGCAGCGCGCGGATGCGCGGATGGTCGGAAGCGCGCACCGCCGCCGCCGTATCCGACATCAGGATGCGTCCCTGGTCGAGGACGGTGATGCGGTCGGCGATCTTGAAGGCGCTTTCCAGTTCGTGGGTGACGACGACGATGGTCATGTTCATCGCGTCGCGCAGGGTCAGGATCAGTTCGTCGAGTTCCGCCGAGACCACCGGGTCAAGGCCGGCCGACGGCTCGTCGAAGAAGAGCAGGCGCGGGTCCATGACGATCGCCCGGGCCAGTGCCGCGCGCTTGATCATGCCGCCGGACAGCTCGGCCGGCATCAGGTCCTCGAAGCCGGCGAGGTTGACCACCTCCAGCTTCATCCGGCTCATGATGCGGATCGTGTTGTCGTCGAGCCGGGTGTGTTCGCGCAGCGGCAGTTCGACGTTCTCGCCGACCGTCATCGAGTTGAACAGCGCGCCGCCCTGGAAGGCGACGCCCATGTTCTTGCGCAGGTCGTACATCTGGTCGGCGCTCAGCTGGGTGATGTCGTGGCCGAGCAGGCGGATGCTGCCGGAAGTCGGCCGGTGCAGACCGAGCAGGTGGCGCAGCAGCGTGCTCTTGCCGGAACCGCTGCCGCCCATGATGACCATGATCTCGCCCTGGCGGACGCTGAAATTGATGTCGTCGAGGATCTTGCGCGCGCCGTAGTGGGTGACCAGGTGCTCGACCTCGATCGCGTATTCGAAGGCGGATTCGGTGGCGGCCATCGTTCAGCGGCTGGTGAAGAAGGTGAACACCATGTCCACCAGGATGATGGCGATGCAGCACAGCACCACCGAACGCGTCGTCGCCCGGCCGACGCCCTCGGCGCCCGCCGTGACCGAGAAACCGTTGCTGGCGCCGATCAGGGTGACGACGACGGCGAACAAGAGGCTCTTGGTCAGGCCGTCGAGGACATCGGCGACGCGCAGGATGGTGAAGGTCCGTTCGAAGAAGATGCCGACCGGCAGGTTGAGGTCGCCGGCGCAGTAGAGCGCGGCGCCGAGCAGCGCCAGCAGGTCGGCAAGCACGGTCAGCGCCGGCAGCGTCAGCAGCATCGCGGCGAGGATCGGCGCCACCAGATAGCGCACCGGGTTGATGCCGATCACGCGCAGGGCGTCGATCTCCTGCGAAATCTGCATGGTGCCGATGCGCGCGGCGATCGCCGAACCGGAGCGGCCGGCGACGAAGATGCCGGTGATCAGCGGCCCGAACTCGCGCGCCACCGAGAGGGCGACGCCGATCACCACCTGTTCCTCGGCGCCGAAGGTGCGCAGCGTGTAGACGCCCTGGATCGCCAGCATCATGCCGGTGGCGAAAGCCGCCAGGCCGACCACCGGAATCGCCGCGACGCCGACCCCGACCGCCTCGCGAAAAACCGCCGGCAGGCGCACCGGCTGCCGCCGCCAGTGGCCGAGCAACAGCCAGTAGCAGGCCTCGACGAGGAGCGCCGCGATATAGCCGAATTCGGCCAGCGCCGCCGCCGTCCGGCGGCCGAGCGCCTCGACGCGCCGGCTCAGGAACTCAGCGGCCACCGGCCAGCGCCTCGTCCACCGTGGCGTAGAGCGTGAATACCTTGTCCAGCCGGGCCAGGCGCAACACCGCGAGGACCGGCGGCGCCACCGCCAGCAGCGCGAAGCGGCTGCCCTGCCGGCGCGCCGTCTGGAAGGCCTCGACCAGGCAGGCGACGCCCGAGCTGTCCATGTAGCTGACGCCGGCGAGATCGACGAGCAGGCCATTCTTCCCCTGCAGCGCGTCGAGCAGCGCCTTGCGCACCTGCGGCGCAGCATGCATGTCCACATCGCCGGACAAGCCCAGCCAGTCGTATTCCCCCGCCTTGCGCGTACTGATTTCCACCCTGTCCCTCATGCCTTGAGTCGTTTGCTGATCTGCAACAGATTATCGTAGCCCGGCGGCGGCGGCAGGTAGGCGATGCCGTCGCTCAACTGGCGCATGAAATGCACCCCCAGCCCCCCCGGGCGCAGCTCGTCCAGTGCCCGCGGACAGAGGTCGTCCAGCCTGGCCGGGCGGCCGTGGTCGAGCAGGTGCACCTGGAGCATGCCGGCATCGCGCCACAGGCGCAAGCGGAAAACCTGACCTTCGGCATAGGCGTAGCCGTGCTGGATGATGTTCATGCACGCCTCATTGACCGCCAGCACCAGCTCGCCGACCGCTTCGGCGGCAAGGCCGACGCCGTTCAGCGCCGCCTCCAGCGTCGCCCGGACCTCGGCGAGGACGCCGGATTCGGCCGGGAATTCGCGGTCGAGCAAGGGCGGCGGAGCAATCGCCAGCAAGGTCAGGTCGTCGCGCAGACGGCGCCCGCCGGCCTGCAACGTGTCGGCCACCGCCGCCAACTGGTCGCTGGCAGCGGCGCCGGCGTGGGCGTCGAAGATCGCCTGCAAGCCGGCGAGGCCGAGCATGCTGCCGTCCTCGCGCAGTCCCTCGGTGACGCCGTCGGTAAACACGAACAGGCGGCCGCCATCGAGTTGCAGCGCCACCGCCTCATAGCTCATGCCGGGCAGCACGCCGAGCGGTGGCCCGGCGGCAGCGAACTCGGCGTAACTGCCGTCGCGTCGGCGCAACAGCGGCGGCTGGTGACCGGCATTGACCAGGCGCACCGCGCCGCTCGCCGGCTCGTAGGTGCCCAGCACCATGGTGACGAACATGCCGAACAGCGCGGTTTCGGCAATCTCGTCGTTGAGGTCGGCGAGCAGGCGGCCGATGTCGGGCTCGCGCTTGCCCAGGCAGCGGAACAGGCTGATCGTCTTGGCCATCAGTAGCGCGGCGTTCATGCCCTTGCCCGAAACGTCGCCCAGGCCCCAGACGATGCGGCCGTCGGGCAGCGGAAAGAAGTCGTAGAAATCGCCGGAAACCTCGAGCGCCGGCAGGTTGATCGCGCACACCGGAAAACCGGGCGGCGACTGCGGCAGCAGGCCGCGCTGGATTTCCCGGGCGAGGTCGAGGTCGCGCCGCATCCGCTCCTGTTCGAGCAGCGCCTCGGCCATCCGCGCATTGTGGATGGCGAGCGAGACGACGCCGGCCAGCGCCTGCAGCAACTGGCAGTCGTCGGCGTCGAAGTTGGCGTCGGCGGCGCGCTTGTTGATCACCTCCAGCGCCCCCAGCTTGCGCCCCTTGACCTGCAGCGGCGCGCACAGGATGGAACGGGTGCGGAAGCCGGTCAGCGCGTCGATCGCCCCGGAAAAGTCGCCGTCGGTGGCAACGTCGCGCACCAGTTGCGACTGGCCGCTGCTCACCGCGCGGCCGACGATGCCCTGGCCGTTGGCGACAGTCAGGCCGCGGATATCGACGGCGCCGGCGCAGGCCAGACAGGTCAGCGTCGCTTCGCCGGGGTCGAGCAGGAAGATCGACGCCGCCTCGACCTCGAGGTAGCTCATGATGCGGGCGATGGCGTTGTCGAGCGTTTCGGGCATCGACAGCGAGGCGGCGAAATCCTGGCTGAGGCTGGCCAACCACTGGATGTCGCCGGCGGCGTCGGGGGTCAGGGAATGGTTGCAGGGAGTCACGGCGGGTCGCTCGGAGGACATTGGAATCGCCGCACAGGCGGTCGGCACCAATGTAAACCCAAGCGCCGCCTGGCTCAAGCCGGCCTGGCGCGGCGGCGGACGAAAAAAAGCCCCGTCGGCAGGGACGGGGCGCAAGCAGCACAGAGGCTGGAGGAGATCGTTGGCCGCTCAGTGGTGGGCGATGGCCGTTTGCGGCGTGTGCGCGATGTCCGGCGCCGGCGCGTCGTCGAGGACCAGTTCGGGATGGTCGGCCTCGTCGACCGTCTCGTTGTTGAGGACGGCGGTCAGGCGCTTCTGGTCGAGCGCGCCGCACCACTTGGCGACGACCAGCGTGGCGACGCTGTTGCCGACGAAATTGGTCAGCGCGCGGGCTTCCGACATGAAGCGGTCGATGCCGAGAATCAGCGCCAGGCCGGCGACCGGCACGGTGCCGACGGCGGAGAGCGTCGCCGCGAGCACGATGAAGCCGCTGCCGGTAACGCCGGCGGCGCCCTTCGAAGTGAGCAGCAGGATCAGCAGCAGGGTGATCTGATGCTGCAGGTCGAGCGGCGTGTTGGTCGCCTGGGCGATGAAGACCGCCGCCATCGTCAGGTAGATCGAGGTGCCGTCGAGGTTGAACGAGTAGCCGGTGGGGACGACCAGGCCGACCACCGACTTCTGGGCGCCGGCGTTTTCCATCTTCGCCATCAGACGCGGCAGCGCCGATTCCGACGACGAGGTGCCAAGGACCAGGAACAGCTCTTCCTTGATGTACTTGATCAGCTTCCAGACCGAGAAGCCGTGGCCCATGGCGATGGTGCCGAGGACGCCGAAGACGAACAGCAGGCAGGTCAGGTAGAAGGCGCCCATCAGGCTGGCCAGTTGGGCCAGGCTGCCGACGCCATGCTTGCCGATGGTGTAGGCCATGGCGCCGAAAGCGCCGACCGGGGCGACCTTCATGATGACGCCGACGATGCGGAAGAAGACGTGCGACAGGCGCTCGATGAAATCGAACACCGGCTTGCCGCGCTCGCCGAAGGCGTGCAGCGCGTAACCGAAGAGGACGGAGAAGAACAGCACCTGCAGCATGTCGCCCTTGGCGAAGGCATCGACCACGCTGGTCGGGATGATGTTCATCAGGAACTGCGTCGTCGTCTGCATCTGGCCGGGCGCCGCGTACTTGTCGATGGCCGAGGTATCGAGCGTTGCCGGATCGACGTTCATGCCGACGCCGGGCGCCCAGACATTGACGACGACCAGGCCGATGAGCAGCGCGATCGAGCTGACCACTTCGAAATAGAGCACGGCCAGGCCACCGGTCTTGCCGACCTTCTTCATGTCTTCCATGCCGGCGACGCCGACGACGATGGTGCAGAAGATGATCGGCGCGATGATCATCTTGATCAGCTTGATGAATCCGTCGCCCAGCGGCTTCATCGCCGCGCCGGTTTCCGGATAGAAGTGCCCGAGCAGGACGCCGATCGTGATGGCGATCAGCACCTGGACGTAAAGGCTCTGGAAAATCTTCTTCACTGCATTCCCCCGATCAAAATGGACATGTCGGGAACCCATCCCCGACCGATGGGCCGCGAGTATGGTGGCAAGGCGAATATCGGGAAATTGTGGCTTTCCGAATTGTGGTTAACCACAATCCGCCCGCCGGACCCTGGTCTATAATCCGGGCGCCCGCATTTTTCCCGACCACCGCCGATGTCCGACGCCCGCCACGACCGCCCTGCCCGCCTGCCGATCCCGGCAGGCAGCGGCGCGTCCGCCCGGCGTCCGGCGTTGCAACTCGCCTTCAAGGTCACGGGGTCGCCCGCCGTGCTTTCCACGGCCGTGCGGGCGCGGCCCGGGCACTAGCCCGAGCGCCCCGCACGGCACCTTGCCCGGCGCCCTTTCCGGCGCGCCGTTCATCGTGCAGTCCTGGCCGCGCAAGGCCCCCTCCCGTCCACCGGCATCCGCCGCCATGACTGCCATTCCGCCGCCGCGCCGCGAAGCCCGGCGGCTCAAGGTCATCGTGGAGACGCCATGCAACTCACCAAGAGCCTGATCAAGGCAAAACGCCCCTGTCGCGAGGGATTCCGCTGGTTCGCCCGGCATTACACCGAACACGGCCACTACCAGGAACTGCTCGACGCGCTGGTCGCCGACGGGCGCAGCAACGACGCCTGCTGGCTGCTCGACCAGTTCGGGCCGACCGACGAAGTGCGCGTCGTCGATGCGCTCACCGCCGACAGCCTCGTCTTCGCCGGCACGCTGCAAGTGCTCGGCAACGCCGAGGCCGGCGCCCTGCTGCGCGTCGGCCGCCAGCTACGGGTCGCTCGCGGCCTGCGCGTCGACGGCGACCTGGTGGTCGGCGAAGACCTGCGCAGCGACGGCGGCATCCGCTGCGCCGGCAAGCTGACGGTCGGCGGCGAACTGCGCGCCGACTGGAGCATTGACGCTGGCGGCGCGCTACGTTGCGGCGGTCGCTTGCGCGTCGGCGGCGATTTGCGCTGCGGCGCCAGCCTGGAAGCCGCCGACCACGTCAGTGTCGGCCTCGATCTCGACGTGGCGGCCGCCGTCGTCTGTGCCCGCGGCCTCCAGGCCGGCGGCCGGGTCGCCGCCGGCGGCGGCCTGCGCGCCGGTCACGGCATCCTGGCTGGCGGGGCGATCGAAACCGGCCGTCACCTCGAAGCCGGCTGGGGCATCCGGGCCGGCGAAGACATCGCTGCCGGCGGCAGCATCCGCGCCGGCGAAAGCCTGAGTGCCGGCGGCACGATCCGCGCCGGCGCCGGCTACGGCATCTTCGCTGGGCTCGACGTGGCGCTCGCCGACTGGGCGCAAAGCGCCCGCGTCAGTGCCGCGGTGCATCCGCCCGACCTGATCAGCGGCCACTGGTCCGGCCCTGCCGCCGGCTGAGGGAGGACACGCCATGCTCCTTGCCCTGCCCGCTTTTTCCTTCCCTCCCCTGGCCTTGCGTCGACCGTTGCGAAGCGAACTGCGGATCGACGTCGAGCTGCCGCCGGCCAGCCTCGAAGCCGAACTGGCGGCGCTCGACCGGCGCCTGCAGACGCCCGGCGACGCGTTGCACGCCTGCGCGACCTGGCCGGCGCCGCTGCCCGGACTGCTCTTTCGTCACCGCGAAGCCGACGGCGAGCACTTCGTCTATGTCGTCGATGCCGCCAGCGGCCGGCTCGCCGGCTATACGGTGTTCAACCGGCTGATCGAGATCGACCGCCGCAGCGACCGTCACGTCCGCTCGCCGCATTCGAAGTACGCGCCGGCCTGGCAGGGGCGCGGCCTGGCCAGCGCCGTCTATGCCTGGGCGTTGGCGCACGGCATCTGCCTGGTCAGCGGCGCCCGCCAGTCGCCGGCCGCCTTCGCCCTGTGGCGCTCGCTCGGCCGCCGCCAGCCGCTGCGCTACGTGGATATCCGCGACAAGCGCATCCATGACCTCGGACCGACGGTGGACGCCGCGCAGCACGACCAGTTGACGACGCGCATGTTCCTCGCCGGCAACGGCTGGTCGGCACACCGCCTGCGCCGTGCCGGCGTCCTGCACGACGCCCGATGAGCGTTTCAGAAGCCCGGGCGGACGCGCTCGACCAGCTCGTGCAACGCCGCCCGCAGTTCGCTTTCGGCGCAGCCGAGCAGGATGCCGTCTTCGAGCGCGTCGCGCAGCGCCTGCGCCAGTTCGCGGTAGTTCTCGTCGAGGACGCGGATTTTCTCGACACAGGCTAGCGGCCGGCCGTCGGCGTGCCGCCAGAGCGGCGGCACATCCTCGTGACGGGTCATGGCAGCGCGAAGCTGCTCGCTTCGTCGACGCGCAGCGCCGGGTCGTCGACGGCGCTGACCGCGAAGCGGATCGGCACGATGCCGGCGCCCTGCTCGCCGGCCGGCGCCGCAACGGTGACCGCGACCGGGACCAGGCTGCCGGCGCCGACCGCGAACTCGCTGGCGCCGACGATTTCCAGCGCCAGCGGGCCAGCAACCGTGACGCTGAAGCGGCGCGGCCGGTCGGCGATGTTGACCAGCTTCAATGTGTAGGCGTTCTCGATCCGGCCGTCGGCGGTTTCGCGGGCGAGCGCGCCGCGGTCGCGCAGGACGTCGACGCGCAGCAGCGAGCGCTCGGCCAGCGTCCACGCGGCGAGGCCGGCGACGGCGACGAGAACGCCGGCGTACACCGCCAGGCGCGGCCGCTGCCGCCAGCCGCTGGCGGTCGAGCGACCATTCAGCTCGTTCTCGGAAGCGAAGCGGATCAGCCCGCGCGGCGCGCCGATCCGGTCCATCACCCGGTCGCAGGCATCGATGCATAGGCCGCAGTTGATGCACTGGTATTGCAAGCCGTCGCGGATGTCGATGCCGGTCGGGCAGACCTCGACACAGATGCCGCAATCGATGCAGTCGCCGTGGCCGGCGCCGCGGCTGCCGCGCGGTTCGCCGCGCTGGCGGTCGTAGGCGACGTTGCGCGTGGCCGGGTCGAACATCACGCCCTGGAAGCGCGAATACGGGCACATGTGCTGGCACACCGCCTCGCGCGCCAGGCCGGCCTGGACGTAGGTGAAGGCGGCGTAGAAGATCAGCCAGAAGGCTTCCCAGGGGCCGGTGGACAGCGCCGCGATGCTGGGCAGCAACTCGCGGATCGGCGTGAAGTAGCCGACGAAGGTGATCGCCGTCCACGCCGCCAGCGCCGCCCACAGCAGGTGCTTCGTGAGGCGCAGCGCCAGCTTGCGCGGCCCGGGCGGGCTGCGGTCGAGCTTCACGCGGGCCAGGTGATCGCCTTCGACGCGCGCCTCGATCCAGGTGAACAGCATCGTGTACACCGTCTGCGGACAGGCGAAGCCGCAGAACAGCCGGCCGGCCAGCGCCGTCGTCAGGAACAGCGCGGTGGCCGCCAGGATCAGCACGAAGGCGAGCAGCAGCGCATCCTGCGGCCAGAGCACGAGGTCGAACAGGTAGAGTTTTTCGTGCGCGATGTCGAACAGCACCGCCTGCCGCGAACCGCTCGCGCTCTCCCAGGGCAGCCAGCAGAGGCCGTAGAAGATCGCCTGGGTGAACCAGACCATGCCCCAGCGCCAGCGGTTGAAACGGCCCTCGACCGAGCGGGCGTGGATCTTCCCGTGCTTGCGATACAACTCCAGCTTGGCTTCCCTGACCTTGCTGACCGGCTTGTTCATGCTCCCGCTCCTCGGTGTTTGACGGCCGCCAGTAGACCACCGGCCGCCAAACAGGAACAGATTCAGAAACTGCGATTTGTTATAGGCACAGATTTGCCTGCCAGCTCCCTGCACCGATCGCCATTCGCGCCATCTGTCCCTGTGCGCCGCCGCCGGCGATGGCACGATGGCGGTCGCAAGATCATGGCAACCGCCACCCTCGCCACACACGCCGCGCCGGGCGGACGCATCCCCGGCAACAAGGGAATCCGGGTCGGCATCTGCTGCGAGTTCGTCGAGTTTCTCGTGCTGTTCACGGTCTACTTCGTCGCCCGCGCGCATTTCCCCGCGGCTTTCGCCGAGGGCGCCGAGCGCCTGTCGCGCACCGCCGACACGGCTATCACGCTGCTCATGCTCAGCAGCAGCTTCCTGATCGCCTGCTCGGTGCAGGCCATCCGCGCCGGTCGCCGGCGGCAGTCGCTGTACTGGCTGAGCGGCGGCCTGCTGGTCGCGCTCGGCTACCCGCTGGCCAAGTTCCTCGAGATCCGCTGGAACCTCGCCCAAGGCATCAACGGCGAATCCGGCATCTTCTTCACCGTCTACTACTGCCTGACCTTCAACCACCTGGTGCATGCGGTCTGGGGCATCCTCGGCATGTTCTGGGTGCTCGCCCGCCACCTCGCCGGCGCCTACGACGCCGACGACTACGGCGGGCTCGAGGCGCTGGCCAGCTACTGGCACGCCACCGACCTGATCTGGCTGGTGCTTTTTTCCCTTCTTCTACGTGCTCGCCTGAACCATGACCCCGACCGCCCCCGCCCCGCGCCTGCTGGCGCCGACCCTGGCCTGGCTGGCGCTGCTCGCGCTGACCTTCGCCAGCCTGCTGCTCGGCCGCTGGCTGCACGGCGCGCCGGCGCTGCCCTGGCTGGTCGCTGCAATCGTCTGGGTCAAGGGCTGGCTGATCTGCCGCTGCTTCCTCGAAGCGCCGCTGGCGCATCCGTTCATCCGCCGCGTGCTGGCCGGCTTCGTGCTGGCGGTACCGGTGGCGCTGGTGCTGCTCGCCCTGTTCGGCCCCGAATTCGCCCGCTGGGCGACGCTCTAGGCGGCTACTGCGGAATCTCGCTGGCGTTGACCGCTCAAACTGATCCCGGCTGACCCCGTAATATCGTCATCGTAGCAAGAAGGTCTCTGCCAGCACTCGGCCAGAAGCTGCCTGTCGCCGGTGACCGCTTCCAGGCCTTGCGCTATGATGCCCACGATTCCAACAGCTTGCGCGACAGGCCGACGTCCGGGTATGGCAGGATATGAAACTCCAGTGCCTCTGTCGTCCTTGCGCCTACGTCAGCTCCTTATCACGCGGGTAGGTGCATTCTTTTCGGGGCCACTGAAAGTATTGTTCCCACAAATTTCGCCAACTTCGGCTCAGGTCACGTTGAGGTGGCCAAGACTAGGCAATCAGGAGCGCTATGACGGACGACGAATTTATTGGCCTGTGTGCTAGAGGGGAGGGAGAAACCCTCGACTTCAAAGTTCAATGCTACGACTTAAAGCAAGGCCGCGGGGATCTCATTAAGGACATCTTGTCGATGGCCAATACTCCGCGAAATGGCTCTGCATACATCGTCCTCGGCGTTGCCTGGAGTCCCGAGACTGGCAGTCAGGTTGTGGGCCTGTCAGCGCAAGTGGATGATGCTGACCTACAGAATGCATTTGGTCGTGATCGTGTTCAGCCGACCCCTAGGTTCACGTACTCACCTCGCGTCTGGAACGGAGTTCAAGTCGGGGTGATTGAGATTCCGGCTGGGCAAGATGGCCCATACACACCTGTCAAGGAGGTAGACGGACTACAGGCCGGAGCGGTCTACTATCGACGCGGAACCCAGAATGACCGTGCCGTTGGAACTGAGCTCCGCAGGATTGTGAATTGGTTTCAAGATGGAGAAGTTGGCCTGCCGGACCGGCCAAATCAGGCTGCATGGCAAATGTTCTACGAGGCTGTCAGCCGCTTCTCACCACAAAAGCGCTATTTGCTGGCCGTGGATCGCCTGCAATCTGAGGGTAATGCACTCATTAGTGCCTTAGGCCAGGTTCCGTGGCGCGCAATTATTGATTTTGATCCGGAGAGCGGCACATCTGGTCTCCTTGGGAGCATCGAAGGCACGCTGTCTCAGCGTCGTGTCATTCATCGTGTCGTGAGCGGTGAAAACAGAGTTCACCCTGATCCCGGAACGCACTGGTTCTTTGCTCGTGGCCTGCAGGGGCGCCAGGAGACCCTTGCCCTCGGCGATCATCGCGCATGGCTCAAGGCATACAAATCCGAACTGGGCAAGCAGCTCTCGCGTCTCGCGGGAGCTTTGAGTCCGTCGCCTGTCGTTGCGGTGCTGATCTGGACTGATTCGAAGTTACGCAACCATCTCCGAAGTTTGATAGAGGAGCTGTATGGCTCATTTGGAGACGCGATCGAAGTTATGGTTGTCTCAAACGACTCTGCTTCGTTCGAGGCAACAGTTGAGGAATTGGGTGCGACCTTTGTTTCCCTGAGCTTGCGCAGCTTATGTGCGGGAATCGGCTTGCACTTTTCCGAAGCTGGTGCAGGAAGCGACGAACGCCATGTATTGCCGACCTCTGGCGGTGCAGGACTCGAAGTCCCAAATGACATTTGGCTATGGCTTAGCGAGGATCTCGAACTAGCCCACCGGGCAATTGGCCTTTCAGGTGACGACAGCGCAGAGGCCTTTCGTCGAGGCGGGGACATCGTCTGGCGGAATCTCCAGTTAGGGCACGATTGCGATCGCGATCCCACATTGGCAGCGAGGTCACAGGTAGAAGAAGACTTGCGGAAGCGGCAGACAGTTCGGATCAACCTCTATCACGCTCCTGGTTCTGGCGGAACCACTGTAGGCCGTCGCATTGCCTGGGATTTGCACTCGACATATCCGGTCGCGTACCTGAATCGCTGTTCCCCGCGAGACACTGCAGAGCGAATCGGAAAGGTCGCTGCCCTCACCGAAAGTAGTGTGCTTGTAGTCGTCGATGGGGGACGGCATTCCGAACGAGAGATCGACAATCTTTTCGAGTTTCTTCGCGCCGGCCAGGTTCCGGTTGTGCTCTTGCAGGTGCTACGCAGGTTTCAAACTCAAACTGCGGGCAAGCGACAGTTCTGGCTAGGTGAGGGTCTCAGTCGGGTTGAGGCGGATCGTTTTCGCGATGTCTACACTCACGCCGTCCCCGAAAGGCGCGAGGAATTGAGGCAACTTTCAAGTCGAAGCGGTATTGCCCATTGCAACGCGTTTTTCTTCGGACTAACGGCGTACGGGACGGACTTTCGAGGCCTAGGGCCATACGTGTCACGGAGAATCGAACGCCTCACGAGTACGCAAAAGAGGTTCTTGGCTTTCCTGGCAATCGGCCACTACTACGGCCACCAGACCATTCCAGTCAACGCGTTCGCGTCGATGTTCCAGTTGCCGGCAACCAAGACACTGAGTGTCGCTGAAGTCTTCGCTGGCGAGTCAGCACCGTCCCTTGATCTTGTTGTAGAGGTTGCGGGTGGCGAGTGGCGCACGACTCACCAATTGATTGCACTTGAAATTCTGCAGCAAGTTCTATCCCCAGCGGATAGCGATAGTCCTCAAACGGTTTGGCGGCAGAACCTCTCCGTCTGGGCAAAGTTATTTGCAGATTTCTGCCGCGGTGATGAGCATGTGAGTAGCGATCAACTACTCGAATTGGTTCGCCGCGTCTTCATTTACCGGGACAACGTCGAAGTGCTTGGAACGGAGCGTTCGGGGCAGAGGGGCTTCTCCAGATTGGTTCAGGATATCCCGTCCGAGCAAGGGCGTTTAGAAATTCTTCGCCACTTGACTGCTCGCTTTCCCGAAGAGGCGCACATTCACGCGCATTTAGCCCGCCTGCTGAGCCTCAGTGGCGAGTACAAAGAAGCCCTGGAGTCGATCGACTTCGCCATCTCGCTCCAAACGTCAGATCATCTCCTGCACCACATGCGCGGGATGGTGCTACGTCAACGTATGAAGCGCGAAGTGGAGATCGATGACTCTGTTGAATCAATCATTGAGACCGCTGCGCTCAGCAGTGCTAGCTTTGAGCGCGCTCGCGAACTTGGTCCAGATGAAGCGCATGGATTCATCAGTGAGATTCAGTTGCTAGTCGATCTCATTGATGGTGCGAGCAGGCTGAGAAAGCTGTCGCCTCAAAAACTACTAGTTGACTCTCATTCGCCTCAGTTTCTGAAGCAGTCTTTGGACAGAATCGAGGATCTGCTGGATCAGGTTCAGCGACTCTATGTTGGCGAGCAACCAAGCCACTACGTTCTGGATTGCCGCGCCCGCGTGCAAAGCATCTACGGCGACTTTCAGTCGGCGCTGCAGGACTGGGACAGCCTCCTGAGCCGGCCAGGAGTTGCGAAGTGTCCAGTTCGCCGCCAGATTTTATGGACGGTTCTCCGTCGCCACGGCGGCAACTGGAACCAACTTAGCAAAAAGGAAGTAGAACGCATCCGGAGTCTCTTGGAAGAGAACTTGGCGGAAGAGTCCTACGATTCAACAAGCTTGAGAATGTGGCTGCGTTCTATTCGCTATCTCAAAGTTCAGCCTTCTCTTGATTCAGTCATTGAGAAGGTTAGTTACTGGAAGGCGAACACTGGAACCTTGGACGCTGTTTTCTATTTGTACGTGCTGCACACGTTGCGAGCGATGAAGGGTTCGCACCAATCTTTGGCCGACGCCGAGCAGGCGCTTGAAGAGTGTCGCCAAGTGACCCGCTTTCGACGCGACAGGACCCGGAGTTTCGAATGGATTGGTTCTGGAGATGGCATAGGTGAACTCGTCCATCAAGGCCAACTAGGAGATTGGAAGGGCGACTTCTGGGAGTATCGGCATTTACTTGTGCGGTTGCAAGGTACTGTCGCTTCTATTGACGCTCCGCAGAAAGGAACGATTGAACTAGCTGGCGGGGTCAAAGCTTTTTTCGTTCCTGGAAAGTCTGACCTGCACTTTGGTCGAGACGAGAACGCTTCAGTTACTTGCTACCTCGGCTTCAGCTACGACGGTCCGCGAGCATGGGATGTTGTCAAGGTCCAGTGACCCTGCTCGGTTAAGGAAGTGCCGTGAGTCGTATGCAAAACCGTTCAACAGCAGAAGCGACCGCCAACATGAATACCCGCAGGGGCCGAGGACCACATCCTCTCCGACCCTCCGCTCAACTGCTGAGCGATGGCTTTGGGAGGCGCTTGAAAGCCCCGATCAAATTCCGCTTCGGGTCGAGGTTGTGTGAAAACTGCTATAAAAACTGGGACGCAGGCGGCAGTTGCGGACGACGGGTTGCCTAATTTCTCTTGGATGTGCTGGCCGCGCCGGCCGGCATCGGGCGATTGCGTTCTGTCAGCGGTATCCAACTCCTGCAAATACCGCTCGATGCTTTCATCAATTTGCTTCATCCGCTGTTCCAGCTTGTGCGGGGTGAAGTTCTTGTCGCGGTTATTCACCGCCTTGAACTTGCTGCCATCGATGGCCACAGTCGCTTCGCTGAACAAATCAAGTTGGCGACAAAGGGCCACAAAGCGCCGGCAGACATTACGGATGCCTTTGCCGTTGTCCCGGCAAAAGTCCGCAATCGTTTTAAAGTCTGGGCATAGGCGGCCGGTCAGCCACATCAGTTCAACATTACGCCCTGCTTCCCGCTCCAGCCGACGACTCGATTGGACGCGGTTCAGATAGCCGTAGATGTAGAGCTTGAGCAGAAGTCCGGGGTGGTAGCCAGGTCGTCCCGTTGCTGCCGCCGATGTGTCGAACCCCATTTCGGCCAAGCCGAGTGCTTCGACAAATGCATCTACAACTCACACAACCTCGGTCGATTCAAGCCGTTCAAGCTGATGCGATTCAGCGGTCAACTTCGATCAGAACCTGTGCCCCGATCAGTGCGATTCTGCGGCTACAGCGCAGCCGCGACCAGGCGGCCCAGGGTCGCCACTGCCGCCAGCTGGGCGTCACCGGCCGGATGGCCGAAATTCAGCCGCAGGTGGTGGGCGAACTCGCGTTTGGCCGAGAAGATCGGCCCCGGCGCGACGCTGATGCCGCGGGCCAGCGCCTCGCGGTGCAGGCGCAGGGCATCGACTTGCGGCGGCAGTTCGAGCCACAGGAAATAGCCGCCCTGCGGCCGGGTCAGCCGGGTGCCTTCCGGAAAATGTCGCTCGACGGCGGCGACCAGCGTCGCCGCCTGCTCGGCCAGGCGCCGTCGCAACTGGCGCAGGTGCTTGTCGAAACCGCCCTGGCGCAGGTAATCGGCAAGCGCGATCTGCACCGGCACCGAGGTCGCCAGACTGGTCGCCAGTTTCTGCCGGCGGATCGCCTCGGCGTAGCGGCCGGCCGCAACCCAGCCGAGCCGGTAGCCGGGCGCCAGACACTTGGAGAACGAGGAGACGTGCATGACCAGGCCGTCGCTGTCGGCGGCCTTGCTGCACAAGGGCGCCTGGCGGTCGAAATGGAGTTCGCCGTAGACGTCGTCTTCAATCAGCGGCACCTGGTGGCGGCGCAGCAACTCCAGCAGCTCCTGCTTGCGCGGGTCGGACAACAGGCTGCCGGTCGGATTGGCGAAGTTGAGCATGAACAGGCAGGCCTTCACCGGATGCTCGCGCAGCGCCGCTTCGAGCGCCGTCAGGCTGACGCCCTGGCGCGGATGGCTGGGAATCTCGATGACGCGCAGGCCGAGGCGCTCACTTGCCTGCAGACCGGCATAGAAGGTCGGCGATTCGACGGCGATCAGGTCGCCCGGCCGGGTCACCGCCTGCAGGCAGAGGTTGAGGCCTTCCATCGCGCCGGCGGTGACGACGATTTCCTGCGGCGACACCGAGGCGCCCTGCGCCAGGTAGCGCAGCGCGATCTGCCGGCGCAAGGCCTCGTTGCCCGGCGGCAGGTCGCTCAGCGTGGATTGCGGATCGAGCCGGCGGGCGGCGCTGGCCAGACAACGCCCGAGCTTGTCAAAGGGAAACAGCGACGCCGCCGGAAAGCTCGAACCGAGCGGCACGATGTCCGGATCGCGCACGCTGTCGAGGATCTGGAAGATGAAATCGCTGACCTGCAGTTCGGTGGCGCCGCCGGCCGGATGCGTCATCGCCGGCTCCGGCAGCTTCTGGCCGAGGCGGGCGCGCACGAAATAGCCGGATTTCGGCCGCGCCTCGATCAGCCCCCGACTCTCCAGCAGCGCATAGGCCTGGGTTACGGTGATCGGGCTCACGGCGTGCGTGCGGCAGGCCTGGCGTACCGACGGCAGGCGCTCGCCCGGGCGCAGCACGCCTTCGCCGATCAGCTTTTCGGTACGCGCAGCAATGTCCTGATAGAGACTCATGGCGCGCATCGTAGCAGCCCGGCTGGCGGAGAAATCGGGAAAAAGCGGGAAAACCACCGCAGTGGTGCGTCCTGACGGATTCGAACCATCGACCTCCACGATGTCAACGTGGCGCTCTAACCAACTGAGCTAAGGACGCCGGAACGGAAAGGCTGTGGAGCGGCAGAAGAGTCTCGAACTCTCGACCTATACCTTGGCAAGGTATCGCTCTACCAACTGAGCTACTGCCGCGTTTCCGTGTGCGAGGCGCGCATTCTACCGATTTTCCGGAAAACGCCAAGACCTTGACAGCGAGCGGCTTTCCGGCTCTGCAGTCAACTCGGTCTGAGGCAGGCGCCGGCACCTTGGCGACGGACGATGCCGAGGAAGATGATGGCACCGAGATTCATCGTCAGCGCATAGACGACGCTCGGCACCGCCAGCTCCGGGCGCTGGAAGACGGCGAGCGCGACGAAGATGCCGAGACCGGCGTTCTGCAGAGCGCATTCCAGACTGATGGCGATCGCCTCCCGGCGCTGCAGGCCGCCCGCCCAGGCGAGCAAGACGCCGCCGAGCATGGTCAGCAGGTTGAGCAGGACGGTGGCGCTGCCGACCTCAGGAAAGCCGTCGATGATCGTGCTGCGGTGCGCAACGAAGGTGACGACGACGATGGCGACGAAGAAGCCGGTCGCCAGTCGGCCGACGATGCGTTCGCCGCGCTCGCCGATCAGCTTGAAACGCAGGCGCAGCAGCATGCCGACGACGATGGGCAGCGTGGTGACGACGAGGACGCCGCCGAACAGCTTGCCGAGCGGCATGTCGCCCGGCGAGAACGACGGCGCGGCGACGCCGGCCGCTTGCCAGCCGAGCAGCAGCTTGATCACCAGCGGCAGGCTGAACACCGCGAGCAGGCTGCTCAACGCCGAGACGACCAGCGACAGCGCGGTGTTGCCGCGCGCCAGGTGGGTCAGGAAGGCGGAACTGACGCCGCCGGGGCTGGCGGCGATCAGCATCAGGCCGAGCAGCATGGTCGGCGACAGGCCCAGGCCGACGCCGAGCGCGGCGGCGAGCAGCGGCAGCATCAGGATCTGGCCGGCGAGACCGATGAGCAGCGCCCGCCAATGGACGACGACGCTGCGAAAATCGTCGGCGCGCAGCGCCAGGCCGAGCGAAAACATGATGAAGGCGAGCGCCAGCGGCAGGAACAGGGTGTCGATCATGGTCGGCCGATTATACGGATACCCGGCACCGCCAACCGGTTTACAATACCCCCACAAGAGCAAGGCCTTTAGGGAGACGCTGATTTATTCCGATTTCCGGAACGACGATAGCGTTGGGATGAGA
>CAZFXO010000028.1:0-40417 GCA_964523045.1 uncultured Dechloromonas sp. | reverse complement strand
TATTCATGCCAATATCATACCATAAACGCCCTATCTATTTGCCGGGTTAATAGTCGCAACTCCGACGAATCCGTTGGTCATTTGGACGGTAAGCGAGCCCAAGGCTTCTGTGCCCCAATCTTCCGGAATCAACCCAACCTCAGTCTGCTTAAACGCAGCCCCCGCCAGATACTTCGCGCTCGGCTCCCTCACTTCCATGCGAACCCCATCTTTTCCAGATGCGCGGCGACACGGGCTTCGAGTTCGTCGGCGCGGGCGTTCAGCGCCGGCAGCGGGGTGGCGTAGCGTTCGGCCAGTTCGCGCAGGCGTTGGCTCAGGGCCTGGCTGACGCGTTCGATTTCGGCGTGCAGGGTGGCTTCCAGCGTCACCAGCCATTTGCGGTCAACAACCAGGGTCTGGATTTCGGCGGCGCTCAGTTGCGGGTAGCGGGCGTAGGCGGCGGCGTCGAGGGCGGCGGCGGCTTCCTTGCTGCGCTTTTTCAGCTCGCTTTCGTCGGCTGCGAGCTTGAGCCAGGTTTTCAGCACTTTCAGCTCGTCCACCGCAGATTTTTCCTCGCCGCTGTCCCGGATCTCGCGGATGCGGTCGCGGACGGCGGCGGCGTTGATCTTGTCGAAGCCGGCAAAGACCTCGTCCTCGCCGGCGTGTTCTTCTTCCAGTTCGGCGAGCTGGCCGGCGATTCCTTCCAGCTCGACATCAAGCGCGTCGAGGGCGGCCTGCTCGGCGGCGAGGTATTCGGCGACGATCAACGGCTTGGGCAGCAAGTCGCAGGCCCAGCCCTTGTCCTTTTCCTTGCCCTGCTTGCTGGTTTCGATGATGCGGTAGGTCGGCGCGTGCCAGCCGTCGGCGCTGATCAGGTAGGCGTCGTCCTGCAGGGTCGCCGCCCAGTAGTCCAGCAGGTGCTGGTAGAGGTCGTAGGCATCGACCAGCGGCTTGTCCTGGTAGTGGGCGAGCAGGCTTTCGCCCAGTTCGACGATCAGTTCCTTGGGGTGAAAGCCGGCTTGCAGGGCTTTCAGGCGCGGCGCCCAGGCTTGCCGCCAGGCGGCGAAGTGGGCGCTCATGCCGGCGAGGAAGGCGGCGAACTGCGGGTGTTCCTGGATGCGCCGCTTGATCTCGGCGGGCGTTCCCCGGAGTTGCAGGTAGCCGGAGCGCAATTCGGCAAAGAGCGCGTCGCGCAGTTGCGGGCAGACCGCCCAGTAGGCGGCGAGCGCGTCGATGTCGGCGGCCGGGATGCCGCCCTTGAGGTGGGCTTCGATGTCCTGCCGGTCTTCGGCCTGGCTGGCGTCGATGTAGCGCGGCAGGTTGAGGTTGTAGTCGTTCTTCTTGATCTCGTCGAAGCCGACCAGGCGGGCGTAGCGGGGATCGCTGCCGTCCTGGCGGGTGAAGGTATCGACGATGCGGTGGATGTCCTGCTCGCGCAGCCGGTTCTTGGGGCCGTCCTTGGCGTAGCCCTGGCTGGCGTCGATCATGAAGATGCCCTTCCTGGCGGCGGCGTCTTCCTTGTCGATGAGCAGGATGCAGGCGGGGATGCCGGTCCCGTAGAAGAGGTTGGCCGGCAGGCCGATGATGCCCTTGAGGTAGCCACGGCGGACCAGGTTGCGGCGGATTTCGGCTTCGGCGTTGCCCCGGAAGAGGACGCCGTGCGGCAGGATGCAGGCGCCCTTGCCGTTGGGCTTGAGGGAACGGACGATGTGCAGTAGGTAGGCGTAGTCGCCCTGCTTGGCCGGCGGCACGCCGAAACCGTCGAAACGCTCGAAAGGATCGTTGAGGGCATCGAGCCCGTTGCTCCAGCGCTTGTCGGAAAACGGCGGATTGGCGACGACGTAGTCGAAGGTCTTGAGCAGCTCATGATTCCGCTCGTCGCGGAACTTGGGGTCGGTCAGGGTGTTGCCCTGCATGATCAGCGCCGTCGGGTTGTCGTGCAGGATCATGTTCATGCGCGCCAGGCCGCTGGTGGCGGCGTCCTTCTCCTGGCCGTAGAGCGTGACGTCGGCCTTGGCCTCGTCGCCGACCTTGAGCAGCAGTGAGCCGGAGCCGCAGGTCGGGTCATAGACGGTGGTGTCGTTGCTGGTGGCGGCACTGCCGATGCCGAGAATCCTGGCCATGATGCGGCTGACTTCGGCCGGGGTGTAGAACTGCCCCTTGCTCTTGCCCGACTCGCTGGCGAAGTGGCGCATCAGGTATTCGTAGGCGTCGCCGAGGATGTCGTCGCCGTCGGCGCGGTTCTTCGAGAAATCGAGGGCCTTGTTCTCGAAGATGGCGATCAGGTTACCGAGGCGCTCGACTTTTTCCTTGCCGCTGCCGAGCTTCACGTCGTCGTTGAAGTCCGGCATCTCGGAGAGTTTGTTGGCCTCGGCCAGCGGCCCGACGATCTTCTTGTTGATCTGGTCGCCGATGTCGCTCTTGCCCTTCAGCGCCACCATGTCGGCAAAGGAGGCGCCGGCCGGAATGACGATGGGCGCGAAGGGTTGGCCGGCGTATTTGTCGGAAACGTACTTGATGAACAGCATCACCAGCACGTAATCCTTGTACTGGCTGGCATCCATGCCGCCACGCAACTCGTCGCAGGAAGCCCAGAGGGAGGAGTAAAGCTCGGATTTCTTGATGGCCATCGATGGTGCGTTTCAGGTTCGTGAACGAATCATCATCGCCGGCACCAGCCGGAAAAAAAGAGAAGGCCCCGCGCGGGGGCCTTCTCGTCGTTGAACGGGGCGTCAGCCGCCGGTCAGATGTCGATTCGCGCGTTAAGGGCGTTATTCTCGATGAATTCACGCCGGGGTTCCACGTTTTCGCCCATCAGCGTGGTGAAGATCTCGTCGGCGGCGATCGCGTCGTCGATCTGCACGCGCAGCAGGCGGCGGACCTTGGGGTCCATCGTGGTTTCCCAGAGTTGTTCCGGGTTCATTTCGCCAAGACCTTTGTAGCGCTGCTTGGCGATGCCGCGTTCGACTTCGTTGAGCAGCCACTTCATGGCGTCGCCGAAGTTGCTGGCGACCTGTTTCTTTTCGCCGCGCGCCATGACACCGCCGTTGCCGAAGAGTTCGGCAAGGGTTACGGCGGTGCGCTTGAGCTGCGAGAAGTCGCCGGAGAGCAGCAGGTCGTCGTCGATCAGGCCGACCTTGAGGTTGCCATGGTGCATGCGCTCGACGCGCAGGATCCAGCGTTCCTGGATGTCGTCGAACTTGGGCACCAGGCGGGTGCCGGCCGGGATGCGGGCGGCGATCAGCTCGGCGCTGGCACGGGCTTTTTCCTCGCTGGAGAGGTCGACGTCGATGTTATGGCGGACGATGGCCTGCAGGACTTCCGGATTCACCAGGTGGGCGAGGCGTTCGATGATGGCCTCGGTGGCCAGCCAGGCGCGGGCCAGGCCTTCGAGCGCCGGCCCGCTGATCGGCGTACCGTTGGTCGGCGAGAGTACGGCTTCATCGAGCGCCATGTTGAGCAAGAACTGGTGGAATTCCAGGTCGTCCTTGAGGTAGCGCTCGGTCTTGCCGTGCTTGACCTTGTACAGCGGCGGCTGGGCGATGTAGACATAACCGCGCTCGATCAGTTCGGGCATCTGGCGGTAGAGCAGCGTCAGCAGCAAGGTGCGGATGTGGGCGCCGTCAACGTCCGCGTCAGTCATGATGATGATGCGGTGGTATCTGAGCTTGTCGACGTTGAAGTCGTCCTTGCCGATGCCGGTGCCGAGCGCGGTGATCAGGGTGACGATCTGCTCGGACGAGATCAGCTTGTCGAAACGCGCCTTCTCGACGTTGAGCACCTTGCCGCGCAGCGGCAGGATCGCCTGGAACTTGCGGTCGCGGCCCTGCTTGGCGGAGCCGCCGGCGGAGTCACCCTCGACGATGTAGATTTCGCACTGCGCCGGATCTTTTTCCTGGCAGTCGGCAAGCTTGCCAGGCAGGCCGACGCCGTCGAGGACGCCCTTGCGCCGCGTCATTTCGCGGGCCTTGCGGGCGGCTTCGCGGGCGCGCGAGGCTTCGACGATCTTGCCGCAGATGGTCTTGGCGTCGATCGGGTTTTCCAGCAGGAAATCGGCGAGTTTCTGGGCCACGACTTCTTCGACGGCCGGACGCGCTTCGCTGGAGACCAGCTTCATCTTGGTCTGCGAGGCGAACTTGGGATCGGGCATCTTCACCGAGAGCACGCAGGCCAGGCCCTCACGCATGTCGTCGCCAGCGATCTCGACCTTGGCCTTCTTGGCGATCTCGTTTTCGTCGATGTACTTGTTGATCACCCGCGTCATCGCGGCGCGCAGGCCGGTCAAGTGGGTGCCGCCGTCCGATTGCGGGATGTTGTTGGTGAAACAGAGCACTTGTTCCTGGTAGGAATCGTTCCACTGCATCGCCACTTCGACACCGATCGTGACGCCGTCGCCGCCAACCTTGGCTTCGCCGGTCGAATAGAAGATCTTCGGATGCAGCACGCTCTTGGTGCGGTTCACGTACTCAACGAAACTCTGCACGCCGCCGGCAAAGGCGAACAGTTCTTCCTTGCCGGAACGCTGGTCGACCAGCTTGATGCTGACACCGTTGTTGAGGAAGGACAGCTCGCGCAGGCGCTTGGCGAGGATTTCGTAGTGGAATTCGACGTGGCCGAAGATTTCTTCATCGGCCAGGAAGTGCACTTCGGTGCCGCGTTTTTCGGTGTCGCCGAGAACCTTCAGCGGGGAAATCTCGAAACCGTCGCGCTGTTCGAGAACGCGGTCAACCGGCACGCCGCGGCAGAATTCCATGAAGTGTTTCTTGCCGTCGCGCCGGATGGTCAGGCGCAGCCACTTGGACAGCGCATTGACGCAGGAGACGCCGACGCCGTGCAGACCACCGGAGACCTTGTAGGAGTTCTGGTTGAACTTGCCGCCGGCGTGCAGTTCGGTCAGCGCGATTTCGGCGGCTGAACGCTTCGGCTCGTGCTTGTCGTCCATCTTGACGCCGGTCGGGATACCGCGGCCGTTGTCGATGACGGAAATCGAGTTGTCGGTGTGGATGGTGACGATGATGTCGTCGCAATGCCCGGCCAGCGCTTCGTCGATCGAGTTGTCGACGACTTCGAAGACCAGGTGGTGCAGACCGGTACCGTCGGAGGTGTCGCCGATGTACATGCCGGGCCGCTTACGCACGGCCTCGAGGCCTTCGAGGATCTGGATGCTGGCTTCGCCGTAGGCCGGTTGGCCGCCTTGCGGGACGTTCTCTTCACTCATTGTTCTGGGTTCCACATGAAACGATGCCGGCCCGCCGGAGGGGCAGGCCGGTTAAAACGAAAAGGACTGACGCGTCAGATGCGCATCGGCATGACCACGTACTTGAAGCGGTCGTTGCCGGGAACGCTGATCAGTGCGCTGGAGTTGGCGTCGTTGAAGCTCCACTGGATTTCGTCGGCGTGCACGTTGTTGAGCACGTCGAGCAGGTAGCCCACGTTGAAGCCGACGTCGATGGCGTCACCGGCGTACTGTACCTCGATTTCTTCCTGGGCTTCTTCCTGTTCGGCATTAGCGGCGATCAGGCGCAGGCTGTTTTCGCCGAGCACGACGCGCACGCCGCGGAATTTCTCGTTGGTCAGGATGGCGGCACGCTGCATCGCCTGCACCAGCAACTGCCGCGACACGCTCATGTGATTGCGCAGGCTGGGCGGAACGACCCGTTCGTAATCCGGGAACTTGCCGTCGATCAGCTTGGAGACGAGGACGATGTTGCCGAAGGAAAACCTGACCTGATTGGGCGCCAGCGAAATGTTCAGCGCGTCGTCGGTATCGACCAGCAGGCGGTTCAGTTCGAGCACCGTCTTGCGCGGCAGGATCATTTCCTGGCGCGGCAATTCGGTTTCCAGCTCGACGCTAGCAAAAGCCAGGCGATGGCCGTCGGTGGCGACGGCACGCAGCTCGCGGCCATCGACCTGCAGCAGCAGACCGTTCAGGTAGTAGCGCACGTCCTGTGCCGCCATCGCGTACTGGGTCTTCGCCAGCAACTGGCGGAAGGCTTTCTGCGACAGCGAGAAATGCCGGGTTTCGCCTTCGCTCAGCGTCATCCGCGGGAAATCGTCGGCCGGCAGGGTCTGCAGGTTGAAACGGCTCTTGCCACCCTTCACCTGCAGGCGCTTGTCTTCGAGATTGACGGTGATCTCGGTGCTGTCCGGCAGCGAGCGCAGGATGTCCTGCAGCTTGCGGGCGCCAACGGTAACCGCGCCATCGCCATCGCCGCCTTCGCAAATGGCGGTGGTGGTGATCTGGATTTCGATATCCGTAGCCAGCAGGGTCAGCTGATTACCCTTCTTTTCCAGCAGCACGTTGGAAAGGATGGGCAGCGTGTGACGACGTTCGACGATACCCGAGACCGACTGCAACGGGGCCAGAAGCGTGTCTCTTTGGCTTTTTATAAGAACCATAAATTAAATTCCTTTGTTAACAATATCAGGAACAGTTCTGTGGATAACATCAAAACATCGTTATTATTCAACGACCTGAAATGAAAATTCGGGTCTTGGAAAGCTTCTGGATTGGTTGTGGATGAAATCCGGATAATTTTCCCACAAAGCGCAAAAGACGGCTTGATCCCCAGTTCGCCGACAGCTTGCCCACAGGCTTGTATACAGCCTCATCCCTTGAGCACCTGCAGCAGTACGTGAAGATCGTGGTTCAGTTCGTTGTCCTTGGCACGCAGGCCATCGATAGTCTTGACTGCATGGATGACCGTGGTGTGATCGCGTCCGCCGAAAGCATCGCCGATTTCCGGGAAGCTGTGACTGGTCACTTCGCGGCACAGCCACATTGCCACCTGGCGCGGCCGGGCGATCGCCCGCGTGCGCTTCTTGGAAAAAAACTCGGCAACCTTGATCTTGTAATAGTCGGAAACGGTCTTCTGGATGTAGTCGATGCCGACGTTGCGCACCGAACCGATGACGTCCTTCAGCGCTTCCTTGGCCAGATCGAGCGCAATGGCGCGGCCGTGGAAGGAGGAATAGGCGAGCACCTTCTTCAGCGCGCCTTCCAGTTCGCGCACATTGGAGCGCAAATGCTTGGCGATGAAGAAGGGAACCTCGTCGTCGAGCTGAATGCCTTCCGCTTCGGCTTTCTTCTTCAGGATGGCGACGCGCATTTCCAGTTCCGGCGGCTCGATCTGCACCGTCAGGCCCCAGTCGAAGCGGGTCACCAGCCGGTCGTCGAGACCGTTGATGTCCTTCGGATAGGTGTCGCAGGTGATGATGATCTGTTTCCGGGCTTCGATCAGCGCGTTGAACAGGAAGAAAAACTCCTCCTGCGAACGGTTCTTGCCATTGAAGAACTGCACGTCGTCGAGCAGCAGCACGTCGAGCGAACGGTAGGTTCGCTTGAAGGTGTCGAAGGACTTCTGCTGGTAGGCGCGGACGACGTCGGAGTAATAATCCTCGGCATGCACGTAGCGGACGATCTTTTCCGGATTGTCGCGGACGATGTGGTTGCCGATGGCGTGAATCAAGTGGGTCTTGCCGAGACCGGCGCCGCCGTAGATGAACAACGGGTTGTAGGCGCCACCCGGATTGTTGGCAACCTGCACGGCAGCCGCCCGGGCCAGATCGTTGGCGCGGCCGACGACCAGGTTGTCGAAAGTGAAATTGGAAAACAGGCGCGACTTTTCGTAGACCGAAGCCACCTTGCCGCGCGCCGCGGGTGGCGGCGCTTCCGCTGCAGCGACGGCCGGTGCCGCCTGCGGGCCGGCGCTCGGGGAAGCGCTGACGGCACGGGGTGCCGAAGGCTTGCCACTGCCAATCACCAGCGAGATATTGACCGGCGCCGAAAAGAAAGTGGCGCCGTAGTCCTCGATGCGCGACAGGTAGCGGTCGCGTACCCATTTCAGGATGAAACCGTTCGGCGCGATCAGACGCAGTCCGTCTTCCAGTGCCGTGCTTTCCCCTTCCAGGCGCAATGGCTTGATCCAGGTATTGAATTGCTGCGCTGGCAGTTCCTGTTCGAAGCGCTGCAAACAGGATTCCCAGAAACCAGTCATTGAAGGAAAAACTCCATGCCCCACTGCCGCTGTCATTGCGGGCAGTTATATTAATTCTATGATTGGAAATCGGATTTCCAATGAAATCGGCGGCTGGTCGGCCGCCGAACGAGGGCTAATTCTACTCCCCCGGGGACGAGTTATCCACAGCTCCAGCAAATAATTCGAGTTGACACCAACTGCCTAAACAAGGTGTAATCACGCGTTTTTCTCCGCTCACTCAAGGAATTACGACATGAAACGCACGTATCAACCTTCGGTCGTGCGCCGCAAGCGCACCCATGGCTTCCTGGTCCGTTCGCGCACCAAGGGCGGCCGTGCAGTCCTCGCTGCCCGCCGTGCCAAGGGCCGCAAGCGTCTGGCCGTTTAATACCGGACCATCGGCGAGGTGGCTGCAAACTTCGCCAGACGTTATCGCCTGACCAAAACGGATGAGTATTCATCCGTTTTTGGTTTCCGGAAGGCAATTCGCGGCAACTGGTTGATGCTGCATTACCTGCCGCGTCCGGAAGGCGATACCGATGCCAGGCTCGGCCTGGTCATCGGCAAGAAGCTGCTGAAGCGGGCGGTCGACCGCAACCGGGTGAAACGTATCGTTCGCGAACAGTTTCGCTTGCGTCGCGCCGCATTGCCGGTCTGCGACCTGATCGTCAGGTTGGCAAGCAAACCGTTGCCGCTCGACGGCAAAGCCATCGCTGCCGACATCAATACGTTGCTCGACCGTCTGTCCCGGCCGCGCACAAAAAGGGAAAGTGCATGAAGCTGGTCCTCATCGCACTGGTTCGTTTCTATCAGTACGCCATCAGTCCGCTCTTCGGACGGCGTTGCCGCTACTTTCCCACCTGTTCCGAATATACGGTCGATGCGATCCGCAAGTACGGCGCCATCAAGGGCGGCTGGCTTGGCATCAAACGCATTTTCCGTTGTCACCCCTGGCATCCGGGCGGGTATGATCCCGTACCCTGAACCCCAAACAAATCACGTAGGCAGCCCATGGATACTCGACGCCTGATACTGGTCATGATCTTCGCCTTCTCCAGCTTCATGCTGTGGACTAACTGGCAGCAGTACAAGCAGCCGAAACCGGCCACCACCGCACCGGTTGCCAGCGCGCCGGCGATTGGCGGCAGTGCTGCGCCGACCCCGTCGGTCAGCCTGCAGGCCGGCGCTGCTGCGGTTGCTACCGCTCCTGCGGCCAGCGCGCCGAGCAATGCCGAGACTTTCGTCATCGAAACCGACCTGATCAAGGCAAGCATTTCGACCCAGGGTGGCGATCTGCTCGGTCTCGAACTGAAGAAGTACAAGGAAAGCGACAACAAGGAAAGCAATTTCCATCTGTTCGATACCAAGCATCAATATGCTGCCCAGAGCGGCCTGATCGGCGATGGTCTGCCTAATCATCGCAGCCTCTTCCACCGCGTGGATGGCCCGCTGCAACTCGCCGACGGTAGCGACGAACTGAAGGTCCGCCTTGAAGCCGATGGCCCGCAAGGCGTCCGCATCGCCAAGATCCTGACCTTCAAGCGCGCTTCGTATCAGATTGACGTTGCCTGGGAAATCACCAACGGCTCCGACAAGCCGCTGGCACCGCATGCCTATTTCCAGATCCAGCGTGACGATGTCGACCCCGCCGGGGGTACCCGCATGATGCAGACCTTCACCGGTCCCGCCGTCTATACCGAAGCCGACAAGTACCAGAAGGTGAAATTCGGCGATATCGCCGACAACAAGGCCAAATTCGCCAAGACCGCCGACAACGGCTGGCTGGCGATGGTCCAGCACTACTTCGTCGCCGCCTGGGTACCTGCCCAGGGCGTGCAGCGCGAGTTCTACATGCGCAAGATCGACGGTAGTCACCTCTACCAGACTGGCGTCATCCTGCCGGTCAGCGCGATCGGTCCGGGCACCAGCACCGTGGTCAATGCCACGCTGTTCGCCGGTCCGCAGGAACAAGCGGCACTCAAGGCCGTCGCCCCGGGACTCGACCTGGTCGTCGACTACGGCTGGCTGACGGTGATTGCTGCGCCGATCTTCTGGGCGCTGCAGTTCATCCACGGTCTGGTCGGCAACTGGGGCTGGGCCATCGTCATCCTGACGGTAGCGATCAAGGGTGCTTTCTTCCCGCTGTCGGCGGCTTCGTACAAGTCGATGGCCAAGATGCGCCTTGTCTCGCCGCGCCTGATGCAGTTGAAGGAACGCTACGGCGACGACAAGGCCCGCCTGAACCAGGAAATGATGAAGCTGTACCAGACGGAAAAGATCAATCCGCTCGGCGGTTGCCTGCCGATCCTGGTCCAGATTCCGGTTTTCATCGCCCTCTACTGGGTACTGCTCGGTGCCGTCGAAATGCGTGACGCGCCGTGGATCGGCTGGATCACCGACCTCGCCTCGGCCGACCCGTACTACATCCTGCCGGTGATCATGATCGTCTCGATGATCGTCCAGATGAAGCTCAACCCGACGCCGCCGGACCCGATCCAGGCCAAGGTGATGATGGCCATGCCCTTCATCTTCGGCATCATGTTCCTCTGGTTCCCGGCTGGTCTGGTGCTCTACTGGGTGGTCAACAACATCCTGTCGATCGCCCAGCAATGGCAGATCACGCGCATGATGGAAGCCGGCGGCAAGGCGGCCAACGACGCCAAAGCCTGACGTGTGAACAAGGACACCATCGCCGCCATCGCCACGGCCCCCGGCCGTGGCGGGGTGGGCGTCATCCGCGTCTCGGGCAGCAACTTGCTGCCCTTTGCTTTTGCACTGACCGGCAAGACGCCGAAGGCACGCTACGCGACGCTGGCCGATTTCA
This sequence comes from uncultured Dechloromonas sp., assembly GCA_964523045.1. Lineage (GTDB taxonomy): Bacteria > Pseudomonadota > Gammaproteobacteria > Burkholderiales > Rhodocyclaceae > Azonexus. Next base: position 29,635 of record CAZFXO010000028.1, on the reverse strand, counting down.
GGGCAGCCGATGGCACGACCATCGACAGCGGGCTGCTGCTTCACTTCCCGGCTCCTCATTCCTTTACCGGTGAAGATGTCCTCGAACTGCAAGGCCATGGTGGCCCGGTCGTCATGCAGATGCTGCTCGGCCGTTGCCTCGACCTTGGGGCGCGGCTCGCCGAACCCGGCGAATTCAGCCGCCGCGCCTTCCTCAATGGCAAGATCGACCTCGCCCAGGCGGAAGCCGTCGCCGACCTGATCGACGCCGCCACGGCGAGCGCCGCACGCTCCGCGGTGCGTTCGCTGCAAGGCGAATTCTCGCGGGCGATCGGCGAACTCAACGCGGAACTGATCAACCTGCGCATGCTGGTTGAAGCGACGCTCGATTTCCCGGAAGAAGAGATCGACTTCCTCAAGGCCGCCGACGCCTTCGGCCGTCTCGAACGCCTGCAGCGCAAGCTGGCGGAAATCTTCGACCGCGCCGGCCAGGGCAAGCTGCTGCAGAGTGGCCTGCACGTCGTCCTGGTCGGTCAGCCGAACGTCGGCAAGTCTTCACTGCTCAACCGTCTGGCTGGCGACGAGCTGGCCATCGTCACGGCGATCGCTGGCACTACGCGCGACGCGCTGCGCTCGACCATCCAGATCGAAGGCATCCCGCTGCATATCATCGATACCGCCGGCCTGCGCGATACCGACGACGAGGTCGAGAAAATCGGCATCGCCCGCACTTGGCAGGAGATCGAGCGCGCCGACGTGGTATTGCTACTGGTCGACGCCCGTCTCGGTATCGCCGATGCCGACCGCGCCATCCTGGCCGGCATGCCGGAACGTCTGCAGCGGATTACCGTACATAACAAGATCGATCTGCTCGAACAGGCGCCGGAACGTCATCCGGAGAACGACGGCATCGCCATCTCGCTATCGGCCAAGGCCAATCTCGGCATCGACCTGTTGCGCCAGGAACTGCTCCGCATCGCCGGCTGGCACCAGGCCGAGGACGTCTTCATTGCCCGCGAACGCCATCTGCGGGCGCTGGCCAGCGCCCAGGGTCATGTCGCCGCGGCGCGCGCCATCGTCGAAAGCGGTTTTCCGGCACTGGAACTGTTTGCCGAAGAATTGCGCCTGGCGCAGCAGGCACTCGGCGAAATCACCGGCGAATTCACCGCCGACGACCTGCTCGGCGTGATTTTCAGCCGTTTCTGCATCGGCAAATAAGGCTGTCGATAAGGCTGTGCACAAGCCCTGTGCGGGATGTGCACGACTCGCCGAATTTTCCCTTACGCCAATTCTGTCCCCATTTCATCCACAGGCTACGCAGGTACTTCCCCGCAATTGAAAAAGTTATTCAAGCAACTGATTTATTTTGGTAAACAAAAGTTATCCACAGAGTTGTCAACGCTGTAGTTAACATAGTCTTTTTATTTAAGGTATTTATTGGTAAACCGAAAGCCGCGGTCAGCGCCGCTCACCGACGATGCGTGCGAGGCGTCTTTCGATGGCGGCGGCGCCTTCGGCATCGCCGCTCCGCTGGCGTCGTTCGCGTTCCAGCGTCAGCCAGGCCAGCAAAGGACGCCTCCAGCCCTGGGTGCTGGCTGTGTCGATGGCCAAAGCAATGCCTTCCGGTGACAGACGATTGCTCCTGAACAGCACGGCGGCGGCCAATAAGCGCGACAAGGGATCGGCAAGCTCCTTCAGTGCGCCAGGATTGCGCCAGACGTTAGCTTGCGCTTCCGGCAGCAGGCCGATATCGGCGTTGTCCAGACGACCGGCGAGGTAATCGCCATAGACTTGTTCGCGGCGACCGGCATCAATTGCCAGCGCGGCAAAAGCCGGGCAATCGGTGGCGGCCAGTGCCGCCATCTGAACGGCGCAGGCGTAGAGTTCGATGCGGGCCATGGCGCTGGCGTCGCCAGTCTGGCGGACGGCATCGCGGGCCAGCGCGAGTTGACCATCGGCCAGCTTGTCGCGGCCTTCGAGCCAGAAACGGGCATGCGCGTCACGTGCCGCGTCAGCCCTGAGCAGCCAGTCCGGCGGCGGGACATGGTTGGCGCAGGCAGCAAGCAGGGAGACGGCGATGATCAGGGCAGCACGTTTCATGGCAACTCCAGCTTGCGTTCGCGGGCAAACGGCCATTTGCGGTTGAGATCGTCGATCAGTCCGGAAACCTTGCGCAGGTTGAGATCGACCTCGTTGCGCAGGGCGTCGAGGTCCTCGGTGGCGGCGCGGGCATTGCCGGTGATCGCCTTGACGTCGACCAGCGCCGCGTCCACCTTCTGCAGGCTGGCGCGAGCGTCGGTCAGCAATTGTCGGCTCTGTTCCAGCGCCGCGATGACGCGACCGACATCCTTCTCGTTGCCAAGCAGCGCGCCAAGCGCGCCATGGCGACCGTTGAGGGCGGCGGTGAATTGGCGCAGGTTGTCGAGGGTCACGGAGAGCGCCGCATCTTCGGCGGTCAGGCGTTCGACGTTGGCAACCAGGCGGTGCATCGTGCTGACCAGTTCGGGGACGCCGGAGGAAGCGTCGCCGATCAGCACTTCGCGGCGGGCGCCGTCTTCCAGTGCAGGATCGTCAAGGATGCCGCTGTAGGCGCGCAGGCGGGCACCGCCGACCACTCCCCGCTCGAGGGTGAAGACGGAGCTGCTACGCAGCCAGCGCGCGTCACGGCGAGGTATGTCGAGGTGGAGGTGGGCCTTGCCGTCGTCGCCGAGTTCAATGCGGGTGACCCGACCGATCGGAAAACCGGAAAAAGTCAGGTCCATGCCGACCGCGACGCCTTCCGAATTCTCGGCGACCAGCAGGAGATGCTGGTTTTCCTCGAAAACGCCGCGTGCGTTCATGACATAGACGACGAAAGCCGCCAACAGGGCCAGGGTAAGCAGCAACAGGCCGACGGCCTTGACCTCGGGGTGAGTGATCGGAGAGACGGGCGGCGGTGTCGACATGACTTCAAAATCCTCTCAACATCAGGAAGCTGGCTTCGATCAGGAGCAGCACGAGCAACAGGCGAACCATGATGCGCATTTCGCGCAGGCCGGGATCGCGCTGCTTCGGGTCGAGCACGACGGTCGCCGGGGCAATGCCGACGGCGACAGCGAAGAGTGCGATCTTGGCGGTAAAACCGATGGCCAGGACAGGATCGAAGACCTGGCCGATCAGCCGGCCATAGGCCGGCAAGGCCCAGGGGCTGAAGCCATGGATGACCGGATAGGCAACCAGCAATGCGGCGAGGCCACCGATCACCGCCAGGATGACGACGGCGCTCGCGTTGCCGATGGCGTAGGGCAAGGCGTCGCGCAGTGCGGCGTCGTTGCGGCCCGCTTTGGCATACAGGTATTGCATGGCCATCGGCACCGCCCGCATGGCGACGAACAGCGTTGAGGCGAGCGGCAGGACTTCGACGACGAAAACGCGCAGGATGGCTTCCAGCGCCAGATGGGTGAGACCGTAGCTATCGGCGGTGACGGCGACGATGCGCGTCATTACGGCGCTGATCAGCAGGCAGGCCAGCAGGTAGCCGGCCAGCGGTTGCCAGGCGGCGGTGCACAGAACCTGGGCGGTGTGCCTGCGTGTGTGGCGGTCGTGGATGCGCGGCGAACAAGCAGCAATGAAGAGCAAGGCCGCGAAGCGCAGATATCGGTATTGTCCGTGTATCCAGACTGCTGTCCGGCGCAGGAAATTCGGCGTAGGCACGGACCTGGCCGGGATCAGGTGCGTTCTGCCTCCAGCCGTTTGCGGCGCAGGATGGCGTCGGCGATTTCACGGCTGATGGTATCGGCTTCCGGCAGCTTGTTGGGACGGAAGACGATCAGTGGAACGCCCAGGCTTTGCAGTGCGACGCGCTTCACTTCCTCGGAGTTGTCGGTTTCCTGGGCGCTGGTCGGCCAGGCCAGTTCGATGGCGGCGACGATCGAGAAATCCTCGTCGCAGATCACGAAATCGACGCCGCGACCGGCCATCCGGTTCAGGCGCTGCGCTTCCTGGCGACCGCGCGCCAGTGCCAGTTGGGCGACGCCGACCTGGGCGAAGACGCGCAGGTTGGGAACGGCTTCGCACAGGCGGTGGTAAAGTTCCTGCTCGCTGTCGTTGAGCAAGCGGTATTGCTTGCGTTTCGGCGATTCGATGAAGCGGGTTTCCGGATCGGCGATTCTTGCTGGCCGTGGTTCAAGGCGCTCGGTGGAAGATTCCTGGCGAGGCGACGGCAAATCGGCCGCACCGGCGGCCTTGCCACGACGTGCGACAATCAGCAGAAAGCCGGCGATGATGGCGGCGGCGATCAGGATGCCCAGAGTCAGAGGGTCCATGCAACGTATTCCTTGGTTTGATGCCGCATTATAGCGACATGACATCGAGGCTGATCATCCCGGATTCGGGTCATTTCCCTGCAACAGAATAACGATGGAACTGATTTTTTCTCCTCTTGGCTGGCTCATCCTTGCTGCTTTCGTTGCCGGATTGGTCGATGCCGTGGTCGGTGGCGGCGGCCTGATCCAGATTCCGGCATTGTTCGCCGCGCAGCCCGGGACGATGCCGGCGACGCTATTCGGCACCAACAAGTTTGCCAGCGTCTTCGGGACCGCCAATGCCGCCTGGCGCTACGCCCGGCGCGTGGACATGCCGTGGCGTACCATCCTGCCGGCTGCTGCTGCTGCCTTCGCCTTTTCCTATGCCGGTGCGGCAGCGGTCGCCTGGCTGCCCAAGGAAGCGGTGCGGCCGTTGATTCTGGTGCTGCTCATCTTCGCGGCCGCCTACACCTTGTGGAAAAAGGACTTCGGCCAGTTGCACCGGCCTGCCCACAGCGGCCACCGCGAATTGCTCTACGCGGTCGTGCTCGGCGGCGTGATTGGCTTCTACGACGGTTTTTTCGGACCGGGGACCGGCAGTTTCCTGATTTTCCTGTTCATCCGCTTCTTCGGCTTCGATTTCCTGCATGCCTCGGCCGGTTCCAAGGTGGTCAATGTGGCGACCAATATCGCCGCCCTCGCCTTTTTTGTCCCGGCCGGTCATATCCTGATCGGGCTGGCGGCCGGCATGGCTTTTGCCAACGTCGTCGGCTCGGCTACCGGTACCTGGCTGGCGCTGCGCCACGGCAGCGGCTTCATCCGCATCGTCTTCCTGCTCGTGGTCGGCGTGCTGATCGCCCGCTTCGCCTGGGATACCGTCGTCGCCGTCAGCGGATGACGAGTTGGCCGTCTTCGCGGTAAACCGGCAGTGCGAAGTCGAAGCGGTCGATATCGGCGCACAACTCGAGGTCGGCGAGCGGCAGGTTCGGCCAGTCAGGATCGCCGAAGCGACGGCCAAAATCCGATTCGCGCACGCGCCGGGCGTAGTGCGCCGGGTCCGGCCGGTCGCCGTTGAGTAGTGCCTCGATGTAATCGGCGCAGGCAATGTCCTCGTCGCCGTCGCGGTCCACCCATTCGCCGGTGATGACGAAGCAGACTTCCCGGGCAGCGCTGGCGCGGATCGCCGCCGCAGTGGCTGCTGCGCACACCAGGCTGGCGGCGAACAGCCGGCCGGCGCCGTGAAAGCGCTGCAGGCCGCGCACGCCGGCGGCCGTGCTCAGCACGACCGGGCGGTCGTCGAAGCGGGCGGCGGCGAGACGCGATGGTGAATTGCCGAAATCGAACCCGGGGATCGGATCGCCGCCGCCGACGGCGCCGATCGACAGCGCGCCGGGTAGGCGCGCGGCCAGCGCGGCAGCGGTCGCCGCTCCGTCGACCGGGTGAATCGCCGCCGCGCCGTTGGCCAGGGCGACGGCGGCCGAGGTGAAGGAGCGCAGCACGTCGATGACGACGACGGTGTCGGCGTGCGCCGGAGGTGTCTGCAGGCGGTTCAGATAAAGCCGGGAAAAGCGCATGGCGGTGGGCGTCGCGAGGAACCGGAGCGGTCGATTCTAGCAGCCTGTCGAACTTGAAACCGCCATGACCGTTTGCTTGAAACCCGTGAAAGACTGCCCTCCTCGTCTGCCGCTTTTTCGCTGCGGCCGATCAAGTCCGGTGGGTGGCGTAGCCCGCGCGTTCCAGTTCGGCGATCACCTGGGCGCCGAGCAGCAGCAGGATGGCGGCGACTTCGAGGCAGAAGAGCAGGACGACGGTGCTGGCGAGCGAGCCGTAGACGACGCCGATGCGCGACGCCGAGGCAAAGTACCAGGCCAGCCCGTGGCGGACGATTTCCCACAGCAGAGCGCCGGCAAAGCCGCCGATGAAGGCGTGCGCCAGGCGGGTGCGGCCGAACGGAACGATCAGGTAGAGCAGGCCGAGGACGCAGCCGACGAGGACGATGCCGGGCAGCGGCAGCAGGTAGTCGGCGATGGCGGCGAGCGAGCGGTTGTCGCCGAACACGAACAACTCCCTGGCGCCGAGTGCCTGCAGCGCGCTGACGCCGAGGGTCAGCGGCAGCACGGTGAGGACCAGCATCAGGACCAACAGGTAGGGCAGCACCGCCGAGACCAGGAAATGCCGCGCCCGGCGTTCGCCGCGATGGGCGAAGATCACCGCCATCGCCTTTTCCAGCACCGAGAAGGCGGAAGCGCTGAAGAACAGGAGGGTGCCGAACATGGTCACGCCGATTGTGCCGCGATGGTCGAGGAAGGCGCTGACGTCTGCGAGCAGCAGGCCGGCCTGGTTGGGCAGCAACCAGTCGAGGTTGCGGCCGATGACGTCGAGCAGGAGGCTGGGCTCAAACAGTTGCGAGAGGCCGATGATGCTGAGGATCAGCAGCGGTAGCAGGGAGAGCAGCGCGTAATAGGCGAGCGCGCCAGCCATCAGGAAACCCTGGTTGCGATGAAAGGCAACGGCGACCCGGCGCAGGAAGGCGAACAGCGTGGCGCCGGGCATCGCCGGGATCAGCGGTTGAAGCGCCGGCCGCGGCCGAGGCAGCCGAGGTAGCGTTCTTCGACGCGCTTGGCGAACCAGCCGGTGGTCAGCTTGCGGGTGATCTTCGGGCTCTTCAGCTGGATTTCCGGCAGCATCTGGCGCGGCAGCGTCTTGCCGGCGCTGGCTTCGGCCAGTTCGAAGACCTTGAGGAAAAGCGGGCTGCGCGAGAAGGTCTCGCTCTTTTCCAGCAGCAGGTCGCGGCGAATCTGCGGCCGGCTCATGTCGAGCCGAGCGGCGAGTTCGAGGGCGGCCGTTTCCACTTCACTCGGCGTGCCGGACGGGTTGCCGCCTTCGTAGCGCAGCAGATCGCCGTCGAGCCCGAGCTTGCGGCCGGTCAGGCCGCCCAGGGCGGCCTGGAAGGCGGCGTTGCGGCTACTGTAGCGGCCGGCGTTGAAGTCGGCGAAGCGATAGACGATGCGGTCGTAAGGGACCACGTAATCAAGCAGGATGGCGGCGCCGAAATAGACGCCGCCGCGCCGGGTGAACACCTCGCTGCGCAGCTTGCCGTCGTAGGCATAAGGGTATTTGCGTTCCTTGACGTGTTTTTCCGCGAAATCGATCGACACTTGCATTGGCCCGCCGGTGCGTACCGGGTTGAAGCCGCCGAGCAGTTTGCGGCCGAAGGGCAGTTCGCCGATCATGTCCTCGAACAGTGCATTGAGCTGGGTCTCGGTCTTCAGGGCGGAGATGCGTTCCTCGTAGGTCCGGCCATCGGGCGAAGTCTTGCGCAGCGCCGTATCGACTACCAGCTTCGGGATGCTGTAGCGCTTCTCGCGTTCGGCCAGCTCGCGGCGGACGATGCGGGGCAGGCCGGGAACCGGCGGATCGGCCTGGAAACTCGACTCCTGGTCGATGATGGCAATCGCCGCGCAATAGGTCTGGGTAGCGTGCGGCACGCCGAGGTGCTCGTAGGCCGTGTGCAGGTCTTCGGCCCAGCCTTGGCGGTCGCGGGCGCGGGCAGGAATCAGGCGGACGATGCGGCGCAAGCGTTCGTCGCGCTCCAGGCTTTCCGGCCAGGCCGACGCCGTCTTGCCGTTGGCTTGCCGCGCCATGTCCGACGGCAAGGCCGGTCCTTCCTTGTCGCTGTCGAACAAGGAACAGCCGCCGAGCGCGGCGAACAGCACGAGCGGCAACCAGCGACGCACGATGCGCTTCAGCCGTTTACGCGATTGAGGCTGGCGAGGAAGTGTTCGGCATCCTGGAAGCCGACCACGCGCACGCCCCGGATTTCCTGGCCGGCCGGATCGAAGAAGATGATGCCGGGCGGGCCGAACAGCCCGAAGCGGGCGAGCAAGGCCTTGTCGTCGTCGTTGTTGGCAGTGACGTCGGCCTTGAGCAGCAGGAAACCGGCGAGTTTCTGGCGCACCGCCGGGTCGCTGAAAGTGAATTTCTCCATCTCCTTGCATGAGACACACCAGTCGGCATAGAAATCGAGCATGACCGGGCGGTCGGCGCTCGCCAGGCGGGCATCGAGTTCGGCCAGCGAGGCAACCCGTTGATAAGGCAGCGCCGTGCTTTCGGCAGCCAGCGCGCCGCTGCGCAGGCCGGCCAGCGGCTGCAAGGGATCGCGCCCGCCGGCCAGGGCGCCGACCAGCAGCGCGGCGCCGGTGAGCAGCATGAGAATGCCGATGCCTTTCCAGAAGCGCTGCCAGCCACGGGCGTGCGGCGGCAACGGGTCGAGCGCGTGCAGGTAGATGGCGGGGACGATGAGCAGCACCGCCCAGCCGAGCATGCTGGCCAGCGCCGGGATCACCGGCGATACCAGCCACAGCGCGGTAGCCAGCAGGAGCACGCCGAAGGCCCGGCGCACGCCTTCCATCCACGGCCCGGCCTTGGGCAGCAGCGAGCCGCCGGCGACGCCGACGGCGATCAGCGGCGCGCCCATGCCGAGCGCCATGACGAACAGGGCGACGCCGCCGAACAGCGCGTCGCCGGTCTGACCGATGTAGAGCAGCGCGCCGGCAAGCGGCGCGGCGACGCAAGGCCCGACGATCAGTGCCGACAGCGCGCCCATCAGGAAGACGCCGATGCCGCGCCCGCCCTGCAGATGGCCGGTTTCCTCGGAGAGTTTGCTCTGCAGCGAAGTGGGCAGTTGCAGTTCGTAAAAGCCGAACATCGAGAAGGAAAGCAGCACGAAGATCAGGGCGAAGGCGCCGAGCACCCAGACGTTCTGCAGCGCCGCCGAGAGCAGCGTGCCGGTCAGCCCGGCAGCGACGCCGGCGGCGGCGTAGGTGACGGCCATGCCCAGCACGTAGGCGAGAGCCAGGGCGAATCCCCTGCCCTTCGTGGCCCGGTGGCCCTGGCCGGCGATGATGCCGGAGAGGATGGGGATCATCGGAAAGACGCAGGGCGTCAGCGACAAACCGAGACCGGCGACGAAGAAGAGCGCCAGGCTGGTCCAGAAACCGGCGTTCTTCAGCGTCTCGGCGATCATCCCGCTTTCGTCGCCGGCCGCCGCAGCGGGCACCTCGCCTATCGGCGGTGCGGCCGGCGTGCTGTCCGGATCGGGCAGGTTGAGCAGCACCGTCTGCGTCTGCGGCGGATAGCAGACGCCGGCATCGGCGCAACCCTGCGAGACGAGGTCGAGGGTCAGCGGCAGCGGCCCGGAACTGTTGCGCTCGACGGCGACGCGGAACTGCACCGCCTTGTAATAGACCTCGACCCGGCCGAAGTTCTCGTCCTGCTTTTCCTTGCCCGGCGGCAGTTGCGGCGGGCCGAGAACGATCGTTTCGTCGGCGGCGCGGACGCGGAACTTGTCCTTGTACAGGTAGTAGTCCGGGGCGATTTCGTAACTGACCTCGATCGTCCGGCCGTCGAGCGCCCGTGCCGTGGCCTTGAAAGCGACGGCGGGATCGAGGAATTCCTGGGCGTGCAGGGACGAGGCCAGGAAGGCAAGGAAGCAGAGAAGGATGCGCATGGTCATTGGACGGTTTCTTCCGCCAGCCAGTTCAGATAGGCCGGCAATCCCTGCGCGATGGGCAGGGCGATGATCTCGGGTACATCGTAGGGGTGCAGTTCGGCGATGCGTTTTTCGAGCGCCGGGTAACAGGCGGCTGTCGTCTTGATCAGCAGCGGGATTTCCGACGCCGATTCGACGGCGCCCTGCCAGCGGTAGATCGACTGGACGCGGGGCAGGATATTGACGCAGGCGGCCAGTATTTCTTCGACGATGGCCAGCGCGATGGCGTTGGCGACCGTTTCGTCGGGGCAGTTGGTCAGGACGAGCAGTTTTTCCATCGGCGCATCGTTACTTGAGCAGCCGGCGCCGGGTCAGGCGCAGGGCGATGGCGAAGGCGACGGCGCTGGTTGCCAGCAGCACGCCGATGTGCAGCGCCGGGTCGGCCGGCCACTGGCCGGCAAGCAGCGGCCGGATCAGCGCGACGCCCTGGGCCAGCGGCAGCCAGCCGCCGATGGCGGCAAGCCAGCCGGGCAGTTGCTCGGTCGGGAAGAAGACCCCGGAAATCAGCGTCATCGGCGTGATGAACAGTGTGAAGTAGTACATGAAGAAATCGTAGGACGGCGCCAGCGCGTTCCAGATCAGGCCGAGCGCCGCGAAGGCCAGTCCGGTAAGGACGATGGCGGGCAGAATGAGGAGCGCCAGCGGCCCGTGGGTAAGGCCCATGGCGGTGACGACGATGAGGATGGCGCAACCCGAGAAGAAGGATTTGGTCGCCGCCCAGAAAAGTTCGCCGGCGACGACGTCGGTCAGGCCGAGCGGCGTGTTGAGGATGGCATCCCAGGTCTTCTGCACGTGCATGCGCGAGAACGAGGAATAGAGCGCCTCGAAGGTGGCTGCGTTCATGGTCGAGGCGCAGATCGTGCCGGCGGCGAGAAAAGCGATGTAGGGCTGGCCGTTCAGCGTCGGCAACAGTGCGCCCAGGCCGTAGCCGAGGCCGAGCATGTAGATCAGCGGATCGGCCAGGTTGCCGAGGATCGACGGCAGCGCGAGCTTGCGCCAGACCAGGAAGTTGCGCTGCCAGACGGGAAACCAGCTGGTGACGGCGAGGGAAGAAGCGGACATGGTGCGGGCCGGGAAGGCGGAATGCGCATTCTACCGCGCCGGGCGGCAAACTTTTCGCGCTTGCCGCGGTCATCGCTTATGATGGATTTTCACGCCGCGCGGGAGAAAACGATGCCACTGCCGACCCATCCGAAAGCTGTCCTGATCGATCTGGCCGGCGTCATGCATACCGGCGACGCTGCCCTGCCCGGCGCCGTGGCCGCACTGGCCAGACTGCGCGCCAGCGGCCTGGCGCTGCGCTTCCTGACCAACACGACGCGCACTCCGGGCAGCGTGCTGTTCACCAAGCTGTGTCGGATGGGCTTCACGCTTGCCGCCGGCGAGATTCAGACCGCCGCGCTGGCCGCCCGCACGCTGGTTCGCGAGCGCGGTCTGCGCCCGCACTGGATGGTGCATCCGAACATCGCCGAGGAAATGGGCGCCAGCCATCCCGAGCCCGACGTCGTCGTTCTCGGCGACATGGGCGAACACTTCAGCTACGCTGGTCTCAACCATGCCTTCCGCTTGATGATGCAGGGCGTGCCGCTGCTGGCCATGGCGCGCAACCGCTATTTCATGGAGCCGGACGGCCTGGCGCTGGACATGGGGGCTTTTGTCGCCGGGCTGGAATATTCCGCCGGCGTCACTGCCGAGATTGTCGGCAAGCCGGCTCCCGCCTTCTTTGCCGCGGCGCTCGCCGAACTTGGCGTTGCCGCCGGGGATGCCGTGCTGATCGGCGACGACCTCGCCGACGACATCGGCGGCGCACAGGACTCCGGCATTGCCGGCATCCTGGTGCGCACCGGCAAGTTCCGTCCGGGTGACGATGCGCATCCCGAAATCCGGCCGGCACTCACCGTGGACGATTTTGCCGCGGCGGTCGAGGTGCTGATCGGCTAATCGCGCAGTTCGCGGCCGGTCAGCTTGATGAAGACGTCTTCCAGGTTGGCCGCGCGGTGCAGGTAGCGCAGGCCGTCGGCACCGGCCAGCGCGGCGAGCAGCGGCTGGGCATCGCGGCAGTAGAAGAAGGCGGTCTCGCCGCTGGCCTCGACACGCTCGGCGAGTTGGCGATGGGCTTCGACAAAGGGCGGCAGACTGCCGGCGGCTTCGTCGAAGACCTCGATCACCTGCGGTTCGATGTGCGTGGCGATCAGCTCGCGCGGGCTGCCTTCGGCGATCTTGCGCCCATGGTCGATGACGATCAGGCGGTCGCACAGGCGCTCCGCCTCGTCCATGAAATGGGTGGTCAGGATCAGCGTCTTGCCCGCCGATTTCAGTTGCTTGAGGCGTTCCCAGATCAGATGGCGGGCCTGCGGGTCGAGGCCGGTGGTCGGCTCGTCGAGGAAGACGATGTCGGGATCGGCAACCAGCGCGCGAGCCAGGGTCAGGCGCCGCTTCATGCCGCCGGACAAGGTGGCGATTTTCGCGTCGGCCTTGTTCGCCAGGCTGGCGAAATCGAGCAGCGCCGGGATGCGGGCGCGCACATCGGCATCCTTGAGGCCGAAGTAGCGGCCGAAGACGCGCAGGTTTTCGGCGCAGGTGAAGTCGGGGTCGAGGTTGTCGAACTGCGGCACGACACCGACCTTGGCCCGTGCCTGCTGCGCCTCGCCGGGAATCGGCCGGCCGGCCAGGGTGATCGTACCGCCGTCCGGCGCGGTGAGACCGAGACAGAGGCGCAGTGTCGTCGTCTTGCCGGCACCGTTCGGCCCGAGCAGGCCGAAGCAGGTGCCGGGTTCGACGGCGAACGACAGCCCGGCGACGACTTCGTTGTCGCCGTAGCGTTTGCGCAGTTCGGATACGTTCAGTGCCGCCATGCGCGGGTAACGATGTCGCGGATCTGGTGCAGCCGCCGGTGGAAGAAATGGTCGGCGCCGGGGACGACGACGACCGGCAGGTCGAGCGGTTGGGCCCAGGCGAAAACGTTCGCCAGCGGCACCGTCTCGTCCTGCGAACCATGGATGACGATACTGTCGTGCGGTACCGCCTCGGTGTCGTACTGGCGCGTGCCCTCGACGTAGCCGGCGGCGGTGCCGACCAGCACCAGGCGCTGCGCCGGCTGGCCGCTTTCCTCCAGGCGCTTGGCGACGCGCGTCTGGCAATAGGCGCCGAACGAGAAGCCGGCCAGGGCAACCGGGATGTCGCCGCAGCGAAGCTTGGCGTCGTGCAGCACGGCGAGCAGGTCATCGGTCTCTCCCCTGCCCTCGTCGTGTTCGCCCTCGGTGCCGCCGACGCCGCGGAAATTCGGGCGGAAGGCGGCGTAGCCGAGGCTGACGAAGGTGCGGGCCAGCGTGTAGGCGACCTTGTTGGTGTTGGCACCGCCGCCGATCGGGTGCGGATGGGCGATCAGCGCGATGCCGCGCGGCGCGTCCGGGCGCTCCATGATGACTTCGATGTTGCCGGCCGGGCCGGCAACGTTGATCTTTTCTTCGGGGGCTCTCATAGCTTCAGGCGTTCGACGACGCGTCCGTTGATCAGGTGTTCCTGGATGATTTCCTCGACGTCCTCGTTATCGACGAAGCCGTACCAGGTCTCTTCGGGATAGACGACCATCACCGGTCCCTGATCGCAGCGGCCGAGACAGCCGGCCTTGTTGATGCGCACGGCGCCGGGGCCGTTCTTCTTCAGCGCGCCGATGCGATCCTTGGCGTAGGCGAAAGCGGCGCCGCCGCCGACGTTGTTGCAGCAGGCCTCGCCGCCTTCCCGCTGGTTGGTGCAGATGAATACGTGGTGCTGGAAATAACTCATGGGGGAAACCTCCTTGTTATTGGATTATAAAGAGCGGCGCCGGTTTCACATGGAACGACCCGATCCGCTGCGCATGGCCAGCAACAGGAAGGGGAGCGTCAGGATGGGCCAGGTGCTTGCCACCAGCCGGGTCAGGCCGTTGAAATTCAGGAAATGGCCCTGGCGCCAGGCGGCGAGCGCCGCTTCGGAATACGGGTTGGCCGGCGCCGCGTTGACTAGCAACGTGCCGGCCAACAGGGCGACGACGGCCAGTGGCAGGCTGAACCTGGGCGGCAACCACAAGGTCATGGCCAGGCTGGCGGCGGCGATCAGCAGGCCCTGGCGGGCGCCCGGGGTGAGCCAGGCCATGGCTTCTTCGGGGCCGATCAGGATCGCCGCGCCGAGCATGCGGACGACCAGGCCACAGAGCAGGAACAAGGGCACCAGCAGGTAGGCGGTCGACGCCCGGGCCAGCAAACGGCGCAGGATCAGGCCGACGGCAAGCGCATTGCAGGCGACGACGCCGGTTTCGACAACGGTGTGGTGATCGGCGGAAAACGGCAGTAGAGGCTCGAGGGCGAACCATTGGCGCAGATCGCCGGCGCCGAATAGCAGGGTTTCCGGCGATAGCGGCACCATCAGCCAGAGACCGAGCAGGGTCAGCCCGAGTTCGCCGTGTGCCGCCGGCGCCAGCAGGCGATGGGCGGCGGCGTCGAGGCGGGCGAAGACCCGCGGACCGACCTGGTGTGCCCAGATCGCGCCGAACAGACCGCCCAGGGTATTGCAGGCGAGGTCGAGGTTGGACGGAATGCGGCTGGGCAGCCAGTTCTGCAGTGTTTCGAGGCCGAGGCTGAGCGCGCCGCTCAACAGCACGGCGCAGCAGAGCGCGGTGAAGCGGCCGGGCAGACGGTGTAGCGCCAGGGTGACGAAGAAGCCAAGCGGTAGGTAAACCGCGACGTTGGCGACGAGATCGAAGACCGTCCAGTAACGCGGCCAGTCGCCTTCGAGGAAGATCCACGGTGAAACGCCGTTGTCCCGCCAGCCCGAAAAGGGATGCAGGCTGCCATAAACGATCAGCCCGCACCAGGCGAGTGCCAGGTAGCGGGCGAGGATGAGCGGTCGTCGGCCATGTTGGAACATGGCTGAATTCTAGGCGTAGTCGGCGATTACGTCAGCCTTGTGCGGTTTTTTCCATCTCCGGACGAGGAGCGAACCAGGCGCCGAGCAACATGCCGAGGGTACTGGCGATCAAGCCGTACAACTGCGGTTCGATGTCGCCTTCCGGGACGAAGACCTCCAGGAACAGCCAGGTGCCGATACCGAGAACGATCGCCAGACCGGCACCGAGATTGTTGGCCCGTTTCCAGAAAAGACCGGCAAACAGGGGGACGAAGGCGCCGGATAGCGTGATCCGGTAAGCGCTTTCGACCATGTGGTGAATGGTGGTGTTGGACGAAATGGCGTAGGTGGCAACCATGCCGGTAAACACGATGACGGCGGCACGCGTGGCGAGCAGGAGCTGACGGTCAGTCATCTGCGGGTAATGACCGCGCAGGATGTTCTCGGAGAAGGTGACCGCCGGCGCCAGCAGCGTGCCCGAGGCGGTACTCATGATCACCGAGAGCAAGGCGCCGAAGAAGATGATCTGGGCGCCGATCGGCATGTACTGGATGATCAGTTGCGGCAGGATCAATTGCGAATCTTCCGCCATCAGTCGCGTTACCAGCGCCGGATCGATCAGCGTCGCCGAATAGGCGAGAAAGAGCGGGACGGCGGCGAAAAAGAAATACGACAGGCCGCCCAGCGTGGTGCCCCAGACCGCGACCCATTCGTTCTTCGAGGCGTTGACCCGCTGGAAGACGTCCTGTTGCGGGATCGAGCCAAGTGCCATGGTGACCAGGGCGGCGATCCAGGAGACGATATCGATCAGTTCGGCCGTGGGCAGGAAATTCAGCTTGCCGTCGGCAGCAGCCTTGCCGACGACGGCCGAGAAACCGCCGGCCATGTCGCCAGCCAGCCAGGTGACATAAAGCAGGCCGAGGACGATGACGATCATCTGCACGAAAGTGGTCATCGCTACCGACCACATGCCGCCGAACAGCGTGTACAACAGGACGACGCCGGCGCCGATCAGGGTGCCCTGGGTGAGCGAGATGCTGCCGTCGCTGAGAACGTTGAAGACGAGGCCGAGGGCAGCCATCTGGGCACCGACCCAGCCGAGGTAGGAAATGATGATCGCTGTAGACAGCGCGACTTCGACCTTGCGATTGAAGCGGACCCGGAAGAAATCGCCGAGGGTCAGCAGGTTCAGGCGATAGAGGCGCTTGGCGAAGATCAGGCCGAACAGCATCAGGCAGATTGAAGCGCCGAGCGGGTCGGAGATCAGGCCGCGGAATCCCTCGTCGATAAAGGTGGCGGAAATGCCGAGTACGGTTTCGGCGCCGAACCAGGTGGCGAAGACCATGGCCAGGACGATGGGAAACGGCAGGTTACGGCCGGCAACGATGTAGTCGCGGGCGTTGTGCACCCGGGTTGCGGCGTAGAGGCCGATGCCGATGGAAACGGCGAGATAGATGACGACGAACCAGATCAGCATGATGGCGGGTCGACTACGGCAAGGGGTTGAAAATGCGCGGAATTATAAGGTTATTGCAGCATTTTCAAGCGGGATAAATGGCGCCGGACGGCGAAAATTTACCGGTTGGCCATCTGCCGGGTGAGGAAAGGCAATTTCTGCCGCATGCAGCAGCAGTCGTGCCGCCCGCTTGGCGGCTGCGCCGGCGTACAGATCGTCGCCGAGGATGGGGTGGCCGAGGGCCGCCAGATGGACGCGCAACTGGTGCGAGCGGCCGGTGATTGGTTCCAGTTCGACTACTGTCGCATCCAGCGCCGGGTTGCGGGCAATGACCTGGAAACGCGTCAGCGACGGCTTGCCCAGCTCGTGGCTGACCATCTGCCGCGGCCGGTTCGGCCAGTCGCAGATCAGCGGCAGATCGATTTCGCCTGCGTCATCGGCGATCAGGCCGGCGACGGCGGCGATGTAGCGCTTGCTCACCGCCCGCTCCCGGAACAGGCGGTACATCTCGCGTTGTACCGCTTCGCCCCGGGCGACGACAAGCAGACCGGAAGTGGACATGTCGAGGCGGTGGGCGATCATCGCTTCCGGCCAGTTGCGTTGCAGACGGCTGATCACGCAATCCTGCTTGTCCGCGCCGCGCCCGGGTACGGAGAGCAGTCCGCTGGGTTTGTCGACAACCAGCAACTGGTCGTCGACATGGACGACGACGGGATCTTCGGTGGGTGGGCAGTAAGCCTGCATGTTCAGGAACGGCGGTCCGGGATGCTGCAGCGGGCGTCGCGGAACGGCCCGCCGCCATAGGTCCAGCCAGCGCCGGGCGAGGTCTGCAGGCAGACCGTGCTGCCGTCGATCTTGCTGAACCAGCGGTGCCAACTGGCCGGGCGGGCCTGGGCGGCAAGGATGGAGAGGCCGAGCAAGGCGCCGATCAGGGAGCGCAGGATTCGATATTTCATGGTTGAATACTGTATAGTTGTACAGTAGATGCCGTCTTTCGGACAGGGGCGCTAAGCATACACTCCTGGTCGCGGCGTTCGGCAGCGAATGAAATTGCCATTGGCATAGTCGTTGCCGATGGCGCATCATCATGCAGCCAGCAATTTTTGTTCCATCCCTGGCCCCTGTGCCATAATCCGCTCAACGTTTCGAGGTAAGTACATGGACGACAACAAGGCAAAGGCGCTCGCCGCAGCGCTGCAACAAATCGAAAAGCAGTTCGGCAAGGGCTCCATCATGAAGATGGGCGACGCCGAGATCGACGAAGGCATTCAGGTCGTGTCGACCGGTTCGCTCGGGCTCGATCTGGCATTGGGTGTCGGCGGCTTGCCGCGCGGCCGTGTCGTCGAGATCTACGGCCCGGAGTCGTCGGGCAAGACCACGCTCTGTCTGCAGGTCGTCGCCGAAATGCAGAAGCTCGGCGGTGTTGCCGCCTTCATCGATGCCGAGCATGCCCTTGACCCGCAATACGCGCAGAAGCTCGGCGTCGATGTCGGCGACCTGCTGATCTCGCAGCCCGATACCGGCGAACAGGCGCTGGAGATCGCCGACATGCTGGTGCGCTCCGGTTCGGTTGACATCATCGTCATCGACTCGGTCGCCGCCCTCACTCCGCGCGCCGAAATCGAAGGTGAGATGGGCGACCAGATGGTTGGCCTGCACGCCCGTCTGATGTCGCAGGCGTTGCGCAAGCTGACCGCCAACATCAAGAAGACCAATACCCTGGTCATCTTCATCAACCAGATCCGGATGAAGATCGGCGTCATGTTCGGCTCGCCGGAAACCACCACCGGCGGCAACGCGCTCAAGTTCTACGCCTCGGTGCGCATGGACATCCGTCGCATCGGCGGGATCAAGAAGGGCGACGAGGTGATCGGCAACGAGACCAAGGTCAAGGTGGTCAAGAACAAGGTGTCGCCCCCGTTCCGCGAAGCCATCTTCGACATCCTCTACGGCGAGGGCATTTCCCGCGAGGGCGAGATCGTCGAGATGGGCGTCGCCCACAAGCTGATCGACAAGTCCGGCGCCTGGTATGCCTATCAGGGCGAGAAAATCGGCCAGGGCAAGGACAACGCGCGCGAGTTCCTGCGTACCCATCCGGAAATCGCCCGTGAAATCGAAGCCAAGATTCGCGAGGCGGCCGCCGCCAAGGTGCTCAAGCCGACCCGTTCCGCCGGTGGAGATGACTGAACTGCGCAATCGCGCCCTACAGTTGCTGGCCCGGCGTGAACATAGCCGGGCCGAGTTGCATGCTCGCTTGTCCACCCAGGCCGAGTCCAGCGAAACGCTGCTGGCGGTGCTCGATGCGCTGGAGCAGCAAGGTTTATTGTCCGACGACCGTTACGCCAGGCAACGGGTGCTTGCCCGTGCTGGCCGCTACGGCAACGCCCGTCTGCGCCAGGAGTTGAAGCAGCGCGGCATCGGCGACGGCGAGATCGAAGCGGCGCTGCCAGAGGCTGGCGATGAGCTGGCACGTTGCCGGGCGATCTGGTCCAGAAAGTTTGGCCAGCCACCGGAATCTCCGGAAGAGCGTGCAAAACAGATGCGTTTCCTGCAGTATCGCGGCTTTTCCCATGAAACGATCCGCCATGTCCTGCGTGGAGTCGAAGACGAATGAGCCTGCCGTCAGCCACCCTGTCCGCCCATAACCTGAAAAAGCGCTACAAGGCGCGGACCGTCGTCGAAGATGTTTCCTTCGCCGTCAGGTCGGGTGAAGTGGTCGGCCTGCTCGGCCCGAACGGTGCCGGCAAGACTACCTGTTTCTACATGGTCGTCGGCCTGGTGGTTGCCGACGGCGGCGAGGTCTATATCGACGAGGAGCGCCTGACGCATCAGGCGATGCATGCCCGGGCCCGGCTCGGGCTCTCCTATCTGCCACAGGAAGCGTCGGTCTTCCGCAAGCTGAACGTCGAGGAAAACATCCAGGCGGTGCTCGAGTTGCAGAAACTCACAGCGGGCGAGATCGCTGCCCGTCTCGAGGAGTTGCTGAGCGAACTGCACATTGGCCATGTCCGCCACGTCAACGCGGCGGCACTCTCGGGCGGCGAGCGGCGACGTGTCGAAATTGCCCGGGCGCTGGCGACCAACCCGCGGTTCATCCTGCTCGACGAACCTTTCGCCGGTGTCGACCCGATCGCCGTGCTGGAAATCCAGAAAATCATCCGCTTCCTCAAGGAACGCGGCATTGGCGTCCTGATCACCGACCATAATGTTCGCGAAACCCTCGGCATCTGCGATCACGCGGTGATCATCAACGCCGGTCACGTCCTGGCTTCCGGACGACCGGAAGAAATTGTCGACAACGAAAGCGTGCGCAAGGTATACCTTGGTGAACATTTCCGGCTTTGATTCCTAAGTGACCAGACTCTTTCCGCAATGAAACCGGCTCTCCAGCTCAAACTCTCGCAACATCTTGCCCTGACGCCGCAACTGCAGCAGTCGATCAAGTTGTTGCAGTTGTCGACGGTCGAGATGCAGCAGGAGATCGAACGCTACCTGCTGGAAAATCCGATGCTGGAGCGCGACGATGACGGTCCGACGGAATCGTATGCGGCGGCCCAGCAATTCGATTCACCGGACAAGGCCGCTCCGCAGGAAGACGCTGTCGCGCCGGAAAGTCGCGAAGACGCTCAGGGCGAGCCGCCGATGACGCCGGACGACGTCGACGATGATCGCTGGTCGAGCGATGCCGGCACCTTCACCGGCGCCGGGCGCGATGAGGACGACGATAGCGATCCGCAGGACAGTCACGCGGCCAACGTCAGCTTGCGCGAACACCTCGGTTGGCAACTGGGGATGACCCAGATGTCAGAACGTGATCGCAGCCTGGTCCGGTTCCTGATCGAGGCGCTCGACGACGACGGTTATCTGGCCACGCCACTCGACGAACTCTGGGAAACCCTGCCCGCCGAATACGAAGTCGAACTGGAAGAGCTCGACATCGCTCTGCGCCACATCCAGAACTTCGATCCGACCGGCGTCGGTGCTCGCGATCTGCGCGAATGTCTGTTGCTGCAACTCAGGGTCGAAGAAGATTGCGCCGAACGCACGCTGGCCATGGCCATCGTCGACAAGCACCTGGAACTCCTGGCGGCGCGTGATTTCGCGCGGATTCGCCGGCTTACCGGTTGCGACGACGAAATTCTCAAGGGCGCCCACGAACTGATCACCAGCCTCAATCCGCGGCCAGCCGCCGGCTATTCGCAGATCGAAGCCCGCTACATCACGCCCGACGTCATCGTCAAGAAACTCAAGGGCAAGTGGACGGCCTACATCAACCCCGACGCCTACCCTCGCCTGCGCATCAACCGGCTGTACGCGGAAATCCTCGCCAAACAGCGGCGCGGCAACGGCAACCTGAGTGGTCAATTGCAGGAAGCGCGCTGGCTGATCAAGAACGTCCAGCAGCGTTTCGAAACCATTCACCGCGTCACCCAGGCCATCGTCGACCGCCAGCGTCAGTTCTTCGAGCACGGCGAAGTCGCCATGCGGCCGTTGGTCCTGCGCGAGATCGCCGACCTGCTCGGCCTCCACGAATCGACCATTTCACGCGTCACGAGCCAGAAGTACATGGCGACGCCGCGGGGGATTTTCGAGCTCAAATACTTCTTTGGCAGCCACGTATCCACCGATACTGGCGGTGCCTGTTCTGCCACCGCCATCCGTGCCCTGATCAAGCAATTGATTTCGGCCGAGGATGGCAAGAAGCCCTTGTCGGATAGTCAATTATCCGAAATACTAGGCCAGCAGGGAATCGTCGTTGCCCGACGCACGGTCGCCAAATACCGCGAATCGTTGAACATCCCGCCGGTCAATTTACGAAAGACCCTGTAGAGAGAGGAGAAAAAATGAATCTGCAAATCAGCGGTCATCACATTGAAGTTACCCCGGCGCTGCGCGAATACGTCGAGAACAAGCTGGAACCCGTCCTGCGTCACTTCGACAAGGTCAGCGGCGTCAGCGTCGTGCTCTCGGTAGAAAAGCTCAAGCAGCAGGCGGAAGTTACCCTGCATGTGCCGGGCAAGGACATGCATGTCGAGGAAGCCGGCGACGATCTCTACGCGGCGATTGATGCGATGTTCGACAAGCTCGACCGCCAGGTCCAGAAGTACAAGCAGAAGGTGCAGGATCACCACCGTGGTGAAAAGCCGTCGCAGCACCTAGAAGGCGAATAAGCCAGCCCCGACCGCAGTCTCTCAGGCTGCGGTCTTTTTGCTTCAACACTCTCCCATGAACCCCTTAGACAACATTCTGACTGCCGACCAGGTCCTGCTTGATTTGGATGCGAGCAGCAAGAAACGTGTTTTTGAACAGGCCGGGATGCTTTTCGAAAGTCGCCTCGGCATGGCCCGGACGCAGATTTTCGACAGCCTGTTTGCTCGTGAGAAGCTGGGCTCCACTGGCCTTGGCCAGGGTATCGCGATCCCGCATGGCCGCATCAAGGGCCTGAAACAGGCGGCCGGTGCGTTGATCCGGCTGGCTACGCCGATTCCTTTCGATTCGCCGGATGGCCGCCCGGTAACCCTGCTTTTCGTCCTGCTGGTACCGGAACAGGCGACCGAAGAACATCTGCAGATCCTGTCCGAACTGGCGCAACGTTTTTCGGATCGCGCTTTCCGCGAAGCCCTGCTGGCAGCTCCCGACGTAGCGACAGTTCTTTCCCTGTTCAAGAAATCCTGATTCCGCGCCGTGCGCCACATCAGCCTTGAACAGCTCTACCAGGACAACCGCGAGCAGTTGCTGTTCAACTGGGTGGTCGGCCAGCGCGCCGACCGCCGGGTCGAACTGAAGGCCGCCAGCAATTACGGTGCCGACGTCGTCGGGCACATCAACATCATCCATCCGGAACGCCTGCAGGTCATGGGGCAGGCCGAGTACGACTGGGCGATGCGCATCGGCGAACGTCGTTTCGGCCAACTCTTCAGTGACCTGCTGTCGGCCAGGACGCCGGCGATGATCGTTGCCGATGGACTCAAGCCGCCCGATTTCGTGCTCGAAGCCTGTCGCCAGGCCGATGTGCCGCTGATCCTCTCGCCCAAACACTGTTCGGCAGTCATCGATCACCTGCGGATCTATCTTTCCGCCCGTCTCGCCGACACGGTCAGCCTGCACGGCGTTTTCATGGACGTACTCGGCATGGGCGTGCTGATCACCGGCGACTCCGGGGTCGGCAAGTCGGAACTGGCGCTCGAACTGATATCTCGCGGCCATGGCCTGGTTGCTGACGATGTCGTTGAAATGGCGCGGATCGCGCCGACCACGATCGAGGGGCGCTGTCCCGGCATGTTGCGCGATTTTCTCGAGGTGCGCGGGCTCGGGTTGCTCAACATCCGGACCATCTTCGGTGAAACGGCGTCGCGCCGGAAAATGAAGCTGAAGTTGATTGTCCATCTGCAGCGGACGGTGGCAGCCGAAGACGCCCCGCGTTTGCCGCTCGACGCGCAGACTCAGGAAGTGCTGGGTGTTCCGGTGCGCAAGGTGGTGATTCCTGTGGCGGCCGGACGCAATCTGGCGGTACTTCTGGAAGCGGCGGTGCGCAACACCATCCTGCAGTATCGCGGGATCGACTCGATGCAGGACTTCATCGACCGGCAGAGCCGGGTGATGAACGATGAAACGCTGTAGGCCCCTGCGCCACAGCAATGCCTACAGGTGTTCGAATTCGATGCGCTCTGCGGCCGTATCGTTGGCCGAACTGCCGAAGCAAATGATGCCCCTGCCGTCGAGCAGGGCCTCATGCTTGCGCACCATGACTTCGCGTCTGCCCTGCAGGGTCAGAAAGCTGCCGTTGGTGCTGGTGTCGACCAGATAATATCCGTCGTCACGGCGTTCGATTCGCGCATGCAGGCGAGAAACGCGGCGGTTCTCGACCAGCAGCTTGCACGAGGGGTCGCGCCCCAGGCTGATCACCGGCGCCTTCGAATCGATCAGGTAAGCCTGTCCCCGGTAACGCAGGCAGAGCCGCTCGGCGATCCGCGTTGCGTTTTGCGGGCCGAACATCGAATGATGCTGCGGTGTGGCGACTGTTTTGGCCGGCCAATTGATTTCGAAGACCAGCAACTGCTTATCCGCCTCGGACAAGCCGGTGATATCCGGGCGAGATTGCGTGGTGATGACGCTGCTCGGCGGTAGCGCGGCAACGATTGCGCCGCTGCACAGGATTTGATCGCCCCGGGCATGACCGCCGATACGCATCAGGTTGGCCAGGGTTTCGGGTTGGGTCGCCTGATCCGCATCGTTGCCCTTATCGTGCAGGGCGACGCGAATACTCAGCTTGTGACCGGAAACCGGGGGCAGGTCGGCAATCCGCTGGTGCATATCGACTGCAGCGTGACAGGCGTCTTCCGGGGTCGGAAAGGAAACCAGGATTTCATCGCTGACCTGCTGCAGCAACTGGCCGTCGTAAGCTTCGATGGCGCGCTGCATGCGCTTGATGCAGCGGTCGATGGCACGTTCCGCTTCCTGTTCGTCCAGCCGTTGATGGAGCGAAGCGCTGCCGGTGATATCGGCGACCATGATGACGGGGATCGGGCGCTGAGCGTTCATAGCTGGACTGGATGGAAAGGACGTCCGATTATATGACGGACTGCATTTCCTGGCATCAGGCAACAGGGGAAATCGGAATCGCGCCGCTGAATTCGAGCGGTTCGGCATCAAAAGCGATATCGCCCTCGTCTACCGGCGTATCGAGCGTCAATCCCCGGAAATCGAACAGCGTGCCGTCGGCGAGATGCGACGGCACGACGTTCTGCATGGCAGTGAACACGGATTCGGTACGTCCCGGATAGCGGCGGTCCCAATCCTGCATCATTTCCTTGATCTTCTGCCGCTGCAGGTTTTCCTGCGAGCCGCAGAGGTTGCAAGGAATGATCGGGAAGGCCATGCCGCGGGCGAACTTGGCGATGTCGGTTTCGCTGCAGTAGGCGAGCGGCCGGATCACGACATGGGCCTTGTCGTCGGTGACCAGCTTCGGCGGCATCGCCTTCATCTTGCCGCCGAACAGCATGTTGAGGAACAGGGTATGGACCATGTCGTCGCGGTGGTGACCTAAGGCGATCTTGTTGGCGCCGAGTTCCTTGGCGGTGCGGTAGATGATGCCACGGCGCAGACGCGAGCACAGCGAGCAGGTAGTCTTGCCCTCGGGGATCTTATCCTTGACGATCGAATAGGTGTCGGCCTCGACAATCCGGTATTCGATGCCGATCGACTCGAAATAGGCGGGCAGCACGTCGGCCGGAAAGCCGGGCTGCTTCTGGTCGAGGTTCATCGCGATCAGGCGAAATTTCACCGGCGCCCTTTTTTGCAGCGCCATCAACATGGCGAGCAGGGTGTAGGAATCCTTGCCTCCCGAACAACAAACCAGAACGGTGTCGCCGTCGGCGATCATGTTGTAGTCCATGATCGCCTTGCCGGTGCGGCCTTCGAGGAATTTGCGGAGCTTTTGCAGGTTGGCGGAGACGGGAGTATCCATGATCGACGGTCTTTGCTGGTAGGAGTGGCGGTTGTTGCGGCCGCAAGTTTACACGGATCGTCCCGTGAACAAGTCGCCGGCCGTTAGAATGCGGCTATTTGCCCGTCCATGAGCCAGCTTCCCGCGCCCTCTCCCGAAGCGATCGCGCACAGCGCCCGCCTGCAAGCCGAAATCTTCCGTGCCATTGACCAGCAAGGCGGCTGGTTGTCGTTCGCGAACTTCATGGAAATGCTTCTCTACGCACCGGGGCTCGGTTATTACACGGCAGGTGCCCGCAAGTTCGGTAGCGCCGGCGATTTCGTCACTGCGCCGGAGATGACCTCCTTGTTCGGCGAGGCGCTGGCGCGGCAGGTTGCACAGGTCATGGCGCTTTCCGCACCGCAAGTGCTCGAGGTCGGTGCCGGTTCCGGACGCCTGGCGGCCGACCTTCTGCTGGCGCTGGAGCGCCTCGGACAATTGCCGGAACGCTACGCGATCCTCGATCTCTCCGCCGATCTGCGTCAGCGTCAGCAGCAGACCTTGGCCCAGGCGGCGCCACATCTTCTGAGTCGTGTCGAATGGCTTGATTGCCTGCCTGACGAATACAGCGGCGTTGTGTTGGCCAACGAACTGCTCGACGCCTTGCCGGCCCATCTGGTGCGCTGGGATGGCGACGAAATCCGCGAATGCGGTGTGGTTCGCGATGCCGTCGGCAGTTTCATGTGGAACGAGCGGCCGGCTGGCAGAGCCTTGCTTGCTGCGGCGCGTGAAATTGCCGATAGCTGCGAACTGGAAGCCGGCTATCTGAGTGAAATCAGCCTTGCGGCACGAGCCTGGGCGGCAGAATGGGGGCATCGCCTGCGTTGCGGCGCCCTGCTCCTGATCGATTACGGATTTCCTCGCCACGAGTACTACCACCCGCAACGCGCCGCCGGCACCTTGATGTGCCACTACCGCCACCACGCGCATCCCGATCCCCTGCTTTTTCCCGGCTTGCAGGACGTAACGGTGCATGTCGATTTCACCGCGATCATCGCCGCTGCCCATGCTGCCGGGCTCGAACTGCTGGGCTATGCAAGCCAGGGACAGTTCCTGCTCAATTGCGGCATGCTCGACCTGCTGGCAGAAATTCCGCGCGACACGCCAGACTACGTCAGGGCCGCATCCGCGGTCGGTAAATTGTTGATGCCGCACGAGATGGGCGAGCTATTCAAGGTGATGGCTGTCGGTCGCGGCATCGACGGCGGATTGCTGGGTTTCGTGCAGGGTGATCAAAGTCGCCGTCTGTGAGAAAGTGGTCTAAACTGGAAGCGCTAAATAGATGTTTGCGGGAGCAGAATCATGGACACTTCGGGAATCGGCAGTTTCAATACGGCGATGAGCGCTGAGCAGACCAGCATGGCCGTGTCCACGGCCGTTCTGAAGAAGGCGATCGATATCGAGGAACAGAACTCGATGCAGTTGCTGCAGACTTTGCCGCCGACCTACAACAACCCAGCAAATCTCGGCACTCAGGTCGACGTCAAGGCTTGAGCGTTTCCAGCCAGTTCAGGATCAGCGCCGCGCCCTTTGACCAATCTTTCTCGTGCGTGATCGCGTGACCCATGCCGCGCAGGATGTGACATGGTTCGCCGTAGGTCTGGGCGGTCGATTGTGCGAGGAAGGCCGGCACCAGGGCGTCCATTTCAGCACCGACGATGAGCATCGGCGGTTTTTGCATGCAGTAGAGGTTGGGCAGGTTGAACATCGACATGTCCCAGATGGCACGTTGTGATTCGTTTTGCATCCGACCCAACCAGACTTCGAGCATCTTCTGGTCGACTTCGCCGGCGAACAGGGCGTCTTTCAGCGTGTCGGTTTCGGTGTAGTTGCCGGCCAGGATGCGGTTGATTTCAAGGTAGAGTTGAGGCTTCTGCAGCAACAGGTGGAACTGTGCGGCGATCAAGCCTTGCGGCGGGACCGAGCAGAGCAGCGCAACTGCCGGGGCAGCATGGCGCTCCAGGTATTTCTGGACGACGAAACCACCCATTGAATGGCCAAGCAGCACCGGATCGATGGCAAGCGCTTCGATTACCGTGCGAACGTCGCCGACGTAATCGGCCACCGACAGCCAGTTGATGCGGTCGTGACCGTCGCTGTCACCATGGCCGCGCAACGACAGTGCGTGGCAGGGATAGCCGGCGGCGGCGAAATAAGGCATGTAGGTCTCGGTCCACATCCAGGCGCCGGCAAAGGCGCCATGGATGAACAGTAGATCGGGCCGGGAAGCCGGGCTGTCGGGGAGGCAGGAAAAGACTTCGAGTCCTGCGATATTCTGTCGTTTTATCATCGTTTTACCATGGGTTCACGGGGCGGCCTGGATTGTCGGTCGCGGGGAGATCGGGTTCATGTTGAAGTGGTTGTTGACGCTGGTCGTCGCGATATTCCTGCTCGGGTTGGTGACGCCGCATCTCGCGCGCTTCATCCGCTTCGGGCAACTGCCCGGCGATATCGCGTTGCGCTGGCGGGGCAGGATTTACCACTTTCCTTTTGTCAGTATCCTGCTCTTCTCACTGCTGCTCTGGCTGATCGGGCGCCTCCTTTAGGACCTGGCGGGCGGCAGCGATTCTGGCCTGGCGGATGCGTTCCGGGATGCTGGCCGGGGTCGGGCTCGCGGCGGCAATTTGTCCGGCGTCGATCGCGCTGACCGCGGCGAGTGCCTTGCGCAGTCTGGCTGGCGCGTCGTATGGCCGGTCTTCCCAGCCACCACGCCCGGTGTAGTCGCACAGGCAGGTGTCCAGCAACTGCTCGAAACGGGCTGGGCGGCGCAGGGCGTCGCATTTCTCGAACAACTCGACGATGGTTGCAGCACGCAGTTCGTCGGCGCGGTGGATGCTGCCGTGGTATCGGGCCATCAGCAATGCCAGGTCGCGACATTCGCCAGGTACCCGCAGGCGTTCGCCAAGCACCTGGCAGAGAGCGACGCTGCGGGTTTCGTGACCGATATGTCGGGGCAGGATGTCGGCCGGGGTCAGCGCCTTGCCGAGGTCGTGACAGAGCGCGGCGTAACGGACCGCTAGTGGAAAGTTACGCCGGGCTGACTGGTCGATGACCATCATGGTGTGAATGCCGGCGTCGATCTCCGGATGGTAGTCGGCGCGTTGCGGTACGCCGAACAGGGCTTCGACCTCGGGCAGCAAGCGGGCGAGTGCTCCGCACTGGCGCAGCACCTCGAACATCCGCGATGGCTTGTTCTCCATCAAGCCCTTGGCCAGTTCCTGCCAGACGCGTTCGGCGACCAGATGATCGACTTCCCCGGCCTCAACCATCCCCTGCATCAGGGCAACAGTCTCGGGGGCCACCGAGAAATCGGCGAAACGCGCGGCAAAGCGGGCCAGGCGCAGGATGCGTACGGGATCCTCGGCGAAGGCCGGGCCGACGTGGCGCAACACCCTGGCGGCGAGGTCGCCTTGTCCGTTGAACGGATCGATCACCCTGCCCTCGGCATCGCGCGCCATCGCGTTGATGGTCAGGTCGCGGCGCGCGAGATCCTCTTCCAGCGTGACGTCGGGAGCGGTGTGGAAAGTGAAGCCGTGGTAGCCCGGGGCCGTCTTACGCTCGGTCCGCGCCAGTGCGTATTCCTCGTGCGTTTCGGGGTGCAGGAAGACCGGAAAATCCTTGCCCACGGGCTTGAATCCCATCGCCAGCAAGGTTTCCGGGGCACTGCCGACGACCACGTGATCGCGGTCGTCGCTGGGCCGTCCGAGCAATTCGTCACGGACGGCGCCGCCGACGACGTATACGTGCACGGCCCCGATCGCCGGTTCAGCGGCCAGCGCGGAAGCGGAAGCTGTCCAGCTTGCCCTTCGGCGTGTTGCGGGCGATATAGGACGGCGCGACGGCTTCCAGGGCGGTCGGCTGCCAGGCGGCGGGCAGATGGCAATCGCCGGTGCAGACGCTGTCGACCTGCATCGAGCGCAGATTGTCGGGCGACATCAACGGCTTCGGCGCCAGCCACATCAGGCCTGCTTGCAGGTAAGCCAGACCTTCCGGCAGGGCGACGATGCGTGCCCGGCTGCCGGTGAGTCCGGCGGTGTACTCGACCAGTTCGCGCAAGGTGTAGGTCTTGGGGCCGACCAGATCATAAGCCTGACCGAAGGTCGAGGTATCTTCCAGTGCGTCGACGAAGGCATCGGCCACATCGGCGGCCCAGACCGGCTGGAAGCGGGCATGGCCGAAGCCGAGAGGGAAAACGGGGACGGTCTTCAGAAGCTTGGCGAACATGTTCAGGAAGCTGTCACCAAGTCCGAAGATGACCGACGGGCGGAAAACGCTGACGTCAAGCTCGCCAGCCGCCGCCAGGACGATCGCTTCGCCTTCGCCCTTCGAAGCCAGATATTCGGAGGGCGCGTCGGGGGCTGCCTTGAGGGCGCTCATATGTACGAGGCGGCGAACACCGGCCGCTTTGCAGGCAGCAATGATTTTTTTCGGTAATTCGACATGTGCCTGCGCGAAATCTTCGCTGTAGGGGAACTTGACGTCGCGGCTATGCAGGATGCCGACCAGGTTGATCACCGCATCCTGACCCTGCGCCAGCGAAGTCAGCGTTTCCTGGCAATGAATGTCGGCTTCCGGCATTTCGACGCCGGGCTGCATGATCAGCGCCTTGGTCCGTTCCCGCCGCCGGGTCGGCACAGTGACCTGGATACCGCGCTGGGACAGGCGGTTGACGATGTAGGTGCCGACAAAACCGCTGCCCCCCAGCAGCAAGACCTTCTTGATACTCATCTGGAACCCCGCGATATTTTTCTGAGAAGGCCAATTTTAAGGCAAAGCCGTTCTCGCGGGGCAGCGGAAGATGATTTAGGCGGCAGATATCCGGGCCAACAGCGTGGCGAACAAGCCTGGTTGACCGAGGTGCCGGGCGCTGCCCTTCTTCAGTTGTTCGGCAAGCAGTTGGGGGTGGATAGCCAGCGCGAGGTCGGTCTCGGGATTGAAGAACAGGCAGCGCCCGGTACTTGCGCTTTGCAGGCAGAGGCAGAGCTGCTGATCGACATC
>CAZFXO010000027.1:1740-41530 GCA_964523045.1 uncultured Dechloromonas sp. | reverse complement strand
CCGTCGCGTCGGCGACGGCGAGCTGGCGTTGCTGGAGGCCGCGCAGCAGGCGCCAGTCGTGGCGCAGTTCGTCGGCGCCGCGCCGGCTCAGCCAGCGCTTGCCGGCGGCCGCTGTCAGGCGGGCGTCGGTGCCGATGGCGTCGCTGCCGGCGGCCAGAGCATGGATGCGGGCGAGTTCGACGATGGGAATGAGCGCGTTGCGCTTGAGGTCGAAGCGGCCATCGGCGTCCCGGCGCAGGCGCTGGAACAGGCCGAGGGCCGGCGGAGCGGCGGCGGCATTGGCGATCCAGCGGCCGAGCAGGGTATCGGCGGCCGGGCAGCGGTCGACGATCAGCGCCCGGAGTGGCGCCACCAGCGCGTCCGCGCCGGCAATCCGGCGCAGGTCGAACAGATTGCTCGCCAGGCGGGCCTGGTGGATGTCGCAAGCCCGCAGCCAGCCGCCGAAGAGATGCCGCCAGTCGCTTAGGCTGGCGCGCCAGTCCGGCTGGCTCGCCATCATCCCGCCGGGGCAGTGCACAAAACCGCAGGCGGCAAGGCCGTCGCAGACGCTGTCGGCGAGGGTCGCGAAGTAATCGGCGTGGGCTGTCGGCGCGAAATCGTCGGCGAGGATCAGCGCATTGTCCTGGTCCGAGCGGGCGGTCATCTCGCGGCGGCCCTGCGAGCCGTGGGCAATCCAGGCGTAGGCGACCGGGGGCGGGCCTTGGTCGCGCTCGGCCAGGGTGAGCAGGTGACGAGTCAGGGTGTCGGCGAGCTCGGAGAAAAGGCTTGCGCCGTTGCTCTCCTGCTGTGCGCAAGCGTTCGCCAGTTGCGCCCGGGCGGCCAGGGCGAGGCGGCTCAGCTCGGCGGGCGAGCCGGCTGCAGCAAGAAACTTGAGTAGGCGATCGGGGAGTCGGGACAAGGCGGTTTTCCAGAACGGCAGCGCTTCCCGAGTTTACGACGGCGGCTGGTGGCGGCGATGAATTTCGTCTTTTGCTCGCCAAGTCGCGCGCTTTGCGGAAGAATGCATGCCATTGGATACAGCAAAATCCCGCCCGAGCGGGAGGAGACAGGCATGCAACGTAGAGATTTTCTGGCCATGGCGGCGGCTGGTGCGGCGGCTTCGCTTGCCGCTTGCGGCAAGGATGAAACGCCGCCGCCAGTCGTCGAGCCGGCGCCGGCGAAACCGGCGACCGCGCCCAGCGAGCCCGCGCCGAAGCCGGTCGAGGCGGCCGCGGTGCAGAGTGTCTACCCGGCGGTGCGCTGGCGGTTGACCTCGAGTTTTCCGCGCAGCCTGGACACCATCTTCGGCGGCGCCGAGGTTCTCGCCGACCGCCTGCGGGCGATGACCGGAGGCCGTTTCGACATCCGCGTCTTCCAGGGCGGCGAGATCGTTCCCGGCCTGCAGGCACTCGACGCGGTCGAGCAGGGCACCGTCGAGATGGCGCACACCTGTTCCTACTATTACGTCGGTAAGGACAAGAGCTTCGGTTTTGGCACCTCGATGCCCTTCGGCATGAACGCGCGGCAGATGAACGCCTGGGTCTATTACGGCGGCGGTCAGGAACTGCTCGACGATTTCTACGGCAATTTCAACATCCTTTCCTTTGCCGGCGGCAACACCGGGACGCAGATGGGCGGCTGGTGGCGGAAGAAGGTGAGCGCGGTCGACGATCTCAAGGGCATCAAGATGCGCATCGCCGGCCTCGGCGGCGCGGTGTTTTCCGAACTCGGCGTCGTCCCGCAGCAGATTGCCGGCGGCGACATCTACCCGGCGCTGGAACGCGGCACCATAGACGCCGCCGAGTGGGTCGGCCCTTACGACGACGAGCGGCTGGGCTTCTACAAGGTGGCCAAGAACTACTACTACCCGGGCTGGTGGGAGCCGGGGCCGATGATCCATTTCTTCGTCAATCGCAACGAATGGGAGAAGCTGCCGCGCGAATACCAGGAAGCGTTCCGGGCGGCGGCCTTCGAGGCCAACGTGACGATGATGGCGCGCTACGACCACCAGAACCCGATCGCGCTGAAAAAGTTGCTGCAGAGCGGCGTCAAGCTGCAGGAGTTTTCGCGGCCGATCCTCGAAGCGGCGTACAAGGCGGCGCAGCAGCTCTACGCCGATGAGGCGAAGAAGAACCCGGCGTTCAAGAAGATTCTCAAGGCCTACGACAAGTACCGGCGTAGCGAGAACGCCTGGTTCAGCGTTGCCGAGAACCGTATGGACGATTTCCTCCAGTCGCAGGCCTGAGATGCGTTTTGACGATGAGCTGCCGCGCCCGACGCGGCTTTGTGTGGTCCGCCACGGCGAGACCGAGTGGAATGCCGAACGGCGCATCCAGGGCCAGATCGACATCGGCCTCAACGCGACCGGCCACCGTCAGGCGCAGGCCGCCGGCCGCTGGCTGAAAGCTGCCGAGATCAGCGCGCTCTACGCCAGCGACCTGCGCCGGGCCTGGGATACGGCGCTGGCGATCGGCGCGGCGCTGCAGTTGCAGCCGGTGGCGGCGCCCGAGTTGCGCGAACGCCGCTACGGCGTCTTCGAAGGCCTGACCTACGCCGAGGCAGCGACGCGCTTTCCTGAGGGCTATGCCGCGTTCGAGGGGCGCAACGCCGATTACGCATTCGAGAATGGTGAAAGCCTGAAAGTCATGTACGCGCGGGTGACCGGCAAGCTGCGCGAAATCGCTGCCCTGCATCCCGGCCAGAACGTCGCCGTCGTCGTTCATGGCGGCGTGCTCGACGTGATCAACCGCTTCGTGCGCGGCAATCCGCTGGAGATGGCGCGCGACTTCCTGATCCCGAACGCCGGCATCAACTGGATCGCCACGCGCGATGGCCGGTGGGCGCTGGAAAGCTGGGGCGAAACCGGGCATCTGGCGGGCAACGCGTTGGACGAACTGCCTTCGTGATAAAATCGCGGCCTTTTCAACGGCTTGAGGCATCCCCATGTTTTCCGCGAAAGACACCCTGGCGAAAGTTGACCCTGAACTGTGGCAGGCCATCACGGCCGAAAACCAGCGTCAGGAAGATCACATCGAACTGATCGCATCCGAGAACTACGTCAGCAAGGCGGTCATGGAAGCCCAGGGCTCGCAGCTGACCAACAAGTACGCCGAAGGCTACCCGGGCAAGCGTTACTACGGCGGTTGCGAACACGTCGACGTCGCCGAGCAGATCGCCATCGAACGCATCAAGGCGCTGTTCGGGGCCGATGCCGCCAACGTCCAGCCGAACTCCGGTTCGCAGGCCAACCAGGCCGTGCTGATGGCTTTTTGCAAGCCGGGCGACACGATCATGGGCATGAGCCTGGCCGAAGGCGGTCACCTCACCCACGGCATGCCGCTCAACATGTCCGGCAAGTGGTTCAACGTCGTCTCCTACGGCCTGAACGAAAAGGAAGAGATCGACTACGACAGGATGGAAGCGCTGGCCCGCGAACACAAGCCGCGCCTGATCGTCGCCGGTGCCTCGGCCTACGCGCTGCGTATCGATTTCGAGCGCTTCGCCAAGATCGCCAAGGAAATCGGCGCCATCTTCTGGGTCGACATGGCGCACTACGCCGGCCTGATCGCCGCTGGTTTCTACCCGAACCCGGTGCCCTTCGCCGATGTCGTCACCACCACCACGCACAAGACCCTGCGCGGTCCGCGCGGCGGCGTCGTGCTGATGAAGGCCGAGCACGAGAAGGCGATCAACTCCGCCATCTTCCCGGGCCTGCAGGGTGGTCCGCTGATGCACGTCATCGCCGCCAAGGCCGTGGCGTTCAAGGAAGCCGCTTCGCCGGAATTCAAGAACTACCAGGAACAGGTGATCAACAACGCCCGCGTCATGGCCCGTGTGCTCGGCGAGCAACGCGGCTTGCGCATCGTTTCCGGGCGCACCGAAAGCCACGTCTTCCTGGTCGACCTGCGCTCCAAGAACATCACCGGCAAGGAAGCCGAGGCGGCGCTGGGTAACGCACACATCACCGTCAACAAGAACGGCATCCCGAACGATCCGCAGAAGCCGATGGTCACTTCCGGCATCCGCATCGGTTCGCCGGCGATGACGACGCGCGGTTTCACGGAGATCGAGGCCGAGCAGATCGCCCACCTGATCGCCGACGTGCTCGACGCGCCGAACGACGAAGCGGTCGCCGCCACCGTCCGCGAGAAGGTGGCGGTGCTGTGCAAGCGCTTCCCGGTCTACGGCGCCTGACGACGCATGAAGTGCCCTTTCTGCGGCAATGACGAAACCGGGGTGGTCGACACCCGGGTTTCCGAAGAGGGCGACATCGTCCGTCGCCGCAGGAAGTGCGCTGCCTGCGACAAGCGTTTCACCACCTACGAGCGGGCCGAGATCCAGCTGCCGCAGGTGGTCAAGAAGAACGGCCTGCGCGCCGACTTCAACCGCGCCAAGCTGCGCGCCAGCCTTGAGCTGGCGCTGCGCAAGCGGCCGGTCTCGATCGAATCGGTCGATGCGGCGATTGCCGACATCGAGGAGAAGCTGCTGACTTCGGGCGAACGCGAGGTCGGCACGCAGCAACTGGGCGAACTGGTGATGCGCGAGCTGAAGAAGCTCGACAAGGTTGCCTACATCCGTTTCGCGTCCGTCTATCGCAATTTCGAGGACGTCGACGCCTTCTCCAAGGCGATCAAGGAAGTTTCGCCGAACTCCCGCAAGAAATGAGTTTTTCCGCCACCGACGGCAGGATGATGGCGCGGGCGCTGCAGCTCGCCGAACGCGGGCTGTGGACGACTTCGCCCAATCCGCGCGTCGGCTGCGTGCTGGTCCGCGACGGCGCGATCGTCGGCGAAGGCTGGCACGAAAAGGCCGGCGAGCCGCATGCCGAAGTCCATGCCCTGCGCGCCGCTGGTGAGCGGGCGCGCGGTGCCACCGCCTACGTCACCCTCGAACCCTGCAGCCACTACGGACGCACGCCACCCTGCGCGGAGGCGCTGATCGCCGCCGGCGTCGCGCGCGTCGTCGCCGCCATGGAAGACCCAAATCCGCTGGTCGCCGGCCGCGGCCTGGCGTTGCTGCGGGCAGCCGGCATCGAAACGGCGAGCGGCCTGCTGGAGAACGAGGCGCGCGAACTGAACCTTGGTTTCATCTCGCGCATGACGCGTGTTCGCCCTTGGTTGCGCTTGAAGGCGGCGGCCAGCCTGGATGGCAAGACGGCGTTGAACAACGGCGTCAGTCAGTGGATCACCGGTCCCGACGCGCGTCGCGACGGCCACCGCTGGCGGGCCCGCGCCTGCGCCATCCTGACCGGCATCGGCACGGTGCGCGACGACGACCCGAGCCTGACCGTGCGCGACGTCGAAACCCCGCGCCAGCCGCTACGGGTGATCGTCGACAGCCGCTTGGAGACGTCGCCGACGGCGAAAATCCTGGCCGGGGGCGGGGTGCTGATCGCCGCCGCGGTCGAGGCGCCAGAGCGCGCCGCCGCCCTGCGCAACGCCGGGGCCGAGATCGTTTTGCTGGCGAACGCCCAGGGCAAGGTCGATCTTGCCGCCCTGCTGCAGGAACTGGGGCGGCGCGGCATCAACGAGCTGCATGTCGAGGCAGGCCACAAGCTGAACGGTTCGCTATTGCGCGAGGGCCTGGTCGACGAGTTCCTGTTTTACTTGGCGCCCTGCCTGATCGGCGACGACGCGGCCGGGCTGTTCAACTTGCCGGCGCTGAGCAGTCTGGCCGACAAGCGTTCGTTGAAGATTCTCGATTTGCGACAGGTCGGGTCGGACATTCGCCTGCTTGCCCGGCCGTTGGCCAGTCCCTAAGCGGTCCGGGCGCCGCACACGGCGCAGTCGGGGTCGCGGCGGAACTTTACCGTCCGCCATGCCATGTTCATGGCGTCGAGCAACAACAAGCGGCCATTCAGCGATTCGCCGATGCCGGCGATCAGCTTCAGCGCCTCGGCCGCCTGCATGGTGCCGACGATGCCGGTCAGCGGCGCGAACACCCCCATCACCGCGCAACGCACTTCCTCGACGTCCTCGGCTTCCGGGAACAGGCAGTGGTAGCACGGCGCGTCGTCGCGGGCGAGGTCGTAGACGCTGACCTGGCCGTCGAAGCGGATGGCGGCGCCGGAGACCAGCGGTTTGCGGTGGCGAACGCAGGCGCGGTTGATGGCGTGGCGGGTGGCGAAGTTGTCGGTGCAGTCGAGGACGATGTCGGCGGCTGCGACGCGCGCGTCGAGGGTGGCGCCGCTCAGTCTTTCCTGCACGGGAATCACTTCGACAGCCGGGTTGATCGCCGCCAGCGCCTGGCGCCCGGATTCCGCCTTGGCTAGGCCGACGCGCGCTTCGGTGTGCAGGATCTGTCGTTGCAGGTTGGTCAGGTCGACGACATCGTCGTCCACCAGGGTGATCCGGCCGATGCCCGCTGCGGCAAGGTAGAGCGCTGCCGGTGAGCCGAGACCGCCAGCGCCGACGATCAGCGCGTGGCTGTCGAGGATACGTTGCTGGCCTTCGATACCGAGTGCGTCAAGGAGGATGTGCCGGCTGTAGCGGAGCAGTTGCTCGTCGGTCACTTGTACTCGCGCCACTCCGGCGGGGTGTCGTCGTGGTCGCCGTGCGGGCGGGTTTCCCAGGCCTTGACGTAGGCTTCCTCGGGCGATGGCTTGAGGCGCTTTTCGGGGGTGGCCATGTTGTGCAACTGGGTTTCCTCGACGTAGTGGATCAGCGCCCGGGTCAGCTTGCTCATCAGCGTGCTGTCGAGGTGGTAGCCGTGGTCGACCAGGCGATCCTCGAGTTCGGCGAGGGTGTGGTGCTGGAGATCGTAAGCGACGCCGAGCGCCCGCTTTTCGTAGCGGGGATCGACATCGACCTCGTCAACCTTCTTGAGGTCGTCGGCGGCTTCCGGTACCTGTCCTGGCGGAAACTTGGCGAACAGGATTTCCCGTTTCTTCCTGAGGTCCGTGCTGCTCATCATCCCTCCCGCGTGCTAATCGGCCTATCACTTGCCCTGCATGAACTGTACGCCCTTCAGGATGTTCAGCGCCTGCTGGAACTGGTAGTCGCTCTTGCTGGCATATTCCAGACGGGCCGGCATTGCCTCGTCGTCGTGTTCTTCCTTGGCGGCGGGCTTGTTCGGCTGGGGTTTGGCGTCTTCCTTCTTCGCGGCGTCCTGCTTGTCCTCGAGATGGCGCTCGAGGTCGGCTTCGCGCAGGCGGGCCGGGCCATTGCCGTTCGGGGTTTCGTCGACGACGATGTCGGGAGTGATGCCTTTGGCCTGGATCGAACGCCCGCTGGGGGTGAAGTAACGGGCGGTGGTCAGCTTGATCGCCGTGTTGCCGGGCAGCGGCAACACCGACTGCACCGAACCCTTGCCGAAGGACTGGGTGCCGACGATGGCGGCGCGCTTGTGATCCTGCAGGGCGCCAGCGACGATTTCCGACGCCGAGGCCGAGCCGCCATTGACCAGCACCACCATCGGCACCTTCTTGACGCCGACCGGCAGGTTGCGCAACGGGTCTTCGCCGGTGCCGCGCAGATAGTCGCGCGGTCGGGCGAGGAATTCCTGTTTGGCATCCTCGGTGCGGCCGTCGGTCGACACGACCTTGACTTCCGGCGCCAGGAAGGCGGCCGAGACGCCGATGGCGCCGTTGAGCAGACCGCCCGGATCGTTGCGCAGGTCGAGGACGAGGCCCTTGAGATCGCCGTCCTTGTACAGTTTGCCAAGGTGCTTGGCGAGGTCGGCGACCGTCGTTTCCTGGAACTGGGTGATGCGGACCCAGGCGTAGCCGGGTTCGACAAGCTTGGACTTGACGCTCTGCACCTTGATCACTTCGCGCACCAGGGTGATTTCCAGCGGCTTGGCTTCGCCCTTGCGCAGGATGCCGAGGCGGATCGAGGTCTTCGGCTTGCCGCGCATCTTCTTGACCGCGTCGGAGAGAGTGAGGCCCTTGACCGGGGTGTCGTCGAGCTTGAAGATCAGGTCGCCGGCCTTGACGCCGGCGCGGTAGGCCGGGGTGTCCTCGATCGGCGAGACGACCTTGACCAGGCCGTCTTCCATGCCGACTTCGATGCCGAGGCCGCCGAATTCGCCCTGGGTGCCGACCTGCAGGTCCTTGAAGGAGTCTGCGTCGAGGTAGGCGGAGTGGGGGTCGAGATTGCCGAGCATGCCGGCGATGGCATTGGCGATCATCTTCTTGTCTTCGACCGGTTCGACGTAGCCCTGCTTGATCGCGCTGTAAACCTCGGCGAAAGTGCGCAGATCCTCGATCGGCAGGCCGATCTTGGCATCCTTCTCGGCGAAGGCGGGTAACTGCAGGGTGATCAGTGCGCCGGCAACGAAGCCGCCGACGGCGAGGCTCAAAGTCTTGATTTTGCTCATTTCAGGCTGGCCCAGGACAAGGGGTCGATCGGATTACCTTTATGACGGATTTCGAAGTATAAACCGGATTCTGGATTGCCTCCGGTGTTGCCTACGGTGGCGATCGTTTCGCCGCCGCTGACGGACTGGCCGACCTGCTTGAGCAGCGAGTCGTTGTTGCCGTAGATCGACAGGTAGGCGTCGCCATGGTCGACGATCAGCAGATTGCCGAAACCACGCATCCACTCCGAAAATACCACCCGGCCGGAGGCAATCGCCTTGACCGGGCTGCCACTGTCGCTGCGGATGAAAAGGCCGCGCCATTGGCCGCCACCTTCGCGCGCTTTGCCGAAGCGGCCGATTACCGCGCCGCGCACGGGTAGGCGCAAGGAGCCGCGCAGCTTGGCGAAGCGGCCGTCGTTGGGTACCGGGTCGTAGCGGTTTTCCTTGCCCGGGGTTTCGCGCGGCGTCGCCGGTTCGCGGCTGTTGCCGGCGGTGGCGGGTGGCGGTGGCGGTTTGCGGCGGGCTTCTTCCGCCGCTCGCGCAGCCTGCTGCGCGAGTATCCGCGACAGTCGATCGATCAACTGCGTCATGCGTTTCTCGTCGCGTTGCAGCGAGCCGATCTCCCGCCTTTGCGCGCGGATCTTGCTCGACAGCTCGGCATGCAGGGCCTGGCGTTCGCGGCGTTGCTGCTCCAGTTCGGCGTGGTGGCGACGCTGTTCTTCCTCGATTTCCGCGAGTTCGGCAGTGCGTTCGCGGGTGTCCTCGGCAAGCGCCTTCTTCTGCCGGATGGTCGCCTGGATTTCGCCCATCAGCTCGGCTTTGGCCCCGGCAATGGCAGACAGATAGTAGAGGTCGCGTGCCAACTGACTCGGGTTGTCGCCGTTGAGCAGTAACTGCAGCGAATCGGGCGAGCCTTTCAGGTACTGGCGGTAGAGCAGGTTTTCCAGTTGCTGCTGTTGCTGGGACAGGGTGCCGCCCAGTTCTCGCGACTGGGTTTCCAGGTTGTCCAGACGTTGCTGGAGATTTTCGCGTTGTCCGCCCAGTTCATGCAGCTTGCGTTGCAGGCGGGAAATCTGCCGTTCCGATTCACGCAGCCGGTCGGCGGCGTCGGCGCGCGAATCTTCGCTGCTCGACAGGTCCTTGCGCAGATCTTCGATGCGGCTGCGCAATTCCTCGAGGTCGGCGCGTTTGGCTGCGACTTCCGGCGCGCTGGCCTTTTTCTGAGCGCTTGCCGGATTGATGGCAAAAAGCGCCAGCAGAAGCGCGAGCGAGCAGGCGGGAAAAACGGAGCGCAGGCCGGCGCGGGCGGAAAACATGGGGAAATCGTGATTGGGTTCTAGGTTTGGCAAGGCTTATTCTATAATCAACCGTTCAACCAAACTGAGGTTTTATATCTTGGACGTTATTTCCTCCAGCCTGATCGACAAGCAGGAGCATATCGAGACGGCGGCGAAAGCCTTGAAGGCGATCGCGCATCCCCTGCGCCTGAAGATTCTGTGCGTTGTCGGCGATCAGGAAGCCTGCGTGCAGGATATCGTCGAAGCCGTCGGCACTTCGCAAAGCAATATTTCACAGCATCTCGCCATCTTGCGCGAGAAGGGTGTCCTGCTGACGCGCAAGGATGCCAACCGGGTTTTCTATCGTGTCGGCGATCAACGGACCCTGCAACTGGTCGGCATGATGCGCGAAGTTTTTTGTGGTGTGGAGAATTAAGTAATGCCGATGGATTTCATCAACCAGAACATCCTGCTCATCGGGATCGTTGTCGTTTCCGGTCTCGGGCTGCTCTGGCCGCTCGTCTTCCGGTCGCAGGGCAAGGCCGTCAATCCGGGTGAGGCGACTCTGATGATCAACCGCCAGGACGCCAAGGTGATCGACGTGCGCCAGGCGAGCGAGTTTGCCGCCGGACACATTCCGGATGCCATCCATATTCCTGAGGCGCAGCTTGGCGAGCGCCTGAGCGAACTGGAGAAATTCAAGGCGCAGCCGCTGATCCTCTGCTGTGCCTCCGGGTTGCGCTCGGAACGCGCCTGCAAGGCATTGCGCCAGCACGGTTTCGAGCAGTTGTTCAATCTCGGTGGCGGAGTCGATGCCTGGGTGACGGCGGGCTATCCGTTGCACAAGGGAGGACGCAAGAAATGACGCAGGCGGTCCTGATGTACACCACGGCGGTCTGCCCCTACTGCATGCGCGCCAAGCAGTTGCTGAAGGCGCGTGGCGTGGCGGCGATCGAGGAAGTTCGGGTCGATCTCGACCCCGAGCGGCGCGACGAAATGATGCAGAAAACCGGGCGGCGCACCGTGCCGCAGATTTTCATCGGCACCACCCATGTCGGCGGCTGCGACGACCTTTACGCCCTCGACGCCGCTGGCGGTCTGCTGCCCTTGTTGGCGGCGGACGCCTGAACTGATCAACTACCAGAAAGAGAAACATGGAACAGAACGAACAGCCGGTCTTCGGCATTGAAAAGCTTTACGTCAGGGACCTCTCGCTCGAAGTGCCGAATGCGCCGGAGGTCTTCCTTGAACAGGAAGCGCCGCAAGTCACCGTGCAGCTCAACTCCACCGGTCGTGGTGTTGGCGATGGGGTGTTCGAAGTCGTGCTGACGGTGACCGTGACCGCCACCGTCGCCGAAAAGACCGTGTTCCTGGTCGAAGTGGCGCAGGCTGGTGTCTTCCGCATCATGAACGTTCCTGAAGACCAGCTCGAACCGCTGATCGCCATCGCCTGCCCGAACGTGCTTTTCCCTTACGCCCGCGAAACGGTTTCGGATGCGGTGACCCGCGCCGGCTTCCAGGCCATCCTGCTGCAGCCGGTCAATTTCGAGGCGATGTACGTGCAGCGTCTGCAGGAAATGCAGGCTGCGGCTGAAAACCAGCTTCAGTAAGCGTCGATCATGCGCCGCCTGCTGACTGCCCTCTGCTGCCTAGCCACGGCCCTGCCGGCCCTGGCGCTGGATTTCCGTTCGGTCGTCGTGCCGGCGGCGGTGCTCTACGATGCGCCTTCGCTCAAGGCCAAGAAACTTTACCTGATCCGTGCCCAGACGCCGCTCGAGGTGGTCGTCCGTCTCGAGGGCTGGGTCAAGGTCCGTGACGCCGAGGGTGGCTTGGCCTGGATCGAAGCCACTCAGGTGGGGGATCGGCGGACCGTCATCGTTACCGCTGCCGGTGCCGAACTCAGGCAGTCGGCGGCGGAAGACGCGCCGCTCAGCGCTACTTTCGCCAAGTGGGTGGTGCTCGATTACGTTGGTACGGCGGCGCCCGGCTGGGTTGCCGTCAAACATCGCGACGGACAGAGCGGCGTGATCCGCGCGACGCAGGTCTGGGGACTATGAGGGTTTCCCTGCTTGGGGGCGGTGCCTGGGGTACCGCGCTGGCCATCGCTTTCGCCGAGGCGCACGCGGTGACTTTGTGGACACGCGAAAGCGATGTTGCAGCCGATCTCCTTTCCAGCCGCGAAAACCGTCGCTTCCTGCCAGGCTATCGCTTGCCGGCGTCGGTCGCGGTGGCAACCGATTTTGCTACAGCGGTAGCGAATGCCGAACTGCTGATCGTCGCGACGCCGATTGCCGGTCTGCGACCGACGGCGGAAAGGCTGCGCGAACTGGCCTGCACGGTGCCGCTGCTCTGGGTCTGCAAGGGTTTTGAGGCTGGCAGCGGCAAGCTGCCGCACCAGGTGGTGGGCGACGTCCTGGGCCCCACCGCGCTTTGCGGCGCGCTCTCCGGGCCGAGTTTTGCCGAAGAAGTTGCCGCCGCACAGCCGACGGCGATAACGCTGGCTTCCCGCGATGCCGCTTTCGCGCGCGAGGCTGCGCGTCAGTTGCACGGCGGTAGCTTGCGCATTTACGCCAACGACGATCTGGTCGGCGTCGAGGTCGGCGGTGCGGTCAAGAACGTGCTGGCGATCGCCACCGGAGTCTGCGACGGCCTCGGCCTCGGCCTCAATTCACGGGCCGCGCTGATGACCCGCGGCCTCGCCGAAATTGCCCGCCTCGGCGTTGCACTGGGCGCCCAGCGCGAGACCTTCATGGGGCTGGCCGGTATGGGCGATCTGATCCTGACTTGCACCGGCGACCTTTCGCGCAACCGTCGGGTCGGCCTCGGGCTGGCGCAGGGCAAGTCGTTGGCGCAGGTGCTCGACGAACTGGGTCATGTCGCCGAAGGCGTCTATACCGCCCGCGAAACGGCGCGCCTGGCGGCGGAACTCGGTGTTGAGATGCCGATCAGCACGGCGGTTGCTGCTGTCCTCGATGGTCGCCTGACAGCGCGGGCCGCGGTCGAACAACTGATGGCGCGCGATCCCAAAGAAGAAATCGCCTGATTTGAGGTCGCTTACACGGCGTCGCTGAAACCGCATTGCCGCCACGCCTCGAAGACGGTGACGGCGGCGGCGTTCGACAGGTTGAGGCTGCGCTGACCGGCGCGCATCGGCAGGCGCAGGCGCCGTTCTTCCGGGAAACTGTCGCGGATCGCCGGCGGCAGGCCGGCGGTTTCGCTGCCGAAGACGAACACGTCGTCGGCCTTGATTTCCAGCGAGTAAAGGTTGCGGCTGCCGCGGGTGGTCATCGCGAACATCCGGCGCGGCGCCAGCGCGGCCAGGCAGGCCGGCCAGTCCGGGTGGCGGACGAGGCGAGCGTATTCGTGGTAGTCGAGGCCGGCGCGGCGCAGGTGTTTGTCGCTGAGGTCGAAACCGAGCGGTTCGACAAGATGCAGTTCGGCGCCGGTATTGGCGCACATGCGGATGATGTTGCCGGTATTGGGCGGAATTTCCGGATGGACGAGGACGACGGCGAACACGGGGCGGGCGGTGGGCGGCAAAGGCGCCGATTAAATCACGAATTCAGCCGTTGAGGGTGCGGGCGACGACGGCGACATGCACTTCCTGTGCGCCGTGGCGGATCAATGTGCGGGCGGCTTCGTCCGCAGTTGCGCCGCTGGTCAGCACGTCGTCGACCAGCAGCAGGCGCTGGCCGACGCAATCCGCTCGGCAGGCGAAGGCGCCGTGCATGTTGCGGCGTCGTGCCGGGCGGTCGAGGCCGGCCTGCGACGCAGTGGCGCGTGGGCGTTGCAAGAGATCGTGGGCGAGTGGCAGTTGCCGCAGCCGGGCAATCGTGCGCGCGATTTCCAGCGACTGGTTGAAGCCACGCTCGCGCAAACGCTGCGTGTGCAGCGGCAGCGGCACGATGGCGCTGA
The DNA here is from genome assembly GCA_964523045.1 of uncultured Dechloromonas sp. Taxonomy (GTDB): domain Bacteria; phylum Pseudomonadota; class Gammaproteobacteria; order Burkholderiales; family Rhodocyclaceae; genus Azonexus. The sequence goes on along the minus strand of CAZFXO010000027.1, from coordinate 28,061 downwards.
AACCGGCCTCGCCGATGGCCTCGACGAGTCGCTTGCCGAACCAGTCCGCCAACGCCAGTTGGTGGCCGTACTTCAGCGCATGAACCAGACGGTCGACCGGAAAATCATAGCGATACAGGGCGCTGACGCCGGAAAAGGCGGGAGGGTTCTGCAAGCAGCTGCCGCAGTGTTCTCCGTAGGTGGTTGTTTCGCCGCAGCGCGGGCAGCGGTGCACAGGTAGCGGCGGGAGGTCGCCGAGGCAAGCGCAGCAAAGCAGCTCGTTGCCACTATCGGCGCCACAGAGCAGGCAACTTCCCGGCGGCACCAGGTGGCTGCGGGCCAAGGCGGTGAAACGGTGGCGGACGGCCTGGGGTAAAATGCCGGAAACGCTTGACCGTCCCGGTAATCCATAATTACCATTGCCGTTTGCCCTTGATTTTTCGACGATTTTCTTAAGGTATTCCATGCCAGCCAGTGCCACCGCCGTGACTCCTTCCTGTTCCCAGACCGCAGCGTTTCCCCGCTGGACCCTCGAGCAAGTGTTGGCGCTCTACGAGTTGCCGTTGATGGATTTGCTGTTCCGGGCGCAAACGGTGCATCGCGAGAATTTTGATGCCAATGCCATTCAACGCTCGACCCTGCTTTCCGTCAAGACCGGTGGTTGCTCCGAGGATTGCAGCTATTGTTCGCAGTCGGCGCGTTACGATACCGATCTCGAACGCGAGCGCCTGATGCCGCTCGGCGAGGTGGTCGCCGCTGCCCAGGCAGCCAAGGACAAGGGCGCTTCGCGCTTCTGCATGGGCGCTGCCTGGCGCGGTCCGAAGGACAACGACCTCGATAAGGTGCTGGCGATGGTGCGCGAGGTCAAGGCGCTCGGCATGCAGACCTGCGTCACGCTCGGCATGCTGAAGGATGGCCAGGCCGAGAAGCTGAAGGAGGCCGGGCTCGACTACTACAACCACAACCTCGATACCGACAAGGATTTCTACGGCCAGGTGATCCGCACCCATACCCACGACGATCGTCTCGATACGCTCGACCAAGTGCGCGAAGCCGGTATCAACGTCTGCTCCGGCGGCATCATCGGCATGGGCGAATCGCGCAAGAACCGCGCCGCATTGCTCGTCCAACTGGCTAACCTGCCGACGCCGCCGGAATCGGTGCCGATCAACAACCTGGTGCCGATTCCCGGTACGCCGCTGGCCGAGCAGCCGCGTCTCGATCCCTTCGAGTTCGTGCGCACCGTCGCCGCCGCCCGCATCACCATGCCCGCATCCTGGGTCCGCCTGTCGGCCGGCCGTCAGGAAATGAGCGACGAGTTGCAGACGCTCTGTTTCATGGCCGGCGCTAACTCGATGTTCTACGGCGATGCGCTGCTGACCACCGGCAATCCCGATGTCGATCGCGACGACGCCCTGTTTGCCCGCCTCGGTTTGCGTGCGGTGTGAGCCAGGCTGACGCTGTCGCTTTCGTCGACCGCCGCGCCGTCGCGCGCCGTTTCGCGCGTGCGGCAGCGGACTATGCGCAGCACGATTTCCTGGCTCGGGAGATCGACCGGCGGATGCTCGAGCGCCTCGACTATGTCCGTCTCCAGCCGCAACGTATCCTCGACCTCGGCTGCAGCCGGGGTGCCAGTTTTGGCGGCCTGCACGAACGTTACCCGCGGGCCAAACTGCTCGGCGTCGATATCGCCCGGCCAATGCTCACCGCGGCGCGGCCGGCCAGGTCCGCCTGGCGGCGTTGGTTGGGGCGCGATGACATGGCGCCTGATTGTCTGCAAGCGGCAGCGGAATCCCTGCCGTTGGCCGGGGCTTCGGTTTCGCTGGTGTGGTCGAATCTGCTCCTGCACTGGCTCGACCACCCGCTGCCGGCGTTGGCCGAAGCCCATCGCGTGCTCGAGGTCGGCGGCCTGTTGATGTTCTCGACGCTGGGGCCGGATACGCTGCATGAACTGCGCGCCGCCTTTGCCGATGGCTACGCCCATACGCAGCGGTTCACCGACATGCACGATCTCGGCGACATGCTGGTCGAAAGCGGTTATGCCGATCCGGTGATGGACATGGAAGTGCTGACCCTGACCTACGACGACATCGACAGTCTGTTCGCGGAGCTGCGCGGTGCCGGTTCGGCCTGCGCGATGCACGCCAGGCGCCACGGCCTGACCGGCAAGGGGCGCCTGCAGGCGGTGCGCGAGGCCTATGAACGGCTGCGCAGCGCAGGCCGTCTGCCGGCAAGTTTCGAGGTCATTTACGGCCATGCCTGGAAGGCGGCGCCGAAGAAGGCTGCTGACGGTCGGGCGATCATCCGTTTCGAGCGTGGTGGCCGCCCCTGAGGCGCTAATCCGGACGCTTGCGATAGAACTTCACTGACTGCACCCGATGATCGGGCGGCGGAGCCGCCTTGCGCCGCCGCTCCTGGATTCGCCACCACAGCAGGAGGCCGAGGAAGACGGTGTAGCTCAGTGCCGACGGGAGTTCTTCTGCCTTGCTTTGCCATAGCAGGTGCACGCAGCCGAGGATGGCGATCAGATAGATGTTGCGATGCAGGTCCTGCCATTTGCGCCCGCCAAGACGGCGGATTGCCATCGCGTTGGATGTGGCGGCGAGCGGAATCATCAGCATCAGGGCGGCGACGCCGACAGCGATGAAGGGGCGCTTGAGCACGTCGCGGGCGATCGCGGTAAGGTCGAAGCCATGGTCGTAGCCGATGAAGCTGAACAGGTGCAGCAGGGCATAGGCAAAGGCGAACCAGCCGAGCATCCGACGCAGGCGCAGCAACCAGTGCTGGCCGGTGATGGCACGCGCCGGCGAGACGCACAGTGTGAGCAACAGGAAATTCAGCGTCCAGGTGCCTGTGAAGGCTTGCAGTGCTTCGTCGGGCTCCGGGCCAAGCCCGTTCTGGCTTAGTTGCCAGCCAATCCAGACGGCTGGCAACAGGCTAACGATGAAGAGGAGTGTCTTGATGACGTTGACGGGAATGCGCGTTTGGCTTGCGCTCATCTTGGCTCCTGCCGACGACTACTGACGGATGCCGAGCGCCGAGCGCAACTCGTGGATGTCGTCCTCGGCTTCGAGAACGAGGTCCTGGTAGCGGGCCCGGTCGGCGTCGCGCAACTCCTGGGTGTGCGCGTCGCTGCATTCGCCCATCCATTCCCGGTCGCCACCGGCCAGCAGGTTTGCAAAATAGAGGACGTCGCGCACGTTGCAGGGGGTTTCGACGTTGTACAGGCGATCATGGTCGCTGATCGCTTCGATGATCCGCTCGGGGACGCCCAGCGCATGCAGCAGGCTCTCGCCAATGCCTTCATGCCAGCCGCAGAGCAACTCCATCATGGCGTCCGGGTTGCTGCGGTATTCCGGGTACTCGGCGGCCCGATACAGCAGGTAGAAGATGCCGATATCGTGAACCAGGCCGGCCATCATGGCATCTTCCGGATTGATGCGGCCAATCCGCCTGGCCAGTACCCTGGCGATTGCCGCGACATTGAGCGAATGGGACCAGGCGCGATGCGCGATCGGCTCGTAAGCAGCGAGGTTGCGTGACTTGAGCAGTTGGTCCATGGCTACCGCCAGCGAGATCGTGCGCACCGAATCAAAGCCGATGCGGCCGATCGCCGTGCCCAGGTCGCTGATCGTCTTGCTGGCGGGGTTGTAGGCAACCGAGTTGGCGAGGCGCAGCAACTTGCTGGAGATCAAGGGCTCGATGCTGACCACCCGGACCACCCGGTCAATGTTGGCGAAAGGGTCCTTCAGGGTGTTGCGCACGAGCAGTGCGGCATCCATGCAGGTCGGAAAATTGATGTCGCCGGAAAGCTCGTGGGCGATGTCCTCGAGAATGCGGAAGTGCAGGCTGTCGTGCGCGCTCATGTGTCAACTGGCGATATATCGCTCGAGTTCCTCGATCAGGAATTTCTGGGAGCTGATGATTTCCTTGACCATGTCGCCGATCGAAAGAATGCCGAGCACCTGTTGCTGATCGTCGAGCACCGGCAGATGTCTAAAACGCTTTTCGGTCATCAGCGTCATGCATTCTTCCAGCGTGCTGTCGAGGCTGACATAGGCGACGCGGGAGCTCATCATTTCGCGAACCGCGGTTTCCTTGGGCGAGAGGTTGTTCCTGATCTGTTTCCTGGCGTAGTCGCGTTCGGAAAAGATGCCGACCAGGCGGCCGTCTTCCAGTACCAGCAAGGCGCCGACATTATGTTCGGCCATGACGCAGAGGGCGTGAAAAACACTGTCGTTGGGGGCGACAGCGGCAAGGACCGGGGATTTTCCGGCCAGCAACTGCTTGAGCGTCTTCATGATCAGTCTCCGCATTTTAGTTTATGGTGCGGACAGTCTAATCCCGGCGGCAATGCGCGACAAGAAAGCTTCATGGCGCATAAAAAACAAAGGGCAGCCCCGCAGGCTGCCCCGAATCGAAGTTGTGCCAGATTAGCGCAGGCCGGCGGCGTAGTCGGCGACGGCCTTGATTTCAGCATCCGACAGCTTGGCGGCGATGGTGCGCATCATGCTTTCCGGATCGTTGGCGCGGGTGCCAGCACGGAAGGCGATAAGTTGCGCTTCGGTATATTCGGGGAACTGACCGCCCAGGCGCGGAAACTGCGCCGGCATCCCGGAACCGGCCGGACCGTGGCAACCGGCGCAGGCGGGAATGCCCTTGCGGAAGTCACCCTGACGCCAGATCTTCTTGCCCAGCGCGAGACTGGCTTCGTTCTTCGCCGATTCCGGCTTCAGCTTCTGGCTGGAGAACCAGGCGGCGACGTTCTTCATGTCTTCTTCGGTCAGCGCTGCGGCCATGCCGGCCATGATGGGGTTGTCGCGCAGCGCGGGCTTGCCGTCGGCAGACTTGAAGTTGGACAACTGCTTGTAGATGTATTGCTCGATCTGGCCGGCCAGATGCGGGTTGGCGGAACTCATGCTGTTGCCGTCGGCACCGTGGCAGGCGACGCAGATGGTTTCGGCGACGATCTTGCCCTTGGCAGGATCGGCCTTGGCCGTTGCTTGCTCGGAAGCGTGGGTGACAAAACTGGTGGCAAACAGGATTGCCATTGCCGCAGAACGGATCATTTTCGAACTCCTAATGCGCATGATGGGGCGCTTTGGCCGGAACGGAAGTTACAAACCTGTTATTCTATATTAGTTTCCCTTCAACTAGGCGGGTCTTCCGCGTTTTTTATGCCTCTTTTCCAGAACGCGGTTTTTCATACTACCGTTGCCAATCTGCGTGACCTGCCAGTCGACGCCACTTGCGAAGTGGCGTTTGCCGGGCGCTCGAACGCCGGCAAGTCGTCGGCGATCAATACCCTGGCGGGACGGGTTCGTCTCGCTTTCGTCAGCAAGACGCCGGGGCGTACCCAGCACCTCAATTACTTCACGCTGGCGCCGGGAAAGTATTTTGTTGACTTGCCTGGCTACGGTTTTGCCAAGGCCCCCGAAGATATTCGGGCGCAGTGGGAAGGACTGATCGGCCCCTATCTCAGCCGGCGGGGACCGCTGGTCGGGCTGGTGGTGATCATGGATTGCCGGCGGCCATTCACCGATCTCGACCGTAACCTGATCGAGTGGTTCAAGCCGACCGGGCGGCCGATTCATCTCCTGCTTTCGAAGGCCGATAAATTGTCGCGTCAGGAGCAGACCAAGGTGTTGCGTGCGGTCAAGGCGGAGATTGCCACTTGGGTGGGTGGCACCTATAGCGCCCAACTCTTTTCCAGTCTGAAGAAAACCGGGATCGAGGAGGCGGAGGCGGTGCTCTCCGGCTGGTTGGGGATCGAGTCGCCGAAAAAGGCCGACGCGGAAAACAAAGGGCCCCCGGACAAGGGGAATCCGGGGGCCAAAATGCCTCAACAGTGTCAAGGCACCCGCTCAGGGAGGTGAAGCGGGAGACGGCGCGAGCCATCGTGCCTATCTGACTGCGGGATTTGGAAAAAGGTTCCGCGCAGGTTCAAAATTTCTTTATTTTTTTGCAGGGATGTAAATATGGCTGGCAATTTTCCCGGAACACGGATGCGCCGGATGCGGCGCGACGATTTCTCGCGTCGCCTGATGCGCGAATCGTTACTCACGGTCGACGATCTGATTTATCCCGTTTTCGTTCATGAGTTGTCTGGCCGGGCTGCGGTCCCCTCGATGCCTGGCGTCGAGCGTTTGTCGATCGACGAACTTCTCCGTGTCGGCGAGCGCATGCTCGAACTGGGAATTCCGTTGCTCGACATCTTTCCCGTCGTCGATCCGGCGTGCAAGAGTCTCGATGCGCGGGCTGCCTGGGACCCCGACGGGCTCACCCAGCGCGCCGTTCGCGCGCTGAAGGCGCGTTTTCCCGAGCTTGGCGTGATGACCGATGTGGCGCTTGATCCGTTTACCACCCACGGCCAGGATGGAATCATCGACGATCAGGCTTATGTGCTCAATGATGTGACGACGGAGGCGCTTGTTCGCCAGGCCGTATCTCATGTCGAGGCCGGTGCGGACATCGTGTCGCCGTCCGACATGATGGATGGTCGCGTTGGGGCGATCCGCAACGCGCTGGAAGCGGCTGGACATGTCAACGCCCGCATCATGGCGTATTCGGCGAAGTATGCCTCCGCTTTCTACGGTCCGTTTCGCGATGCACTGGGAACGGCCGGCAACCTCGGCAAGGGCAATAAATACACCTACCAGATGGACCCGGCCAACGGCGACGAGGCGCTGCGCGAAGTGGCGCAGGATATCGAGGAAGGCGCCGACATGGTCATGGTCAAGCCGGGCATGCCGTATCTGGACATCGTCCGTCGGGTCAAGGACGAGTTTGGCGTGCCGACCTTTGCTTATCAGGTCAGTGGCGAGTATGCGATGCTCAAGGCCGCGGCATTGAATGGCTGGCTCGACGAGCGGGCGGTGGTGCTGGAAAGCCTGCTCGCTTTCAAGCGCGCGGGTGCCGACGGCATCCTGACCTATTTCGCGCTCGACGCGGCGGAATACCTCAAGGGCTGATTCGGCCCCAGGAAAAGCAAAATGGGCGGCCGATGGGCCGCCCTTGTCATTTACGCGTCGCCGGCCTGCGACAGGCAGGCGAAGTAGAGCATCGGCCACTGCTGCGGCCATTGCGCCAGCGGTTCGCGGCTGAAGCCGGAGCGGGCGTATTGTTCCCAGCGGCCGACCACGTAGCAGCGCAACAGGTTGGCCAGCGCGCCGAAGTCCGCGTCGGCCTTGAAGTTTTCCTGCGTTGCGGCGATGCGCAGGGCCTGTTTGAGCGCCGCCTCGACCTTGTCGAGCAGCGCGTTGATGCGCAGCTGCAGACGTTCGTTTTCATTGACCAGCGCGTCGCCGATCAGCACCCGGGTCATGCCGCGGTTCTTTTGGGCAAAATTGAGCAGCAGGCCGAGGATCAGTTCGATCTGGCGGAAACCGCGGGGTTCTTCGCCGGTGATCTGGTTGATGACGCCGAACAGGCTCTGTTCGATGAACTCGATCAGCCCTTCGAACATCTGCGCCTTGCTGGCGAAATGACGGTAGAGCGCGGCTTCGGAGCATTCCAGCTTGCCGGCCAGGGCGGCGGTGGTGATCTTTTCCCCTTTCGGGGTTTCCAGCATTTCAGCCAGGGTTTGCAGGATCTGCAGGCGGCGTTCGCCCGGTTTGGTCGCCATCGATGTTGTCCCTCGAAGAATTTTTGTGCCCGGATTATAGACGAGCGCAACGTTGCGGCAATTGCAGCACCGACGAAATCTGGACGTCAACGTAGGGCGAGCGGCGAGAGCCAGTGCTCACCCACACGGTTTTCATGCCGAGCTTGCGGGCAGTGATGAGATTGGCCAGGCTGTCCTCGACCATGATGCAGCGGCGCGGGTCGAGCCGTTCGGCGCGCAGCAGGGTGCGGAAACCCTGTGGCATTGGCTTGGGCCGGAATTTCAGGCTTTCGACGGTGTATACCGCAGAGAAGTGGCGGGCCAGGCCGGTCAGTTCAAGCACCGCCTCGGCGTAGGCACGCGGCGCGTTGGAGAACAGGATCTTGCGTCCGGGCAGGCGCTTGAGCGCATGCAGCAGTGGCTTCTCGAATACCAGCATGCGGGCGAGGTCGGGGAACTGGTGGGTTTCGTGCAGGAAATGGCGCGGGTCGATCGCGTGGTGACGGATCAGGCCGAGCAGGGTCGCGCCGTAGCGCTGCCAGTAGTCCTGGCGCAGCCGGTTGGCGGCGCTTTCGTCGAGGCCGAGGTGGCGCTCGATGTACTCGCGCATCGCCCGGTTGATGTGCGGGAAGATGTGCGGGGAGGCGTTGTGCAGCGTGTTGTCGAGGTCGAACAACCAGACGCGTTCCCCGCGCATGGTTTAGTGCGACTTGATCATCGTGCCGACCCCGTGGTCGGTCAGGATTTCGAGCAGCAGCGCGTGTTCGACGCGACCGTCGATGATGTGCACGCCCTTGACGCCGTTGCGGGCGGCGTCGAGCGCGGAACCGATCTTCGGCAGCATGCCGCCCGACAACGTGCCGTCGGCGACCATTTCATCGATCTCCTTTGGCGTGATGCCGGTAATCAGCTTGCCTTCCTTGTCGAGCACGCCCGGCGTGTTGGTCAGCAGCACCAGCTTCTCGGCCTTGAGCACTTCGGCGATCTTGCCGGCGACGACGTCGGCGTTGATGTTGTAGGTCTCGCCATCCTCGCCGACGCCGATCGGGGCGATCACCGGGATGAACGAGGCCTTGTCGAGGTGGTCGATCAGCGACGGGTCGATCTTGGTGATCTGGCCGACCTGGCCGACGTCGATCAGGTCGCCCGGGTGATCCTTGTCTTCCAGCATCAGCTTCTTGGCGCGGATGCAATTGCCGTCCTTGCCGGTCAGGCCGACGGCCTTGCCGCCGTGCTGGTTGATCAGATTGACGATGTCCTTGTTCACCTGGCCGCCGAGCACCATCTCGACGACTTCCATGGTTTCGGCGTCGGTGACGCGCATGCCCTGGATGAACTCGCCCTTCTTGCCGACGCGGGTCAGCAGGTTCTCGATCTGCGGGCCGCCGCCGTGTACGACGACGATGTTGAAACCGATCAGTTCGAGCAGGACGACGTCGCGGGCGAAGCAGCCTTTCAGGTGCTCGTCGGTCATCGCGTTGCCGCCGTATTTGACGACGATGGTCTTGCCGTGGAAACGCTTGATATAGGGCAGGGCTTCGGCCAGGACGGCGGCCTTGGTGCCGGGGGCGAGGTTTTTGGTGGGCATGAGGGGCTCCTGAGGGACTCGCCGCGGATTGTACAAAGAAAGCGGCCGGCTTGGGGGCCGGCCGGTGAGCGGGGGCAGCTTACTCGATGGTCAGGCGCTTGCTCGGACTGGCGATGCGTTTGGGGAGGGTCAGTTCAAGCACGCCATCGGCGAAACGGGCGACCGAGCGGCTGTCGTCGAGGTCCTGCTGCAACTGGAAGGAGCGCGAAACCTTGCCGAAATAGCGCTCCGATCGAAGTGTGCGCTCGCCTTCCTTGACTTCCCTTTCTTGCCGGACTTCGGCGCTGATCGAGACCTGATTGCCGTCGACGACGACGTGGATGTCTTCCTTCTTCACGCCAGGCAGTTCGGCGTGGACGAGGTAGGCGTCGCCTTGTTCCCTGACGTCCATCTTGATCGAGGGGGCTTGCTGTGGTTGCCCGTTGAAATCGACGGGGCGGACGAAGAAGCCGCGGAACAGATCGTCAAAGGGGTCGACACGGGTGATGTTGGCCATATTGGTTCTCCTTTCCGGTGAGTTTTAATGCAAAACCAATATAGGTCTGTTCGGGCCCTTTTCAAGTCCACGGTTGCGGAATGGCGAGCAATCGGATCGCGTCTTGGTTGCTCCACGAGAAGCAGCGTTCGGCGGCTTTCTCGCGCGGCAGCCAGAGCGAGGCGCGATGCTCCTCGGGCGCGATTCTGACCGCGACGCGTTCGGGCAGGCAGAGGCCGAACACCTGCTCGGCGTTGAAATCGACGCCGGGGGCGTAACGGTGGCGCCAGGCCGGATGGATCGTGTAACGGTTTTCGATGCGCCAGTCGGTGAGGCGGTAAAGGCTGCTGTCGATGCCGGTTTCCTCGAATACTTCGCGGTGGGCGGTCGCAGCCGGCTTTTCGTTGCCTTCGCGGCTTCCCGTCACTGACTGCCAGAATCCGGGATGGCGGGCGCGTTCGAGGAGCAGGACTTCCCCGGCTTGGGTATGGATTACCACCAGTACCGAATGCGGCTGCTTGTAGGCGGTCATGCCGTCGGCCAGGGGCGGAGGTCTGGTGGTGCGTCGTCGATGATGATGGCGAGTGCAGCCCCCTCCGCGCTGCGCGCCTGGCAGGCAGCGTCGAGCACGTCGAGCAGGCAGGCGTAGTCGGCCGGCGCCCGATTCGAGAAAGAGGATAGTCCGCGCAGGTGGATGACGGTGGCGGCACCGTCGCGCCAGTCGGGGTCGCCCAGGCAGTCGGCCAGGGCGTCGAAATTGGCGCCGTACCAGTCGGGAAAATCCAGCGCGGCGCCGAGACGTTCCAGGAGTCGCTTGCGCTCGCTGCAGGTGCTTAGGTCGACATCGAAATCGGCGGCTACGGTGTGGTCGGTGGGCAGGCGATAGAGGCCGCAAGGGGCAGGCAGGGTCATCGGCTATTCCCGGATGCGCCGGAAGGATTGATAGTGATCTTCCGTGTAGTAGTACTCTGCGTGCTTGCCGGCAACGATGCGGCGCGGGCCGCGGTCGCGGCGGCCGGGCGTCCTTACCGTGTATTCGCGGTAATAGCCGCGTGCTTGCGGTGGCAGCAGTTTTTCGAAATTGTTGAAGACGACGCCGTCGCGCTGGTACGGGAAAGGGCCGCCCTGCTTGATCAAGGTCAGCGTCGCGCGGGCTTCCGGCGGCAGGCGCCCGACATCGATCACCTGCTGATCGCTGCCGCCGTTCCAGAAAGCAAAAGCGCTTCCGATCGTCAGCAGCAAGACGATCAGGAAGCGCATCAATTGACGCATGGCTTAGTTCGGGGCGACTTCGACCTGGGTTTCGACCTTTTGCCGCAAGCGGACGTGCAGTTCCCGCAACTGTTTTTCGTCAACCGCCGACGGCGCATCGGTGAGCAGGCACTGGGCGCGTTGGGTCTTGGGGAAGGCAATCACGTCGCGGATCGACTCGGCACCGGTCATCATCGTGACGATGCGGTCGAGGCCGAAGGCCAGGCCGCCGTGCGGCGGGGCGCCGTATTTCAGTGCATCGAGCAGGAAGCCGAACTTGGCCTGCTGTTCTTCCGGGCCGATGTTGAGCGCGGCGAAGACCTTTTCCTGCACGTCGGCGCGGTGGATACGCACCGAGCCGCCGCCCAGTTCCCAGCCGTTCAGCGCCAGGTCGTAGGCCTTGGCCAGGCACTTGCCCGGATCGGAGACCAGCAGGTCGAGGTGCTCGTCCTTGGGGCTGGTGAACGGATGGTGGCAGGCGGTCCAGCGCTTGGATTCATCGTCGTACTCGAACATCGGGAAGTCGATGACCCACAGCGGGGCCCACTTGGCGCCGGTGACGAAACCCTTTTCGTGGCCGATCTTGATGCGCAGGGCGCCGAGGGCGTCGCTGACGATCTTGGCCTTGTCGGCACCGAAGAAGATCAGGTCGCCGGACTGGGCGCCGGTGCGTTCGAGGACGGTGCGCAGCGAGGCTTCGGAGAGGTTCTTGACGATCGGCGACTGCAGACCGGTTTCATTGACCTGGGTGACGTCGTTGACCTTGATGTAGGCCAGGCCCTTGGCGCCGTAGATGCCGACGAACTTGGTGTATTCGTCGATTTCGCCACGGGTCAGCGCGTTTTTGCCAGACCCGCCGCCGGGGATGCGCATGGCCGCGATGCGGCCGCCTTCGCTGTTGGCGATGTTGGCGAAGACCTTGAAGGCAACGTCCTTGAAGGCGTCGGCGACATCGACCAGTTCGAGCGTGACGCGCAGGTCCGGCTTGTCCGAGCCGAAACGGCGCATGGCTTCGGCGTAGGTCATGCGCGGGAATTCCGGCAGCTCGACGTCGATCGCTTCCTTGAACACGGTGCGGATCAGCTTTTCCATCAGCGCGGTGATCTCGGCCTCGCTCATGAACGAGGTCTCGATATCGACCTGGGTGAATTCCGGCTGGCGGTCGGCGCGCAGATCCTCGTCGCGGAAGCACTTGGTGATCTGGTAGTAACGGTCGAAACCGGCGACCATCAGCAGTTGCTTGAACAACTGCGGCGATTGCGGCAGGGCAAAGAACTGGCCCGGATGGACGCGCGACGGGACCAGGTAGTCGCGGGCACCTTCCGGCGTTGACTTGGTCAGCATCGGGGTTTCGACGTCGATGAAACCATTGTCGTCGAGGAAGCGGCGGAAGGCGCGCGCCGTCTTGTAGCGCAGCATCAGGTTGTTCTGCATCTGCGGCCGGCGCAGATCGATGACGCGGTGAGTCAGACGGACGTTCTCCGAAAGGTTTTCCTCGTCGAGCTGGAACGGCGGCGTGACCGAGGGATTCAATACCTCGATCTCGTGGCAGAGGATTTCGATTTCGCCGGAGGCCAGGTTGGCGTTGGTCGTGCCGGCCGGGCGCGGGCGGACCTTGCCGGTGATCTTCAGGCAGAACTCGTTGCGCACCGATTCGGCAACCTTGAACGTCTCGGCGCGGTCCGGATCGCAGACCACCTGGGCCAGGCCTTCGCGGTCGCGCAGGTCGATGAAAATGACGCCGCCGTGGTCGCGGCGACGGTGAGCCCAGCCGCACAGGGTGACGATCTGGCCGTCAAGGCCGGCGTTGAGTTGTCCGCAGTAATGGGTACGCATGGAGATTCCGTGGGGTTGCTTAAATGTGAGTGACGACGCGGGGATGCGCGGGAGGGGCGACGACGCCCATCGAGATGATGTATTTGAGGGCTTCGTCGACTGTCATTTCGAGTTCGACGACATCGCTTCTCGGCATCATCAGGAAAAATCCGGAAGTCGGGTTAGGCGTGGTCGGGACATAAACGCTGACGTAGTCGCCTTGCAGATGGTTGCGAATGTCGCCGCCAGGAAGACCGGTGAGAAAGGCAATGGTCCACGCGCCTTGGCGCGGATACTGGACTAGCAGGGCCTTGCGAAAGGCGTTGCCGTTCGGAGCGAACAGGGTGTCGGAAACCTGCTTGACCGCCTTGTATACCGAATTGACGACAGGAATGCGCGATAGCAGCTTGTCCCACCACCCGACCAGTTTTTGACCGATGAAATTCGCTGCCAGGAGACCGGTGAACAGGATCATGGCCAGCGTCAACAGGGCGCCGACGCCGGGGAGCGCGAAACCAATGAGATTCTTCGGGTGTATGGCCTCGGGCAGAAGGCGCAGGGACTGGTCGAGCGTGTTGACGATCAGCGACAACACCCAGACAGTGATGACCAGCGGGACCCAGATCAGGAGCCCGGTGATGAAATAGCGCTTGATCAACTGGCCGCGCACGACGAACAGCTTCCTTCCCCGGTTTGGCACGGGGGGGGCGAGGCGGGCTTGCTGCCTTTGAAGTCGGTGGCGTACCAGCCACTTCCCTTCAACTGGAAGCCGGCTGCGGACAGTTGCTTGGCGTAGCTTTCCTTGCCGCAACTCGGGCAGGTGGTAAGCGGCGCGTCGGCCATCTTTTGCAGATGTTCCTTCTGGAAACCGCAGGATTCACAGCGATATTCGTAGATCGGCATGGGGCCCTCCAAAACCTTGAATTGTAACCGAAAGCACGGACTCCGAATATTGGTGCAGGTTACGGGTTTTTCAATAGGCCAAGCCGAGATAGGTACTGGTCAGCGTCTGCCCCCAAAATAGGGCAATGATGCCGGCGCTCGCCAAGTAGGGCCCGAAAGGAATCGGGATGTCCCGACCATGACGGGCGAACACGATCAAAGCGATGCCGACCGCCGCGCCGACGACCGAGGATAGCAGGATGATCGCTGGCAGCATCTGCCAGCCCAGCCAGGCGCCCAAGGCCCCAAGGAGCTTGAAGTCGCCGTAGCCCATGCCTTCCTTGCCGGTCAGCAGCTTGAATCCCCAGTAAATGCTCCACAGGATCAGGTAGCCAGCCATGGCGCCTACCACCGCGGATGGCAGGTCGGTATAAATCTGCGCAAGGTTGAAGGCAAGGCCAAGCCAGAGCAACGGCAGGGTGATGCTGTCGGGGAGGAGCTGCGTATCGAAATCGATGAACGTCAACGCCAGCAAAGCCCAGATCAGCAGAAGTCCGCCTGCCGCAGCGTAGCTGTCACCGAAATGCCAGACGGTGAACGCCGAAAGCAAACCGGTCAACGCCTCAATCAGCGGATAGCGTAGCGAAATCGGTTTCCCGCAACCGGAACATTTGCCGCGCAAAATCACGAAGTAGCTTAGCAGCGGGATGTTTTCGTGGGCGCGAATCGTATGGCCGCAGTGCGGGCACCGCGAGCGCGGATGCGACAGGCTCAGCGTGGAACTGTCCGCGGTCATTTCCTTTCCCGCCAGTTCCGCACTTTGCGCCAGCCATTCGCGCTCAATGATCTTCGGCAAGCGATGGATGACCACATTGAGAAAGCTGCCGACGCAGAGGCCGAGCAAGCCACCGAAGACGGTCAGCAGCGGCAGGGGGAGGCCCGTCATCCCCCCACCACGGCGCCAAGCTTGAACAACGGCAGGTACATCGCAATGACCATGCCGCCGATCAGGGTGCCAAGAACTACCATGATCATGGGTTCCATCAGGCTGGACATGGCTTCGACGGAGTCATCGACTTCCTGTTCGAAAAAGTCCGCGACCTTACCCAGCATGGAATCGAGGGCGCCGGACTCTTCGCCGATGGCGACCATCTGCGTCACCATGTTGGGGAAGACTGCCGCGTCCTGCATTGCGTTGGTCAGGCTGGTGCCGGTCGAGACGTCGCTCTGAATCTGGCGGGTCGCCATCTTGTAGATGTAATTGCCGGCAGCGCCGCCTACCGATTCAAGGGATTCGACCAGCGGGACACCAGCTGCGAACATGGTGGAAAGTGTCCGGGTCCAGCGGGCGATCACCGCCTTGCGGATGATGTCGCCGAAGATCGGTAGGCGCAGGAGAAAACGGTCCATGATCATTTGCATCTTCTCGGAGCGTTTCCAGGTAGCAAAGAAAACGTATAAACCACCGCCTATCGCTCCGAAGATCAACCACCACCATTCGACGAAGAAGTCCGAAATGGCAATGACGAACAGGGTCGGCGCCGGCAGATCTGCGCCGAAGCTGTTGAACACTTCCTTGAACGCAGGAATGACAAAAATCATGATCACTGCGGTGATGATGAAGGCGACAACCAGCACGGCGATCGGGTAAAACAGGGCCTTTTTGATCTTGCCCTTGATTGCCAGGATTTTTTCCTTGTAGGTTGCCAAGCGGTCGAGCAGCGACTCCAGAATCCCCGCTTGTTCGCCTGCGCCAACTAAATTGCAGTAGAGGGCGTCGAAATAGAGGGGGTACTTGCGGAAAGCTTGCGATAGCGAACTTCCTGTTTCGACTTCGGACTTGATGTCGAGCAACAGCTTGCCGACCGCAGGATTGCTATGGCCGCGACCAACGATGTCGAAAGTCTGCAGCAAAGGTACGCCGGATTTCATCATGGTGGCCAACTGCCGCGTGAATAGCGTGATGTCCTTGTCGGAGATGCTGCCGCCGGATTTGAAGCGTATTTTCTTGATCTTGGCGCTGCTGATGCCCTGGCGGCGCAGGGTTGTCTGGACAACTGTTTCTGTCGCGGCGCGCATTTCGCCACGGACGGTTTTCCCCTCCCGGTTGCGCCCTTCCCACTGAAAGGTGCTTTCTTTGACATCAACGATTCTTGATTTTGCTGCAGTTGCCATCGCCTGGTCCTTCAGCTTAGATATTGGTTGTACTTAAAACTTCTTCGAGCGAAGTCAGGCCTTGTTTGACCTTGAGCAAGCCCGATTCGCGCAGATCGCGGACCCCCTCCAGCTTGGCCTGTTCGGCGAGATCAAGCGATGTGGCTCCACTCATGATCAGGCGCTGCATGGCTTCGCTGATCGGCATGACTTGGTAGATGCCGACGCGTCCCTTGTAGCCCGTGCCTTTGCAGCGTTCGCAACTGCCTGGGCCATAAAGTGTCCAGCTCCCGTCGAGTTCTTCCGCTTTGAAGCCGGCGTCAAGCAAGGCTTGTTCCGGAACCTTGATTGCCTGTTTGCAAGCGCAGAGGCGGCGGGCCAGGCGTTGCGCCGTGATCAGCAGGATGCTGGAGGCAATGTTGAAAGTCGGTACCCCCATGTTCATCAGGCGGGTCAGTGTCTGCGGTGCGTCGTTGGTGTGCAGGGTCGAAAGCACCATGTGACCTGTCTGGGCAGCCTTGATGGCGATTTCGGCGGTTTCCAGGTCGCGGATTTCGCCAACCATGATGATGTCCGGGTCCTGGCGCAGGAATGCTTTCAATGCTACGGGAAAGGTCAGTCCGGCACGGTCATCGACGTTGACCTGATTGATGCCGGGGAGATTGATTTCGGCCGGATCCTCGGCGGTCGCGATGTTGACGCCGTCCTTGTTGAGGATGTTGAGGCAGGTGTAGAGGGAAACCGTTTTCCCGGAGCCGGTTGGGCCGGTGACCAGAACCATGCCATAGGGGCGGTTGATGGCGTCGAGCAGGATGGCTTTCTGGTCGGGATCATAACCCAGGGCCTCGATTCCCAAGGTCGCCGAGGTCGGGTCAAGAATCCGTAGCACGATTTTTTCGCCTTGCAGGGTGGGCAAGGTGCTGACGCGGAAGTCAATGGCGCGTGACTTGGAGATGACCAGCTTCATTCGGCCATCTTGGGGGACGCGCTTTTCGGCGATGTTGAGGCGGGAGATGACCTTGATCCGCGAGGCGATCTTTTCCTTGATTGCCAGCGGCGGGGTGGCAACTTCTCGGAGCATGCCGTCAACGCGAAAACGTATCCGGTAATACTTTTCGTAGGGCTCGAAGTGAATGTCCGAAGCGCCGTCGTTGATGGCGTCGAGGAGAATCTTCTGGATGAATTTGACTACCGGGGCATCGTCGATGTCCTGTGCTGCGGCTTCGTCTACTTTGCTAGTACTTTCTTCGTCGAGGAAATCAAGGTTGATTTCCTCGTCATTGAAGCTTTTCAGCGCATCGCTGGCGGATTCCGAATACTTCGTGACCAGAGGGAGCAGCTTGGGTTGCTCGACGACGATGGGGTCAACGCTGAGGCCGCTTTGGAAACGGATTTCGTCAAGAGCCCGCAGGTTGGTCGGGTCGGCTATTGCAATCGACAGGCGGTTGCCTCTTTTGTTCAGAGGGATGACCTTGTGCGTCGCAATCAGTTTACGATCAATGGCGTCTTGCGGGATGTGGCGCTCGTCCAGCGCGTCGAGATCAAATAACGGATAACCGAAGGTCTCTGCGGAAAAGCGCGCGATCTCGATGGCGCTGGCTTTGTTGCTGCTGATCAACTGCTCGATGAGCGAGGTTTTTGTCGCTGTGGCCTGGCGTGACACTTCTTCCGCCTCGGCTTCCTTTAGGCGTCCAGCCTGGACGAGCGCACGCGCCAGGCCGCTGAGCGGGGAGTTTTGTGGAGTCGCTGCCATCAGATCGGGTATGTGCGGATGCTTAGATGCCGTATGGATCGCCCGATGATGCTACGGGGGAGGGGCTTTGTAAAGACTGGCCGGCATTTCTGTCGGGCGCGGGCGGTAAATCCGGGCGGTAACGATGCTGCGATCTCGGGTTTGCAGGATTTCCACGGCGATGTCATTGAGCTTGAGGCCGACATCCGCTTCTGGGATGTCCTGGAAGTGCTCAAGGATCAGGCCGTTGAGTGTCTTGGGGCCATCGAGCGGAAAATCGAGTCCGAGCATGCGGTTGATGTCGCGGATTTGCCGGGTGCCGTCAATCACGACACTACCGTCCTCGTTCCAGGTCAGATCGGTGTCTACCCCCGGTGTTGTGGTGGTGAAGTCGCCGACGATTTCTTCGATGATGTCTTCGAGCGTGAGCAAGCCGAGAATGTCGCCATATTCGTCGACGACGAAGCCTATCCGCTGCCGGTTTTCCTGGAAGAAGCTCAGTTGGGAAAAGACAGCAGTTCCAGCAGGGATGTAATAGGGGGGCTGCAGTTGCTCAAGCAGGGCCGTTTCGCTGAAGTCAGGGTCCGAAAGTGCCGAGAGGAGACGCCGTACGGGCAGGATACCGAGCAGGTGGTCGAGTGAACCATGGCAAACCGGCAAACGGCTGTGGTGGCTGGTCAACAATTGCTGCTTGGCAGCTAGCCACTCCTGATCGAGATCGAGAATCTCGATGCTGCTGCGTGGGGTCATCATGTGTTCGACGGTGATTTCATTGAGATCGAACAGGCTGTTGAGGATGGCCTGGTGCTTTTTCGGGATGACGTTCGACGATTCGAGGACCAGGCTACGCAGTTCTTCAGGAGAGAGTCTGTTCGTTTCGTCGTTGGGGTGTAGGGATAGCCCCATGATGCGCAACAAGGCGGCGGCAAACAGGTTGACGAACCAGACGACCGGATAGCAAAGACGCAGCAGCGGGGTCAGCAAGTAAGCAATCACTACCGACATCCGGTCGGCGTAGGTGGCGCCGATGATTTTTGGGGTGATTTCCGAAAATACCAGGATGGCAAAGGTGACGATCAGGGTGCTGGCACCGAGTGCCCATTTCTCTTCGCCGAACATCTGCAGGGCGATCACGCTTACCAACGTGGCGGCGGCGGTATTGACCAGATTGTTGCCAAGCAGGATGACACCCAGCATCTTGTCGGTCTGATCCAGCAGGGCAAGCGCCTTGCTGGCGCCGCGATGGCCATTCTGGGCGAGGTGGCGAAGACGGAAGCGGTTGGCTGCCATCATCGCCGTTTCGCTCATGGAAAATATCGCCGACAGGGCGAGCAGTCCAATCAGTGCGCCAAGCTGGAAGGATAAGGGGATGTTGTCCAATTACAGCCGGCCGAGAACGATCTCGATGACGAAACGGCTACCGAAATAGGCCAGGATCAGCAGCCCGAACCCGGCTAGCGTCAGCCGCAAGGCGCGCTTGCCGCGCCAGCCCCAGACATGGCGGCCGAATAGAAGGGTGGCGAAGATTGCCCAGGAAGCGATGGCGAATACCGTTTTGTGGTCGAAAGCGAGCGGTTTGCCAAAGATCTGTTCGGAAAAGAAGACGCCGCTACCGACGGCCAGTGTCAGCAGGATGAAGCCCAGCATCAACATGCGAAACAGCAGCGACTCCATGGAGAGGAGCGAGGGCAGGCTGGTCAGGCTGCGCCTGACCATGCGCCGATGCAGAGCGTTCTCGGTGAAGCCCATGAAAACCGCGTGCAGCGCGGCCAGCGTCAGCAGGCTGTAGGCCAGCATGGCGGTTAGGAAATGGAACTGGAAGCCGGTGGCGTCAGCGTGGGCGACCAGATGATCGGCGGAAAATATCGCCGGCAGCACGGTGCAGGCCGCGGCCAGCGGCAGGACCATCGGTTGCATGCCTTCCATGCGGGCCATGAAGCTCTCCAGCCAGTAGATCAGCACGGCCAGCCACATCATCAGGGAAAGGGCGAGGGCAACCGAAAAGTGCATGCCGTCCTGGCTGAGCAGGGTGCCGAATAGCCCGAAGCCGTGGATGACCAGCGTCAGGCCGATGGCGCCGCGTTCCCAGGGGCGCATCGGGCAGGCGACGCATTGGCCTTCGTGGTCGCGCCAGCGGGTGTTCCAGAAATGAAAACCGAGCGCGCCATAAATCAGCGCGGCGAGGATATGCATGGAAAGCTGAATTACAATGTCGGCCATTCGCGAATTCTACTAGAAGCCTATCTCCCATGCTCGATAACCTGACCACCCGCCTTGCTCGTGTCATGAAGACATTGAAGGGCGAGGCACGCCTGACTGAATCCAATATCGCCGATGCGCTGCGTGAGGTACGCATGGCGCTGCTTGAGGCCGATGTCGCCTTGCCGGTGGTCAAGGATTTCATCGCCGCGGTCAAGGAAAAGGCGGTCGGTCAGGAGGTCATTGGTTCGCTCAACCCCGGCCAAGCCTTGATCGGCGTTGTTCATGGCGAATTGACCAAGATCATGGGCGAGGCCCACGAAGGTATCAACTTCAACACCCAGCCGCCGGCCATCGTCCTGATGGCTGGCCTGCAGGGCGCTGGCAAGACGACGACGGTCGGCAAGTTGGCGAAGTTCCTCAAGGAAAATCACAAGAAGAAGGTGCTGGTGGTTTCCTGTGACGTTTATCGGCCGGCGGCGATCGAGCAGTTGAAGTCGGTGGCTGGCCAGGCTGGTGTGGATTTCTTCCCCTCGGCCGTCGGCGAGAAACCGGAAGCGATCGCCGCTGCAGCGATCGACTGGGCGAAGCGTCACTATCATGACGTGCTGCTGGTCGATACCGCCGGCCGTCTTGCCATCGATGAAGAGATGATGGCGGAAATCAAGCGCCTGCATGCCGTGATCAAGCCGATCGAGACGCTGTTCGTGGTCGATGCCATGCTCGGCCAGGATGCAGTCAATACGGCGCGGGCCTTCAACGAGGCGCTGCCGCTGACCGGTGTCGTTCTGACCAAGCTCGACGGTGACGCGCGTGGCGGTGCCGCACTGTCGGTGCGCCACATCACCGGCAAACCGATCAAGTTCGCCGGGGTCGGCGAGAAGCTTTCAGGTCTGGAAGCCTTCCATCCCGAACGGATGGCGTCGCGCATCCTCGGCATGGGCGACGTCTTGTCGCTGATCGAAGAAGCCAAGAAGGGTATCGACGAAGAAAAGGCGGTGGCGTTTGCCAAGAAGCTCAAAGCCGGCAAGGGCTTCGATCTCAACGATTTCAAGGAACAGATCGGCCAGATGCGGGCGATGGGCGGCCTGACTTCGCTGATGGACAAGCTGCCGGCTCAGTTTGCTCAGGCCGCCGGTCAGTTGCCGGTCGGGGCGGAAAACAAGATGATTGGCCGGGTCGAGGGCATCATCAATTCGATGACGCCGCAGGAGCGGGCCAAACCGGAGCTGATCAAGGCCAGCCGCAAGCGCCGGATCGCCATGGGGGCGGGGGTCCAGGTGCAGGAAGTCAATCGTCTGCTCAACCAGTTCGAACAGACGCAGAAGATGATGAAGCAGTTTTCGAAGGGCGGCATCGGCAAGCTGATGCGCGGCATGAAGGGCATGATGCCCGGCGGCATGGGCGGTTTCGGCCGTTGATCAGCGGGCGTTGGCGGCCAGCCCGGGCGGGCTGGCATAGTTCCAGTTGTTCTGCCAGGCGCCGCGCACCAGATTCGGGTATTCCGGTTTGCCCAGGCTACCGTTGTAGCGTCCCAGGGCGCGGTAGAGGTCGCCCTTTTCGATGTCCAGATAATGGCGCAGGATGGTACAGCCGTAGCGCAGGTTGGTCCGCATGTCGAAGAGGTTATCCTCCGGACGGCCAATCACTTTCAGCCAGAACGGCATGACCTGCATGTAGCCGCGTGCGCCGACGGTGGATACGGCGTACTTGCGGAAGGCCGATTCCACCTGAACCAGACCGAGCACCAGTTGTGGATCGAGGCCGGCGCGCGTCGCTTCGTAGTGGATGCTGCGCAGCAGGTCGATCCGGTAGTTGCGGTCGGGAATGCGGCGGGCCAGCCGAGCCGACATTTCGGTCAACCAGTTGGTGGCTTCCAGCGGCGATTTGAACGAGCTGACCTGCGGCCGGCTGTCCGAGACCGCTTCGTGCAGCGCCGCCCGCACGCTGGCGGCTAGCGGCTCGTACTTCTGCGCACCGGCGTGGACCGCCGATGCGCAGCACAGCCAGGCGATGCCGATCAGGCGCCGCACAGCTTTTCCTGCAGCAAGCCGACGATCTCGCCCTGGGCGACCATCGTCGCCTCCGCGTCGGTGCGGCCCTTGTACTCGAACTGACCTTCCTTCAGGCCGCGCTCGCCGATCACCACGCGGTGCGGAATGCCGATCAGTTCCATGTCGGCGAACATGACGCCGGGGCGCTCGTTGCGGTCATCCAGCACGACGTCGATGCTGAGTTTCTTTAGCTCGGCGTAGAGCTGGTCGGCGGCGGCCTTGACCGCTTCGCTCTTGTGGTAGCCCATCGGCACGATACAGACGGCAAAGGGGGCGATGGTCGGCGGCAGGATGATGCCCTTGTCGTCGTTGCCCTGTTCGATGGCGGCGCCGACGATGCGCGAGACGCCGATGCCGTAGCAGCCCATCTCCATGATCTGGCTCTTGCCGTTCTCGTCGAGGAAGGCACAGTTCAGGGCCTTCGCGTACTTGCTGCGCAACTGGAAGATGTGGCCGACTTCGATGCCGCGGCAGATGCCGAGCACGCCCTTGCCATCCGGCGAGGGGTCGCCAGCGACGACGTTGCGGATGTCGAAGACCGCCGGTTCGGGCAGGTCGCGGCCAAAGTTGACGCCACTGAGGTGGAAGCCTGCCTCGTTGGCGCCGCACACGAAGTCGCTCATCGCGGCGACCGTGCGGTCGGCAAAGACCGCCACCTTGCCGGTGTCGATGCCGACCGGGCCGATATAGCCCGGGATGCAGCCGAGATATTCCTGGACTTCGCCGTCGGAAGCGAAGCGGAAGGCGCCGAGCGCCGGGATCTTGGCTGCCTTGATCTCGTTCAGTTCGTGGTCGGCGCGCAGCAGCAGCAGGGCAAACTGCTTGTCGCCGTCCTCGCGCTCGGCGACGACGGCGATAGATTTGACGATCTGCGTTGGCTCGATCGCCAGGAAGGTGGCGACGTCGGCGCAGGCCATCTTGCCCGGCGTGGCGATCTTCTCCAGCGTCTTGCCGGCGCCGGCACGCGGCGTTGCCGGGGCGACGGCCTCGGCCAGTTCGACGTTGGCCGCGTAATCGGAGTCCGGGCAGAAGGCGATGTCGTCTTCGCCGGAATCAGCCAGGACGTGGAATTCATGCGAGCCGTCGCCGCCGATGGCGCCGGTGTCGGCTGCCACGGCACGGAACTTCAGGCCGAGCCGGTTGAAGATGCGGCTGTAGGTGGCGTACATGTTGCCGTATTCGCGGACCAGGTCGTCGAACGAGGTGTGGAAGGAGTAGCCGTCCTTCATCAGGAATTCGCGGCCGCGCATGACGCCGAAGCGCGGGCGGATCTCGTCGCGGAACTTGGTCTGGATCTGGTAGAGGTGGATCGGCAACTGACGGTAGCTCTTGACGTCGCGGCGGACGACATCGGTGATCACTTCCTCGTGCGTCGGGCCGATCACGAAATCGCGCTGGTGACGATCCTTGAAACGCAGCAGTTCCGGACCGTAGGCCGGGCCGCGGCCCGACTCTTCCCACAGTTCGAAAGGCTGCACGGCCGGCATCAGCAGTTCCAGCGCGCCAGCGGCGTTCATTTCCTCGCGGACGATGTTCTCGACCTTGCGCAGCACGCGCAGACCGAGCGGCATCCAGGTGTAGATGCCGGCCGCCGAGCGCTTGATGTAGCCGGCGCGCAGCATCAGTTTCTGGCTGACGACTTCGGCGTCGGCCGGGGCTTCCTTGAGGGTCGTGAAGAAGAACTGCGAGGTACGCATGGAATGCTCTTGAATTCGTGGAAAAAAGCGGATTTTACACGCAGCGTGTTCTTTGCCGCTCTTTTGCGTATCGACGCCCTTTGTGAAAGAATCCAGGTAACCCAATATTTTTAGCAGGTTTTCTATGCTCGACCGCGAAGGCTTTCGCCCGAACGTCGGCATCATTCTTTGCAACGCCAAAAACGAGGTCTTCTGGGGTAAGCGTATACGTGAACATTCCTGGCAGTTTCCACAAGGTGGCATCAAGCGGGGAGAGACTCCCGAAGAAGCGATGTACCGGGAACTGCACGAAGAGGTCGGGCTGCGTCCCGAGCACGTGCGCATACTCGGGCGGACCAAGGGTTGGCTGCGCTACGAAGTGCCGAACCAATGGATCAAGCGCGAATGGCGCGGGTCTTACAAAGGCCAGAAGCAGATCTGGTTCCTGTTGCGTCTGGTCGGGCGTGACAGCGATGTCAGTTTGCGGGCGACCGCCAAGCCGGAGTTCGATGCTTGGCGTTGGAACGATTACTGGGTGCCGTTGGAAGCGGTGATCGAATTCAAGCGAGGGGTCTATCAGCAGGCCTTGAATGAGCTGGTGCGTTTTCTCGATCAGGATCGTCGTCCTTTCCGGCAATCCAGGGCGGGAGAAGGCATGCCAACTGACAGTGAGGACGTTGGATGACTTTTCATCCGTTTTATCGGCAGCTCGTCGTTTTGTTGATTGCTCTTGGGGGGCTGCCTTGTGTTTACGCGGCTGGCCTTTTCGGTTTGGCTGAGGATGACTCCAAGTGGCAGGAGCAGGAAGTTAGTTTTCCCGCGTTTCCCAAAAATGATGAAGCGTGGTTTGCTTTTGATGCTGGTTCGCTCTCGGCTCATCGGTTTTTTGTTGACCTTGCATCATTGAGCGTCGGTGGCGATGGTGTTGTCCGCTACGTGTTGCGGATGGAAACCCAGGGCGGGGCCCGCAATATCAGTTTTGAAGGAATACGCTGCTCGACCCGGGAATGGCGACTCTACGCCACGGCCAGACGCGACAGCACTTGGGTAAAGTCGCGGAATGAGAGCTGGGAAAAATTGCGCGATGGGGTCTCCGGTCGGCATCGCGTCACCTTGTTTGTTGATTATTTCTGTCCTGGTGGTGTGATTGCACGGGATGCCAGCGAAGTGGAAAACGCTTTGCGCAAAGGTGGGCATCCGGATAACCATCTTTGGTGAAACTATGACTGTGGATAATTTGGTGCTGGAGATTGATCGTTGTCTGCGCACCTTGGCGGCGCCAGCGCGTTCGCGTCGGCCCGTTCCGGGTGACACCCTGCCGGAGGCCTCGCTGGGTGAGGCTGAGCGTCGTCATGTGCTAGGTCTGATGCGGGTGAATCACAGTGGGGAGGTGTGTGCTCAGGCTCTTTATCAAGGGCAGGCATTGACTAGCCGCCGTGGCGAAGTGCGCGGCGCGCTTCAGCAAGCTGCCGACGAAGAGGTGGAGCATCTCGCCTGGACCGAGCAACGGATCCGTGAGCTAGGTGGGCGGGTTAGCCTGCTCAACCCGTTTTGGTACATGGGGGCTTTGTCGCTGGGCGTGTTGGCTGGAGTCGTTGGGGACAAGTGGAATCTGGGGTTCCTGGCGGAAACCGAGCGCCAGGTGGAGTCTCACCTCGATGGGCATTTGCGGCGTTTGCCTGCTGACGATGTTCGATCTCGGGGAATTGTCGAACAGATGCGAGTCGATGAACGGGCTCATGCCGAAACGGCAGTACGGTATGGGGCGGTGGAGTTGCCTTTGCCTGTTCGTCTGGGTATGAAGGCGATGGCCCGGGTGATGACCGGGCTTGCTTATCGCTTATAACGGCAACTCAGGTGCTCATCGAGAAGGTTCGGTAGCGCTCTCTTCGATAATTTCATAGCTGGTGGTGATCGCAGCCGTTTGAGCCAGCATGATCGAAGCGGAGCAATATTTTTCTTTGGATAGGCCGATTGCTCGTTCTACCGCTTCTGGTTTGAGGCTTCTGCCCTTTAAGCGATAGTGGAAGTTGATGCGTGTGAATACCTTTGGATCGGTTTCAGCACGCTCTGCGTTCAGCGTCACGTCGCAGGCGGTGATTGCTTGACGCCCTTTTTTTAAGATCATCACAACATCAAAGGCGGTACAGCCGCCTGCGCCGGCTAGTAACATTTCCATCGGGCGTGGTGCCAGATTGCGTCCCCCTGCTTCCGGGGCTCCATCCATCACTACCGCATGTCCGCTGCCCGTTTCCGCGAGGAACGACATTCCTGCGTCGCTTCCTGTCCATCTGACTGTGCAGTCCATTCAGTTCTTCCTGTTTGATAAGTGGTGTGGTGCGCGATTTTACCCGGTAAGTGTCGCTTGCTATGTTGCGTCGCAGCATAACGACCTTGGCGAGAAGGTGGTGGTGCTTGGATGGTGCGTGTTATTTATTGGTGTATTTGTTGTTTGTTGTAAGTGTTAATCGATATAAAACATATGTTTGCAACAAATAATTGTGTTTTATCGTTTAATAAAACACTGGATGGTGCAGCGCACAAATAGTTCTTGCGATGGAAGACGGGTTTGGGCAGAATGGGAACCGTTGGAACTGTGGTGCGGTAATGGTCCTCAGTTCAGATTTGTCTCCTCCACCCTCCTCCTTTGGTGTGGATTTAACGCGGCTCAGCGAGCCGCGTTTTTTTTTGTTGTTGATTGTTCCTGCTGGCGTCGAGAGTCCCTCCTCTTTTGGTGTGCTTGCTGTTGTTTGTCGGTTGTTGCGCTGTTTGCGCAAAACGTACTTGTTGAAAGCAAGATTGATTGACAGGAGTGTTGCGAGCGGCTATAGTCTGCAGCTTTCTCAATTCTGCGCCCCATTTTTCAGGACGGCACACACATGAAAACGTTTTCCGCCAAGCCACATGAGGTGA
>CAZFXO010000027.1:0-1640 GCA_964523045.1 uncultured Dechloromonas sp. | reverse complement strand
ATTTTTCAGGACGGCACACACATGAAAACGTTTTCCGCCAAGCCACATGAGGTGAAGCGCGAGTGGTTTGTGGTAGACGCCACAGACAAGGTGCTCGGCCGCCTCGCTACCGAAATTGCCCGTCGTCTGCGTGGCAAGCACAAGGCCATTTATACTCCGCACGTCGATACCGGTGACTTCATTGTTGTCACCAATGTCGAAAAGATTGCTATCACCGGCAATAAGGCTGAGGCCAAGAAGTATTTCCGTCACTCGGGTTATCCGGGTGGGATTTACGAAACCAATTTCAAGAAGATGCAGCAACGTTTCCCGGGGCGTGCTCTGGAAAAGGCCGTCAAAGGCATGCTACCGAAAGGTCCGCTGGGCTACGCCATGCTGAAGAAGCTGAAGTGCTACGCTGGCGACCAACATCCTCATACCGCTCAGCAGCCGAAGGCGCTGGAAATCTAAGGGGTTATCATGGCAGAAGCATATTTTTACGGTACTGGTCGGCGTAAAAGCGCGGTGGCTCGCGTTTTCATGAAGCGCGGCTCCGGTGCGATCGTTGTCAACGGAAAGCCGGTTGATCAGTTCTTCTCGCGCGAAACGGGGCGTATGATTGTTCGTCAGCCGCTTGCTCTGGTGGAGCAGCTATCGGCTTTTGACATCAAGGTGAACGTTACCGGCGGTGGAGAGTCTGGGCAGGCGGGGGCGGTTCGTCATGGCATCACGCGTGCGCTGATTGAGTTTGATGCGGCTTTGAAGCCGGCTCTCTCCAAGGCGGGTTTCGTTACTCGTGATGCGCGCGAAGTTGAGCGGAAGAAAGTCGGTTTCCACAAAGCGCGTCGTCGCAAGCAATTCTCCAAGCGCTAAGCGTTATTTTAAAAAGCCGCCCTCGGGCGGCTTTTTCTTTGTTGTTTTCTCCGCTCGGTTGGGTGTTCTCAGTGGATTGGGCGGGGCTTGGGTTTGTTGCCCGCTGGTGCGATTGCGTCGCGCTAAGAATCGTTTTGGTTCCTTGGGGTGCCCCCCCATTTTCTATCGTGACATAATTGCAGCTTGTGGGCTGTGTAGGTTTTTGTGAGCGATTGATGCCAACCCCTGCTGTCAGTTTGCGTTTGAAGCGCTTCCGAAGTCGTTTTGGGATTGCAGCGCCTCGCGTTGTTGTACGTACCGCTTTGCCAGGCCATTGGTTTGCCGTGGGGGTTGCGGTTTTTCTGTTTTTTCTACTGCTCGTGCTTTGGTATTTTCACGCGGGCGGCTTTGCCGAAAGCGAAAAACTTACGCAATTGCGTGATCGCTTGAATAGTCAGCAGGCTGAGCTTTTCGCGTTGCGATCCCTGGCGGGGACGGGGCAGAGCGCTGTCAGTATGGAGCGTGCGGCGCAGAGGCAGCTTGTTGCCAGAATCGCTGAACTAGAGGCCGAAAACGCGGCGCTCAAAGAAGATATGTTGATTTTTGAGCGACTGATTCCCGTAGTTGGTCAGGAGTCTGTTGTTCGTATTGAGAGTTTGCGCGTCGTTCCTGTGGCGGGGTCGCAATACCGCTATCGTTTGCTTGTCGCCTATCAGGCGGCGCAGCGCGCTGCTGTATTCCAGGGGCGTTATGAAATAACCGTTATTTTCAAGGATTCACAGGGAGGGGTGGGGCGCCTGCCTTTGGGT
>CAZFXO010000026.1:0-42445 GCA_964523045.1 uncultured Dechloromonas sp. | reverse complement strand
GGTCAGGTAGTAATAGGCGCCGGCTTCCAGACCTTCGCGCACCTGTTCCGGCGCCGACGCCGCCGTCTGCATGATCACCGGCACGTCGGCGAAACGCCGCTCGGCCTTGACCCGGCGCAGGAACTCGATGCCGTCCATGCCCGGCATCATGCGATCGAGCACGACCAGCGCAAAATCGCTGTCGGGCGCTGCCAGGCGCTGCCAGGCGGCGAGCGGATCGGCGAAAAATTCAAGCGCCAACTGCTCCTGCTCGAGAAAATCCTCGATCAGCATCAGGTTGATGGCTTCGTCATCGACGACGAGAACACGGTTATCGGACATGAAGCTGAGTTCCGGGCGAACATTGCGTTGCCCAATCCTAGCACGAGCCCGGCTTTTGATGCGGATCAACGGCAGCGGGATGCGAGCCGCTATACTTCTCCGCTTCACCTGCCTGGAACCAGCCATGCCCCAACTGCCCGACCTCGTCTGTCCGGCCGGCAGCCTGCCGGCACTCAAGGCCGCCGTCGACAATGGCGCCGACGCCGTCTATCTCGGCTTCAAGAACGACACCAACGCACGTAACTTCGCCGGGCTCAACTTCGATCCGAAGACCATGGGCGAAGGCATCCGCTACGCCCACGCCAAGGGCCGCGAAGTGCTGCTGGCGATCAATACCTTCCCGCAGGCCGGCCGAGTCGCCGACTGGCACAAGGCGGTCGACGCCGCGGTCGACCTCGGCGTGGACGCGATCATCCTGGCCGATGTCGGCCTCCTCGACTATGCCAGCCGGCGCCACCCGCAGCAGCGCCTGCACCTGTCGGTGCAAGGCTCGGCCACCAGCTACGAGGCGATCAACTTCTGCCGCCGCGAGTTCGGCATCCGCCGCGCGGTACTGCCGCGCGTGCTGACGCTGGCCCAGGTCGAGAACGTGATCCGCAACACCGAGGTGGAAATCGAAGTCTTCGGTTTCGGCAGCCTGTGCGTGATGAACGAAGGCCGCTGCTGGCTGTCCTCCTACGCCTGCGGCGAATCGCCCAATACCGTCGGCGCCTGCT
Source organism: uncultured Dechloromonas sp. (assembly GCA_964523045.1). Lineage (GTDB taxonomy): Bacteria > Pseudomonadota > Gammaproteobacteria > Burkholderiales > Rhodocyclaceae > Azonexus. The sequence continues at coordinate 41,408 of CAZFXO010000026.1, read as the reverse complement.
CACCGGCCAAGTACGTCAAGTGGGACAAGCAACCGGGCGCCATGGAAACCCGCCTCAACGGCATCCTGATCGACCGTTTCGGCGACAGCGAACCGGCCGGCTACCCGACGCTGTGCAAGGGCCGCTTCGACGTGCGTGGCGAAACCTACTACGCGCTGGAAGAGCCGACCAGCCTGAACGTCCTGGAAATCCTGCCGGAGATCGTCAAGATCGGCGTGCGCGCGATCAAGATCGAAGGCCGCCAGCGCAGCCCGACCTACGTCACCCAGGTCACCCGCACCCTGCGCGCCGCGCTCGACGCGCTGCGCGACAGCGCCGAACGCTACCACGTCAAGCCGGCCTGGCAGGCCGAACTGGCCAAGGTTTCCGAAGGCAACCAGGCAACGCTGGGCGCCTACAACCGCCCCTGGAGATGAGCATGAAACTCTCGCTCGGCCCCCTGCTCTGGTTCTGGCCCAAGGCAGAAGTCATGGAATTCTACGCGGCGATGGCGGAAAACCCGGCGCTCGACATCATCCACGTCGGCGAAGTCGTCTGCTCGCGCCGCCAGCAACTGCGTACCGCCGACTGGATCGGCCTGGCTCGCGACCTGACCGATGCCGGCAAGGAAGTCGTCATTTCGGCGCAGGCGCTGCTCGAATCGGAAAGCGACCTGAAAGCGCTGCGCCGCATCGTCGATGAAGCAGGTTGCAAGGTCGAAGCCAACGATCTCGGCGCGATCAACCTGGTATCCGGACAGGATTTCGTCGCCGGCCCGCATCTCAACATCTACAACGAGACGACGCTCGCCACCTTCGCCCGCTACGGCATGAAGCGCTGGGTACCGCCGCTGGAAGCCTCGCGTGCCTTGATCGAGCCGCTGCACGCCAGCCGGCCGGCCGGCGTCGAGACGGAAGTCTTCGCCTTCGGCAAGATTCCGCTCGCCTTCTCGGCGCGCTGCTTCACCGCCCGCCACTACGAGCTGAACAAGGACGACTGCCAGTTCAAGTGTCTCGAACACGGCGAAGGGCTGACGCTGAAAACCCGCGAAGGCCAGTCTTTCCTGACCATCAATGGGATCCAGACGATGTCCGCACAGACCTATTGCCTGCTTGGCGAGATGCCGACCCTGCTTGCGCTGGGCATCGACATCGTCCGTCTCAGCCCGCAGAAGAACCGGATGGACGAAATCATCGCCGCCTTCGCTGCCGCCCGGAACGGCCAGATGCCCACCGTCGACACCTCGTCGTGGAGCGAATGCGGCCTGGTCGACGGCTACTGGTTCGGCGACGCCGGGATCGCCACGCATCACCTCCCGCAATCCGCCCGTACCGGAGCCCACGCATGAGCCCGCATTTCGTCATTCCCCGTTTCCGACTGCCGGCACTGATCGCCGAGATCGGCCACAAGCTGCCGCAGTGGCCGCATTCGCTGGCCATGGTGACCGCACTCAACGCCGCCCTCAAGCTCAAGCTGTTGCCGGAGAGCGAACTCGGCGCGCTCGAGGACAAGCTGTTCCGCGTCCGCGTCCTCGATACCGGCGGCGAAGCGCATTACACCTTCCGCAACGGCCTGTTCCGGCCGGTGTTCAGCGCGCAACGCGAGCCGGACCTGGCGTTCGCCGCCAACCTGTCGGCCTACCTGCAACTGCTGGCACGCCAGGAAGACCCGGATACCCTGTTCTTCAACCGCGAACTGGAAATCACCGGCGACACCGAGTTGGGCCTGATCGTCAAGAACATGCTCGACGCCATCGAGTGGCCGACCCTGCCACGCCTGCCGCTGCCCGGAAACTGAACGGCCCGCGCGCGGCGGGCCGGGTGATCGGGGAAGCGCCGGTACTCAGTTGGCGGCCTGCCCCTCGGCAATGAAGATTTCGACCCGCCGGTTCTTTGCGCGTCCTTCCGCCGTCGCGTTGTCGGCCAACGGCTCGCGCGATCCGCGCCCATCGACCGCGATCCGCGACGCCACCACACCGCGCGGCACCAGGTAATCGCGCACCGCCTCCGCCCGCTTCACCGACAAGGGGTTGTTGACCTTGTCCGAACCGGAACTGTCGGTATGGCCGACGATCGTCACCCGCGTCACCGCGTGTTCGGAGAGGCCAGCGGCGAGCTTGTCGAGCACCGGCCGCAACGACGGCCGGATCGCGTAACTGCCGGAATCGAAGGAAACATCGCTGGGGATCTCTAGCTTCAGGCGATTGTCGGCCGTCTGTGTCACTTCGACACCAGTCCCCTGGGTCGCCTGTTCCATTGCCGCCTTCTGCTCCTGCATGCGCTTCGACCATAGGTAACCACCGCCGGCACCGATCGCCGCGCCAGCGGCGGCGCCAATCACCGCACCCTTGCCGCGATCTGACCTACTGGACGTGGCGGCGCCGAGCACGGCACCGGCGACGGCACCGATCGCCGCTCCAGTCCCGGTGTGACGCTGCGTTTCATCCATATTGGCACACCCTGCGAATGCCAGGCTGATGGCAGTCAGGGCAATCATCGTTCGTTTCATCGTTTTACCTCCTGTCGCCGGCTCTGTCCGGCCTTCGCAGACTAGCACGCCCACCAGACCTGGCTGTTAGCAGTTGTAACAGCCAGCAAAAAGGGAGGCTTGCGCCTCCCCTCATTGATTACCGCGGAACGGAAAGGTTCAGTCCTGCTTCTGCGCGTCGAGACGGAACTTGACGTAACTGCCCGGCGCCTCTTCCAGCGCCTTGAGCACCCCGGCCGCCGGATCGCGTGCCGGCACCTTGGCCGAACCACCGGGCAGCGCGGTCACCCATTCCTGCCAGTGGGTCCACCAGGAACCGGCATTCTGCGTCGCGCCAGCCAGGAAATCCTCCGGGCTTTCTGGCAAGTTGCCGTCGGTCGCGTCATTGGTCCAGTAGCCGTACTTGTTGGCGGCCGGCGGATTGACGATGCCGGCGATGTGACCGGAGCCGCCGAGGACGAACTTGGTCTTGCCGCTCGGCAAGCGAGCCCCGGTGTAGGTGCTCTTCCACGGCGCGATGTGGTCTTCGATGGTCGAGATGAAATAGCACGGGGTCTTGACCTTGCGGATGTCGATCTTGACGCCGCCCAGCTCGATGCCGCCCGGATCCTTGAGCTTGTTCTCGAGGTACATGTTGCGCAGGTAGAAGCTGTGCATTGCCGCCGGCATGCGCGTCGAGTCGGAGTTCCAGTAAAGCAGGTCGAAGGGGAATGGGTCCTTGCCCATCAGGTAGTTATTGACCACGAAGGACCAGATCAGGTCGTTGGCGCGCAGCATGTTGAAGGTGCCGGCCATTTCCGAGCCTTCGAGGAAGCCGCGTTTCTCCATCTTCTTTTCCAGCCCCTCGATCGTCCCTTCGTCGAGGAAGACCGAGAGTTCGCCCGGCTCGGAAAAATCGAGCATGGTGGTGAAGAAAGTCGCCGAATTGACGCGCTTGTCCTTCTTCGCCGCCATGTAGGCGAGCGTGGACATGGTCAGTGTGCCGCCGATGCAGTACGCGGCCAGGTTCACCGAATCCTCACCGGTTTGCGCACAGACCTGGCTGATCGCTTCCAGCGTGCCCTTCAGCATGTAGTCTTCGAAACCGACCTGGGCCATCTTCTCGTCCGGATTGACCCAGGAGATGATGAAGGTGGTGTGGCCCTGATCGGTCGCCCATTTGACGAAGGAATTCTTCTCGCGCAGGTCGAGGATGTAGTACTTGTTGATCCAAGGCGGCACGATCAGGAAGGGCTTCTTGTACTGCTCGGTGGTACCCGGGTTGTACTGGATCAGTTGGAACAGTTCGTTCTGGTAAACCACCTTGCCCGGCGTCGTGGCGACATTCCTGCCCATCTCGAAGGCGGCGGTGTCGGTCATGCGGATGCGCAGTTGACCGTCCTCGTTCATGTCGTGCAGCAGGTTGTTGAGACCCTTGATCAGGTTCTGGCCGTGGCTCTTGACGGTTTCCCGGAAGACTTCCGGGTTGGTCAGCGCGAAATTGGACGGCGACAGTGCATCGATGTACTGACGGGTGAAGAAATTGACCTTCTGCTGGGTCGCGTCGTCGAGGCCCTCGGTACAGCAGACCGTCTCATGGATGTGGCGGGCGGCAATCAGGTAGGACTGCTTGACGAAGTCGAACAGGAAATGCTGCTCCCAGTCCTCGTCCTTGAAGCGCTTGTCCCCCTTCTGCGGCACGGCGACCGGCGCGGCGCCCGGCATGCCGAGCATCTTCATCATCGAACCCTGCCACAGCGAGAAGTAATCCCACATCATGTTCATCTGGGTCTGCGCCAGCTTGTAGGGATTGGCCATCAGGCGAGCCGACAGGTCCATGAAGGCGCGGGCGACGCCCATCTCGTCGGACGGCGCCTCGACGCCGTCCTTGGCCTTCTTTTCCATGTACTGGGTGATGATGCGCGAAGCGCGCTGGGCGACCTCGGCATAGGTCTTGGCCATTTCGGCCGGGTTGGGCAGGTTGAGGCCCTGTTCTTCGGTTTGCTGCGGCATGTGAAACTCCCTCTGTCAGTGCGTGGCGGATCGTTGTGGCAACCGCGAATAGCGAATCAGGCCGGCGCTGTCGATTTCCTTCGTCAGTCGTCCGGCATGTTCCAGATAGTTCAGATGGGCAATCGCTTCACCCATCGCGAACATGGTTTGGTGTGTATCGAGCGCCCGGCCAAACAACACGTCGAGCAACCCGGCTGCGCTCTGCGGCGCTTGTTCACAGCTATTCTCCAACGCATGCAATCGTTCTTCGTGGTGCGCATGCAAGGCACCCACACGCGCCTGTACCCCGGTGAAGGGCAAGCCGTGCGATGGCAGGACCAATGTCTGCGGCGGAATTTCCTCGGCCATCACCGTCAGCGATTCGAGATACCAGCGCAGGGCATCGGCATCCGGCGTCGCGGCAAAAACGCTGATGTTGGTCGAAATTTTCGGCAGCAGCATGTCGCCTGAAATTAACACGCCCAGTTTGGCACAGTAAAGCGCCAGATGTTCCGGCGAATGGCCGTAACCGATGAGAATTTTCCATTCCAGATTATCGATCGTCACCGACTCGCCCACCTTGAGCCGGTGATAGTGCGCCGGCAATCCCGGCACCGCCCGCCGATAGCCCGAACCGCGACTGGCGAACTTGTCCAGGCGCTCGGCATCAAGGCCATGCTGCCGGAACTGTTCGACCATGTATTGAGCGCCATGGCCGCCCACCTCGTTCCACACTGCATGCGCGGTCAGGAACTCGGCACTGGTCATCGCCAGCGGCGCACCGGTCTGTTCCATCAACCAGGTCGCCAGACCGAGATGATCGGGATGGAAATGGGTGACGATCAGGCGCTTCACCGGCCCCTCCAGACGGTCGAGGATGCTGCGCCAGGTGGCGCGCACGCCGTCGTCGGGGAAGCCGGTATCGACGATGGTCCAGCCGTCGCCGTCGCGCAACAGCCAGAGGTTGATGTGGTCGAGCTGGAAAGGCAGCGGCATGCGCAGCCAGAAGATGCCGGGCGCGACCTCGCGCAACTCGCCGGCGGCGGGAATCTCTGTAAAGGGATAATGCAGGGACATGGTTTTCCGTTTTCGTTTTTCGAGCAAGTTACCATACGGTAGCGGATTGAAAAAAGCCCCGCCATCTGCTTAACTTCGCCGCAACCAAGGAGTCACGATGAGCCAGCCGGCCACCTTCAGCATTTCCGACCTCGCGCGCGAGTTCGCCATCACCCCGCGCACGATCCGTTTCTGGGAAGACCAGGGCATCCTCGCCCCGCAACGCGAAGGCCAGAAACGCATCTTCACCCGCCGCGACCGCGCCCGCCTGAAAATGGCCCTGCGCGGCAAGCGCCTCGGTTTGAGCCTGGCCGAGATCAAGGACCTGATCGGCATGTACAACTCGACCGAGGACGAAACGCCGCAACTGCTCGAATGCCTGCGCATCATCGAGAAGCGCCGGGCCGCGCTGGAACAGCAACGCGAGGACATCGAGGCGGTGCTTGCCGAGATCGGCCAGTTCGAACTGCAGTGCCAGCAGGAACTGACGCGCCGGAAAAATGCGTGATTTTTTTTGCCGGTTGGTTTACGTTTACGTCAACGTAAATTAATTCGCTGCCTTGCGCACCATGACTCACCCCGCCGATCCCGGATTTGCCGCCCGCGTTGTCGCCAGTTTTGCGCGCCAGAACGCCATGCACTTGATCCACGCGACGATGCCCGTCGTCGACTACGGCTGCACCGAAATCCACGTCCCGCACTGGGACGGCATCGAGCAGCAACACGGTTTCGTGCATGGCGGGGTGGTCGGCATGATCGCCGACTCGGCGGCCGGCTACGCGGCGATGACCACGGTGCCGGCCAGCGCCTCGGTGCTCACCGTCGAATACAAGCTGAACCTGCTCGCCCCGGCCGACGGCGACAAGCTGATCGCCCGCGGCACGGTGGTACGCGCCGGGCGCACGCTGATCGTCACCCAGGCCGAGGTATTTGCCATCAGGGACGGCAGGAAAAACCTTTGCGCCTTGATGCAGCAGACGATCATGGCGATGCACGGCAAATCGGATAGCAAGACAAGCAACAACAAACCGGAGACAAACCAATGAACATTCCCAGCCTCGACTTCGCCCTCGGCGAAGACATCAACCTGCTGCGCGACGCCGTCAAGGCTTTCGCCGACGCCGAGATCGCCCCACGCGCGGCAGAAATCGACCGGGTCAACGAATTCCCCGCCGACCTGTGGCGGAAATTCGGCGACATGGGCCTGCTCGGCATGACCGCCGGCGAAGAGTACGGCGGCACCAACCTCGGTTACCTCGCGCATATCGTCGCCCTTGAGGAAATCTCGCGCGCTTCAGCCTCGGTCGGCCTGTCCTACGGCGCCCACTCCAACCTGTGCGTGAACCAGATCCGCCGCAACGGCAGCGAAGCGCAAAAGCAGAAGTACCTGCCCAAGCTAATCTCCGGCGAGCATGTCGGCGCGCTGGCGATGTCCGAACCGAACGCCGGCTCCGACGTCGTTTCGATGAAGCTCAAGGCCGACAAGAAGGGCGACCGCTACGTCCTCAACGGCGCCAAGATGTGGATCACCAACGGCGGCGACGCCGACACCCTGGTCGTCTACGCCAAGACCGACCCGGAAGCCGGCGCCAAGGGCATGACCGCCTTCATCGTCGAGAAAGGCATGAAGGGATTCACGCACGGCACCCATCTCGACAAGCTCGGCATGCGCGGCTCCAACACCTTCCCGCTCTTCTTCGACGACTGCGAAGTGCCGGAAGAAAACGTGCTGGGCGGCGTCGGCAACGGCACCCGCGTGTTGATGTCCGGCCTCGATTACGAACGCGCCGTGCTCTGCGGCGGCCCGCTCGGCATCATGGCCGCCTGCATGGACGTCGTCGTGCCCTACCTGCACGAGCGCAAGCAATTCGGCCAGGCGATCGGCGACTTCCAGCTGATGCAGGGCAAGGTCGCCGACATGTACTCGACCTGGCAGGCCACCCGCGCCTATGTCTATGCCGTCGGCCGTGCCTGCGACAGCAGCGATCACTCGCGCACGCTGCGCAAGGACGCCGCCGGCGCCATCCTTTACTCCGCGGAAAAAGCGACCTGGATGGCCGGCGAAGCGATCCAGACGCTGGGCGGCGTTGGCTACACCAACGAATACCCGACCGGCCGCCTGTGGCGCGACGCCAAGCTCTATGAAATTGGCGCCGGCACCTCGGAAATCCGCCGCATGCTGATCGGCCGCGAACTGATGGCGGAGACACGCTGAATTCATAATTACCGGCACAGGTAGAATGCGCGATTGTCCCCGGCCACCCCGGGGGCAGCGTAACCGAAGCGTTGCGGCACGCCGCCATCGCCCTACCCGGAGCCAAACCCTATGAACATCACCCTGCGCACGCTTTCCGCCGCTGATACCGAGGCCATCGAACAGGTCCGCCAGTATTTCCGCAACTACGCGGCCTGGCTGGGCGTCGACCTCTGCTTCCAGAACTTCGACCAGGAAATGGCTTCGTTGCCCGGCGCCTATGCCGGACCGGCAGGCCGCCTGTTCTTTGCCGAAGTCGATGGCCGGCCGGCCGGCTGCGTCGGGGTGCGCCCGTTCTCGGAAGGCGTCTGCGAAATGAAGCGGCTCTACGTCACGCCCGAGGAACGCGGCCAGGGCGTCGGCCGCGTGCTGGTCGTGGCGGCGATCAAGGCGGCCAAGGAAATCGGCTACAAGCGCCTGCTGCTCGATACCCTGCCGAGCATGCGGATGGCGGTAAAGCTCTATCGCGAACTCGGCTTCAACGAAGTGCCGGCCTACTACCCGACGCCGGTCGAGAACACGATCTTTCTCGCCCTCGACCTCGACAACTGGTCGGAAGAGGAAAACTGCAACGAGAACCTCTGCCACCTGTTCGACTACAACCGCGCCTGGGCCCGCCAGATGCGCGAGATCGACCCGACCTACTTCGACAAGCTGGCCCAGTTGCAAAACCCGGAGTTCCTGTGGATCGGCTGCTCCGATTCGCGCGTGCCGGCCAACCAGATCGTCGGCCTGCTGCCGGGCGAAGTCTTCGTCCATCGCAACGTCGCCAACGTCGTCGTCCATACCGACCTCAACTGCCTGTCGGTCATTCAGTACGCGGTCGACGTGCTGCGCGTCAAACACATCATGGTCGTCGGCCATTACGGCTGCGGCGGCGTACTGGCCGCGCTCAATCGCGCCCGCGTCGGCGTCGTCGACCTCTGGCTGCGCCATGTACACGACGTCCATAACAAGCACCTTGCTGCGGTCGACGCGCTACCGCCGGAAAAACGCCACGACCGCCTGTGCGAACTGAACGTCCTCGAACAGGTGGTCAACGTCTGCCACAATCCAGTCGTCCAGGACGCCTGGCAACGCGGCCAGCAACTGACCATTCACGGCTGGATCTACGGCCTCAGGGATGGCCACATGCACGACCTCGGCATCACCATCGACGCACCAACCGATCTACCCACCCGTTACCAGGCGGCGCTGCTCGCGCTCGACGCCTGACCAAACCCATTCCCATAACAATCCGCAAGGAGAACACAGCATGAACGACCCGATTGTCATCGTATCCGCCGCTCGCACCGCGATGGGCAGCTTCCAGGGCGGTTTTTCCGGCCTGACCGCCGCCAACCTCGGCGCCGAAGCCATCAAAGCTGCCGTTGCCCGCGCCGGCATCGACGCCAACCTGGTGGAAGAAGTCCTCATGGGCTGCGTCCTGCAGGCCGGCCAGGGCCAGGCCCCGGCTCGCCAGGCCGCACTGCAGGCCGGCCTGCCGCTGTCGGCTGGCTGCGCCACCATCCACAAGGTCTGCGGTTCGGCGATGAAGGCCACCATGCTCGGCCACGACGGCCTGCTTGCCGGATCGTATAACGTCGCCGTCGTCGGCGGCATGGAGTCGATGACCAACGCCCCCTACCTGCTGCCCAAGGCCCGTGGCGGCTACCGCCTCGGCCACGGCCAGTTGCTCGACCACATGTTCCTCGACGGCCTCGAAGATTCCTACGGCAAGGAAACGCGCGGCCGCCTGATGGGTACCTTCGCCGAAGAATGCGCTGCCAGCTATGGCTTCACCCGTGAAGCGCAGGACGCCTACGCCGTGCAATCGACCAAGCGCGCGATCGAAGCCAGCAACAACGGTTCCTTTGACTGGGAAATCACCCCGGTCACCGTCGCCGGCCGCAAGGGCGACGTCGTCGTCGACAAGGACGAAGGCCCGTTCGCGGTCAACGTCGACAAGATCCCGACCCTGAAGCCGGCCTTCAAGAAGGATGGCACGGTCACCGCCGCCAACTCCTCGTCGATTTCGGACGGCGCCGCCGCCATGGTGCTGATGCGCGAATCGCAGGCGGCCAAGCTCGGCCTCGCCCCGGTCGCCCGCATCGTCGCCCACACCACGCATGCCGGCGTGCCGGCCCTGTTCCCGTCGGCCCCGGTCGGCGCCATGCAGAAGCTGTTCGCCAAGACCGGCTGGAGCGCCGACAGCGTCGACCTGTTCGAAGTCAATGAAGCCTTCGCCGTAGTTGCCATGGCCGCGCTGCACGACCTCAAGCTCGACCCGGCCAAGGTCAACGTGCATGGCGGTGCCTGCGCGCTCGGCCATCCGATCGGCGCTTCCGGTGCCCGCATCGTCGTTACCCTGCTCGGCGCACTGAAGAAGTACGGCAAGAAGCGCGGCGTCGCCTCGCTCTGCATCGGCGGCGGCGAAGCCACGGCCCTCGCGGTGGAAATGCTCTAAGTGCCGCAGTCGGCCCGGACCCTGACCTACGTCAAGCTGGTAGCAGCGATGGCAATGTGGGGCGGCACCTGGATTGCCGGGCGAGTGATCGCCCAGGAACTCAGCGCCCCGCTCGCCGTCGCCGCGCTGCGCTTCGTCGTCGCCGGCCTGGTGGTCGGCGGTGTCATGCTGCTCTCCGGCGGCGGCATCGCGCTGCCCAAGGACCGGCAGGAATGGGGACTGGTCTGGGCCCTCGGTTTCTTTGGCATCTTCCTTTACGGCCTGTGCTTCTTTTTCGGGCTGCAGCACATTTCCGCCGGGCGCGGCGCCCTCGTTGTCGCCCTCAACCCGGTGGTCATCGTGCTGCTCGCCTGGGCCATCGGCAAGGAAGGCATGAACCGGCGCAAGGCGCTGGGCAGCGCGATCGCGCTCGCCGGCTGCCTGACGGTGATCGGCAACGGCGATCCGCTGGCCCTGCTGCAGGGCACAGTCGGCATCGGCGAGTGGCTGATCGTCGGCTGCGTGCTGAGCTGGGCGGCCTACACCTTCATCGGCTGGCGGGCGACCGGCCATTTCTCGGCGCTGGCGACCACGCTCTACGCCAGCTTCAGCGGCGCCTTCCTGCTCGGCCTGGCCGCGCTGGTCCAGGGCGACGTCGATCTGGCCGGCTGGTCGTGGCGGGTGTGGAGCAGCATGCTCTTTCTCGCCGTCTTCGGCACCGCCATCGCCTACACCTGGTTCACCGCCGCCGTACAGCAACTCGGCGCCGGCCACGCCTCGGTCTTCATCAATCTGGTACCGGTCTTCGCCGTGCTGCAGGCAGCCATCCTGCTCGACGAGCGGCTCGGCATGTCGGTACTTTTCGGCGGCCTGCTGGTAATTGCCGGCGTCTGGCTGACCACCGTACAAAAAACAACTCTGGAGAAAACAGCATGATTCTGACGCAAGAACAGGAAATGATCCGCGACACCATGCGCGCCTTCGCGCAGGAGCGCCTCGCCCCCTTCGCCGCCGAATGGGACAAGAACCACACCTTCCCGGCCGATGCGCTGAAGGAACTCGGCGAACTCGGCGCGATGGGCATGTGCGTGCCGGAAGAATGGGACGGCGCCGGCATGGATTACATGAGCTTGGTCCTAACCCTGGAAGAAATCGCCGCTGGCGACGGCGCCACCTCGACCATCGTCTCGGTACAGAACTCGCTGGCCTGCGGCATCACGCAAAAGTACGGCACCGACGCGCAGAAGGAAGAATGGCTGAAGCCGCTGGCGCGCGGCGAGAAGTGGGGCTGTTTCTGCCTGACCGAACCGCACACCGGCTCGGATGCCGCCGCCATCACCACGCGCGCCGACCGCGATGGCGACCATTTCGTGCTCAACGGCGTCAAGCAGTTCATCACCACCGGCAAGCACGCCCACATGGCTATCGTTTTCGCGGTGACCGACAAGGCCGCCGGCAAGAAGGGCATCTCCTGCTTCCTGGTGCCGACCAACACCCCAGGCTTCATCGTCGGCCGGACCGAGGACAAGATGGGCCAGCACGCGTCCGACACCGTGCAGATCATCTTCGAGAATTGCCGCGTGCCGGCTTCCGCGCTGCTCGGCAAGGAAGGCGAAGGCTACAAGATCGCGCTCTCCAACCTCGAAGCCGGCCGTATCGGCATCGCTGCCCAGAGCATCGGCATGGCGCGCGCAGCCTTTGAGGCCGCAGTGCGTTACGCCAAGGAACGCGTCACCTTCGGCGTGCCGATCATCGAACACCAAGCGGTCAATTTCCGCCTGGCCGACATGAATACCCTGCTCGACGCCGCTCGTCTGATGGTCTGGCGCGCCGCGCAATTGAAGGACGCCGGCAAGCCCTGCCTCAAGGAAGCCTCGATGGCCAAGATGTTCGCTTCCGAAGCCGCCGAGAAGATCGCCTCGGACGCCATCCAGATTCACGGCGGCGTCGGCTACACCAGCGATTTCCCGGTCGAGCGCATCTATCGCGACGTGCGCATCAGCCAGATCTACGAAGGCGCCAACGACATCCAGCGCCTGGTGATCGGGCGTTCGATCGCGGCCGAGTAAGCCAACCCGCGGTCGACCGGACAGAGAATTCCGGCGACCGCTCCCCAACCCCGAGGAGACCCTGATGAGCGAAACCAACGACAAGAACACTATCGATTTCTGGTTCGATTTTTCCAGCCCCTACGGCTACCTGATGGCCGAGAAGATCGACGACGTCGCCGCCCGCTTCGGCCGCAAGGTGCGCTGGCACCCGATCCTGCTCGGCGTCATCTTCCAGGCCACCGGCTCACGCCCGCCGGCCGACGGCGTCAGCAACAAGGGCCGCTACATGCTGCACGACTTCGCCCGCTCGGCGCGTTTCCTGGGCGTTCCCTACAAGATGCCCAGCCGCTTCCCGCTGCCAACGCAGAACGCCGCCCGCGCCTACTACTGGCTGCACGGCCAGGATTGCGCGCTGGCCCGGCGCTTTGCCCGCGCCGTCTATCGCGCTTTCTTCGTCGACGACCTCGACATCTCGTCGCCGGAAACGGTGCTCGACATCGCCGCCGACCTCGGCATCGACCGCGACACGCTGGCCGCCGCGCTGCAGGCCCCGGAAATCAAGGCACGCCTCAAGGACGAATGCGAGCAGGCGCTGGCCATCGGCGTCTTCGGCTCGCCGCACGTGATCATCGACGGCGAAGCCTTCTTCGGCGCCGACCGCCTGCCGCAGATCGAACGCTGGCTGGAAAGCGGCGGCTTCTGAGATGCGATTGCGTCTGGTCATCTACGCCTGCTTGCTGGCTTTTGCCGGCTGGTCGCTGGCCATCGAGCCGGGCCAGGTGCTGCGCCGCGACCTGACGCTGAGCGCCGCCCAGCTCAAGCAGCCCTTGACCATCGCCATGGCCAGCGACCTCCACGTCGGCGCCCCGCATGTCGGGCGCGCCGCGCTACGTCGCCTGGTCGAGCGCATCAACGAGGCAAACCCCGACCTGATCCTGCTGCCGGGCGATTTCATGATCCAGGGCGTCCTCGGTGGAACCCAGGTCGCCCCGGAAGACCTCGCCGCCGACCTGGCCGGCCTGCGTGCCCGGCTCGGCGTTTTCGCAACGCTCGGCAACCACGACTGGCATTTCGATGGACCGCGCGTGCGGCGGGCGCTGGAGCAAGTCGGTATCCGCGTGCTGGAAAACGAAGCGCTCGAGCTGCCCGAAAACGGACTCTGGCTGGCCGGCGTCGGCGACGACATGACCGGCCATGCCGAACCGGCGGCCGCCTTCGCCGCCGTGCCAACCGGCGCCGACGTCATCGCCATGCTGCACGACCCGGCCAACGCCCCAGACCTGCCGGCCTCGACCCGCGTCGCCCTGGCCGGCCACACACACGGCGGACAAGTCCGCCTGCCTTTCGTCGGCGCGCTGATCGTCCCCGGTCGCTCCGCCCGAGAACACGCTTACGGCTGGATTCCGGGGAGCGCCGTGCCGACCTGGGTGAGTTCGGGCGTCGGCACCAGCATTCTGCCCATCCGTTTCAACTGCCCACCGGAATTCGTCGTCCTGCGGCTCGCCAACAAGGAAAGCTCATGAAAAGCCTCTGTGTCTTCTGCGGCGCCAACGCCGGCAACAAACCCGTCTATCGCGCCGCGGCCGAGAATCTCGGCCGCCTGCTCGCCAGCCGCGGCATCCAGCTCATCTACGGCGGCGGCAACGTCGGCCTCATGGGTGCCGTCGCCGATGCCTGTCTCGACGCCGGCGGCACGGTCATCGGCGTCATCCCGCAAGCCTTGATGGGCAAGGAAGTCGAAGGCCGCCCGGTGGACCACCGAACACTGACCCGGCTCGAAGTCGTCGATTCGATGCACACCCGCAAGGCGCGGATGGCCGAACTGGCCGAAGGCTTCATCGCCATGCCCGGCGGCTTTGGCACCTTCGAGGAATACTGCGAAATCCTGACCTGGGGACAGCTCGGATTCCATACGAAACCGATCGGCCTGCTCAACATCGCTGGTTACTACGACCCGCTGCTGGCGATGTTCGACCATGCGGCGGCGGAAGGTTTCCTGCGCGCCCAGAACCGGGCGATGGCGCTCAGCGACAGCGACCCGGAAGCCCTGCTCGCCGCCATGCTCGCCTTCCGCCCCGAGCCGGTCAGCAAATGGCTCAAGGAGGAAAGGCAGTTGTAAAGCCTTTTCCGTTTTTCATTTTCAGGCAACGCACCAATAAAAGAAGCGAGGAGACATGACCATCCTGAAATCCCAACTGAATCCGCGTTCGGCCGACTTCCAGGCCAACGCGGCGGCCATGCAGGCGGTCGTCGCCGACCTGCATGAAAAGGTCGAGAAGATCGCCCTCGGCGGCCCGGAAGCGGCGCGCCAAAAGCACCTGGCGCGCGGCAAGCTGCTGCCGCGCGAGCGGGTCAGCGCCCTGCTCGACCCCGGCACGCCCTTCCTCGAAATCGGCCAGTTCGCCGCTTATGGCATGTACGGCGGCGACGTGCCGGCCGCCTCGGTGATCGCCGGCATCGGCCGCGTCGAGGGCGTCGAATGCATGATCGTCGCCAACGACGCGACGGTGAAGGGCGGCACCTACTACCCGCTGACCGTCAAGAAGCACCTGCGCGCCCAGGAAATCGCCCTGGAAAACCGCCTGCCATGCATCTATCTGGTCGATTCCGGCGGCGCCTTCCTGCCGATGCAGGACGAAGTCTTCCCGGACAAGGAACATTTCGGGCGCATCTTCTTCAACCAGGCCAACCTGTCGGCCGCCGGCATTCCGCAGATCGCCGCGGTGATGGGTTCGTGCACGGCCGGCGGCGCCTACGTGCCGGCGATGTGCGACGAGTCGATCATCGTCCGCGACCAGGGCACCATCTTTCTCGGCGGCCCGCCGCTGGTCAAGGCGGCGACCGGCGAGGTCGTTACCGCCGAAGACCTCGGCGGCGCCGACGTGCATACGCGCATCTCCGGCGTCGCCGACCACCTGGCCGAAAACGACGCCCACGCACTGGCCATCGCGCGGCGCATCGTGCGCGACCTGAACTGGAAGAAGACGCCGCCGGTGACATTAACCGCCCCGAGCGCCCCGTTGTTCAGCCCGGAAGAGCTGTACGGCGTGATCCCGACCGACACCAAGAAGCCCTTCGACGTGCGCGAGATCATCGCCCGCATCGTCGATGGCTCCGACTTCGACGAGTTCAAGGCGCGCTACGGCACGACGCTGGTCTGCGGCTTCGCGCGCATCTACGGCTACCCGGTCGGCATCGTCGCCAACAACGGCATTTTGTTCAGCGAATCGGCCCTCAAAGGCGCGCATTTCATCGAACTCTGCGCCCAGCGCGGCATCCCGCTCGTCTTCCTGCAGAACATCACCGGCTTCATGGTCGGCCGCAAATACGAAAACGGCGGCATCGCCCGCGACGGCGCCAAGATGGTCACCGCCGTCGCAACGGCGAAAGTGCCGAAATTCACCGTCGTCATCGGCGGCTCGTTCGGCGCCGGCAACTACGGCATGTGCGGCCGCGCCTACTCGCCCCGCTTCCTGTGGATGTGGCCGAACGCGCGCATCTCGGTGATGGGCGGCGAACAGGCGGCCGGCGTGCTGGCCACGGTCAAACGCGACGGCATCGAAGCCAAGGGTGGCAACTGGTCGGCGGAAGAAGAAGCCGCCTTCAAGGCGCCGATCCGCGAGCAGTACGAGACACAGGGCCATCCCTATTACGCCTCGGCGCGGCTGTGGGACGACGGGATCATCGACCCGGCGGATACGCGGCGCGTGCTGGGGTTGGGGCTGTCGGCGGCGATGAATGCGCCGGCGGAGGCGACGAAGTTCGGGATTTTCCGGATGTGATGGGGATGGGGGTTTCTGATCCGCTGGGTTCCGCTGTTAAAAGAGTGGCTTTGGCTTCTGAAGCGCTGTTTTCCGCCGCTGACCGGCGGGCGTACTTTCTTTTTTGTGGAAAAAAGAAAGTAGCCAAAGAAAAAGCCACCCCCAGGTCGGCGCCGGGCTACGCCCGGTCCCTTGCGCTACTCGGCGCGCCGGGCGGCTGCGGAACTCGGCCCTGCGGGCCTCAGACAGTCCTCGCCGACTTCCCCCGGCACGCCTGCGTTGCTCAGCGCCTCTCAGGGGGGCCCCGAAAACCAGCGGCATGCGAAGGTTTGCGGTTGAAAGAGCGTCATGCTTTCAGCAGCGCTCGGTTTGCCGGGCCCCTTGGGAGGCGCCGAGCAACGCAGGGCCTGGCGGATAAAGGGCGAGCACTGTCTGAGGGGCAAAGCCCCGAGTTGCGCAGCCCCCGCCAGGACCGAGTAGCGCAGGGAACCCGCGCGGCGGGCGCCGACCTAGGGTCGCCTTCTTCTTTGGCTACTTTCTTCTTGGCGAAACAAGAAGAAAGTACGCCCGCGCGTCAGGCGCGGAAACCAGCGCCAAAAAGAACCAAAGCCACCCGCCGGCCAACACCGGAAAACAGCGGTTAAAAAAATCCAAAACACCCATATCAAACCAAATACACACCCGTAAAAAAACCAACAAATCCTCAGGAGACAAACCAAAAATGCCCTTCCAAGCCCTGGAAATCGAATTAAGCGGCCCGGTCGCCACGATCTGGATGAACCGCCCCGACCTGCACAATGCCTTCGACGAAACCCTGATCGCCGAACTCACCGCCGCCTGCATCGCCCTTGATCAGGACGCCGACGTCCGCATCGTCGTTCTGGCAGGAAGAGGAAAAAGCTTCTCGGCCGGCGCCGACCTCAACTGGATGCGCCGCGCCGCCAACAACGGGATCGACGAAAACCTCAACGACGCCCGCGCCCTGGCCGGCATGCTGCGCACGCTGGCCGAGATGCAGAAGCCGACCATCGCCCGCGTGCAGGGCGCCGCGCTCGGCGGCGGCATGGGGCTGGCGGCGGCCTGTGACATCGCCGTCGCCTCGACCAAGGCCGTCTTCGCCACCTCCGAGGTCAAGTTCGGCATCATTCCGTCGGCGATTTCGCCCTACGTGCTGCGCGCCATCGGCGCCCGCCAGGCGACGCGCTATTTCCAGACGGCCGAGCGCATCGATGCTGCCCGCGCCCGCGAGATCGGACTGGTGCATGAAGTCACCGAGCCAGACGCACTGGACGACAAGGTCGCCGAGATCGTTGCCGCGCTGCTGGCCGGCGGCCCGAACGCGCAGGCCGCAGCCAAGGATCTGATCCGCGCCGTCGATCACCAGCCGGTCAACCAGACCCTGGTCGAGGAAACCGCCCACCGCATCGCCCATCTGCGGGCAACGCCGGAAGCACGCGAGGGCATCGCCGCGTTCCTCGAAAAACGTTCGCCCAACTGGATGGAGGCGTAAAACGATGTTCACCAAGATTCTGATTGCCAATCGCGGAGAAATCGCCTGCCGCGTCATCAAGACCGCCCGCCGCATGGGTATCCGCACCGTCGCAGTCTATTCCGAGGCCGACGCCAACGCTCGCCACGTCCGTCTGGCCGACGAGGCCGTGCTGCTCGGGCCGGCGGCGGCGCGCGAGTCCTATCTGGTCGCCGACAAGATCATCGAGGCCTGCCAGCGCACCGGCGCCCAGGCGGTGCATCCGGGCTACGGCTTCCTTTCGGAAAACGAAGAGTTCGCCGAAGCCCTGGCCCAGGCCGGCCTGGTCTTCATCGGCCCGCCGGCTGCGGCGATCCACGCCATGGGCTCGAAATCGGAGGCCAAGAAGCTGATGGGCACGGCGAACGTGCCGCTGACGCCGGGCTACCACGGCGACGACCAGCGCCCGACGCTGCTCCACGCCGAGGCCGAGAAGATCGGCTACCCGGTGCTGATCAAGGCGGCGGCCGGCGGCGGCGGCAAGGGCATGCGCCTGGTCGAGAAATCCGAGGATTTCCCGGACGCGCTGGCTTCCTGCAAGCGCGAGGCGCTGTCGAGCTTCGGCGACGACCACGTGCTGATTGAGAAATACATCACCAAGCCGCGCCACGTCGAAATCCAGGTCTTTGCCGACACGCTGGGCAACTGCGTCTATCTCTTCGAGCGCGACTGCTCGGTGCAGCGCCGTCACCAGAAGGTGCTTGAAGAAGCGCCAGCGCCGGGCATGAGCGAGGCGCGCCGCCGCGAGATGGGCGAGGCCGCCGTTGCAGCGGCAAAGGCCGTCGGTTACGTCGGCGCCGGCACGGTCGAGTTCATCGCCAACCAGGACGGCAGCTTCTTCTTCATGGAGATGAACACCCGTCTGCAGGTCGAGCACCCGGTCACCGAGATGATCACCGGCCAGGATCTGGTCGAATGGCAGTTGCGCGTCGCCGCCGGCCAGCCGCTGCCGCTCCGCCAGGAGCAGCTGGAAATCCGCGGCCATGCGCTGGAAGCGCGCATCTACGCCGAGGACGCCAACAAGGGCTTCCTGCCCGCCACTGGCAAGCTGGTGCGCCTGGTGCCGCCGGCCGAGTCGATCAACGTGCGCGTCGATACCGGCGTCGAGGAGGGCGACGAGATCACACCCTTCTACGACCCGATGATCGCCAAGCTGATCGTCTGGGACGAAACCCGCGACGGCGCGCTGGCACGCATGCGTAAGGCGCTGGCCGACTACCGCGTCGCCGGCCTGACCACCAACATCGACTTCCTCTCCCGCCTGGTCGCCTGCCCGGCCTTCGCCAAGGCCGACCTCGACACCGGCCTGATCGAACGGCAGAAGGATTTCCTCTTCCCCGCCGTGCAGCCGGTGCCGCGCGACGCGCTGCTCGTCGCCACGGTCGGCGAACTGCTCTGGGAACAACACGCTGCCAAGCAGGCCGCGCAGACCGGCGGCGACCCGTACTCGCCCTGGCATGCGCGCGACGGCTGGCGCATGAACCTGTCGGCAGCGCGCACAATCAGCTTCATGGATGGCGAGACGCTGGTCGAGGCTGGCGTGCGTTACCTCGGCGAGCGCTGGGAAATCACGCTCGGCGGTGAAACGACCGTGGCCAGCGGCAGGAAGCTGGAAGGCGACCGCTTTGCCGTCGAACTCGACGACCGCCGCCTGATCGCCTCGGTGGTCGCCGTCGACGACAAGCGCACGGTGTTTTTGCAGGGGAGCACGTACTCACTCCAGCGCGACGACCCGCTGCACCGCGTCGATGCCGGCGACAGCCACGGCGGCGGCCTGACCGCACCGATGCCCGGCAAGGTCGTCGCCCTGCTCGCCCAGCCCGGCCAGAAGGTGGACAAGGGCACGCCGCTCTTGATCCTCGAAGCGATGAAGATGGAGCACACCATCACCGCCCCCGCCGCCGGCACCCTCAAGGCCTTCTGCTACGCCGCCGGCGAGCAAGTGAGCGATGGGGCGGCGCTGGTCGAGTTTGAAGGAGATCAATCTCTTGAAAATAGCCGAACGGAATAAATAACTTCGCATTTTGTCCAAATCGCATACTTCCCTACACTGAAACCTCTGTTTCGCCGTACCCAATTTCACAGGAGATTCAGATGGACGACAGGTATATGCAATTTGGCGGGCAATTTGCAGTTCCACCATCAAGCTTTCAGCGCTATCACGTCTATTCATTCCACCATTTGGACGATCTAGCTTTTATGAGATTTTGCAACGAAGCTTTTTCCAGCTTTCCTGATATGCAAAATTATCTCGACTCAATCTGGTCGTTATTTCGGAATCATGGCTGGGAAGGAGATGGAAGAATTCAGCTATTTTGGCTACCACCGTTTGTCGTCAATTCCCGCGACACTCACGGAATATATTGTTTTCACGTAAAACAAAACAACAATGGCACCTCTTGGATCGCATCCCCAGTACCTCTGCGCTTCAAGGGTTTGAATTACCTAACTGAAGAAATCTATCTATGACTCTCCCTGCACGCGTCAAAATCGTCGAAGTCGGCCCGCGCGACGGCTTGCAGAACGAAAAACAGGTCGTCCCGACCGAGATCAAGATCGAATTGATCGAGCGCCTGGCCGAGGCCGGTTTGTCGGTGATCGAGGCGACTTCCTTCGTCTCGCCGAAATGGGTGCCGCAGATGGGCGATAACGCCGCCGTGCTGGCCGGCATCCGGCGCCGGCCAGGCGCTGTCTACACCGCGCTGACGCCCAATCTGCAAGGTTTTGACGGTGCCGTCACGGCCCAGGCCGACGAGGTGGCGATCTTCGCTGCCGCTTCCGAGGCTTTTTCGCGCAAGAACATCAATTGCTCGATTGCCGAGAGCCTGAAACGCTTCGAGCCAGTGGTCGCCGCCGCTTCGGCGCTGGAAATTCCGGTGCGCGGCTATGTTTCCTGCGTCGTCGGTTGCCCCTACGAAGGCGCGGTGGCGCCGGAGAAAACCGCCGAAGTGGCGAAAATCCTTTTCGACATGGGCTGTTACGAGGTGTCGCTGGGCGACACCATCGGCGTCGGCAATCCGGCTTCGATCGCCCGCATGATCGAAGCCTGCGCCCGCGTCGTGCCGATCGAAAAGCTGGCCGGCCATTATCACGACACCTACGGCATGGCGATCGCCAACATCTACGCTTCACTGCGGGCAGGCATGGCGGTCTTCGACGCCTCGGTTGCCGGACTGGGCGGCTGTCCCTACGCGAAAGGGGCCTCCGGCAACGTGGCCACCGAGGACGTGGTCTATCTGCTCGACGGATTGGGCATACAAACCGGCATCGATCTGGCTAAACTGGCGGCAGTCGGCGAATGGATCGCCGCCACCATCAACCGCCCGAACGGCGCCAGGGCCGGCCGGGCGCTCTACGCCAAGTCCGATTGACTTTCCTTTCCGCCCTTGCCGATCTGCTGAAACCCGCACCACAGCCCGACCCCGAGGTGACGGCGGCGCTTGATCGCGTGATCGGCATGGTCGATCCGCTGGTTCGCGCCGCGCCACGCCTCGACAAGCACCTGCTGGCCGCCGTCGAACATGCACTGGGTTATTGCCACGGCCTGGTCAGCGCCTTGCCCGGGCCGATCGAGATCAACCGGCGCAGCTTCGCCAACGACATGCTGGTGCATGCGCTGTTCGCCACGCCGGCCGACATCGACGAAATGCTCGGCCGCAGCCAGGCGGTGCGCGATTTCCTGCAACGCCCGGAGTGCTGGGCCAGCGATTGCTTCTGCGCGATGCTGGCGGCGCGTCGCCAGCAGAAGCGGCAGTTCGGCCTGGCGCAGCAGGGCAACGTGATACGCAGCGACGTGCCGCAAGAAATCGTCTATTTCTCCGACCAGACGCTGATCGAACCCAGTTGCAACCTGGAAACAACGCGCCAGCGGCTGCAGGCGCGGGCGCTGGAGAGCCTGCTGCGCAGTTTCAACGCCCACGTCGAACAGTTGCGCCGAGAACGCCAGGGCTTGCGCGCCGATCTCTCGATCGAACACGCCCAGTTGCTCGTCCTGCAGCAACAACATCACCCCGACGAGGATGAACGCCACACCCGTCACCTGGTCGAACTCGACCTGCGCCTGCGCGAAAACAGCGAGGCCCTGATGCCCGAGCATCTGGTCGAAGTGCTGGCGGATTTCCTGCGCCACCCGGAAAGCGCACTGGCGTTGACACCGGTCAGCATCCGCATTGACCGCATGGGGATCGTGCACGAGCCGTCCGAACCCGGCGACGACGCGCAGACCATCAGTTTTCCGGAACTTTCCAGCCGCGACCGACGTCAGCATCTGGCGACGCTGGTCCGCATCACGCGTGAGGAAGCGCAGACCGCCGTCGCCAACGCCATCGACCGTCAAAAACGTTACGTCCTCTTCTGATGCCTGCCCTGCCCGCCTCGCCCTGCACCAACGTCTGCCGCATCGACCCGGTCAGCGGTTTCTGCGTAGGTTGCCGGCGCACCCTCGACGAAATCGCCAACTGGTCGCGTCTCGACGCGCCGGCGCGGCTGGCCGTTCTCACCGCTCTGCGCGATCGGCAAGCGGCATCTCCCCGCCCCACTGAATGACCATGAGCGAGCCCAGCGAAGACCTTTACCCCTGCGTCGGCATCTGCACCACCGACCCCGACAGCGGCTACTGTCTCGGCTGCGGCCGGCCGCCTGAAGAGGCACCGAAAGCCGCCGCTCCAACCCAGACCCCGCTGCCGGCGGCAGACGAGACCCCGCGCCCGGCATGACGGCGAAGCTGCCAGACAGCCTCCTGGTCATCGAGCGCGGCTGGCTGTCGGCCAATAACATCCTCGCTTTCGACGGCGAGCGGGCGACGCTGATCGACAGTGGTTACGTCACGCACGCCGAGCAGACCGTTGCCCTGCTTCGCCACGCACTCGCCGGCTGCCAGCTTGAGCGCCTGTTCAACACCCATTCGCACTCCGACCACATCGGCGGCAATGCCGCGGTGCAGGCGGCTTTCGGCTGCAGCATCGGCGTCCCCGCCGGCCTCCAGGCGAGCATCGCCGAATGGGACGAAGACGCCCTGCTGCTTTCGCCGCTCGGCCAGCAGGCCGCTCCTTTCCGCCACGACGCGCTGATCGAGGCCGGCAGCGAGATCGAATTCGCCGGACTGAACTGGCAGGCGCTGGCGGTACCGGGGCACGACATGGAAGCGCTCGCCTTCTACAACCCGGAAAAGCGCCTGCTGATTTCCGGCGATGCGCTGTGGGAAAACGGCTTCGGCGTCGTCTTCCCGGAACTGCTCGGCACTGCCGACGGCCTGGCGGCCACCCGGGCGACGCTGGAAATGCTCGGCCGCCTGCCGATCGATATCGTCATCCCCGGCCACGGCGCGCCGTTCGCCGACGTCGACCGGGCGCTTGCCACTGCCTTCCGGCGCCTCGATGGCTTTGTCGCCGACATCGAGCGGCTGGCCTGGCACGCGCTCAAGGTGATCGTCGCCTTCGCGCTGATGGAAAGACAGCAACTGCCGGCGATGGGCTTTCCCGGCTTTCTCGCCAGCCTGCCGTTCGCCGTCGACATCAACCAGCGCTATCTCGCGCTGGCGGAAGACGAACTGGCCGCCCGTCTGCTCGCCGACCTAAGCGGCGCCGGCGTCATCACTCGCGAGGGCGATATCCTGGTCATTCGCTGACCAAAATCCAGCGTCACCTCTTACAATGGTCATAGGGAGACAATATAAGGGGATAGTGATGAGCTTTCGTAATCGGTTGTTGTTGGGCATGGCCCTGATCATGGGCGGCTTCGTCAGCGCCATCGTCGTTGCCTATACCGGGCTGCACGGCACTTCGGCAAGTTTCGGCCATTTCCTAGACGGTACCAGCGCGCTGCGCCAGGATTACCGCGAAATGTACGCACAGGGACTGCAGATGGGGCAGGCCCTGCGCAACATCACGCTCGACCCGGAAAATCCCAAGGCCTACACGAATCTGGACAAGGCACGCGAAGATTTCAACAAGGCGCGCCAGTCGGCCGTTACCAACGCGGCCAAGGTGGAGGGATTCAGCGAGACGACGGCGGCACTGGAAAACCTCGCCAATGCCCAGGCAGAAGCGCAGAAGGAAGTGCTGACCGCGCTCAAGGCCGGCCGTTTCGACGAGGCCAAGGCACTGATCAATGCCAAGGAAACACCGGCCTGGCGCAAACTCAAGCAAGTGCTGCTCGAAGCTCTCGACAGCCTCAAACAAAAAACGCTCGATGAGCGCGCACGCGTGGAAAGCGCCGCCCGGACACAGGAAACCCTGATCCTGGTGCTGACCGGGATTGCCATCCTGATCAGCATCGGCAGCGTGTGGACGACGCTCGCCTACGTCCGCCGCGCGCTCGGCGGCGAACCGGCCTACGCCCGCGAAGTGGCCAATGCCGTCGCCACCGGCGACCTGAGCCGGCGCATCGCCCTCGACGACGGTAACCGCGACAGCCTGCTCGGCGCCCTGGCCCGCATGCAGGAACAGTTGCGGCAACTGGTCGGCAGCCTGGCAACGCATGCCCGCGACGTCGAGCAAGGCGCCCGCCTGGTGGACGATGCGACGCGCCAGGTCGCCGACGGCAGCCAGCAGCAACTGAGCTACGCCCAGGAAATGGTCAACAACGTCCATGTCGCGACCAACGGCCTCAACGAGATCATGCGCGCCGTCGACGACGCCGAGCGCATCGTTGGCGACTCGAGCAGCACTTCCGACAGCGGCGCCGCGCTGGCCAGCCGCGCGGCGGCGGAAACCGAGGCAATGGCCAGCTCGGTGCAGGCGACGGCGGCGCACATCCGGGAACTCGGCGCCCAGTCGGCGAAAATCAGCGCCATCCTCGGCGTCATCTCCGACATCGCCGGCCAGACCAACCTGCTGGCGCTCAATGCCGCCATCGAGGCGGCCCGCGCCGGCGAGCAGGGACGCGGCTTCGCGGTGGTTGCCGACGAAGTGCGCAAGCTCGCCGAACGGACGACGCAATCGACTTCCGAAATCTCCGCCATGGTCGCCAGCATCCAGTCCGGTACCCAGCGCGCCGTCGAAGGCATGGAAGCCGGCCTGCTGCAAGTCGGCGAAAGCGTCGAACTGTCCAAACAGTCGCGCGAAGCCTTCGACCGCATGAAGGCCAGCGCGCAGGAAGTGACGGTGGTGGTCGGACGCATCGCCCAGGCGATCAACGCCGAAAACGCCAGCGAACAGCAGATCGAGTCGCATGTCGAACAGGTGCGCAACCTGATCGCCAGCAACGATCAGGCACTACGTCAGGTGGTGGCCAGCGCCGACCGCCTGAATGCCGTTTCCGGCGAACTCAACCGGGCAATCGCCCAGTTCCGGCTGTAGTTCTCAGGCCGCCCTCGGCAGGGCGCGCCTGACCAGGTGCGACCAGTAAGCGACGCCCAGCGTCAGCAACTGGTCGTTGAAATCGTAGTGCGGATTGTGCAGGGTGCAACCGCCGGTGCCCGGGCCGTTGCCCAGCCAGACGTAGCAGCCGGGCTTCTCGCGCAGCATGTAGGCGAAATCCTCGGCGCCCATCGAGGGCAGGATGTCGGTCAGCACCCGCTCGGCGCCGAACACCTCGGCAGCGACCTGCTGGCAGAATTTGGCCTCGGCCGGGCTGTTGACCGTCGGCGGGTAGCGATGCTCGAAACGGACCGAAATCTGCGCCCCGTTGGCGGCGGCGATGCCGCTGCACTGGCGCTCGATGGCGCGCTCGATGCTCTCCTGGACTTCCGGCTTGAAGCTGCGGATGGTGCCGCGCATCACCACTTCTTCCGGGATGATGTTCCAGGCCTCGCCGGCGTGGAACTGGGTGACGCTGACCACCGCCGCATCGCAGGGATGCAGGGTGCGGCTGACCACGGTCTGCAAGGCCTGCACCAGTTGCGCGCCGGTGACGATGGCGTCGATCCCCTGATGCGGCATCGCCGCGTGGCAGCCGTGGCCGCGCACGTGGATCTCGAAGCCGCAGGTGCCGGCCATCACCGGCCCCGGCATCGCCATCATTTCTCCGACCGGGATGCCCGGCCAGTTGTGCAAGCCGAACACCGCCTCGACCGGGAATTTCTCGAACAGGCCGTCTTCGATCATCACCGCGGCGCCGCCTTCCGATTCCTCGGCCGGCTGGAAGATGAAGACGACGGTACCGTCGAACTCCGGGTTCTCCGCCAGGTAGCGGGCGGCGCCGAGCAGCATCGCGGTATGGCCGTCGTGGCCGCAGGCATGCATTTTCCCCGGGTGTTTCGAGTGATGCGGGAATTCGTTCAGCTCGGCGAGCGGCAGCGCGTCCATGTCGGCACGCAGGCCGATCATGCGCGGCGAATTGCCGGCCTTGAGGACGCCGACGACGCCGGTTTTGGCCAGGCCACGATGCACTTCCAGGCCGTAGCGGGCCAGTTCGGCGGCGACGATGTCGGCCGTCCGTTGCTCGTCGAAAGCCAGTTCGGGGTGGGCATGGATGTCGCGGCGCAGCGCGGTCAGTTCGGCCAGGAAAGGCAGTTCGGGCTGGGGAAGGTTCGGGGTCATGGTTGTCTCTCCACGGGTTTTCTTCTGCCCAGTATTATCCTTCAAACACTCCCGGGACGACGCCCCGCCTTTCAAGGCCGAGGCCGGCGACTGCCAAAGGTTGCCGCGCGGCGCCGCCTTCCTTTATCCTGCCGTACATGGAACTCATACTGATCAGCGGCCTTTCCGGCTCCGGCAAGTCCGTCGCCCTCAACCTGCTTGAAGACTCGGGCTATTACTGCGTCGACAATCTGCCGGTGGCGATGCTGACAGTTCTTGCCGGCATGCTCAAGGAGGAAGCCGTCAGCAAGGTGGCAGTCGCCATCGATGCCCGCTCCGGCGGCGGTATCGAGTTGCTGCCCGGCAAACTCAAGCGATTGAGCGAGGACGGTGTCCAGATCACCTTCCTGTTCCTGCACGCCAATGAGGAAACGCTGCTCAAGCGCTATTCCGAATCGCGACGCCGCCATCCGCTGGCCGACGACGAACGTTCGCTGGCCGAATCGATTCGCCAGGAAAGCGAACTGCTGGCGCCGATCGCCGGGCTCGGCCACCGTATCGACACCAGCGGTCTGAAGGCCAGCGCCCTGCGCGAATGGGTGCGCCAGTTCATCGAAAGCCAGCCCGGCCAGGGACTGACGCTGATGTTCGAGTCCTTCGGCTTCAAGCACGGCCTGCCGCTCGACGCCGACCTCGTCTTCGACGTCCGCTGCCTGCCCAACCCGCATTACGACCCGGCCTTGCGCCCGCTGACCGGGCGCGACCGCCCGGTCGCCGAATTCCTCGAAAGCGACCCCGACGTCATCCGCATGCGCGAAGACATCGGCCGCTTCGTCTCCGACTGGCTGCCCAGCTACATCCGCGACAACCGCAATTACCTGACGGTGGCCATCGGCTGCACCGGCGGCCAGCACCGTTCCGTCTATCTGGCGGAAACCCTGGCCCGCCGCTTCGCCGGCCAGGCCCGCGTGCTGGTCCGGCATCGCACGCTGGCCGGTTGATGCGCTGGCTGGCGCTGATCCGCCCCGGCGACTGGCTGGTTTTCCTGAGCGTCGCGGCGCTGGTCGGTTTCAGCATCCCAAAGTTCTGGCAGGGCGGCCTGGCCGACCGCGCCATCGTTCGCCAGGAAGGGAAAGTATTCGCCGAGGTCGATCTCCGGACACGGCGCGAGATTCTCGTCCCCGGCCCGCTCGGCACGACCCATATCGCCGTCGAACCGGGCCGCGCCCGGGTCGTCGCCGATCCCGGACCGCGCCAGTATTGCGTCAAGCAGGGCTGGCTGATGCGCCCCGGCGAAATCGCCATCTGCGCGCCCAACCGCGTCAGCCTGCAGATCACCGGCCGGACCAAGGTCTATGACTCGATCAGTTATTGAACTCACGGTCACCCCGGAAGACCGCCGGGTCGCCTGGCTGGCCACCGCTGCGGTCGGCCTGTCGCTGGTCGACGCGGCGATCCCGACGCCGCTGCCGGGCATCAAGCCGGGGCTCGCCAACATCGTCACGCTGATCGTGCTGCTCCGCTACGGCTGGGGCACCGCGGTCTGGGTCAGCGTCCTGCGCGTCCTCGCCGGCAGCCTGCTGCTCGGCTACTTTCTCGCCCCCGGCTTCTTCCTGTCGGCCGCCGGGACGACGCTCAGCCTGCTCACGCTGGGCCTCGCCCGCCACTTGCCGACGCGCTGGTTCGGGCCGGTCAGCCTGTCCATCCTCGCCGCCCTGGCGCACATCGGCGGCCAGTTGCTGCTGGCCCGCGCCTGGCTCATCCCGCACGACGGTGTCTTCCTGCTGCTGCCGGTGTTCGCTGCCGCCGCGCTGTTCTTCGGCACCATCAACGGCCTGATCGCGGCTAAACTGCTGGCTGATTCTCCCGTCCCGGATCCCGCTCCATGAGTGCCACCGTCTGCCTCGCCCTGACCGGCGCCTCCGGCCTGCCCTACGGCCTGCGCCTGCTCGAGTGTCTGCTCGGTGCCGGTTGTCGCGTCCAGTTGCTCTATTCGCAGGCGGCGCAGATCGTCGCCCGGCAGGAGCTGGATTTCGACCTGCCGTCGCGCCCGGCCGACGCCAAAGCCGCCCTGCTCGCCCGCTTTCCCGAGGCCGACGGCGATAAGCTGCAGGTGTTCGGGCGCGAGGAATGGTTCGCACCGGTCGCCTCCGGCTCCAATCCGCCCGACGCGATGATCGTCTGCCCCTGCTCGATGGGCACGCTGGCTGCCATCGCCCAGGGACTCTCCGACAAGCTGATCGAACGTGCCGCCGACGTCGTCCTCAAGGAAGGGCGGAAACTGGTGCTGGTTCCCCGTGAAACACCGTTCTCGGCCATCCACCTGGAAAACATGCTGCGCCTGTCGCGCGCCGGCGCCGTCATCCTGCCGCCCAGCCCCGGGTTCTACCATCATCCGCAAAGCGTGCAGGACATCGTCGATTTCGTCGTCGCCCGCGTTCTCGACCAGATCGCTGTCCCGCATACGCTGATGCAACGCTGGGGGGAAGACCGCTGATGGGCTGGTTCGACTTCATCCGCGCCCCCGGTGGTGGCGGGGTCAAGACGCTGGAGATTCCGCTCTTCCCGCTCAATACCGTGCTCTTTCCCGGCGGCGTGCAGCCGCTGAAGATCTTCGAGCAGCGTTACCTCGACATGGCGGCGGCCTGCCTCAAGGACAACACGCCCTTCGGCATCTGCCTGATCGACGCCGGCGGCGAAGTCGGCGAAGCGGCGGTGCCGCATACCGTCGGTACGCTGGCCAGCATTGCCAACTGGGAGATGGAACAGCTCGGCATCCTGATGATCGACGCCATCGGCGGCCGCCGCTTCCGCATCCTCGATCACGAGGTCGGGAGCGACAAATTGCTGCAAGCGACCGTCGAACTACTGGCCGAACCCGGCGTGCCGCTGCCGCAAGACCGCGAACGCCTGCTGCCCCTGCTCCAGCGCGTGGTCGGCGATCTCGGCCCGGGCCGCATGCCCGAGCCGCACCGCTACGACGATGCCGGCTGGGTCGGCTACCGGCTGACCGAGGTGCTACCGATCCAGAACCTGGCCAAGCAGAAACTGCTCGAACTCGACGACCCGCTGGCGCGCCTGGAAATCCTCGAAAAATTCCTCGACCAGCGCAAGCTGCTGGGCTAGGGCGTTTTCACAGCGAGAGGCGCCCGCTGCTTACCGAGAACTCGCCTTAGAACTTCTCCGCCCGCAACACCTGTACGTCAGAGAGGAAGACAACCAGCTGGTAACTGCTGAAATATTGCGCTTCCAGGTGGCGGATGACGGCTTCGGCGACTGCCTCGTCGCACAACACCTCGACCCGGATGTTGGCGCTCGCCGGCCAGGCGGCATCGCGCCGCCCGTGCGCGCCACTGCCACGGGCATCGGAGATGGTGTAACCGTGGGCGCCGAAGCCGGGCAATTCCTTCTCCAGGCGCTTTTCCAGTGCTGCCTCGCAAACGACGGTCAGCAACTTGCGGGTTTGCAGCGGGCGATTCATGCGAAGACTCCATGCAGGCTAGTGGCCAGCCAATAATAGGCCGGAATGCCGAACAACAGGTTGAAGGGGAAAGTGACGCCGAGCGAGGCGCCGATCGACAGCCCCGGATTGGCTTCCGGCACGGCGATGCGCATCGCCGCCGGTGCCGCGATGTAGGAAGCGCTGGCATAGAGCGTCGCGAGCAGCGTCATGCCACCGACCGAGAGACCGAGCAGCAGACCGGTGGCAACCCCGAGCACGGCGCCGACCAATGGCATGACGATGGCGAAGCCGGCGAGAAACCAGCCGGCCCGCCGCAGATCGCCAATCCGGCTCGCCGCCACCAGGCCCATTTCGAGCAGGAAGATGGCCAGCATGCCTTTGAACAGGTCGAAGAACAGCTTGTCGAGCGGCTTCAGGCCGTCGCTACCGGCCAGCCAGCCAATCGCCAGGCCGCCCAGGAGCAAGACGATGCTCTTGCCGGCAAATACCTCGTGCAGCACCTTGTTCCAGCCCTTGCCACTCTCGCCGTCCGACGCGCCACGCCGGGCCAGCCAGATGCCGATCATCAGGGCGGGGAATTCAAGCAACACCAGGAAAACCGTCATGTAACCCTCGGGACTCTCGCTCCGCCCATGCAAAAAAGTCGTGGCGACGGCGAAGGTGACGACGCTGACCGAACCGTAGTGGGCGGCGATCGACGCCGCGTTGGCGCGCCCCAGGCGGCCGAGGTGGGAAAGTACGGGGAAGGCGATGAGCGGAATCAGCGCGCCGGCCAGCACGACAGTAGCGGCGGCGACCAGCAGTTCGCCGACCGGGTAACGCGCCAGCTCGACACCGCCCTTGAGACCGATCGCCAGCAACAGGAAGATGCTCAGCGACTCGTAGAGGACGGCAGGAATGCGCAGGTCGGAACGGATCAACCCGGCCAGAGCGCCGAGCAGGAAGAAAAGAATGACGGGTTCGAAAGGCATGGAAACAATCCGGCTAGCGGCATGGCCGCGACGGCGTGACTATCCCTTTTGCCAGTAATTAAATCCAATTAAACTTTATCTACTATCCATTTGTCTGAGCTTATACATTGAAACGCCACATCACGCCGCGCCAGCTTGAAACCTTCGCCACGGTAGCCCGCCTGGGCAGCTTTTCGCGCGCCGCCGAAGCCCTGCATCTGACCCAGCCGGCAGTCTCGATCCAGGTTCGCCAACTGGCCGACACGCTGGGCCTGCCGCTGTTCGAGCAGATCGGCCGCGACATCCGCCTGACCGCGGCCGGCGAGGAATTGCTCGCCACGGTGCGCGTCCTCGACCACGAATGGAACCGCCTGGAAGCCGCCATCGGCGCGCTGAAGGGGCTACACAGCGGGCGCCTGCGTGTCGCCCTGGTCAATACCGCGCAATACTTCCTGCCGCGCATGCTCGGCGCCTTCTGCCGCCGCTATCCGGACATCGACGTCCGGCTCGAGATCACCAACCGGGCCGGCGTCGTCGACCGCATGCGCAAGAACGAAGACGACCTCTACATCATGTCCTACCCGCCGCAGGACATCGATGTCGTCGTCCGCCCCTTCCTCGACAACCCGCTGCACGTCGTCGCCCCGCTCGGCCATCGCCTGACCGGCCGGCGGATCGACGCCGCCGCCCTGGCCGACGAGCCTTTCCTGCTGCGGGAAGCCGGCTCCGGTTCGCGGGCGGCGGTGGACCGTCATCTGCAGGCCAGCGGCCAGACGCTCAAGGTACGGCTGACCGTCGCCAGCAACGAGGCGATCCGCGATCTGGTGGCGAGCGGCGTCGGCCTGGCCATCCTCTCCCGCCACGCGCTCGCCGCCGATCCGGCCGACAACGGGCTATGCCTGCTCGACGTCGCCGGCTTCCCGATCCAGCAGCCGTGGTCAATCGTGCACCTGAAAGGCAAGGTGCTCTCCCTGCCCGCCCAGGCCTTCATCGGCGAACTGCTGCAGGCGGCAGCGCCGCCCACGGCCGACTAGAGGATTTCGGTCAGCGCTTCGCGCTGCGCCACCTCGCCGGCGAAGCTGACGATTTCCAGGCCCAGCGCGTCGCGCGCCGAAACCAGGCCGAGCGGCCGACCGCTCGGATCGACCACCGGCATGTGACGGAAGCCACCCTCGTACATCAGGTGCAGGACGTGACCGAAGATCATTTCCGGCGGCACGGTGCGCGGTTCAGGCGTCATCACCGCCGACACCGGCGTCGTACTGTCCAGCCCTTCGGCCAGCACCTTGTAGGTCAGGTCGCGCTCGGTGCAGATGCCGAGCAGCGTGCCTTCCGGCGAAACCGCCAGAACGGCGGCCTGACCGTGCCGTTTCATGTGCGCGGCAACGGTCCGCACGTCGTCGTCCGGCTGGCAGACCAGGAACTCGCGATTCTGGACAATCTTGATGACAGCTCTGTTCGGCATCTTCGTCTCCTCGTGTTGGTGGGTTGCACTACCGGAGGAATGACCGGCTGCCGGGACGGAAGTTGCAAGGAAATCGCCGTCGATTTGTAACTGTCGCTCAGGCCGGCGCCGCCGATACCGGATGCCGCGCCGGACGCCGGGATTGGGCGCCGGCATAGCGTGCCAGCCCGAGATCGGCGACGGCGATTTCCGGCTGCCGGCCGCTGACCAGATCGGCGACGACGCGCCCGGTGCCGGCTGCCATCGTCCAGCCCAGCGTGCCATGGCCGGTGCTCAGCAACAGGTTGTCGTAACGGGTACGGCCGACGATCGGCGTGCCATCCGGCGTCATCGGCCGCAGGCCGGTCCAGAACTCGGCGGCGGACAGATCGCCACCGCGCGGGAAAAGGTCGCCGACGACGAACTCCAGCGTGCGCCGGCGCCCTTCGGAAAGGCTGAGGTCGAAACCGGAGAGCTGCGCCGTACCGCCGACGCGGATGCGGTCGCCGAGCCGTGTCACCGCCACCTTGTAAGTTTCGTCCATGACCGTCGATTCCGGCGCCGCCGCCGGATCGACGATGGGAACGGTAAGCGAGAAGCCCTTCACCGGATAGACCGGGATGTCGATGCCGAGCGGCCGCAGCAGGGCCGTCGAATAGCTGCCCAGGGCGAGCACGTAGTGATCGGCGGTCAGCGTGCCGCCCGCCGTGCGCACCCCGGTGATACGCCCCCCATCTTGATTCAGCCCGGCGATATCGACGCCGAAGCGGAAATCGACGCCGAGTTCGCCGGCCAGCCGGGCCAGGTTCTGGGTGAATTTGAAACAGTCGCCGGTCTCGTCGCCGGGCAGGCGCAGGCCGCCGACGAACTTGTCACTGACTGCGGCGAGCGCCGGCTCGTGGCGCAGGTAGCCGGCGCGATCGAGCAGTTCGAAGGGAACGCCGAACTCGCGCAGGATATCGATATCGCCGGCGACGCCGTCAAGTTGCTTCTGAGTGCGGAACAATTGCAAGGTACCCTGGCTGCGCTGGTCGTACTCGATGCCGGTTTCGGCACGCAGCTCGCGCAGGCAATCGCGGCTGTATTCGGCCAGGCGCACCATGCGCCGCTTGTTGGTCCGGTAGGCCGCCGCGTTGCAGTTGCCGAGCATGGCCAGCATCCAGCGCCACAGCGCGGGATCGAAGCCCGGCTTGACGACCAGCGGACCGTGTTTCATCAGCAGCCACTTGATCGCCTTGAACGGTACGCCAGGGCCCGCCCAGGGCGCCGAATAACCGGGCGACACTTCGCCCGCGTTGGCGTAGCTGGTTTCCAGCGCCGGACCGGGCTGCCGGTCGACGACGGTGACCCGATGCCCGGCGCGCGCCAGGTAGTAGGCGACGCTGGTGCCGATGACGCCGCTGCCGAGAACGAGAACATGCATGCCGACTCTCCTTGCCGAAGGTTTCGTATTCCTGATGCGATCCATTCAGCGATTCCCGTGCCAGGAAAACAACTCCTTTGCATTCAAAGACTTGCAAAACACAGCAAAGTTCCCAGCCGACTATCGTAATGAATTCGCAACACCATCAGCCGGAGAAAATCAGTCAAGCCATTGTTAAACAATGATTTTTCGACACATCAATAAACTGTATTAATATCGCTACACCGTAGCGAATTCTTGACACCACACCATGCGCATCGCCGTCCACTTCGCCGACCGCGTCGGCATCGCCCAGGAAGTCCTCGCCCAACTGGCCGGCCGCGCCCTCAACGTGACGGCGGTCGAAGTCGATCCGCCACACATCTACATCGAGGCGCCGGCCGTCGCCCCGGCCGAACTCGCCGAACTGCGCGCCCAGTTGCTCGGCGTCGCCGGCGTCGACCGGGTCGAGCCGGTCGCCATGCTGCCCGGCGCGCAGCGCCGGCTTTACCTGGACGCCCTGCTCGATGCCCAGCCCGACCCCATCCTCGCCGTCGACCAGGACGGCCGCGTCGTCGTCGCCAACCAGGCTGCCCGCGCCGCCTGCGGCGGCGAAACTCCGGTCGGCAACACGCTGCCCGGGCTGATCGACGACCCCGAGTTGCCCGGCGAACTGCTTGCCAGCAACTACCGCCTGCCGGTGCGCGAGGTATTGATCCGGGGCGAACCCTACCTGCTCGAAAGCAAACCCTTGCAGGAAAGCGGCGGCCAGGTAGCGGGCGCCGTACTCATGCTGCACACGCCGAGCCGCCTCGGCGAGCGCATGAGCGCGCTGCAGAACTACGACGCCGGCGGCTTCGAAGCAATCCTCGGCGATTCGCCGGCGATCGCCCAGCTCAAGCAACGCGCCGCGCGCATGGCGATGGTCGATGCGCCGCTGCTGATCACCGGCGAGACCGGCACCGGCAAGGAACTGCTGGCGCACGCCTGCCACGCCGGCAGCGGCCGCCGCCAGCAGCCCTTCTTTGCCCTCAACTGCGCCGCCCTGCCGGAAAATCTGGCCGAGGCCGAACTCTTCGGCTATGCCGCCGGCGCCTTCACCGGCGCGCTGCGCGGCGGCAAGCCCGGCCTGCTAGAACTGGCCGACGGCGGCACCGTCTTTCTCGACGAAATCGGCGAAATGTCGCCCTACCTGCAGGCCAAGCTGCTGCGCTTCCTCAACGACGGCAGCTTCCGCCGTGTCGGCGGCGAGCGCGAAATCCGCATCGACGTGCGCATCATCAGCGCCACCCACCGCGCGCTGGAAGGCATGGTCAGCGACGGCCGTTTCCGTCAGGACCTGCTGTTCCGCCTCAACGTCCTCAACCTGCACGTGCCGGCGCTGCGCGAGCGGCCCGGCGACATCCTGCCGCTGGCCCGCGATTTCCTCGCCCGCGCCTGCGCCCAGGCGGCGCGCCCGCCGCTCCGTCTGAGCCCGGCGGCGGCGGCCGCACTGCAGGCCAATCCGTGGATCGGCAACGTCCGCCAGTTGCAGAACGTGATCTTCCGCGCCGTCACCATCTGCGAAGGACGCCAGATCGACGTTGCCGACCTCGAACTGGCACACGAAGCCGACCCGGTGCCGGAAGACGGCGACGACAGCGGCGCCATCGCCAGTCTCGAACAGGCGGTCGCCGACTTCGAGCGCAAGCTGCTGCAACGCCTCTACCGGGAATACCCGTCCAGCCGCCGCCTGGCCCGCCGGCTCGGCACCTCGCACACGGCGATCGCCGCCCGGCTGCGCCGCTACGGCATTTCCTGACGCGTCGCCGGACTGTCACAGGGCGATAACCTGGCCCCGGCAGACTGCGCTTTTTCGCATCGTCAGTCAGGGGAATCCCATGAGCGTCAATGTCACCCGCCGCGACTTCCTGCGCGCCAGCGGCTTCATCTCGGCCTCGATCGCCAGCTTCGGCCTGGCCGGCTGCCTCGGCAGCAGCGGTGGCGGCAGTGCCGACCGCCACAAGTTTCCGCAAAGTGTCGCCGCCGCCGATCCGCGCCCGGACAGCATCGTGCTGTGGACCCGCATCCTGCCGCACAGCGCCGACGACATCGCAGTCGCCGGCAGCGGCGACATCGACGCCCAGTTGCTGATTTCGAGCGATCCCGCCAACGCCGCCCTACTCGGCGGCAACCAGGCGCTGCAGGGCAAGGACATCGCCACCGTCGGCGTCGCCGCCCAGCAACGCTACGACCACACGATCCGCCACAAGCTGGGCGGCCTCAACCCGGCGACCACCTACTACTACCAGTTCCGCGTCGACGGCAGCCGCTCCCGCGTCGGCCGCTTCCGCACCGCGCCGGCCGTAGACGCCGCCATCGGCCAACTCAAGTTCGGCCTGCTCGTCTGCCAGGACTGGAGCGTCAATCACTGGGCCGGCTTCGACGACCTGCTGGCGCAAGACGGCGATCTCGACTTCTTCATCCACCTCGGCGACTACATCTACGAGACGGTCGGCGCCGCCTTCCAGAACGGCAGCGTCGAAAACCGCCACGGCGCGCTGGTCTTCCCCAACGGCACGGCGAACGCCGACGGTTCGAGCTACGCGACCAGCCTCGACGACTACCGCTACCTGTACAAGCGCTACCGCTCCGACCCGCGTCTGCAGGCGGTCCATGAACGTTTCGCGATGATCGCCATCTGGGACGACCACGAGTTTTCCGATGACTGCTGGGGCGACGCCGTCACCTACGACAACGGCAGCTACGACCCGGCCAGCGGCGCCGGCGACAACAGCCACGCCACCGCCCGCCGCCGCGTCGCCAACCAGGCCTGGTTCGAATACATGCCGGCCGACGTCAGCTTCGACGACTCGGTCGCCGGCTTCGCGACGATCCGCCTCTACCGCGACTTCCGCTTCGGTACCCTGGCCCACCTGCTGATGACCGACGAGCGCCTCTACCGCAGCGACCACCTGATCCCGGAAGCGGCGCCCAACCCGGCCACCGGCAGCGCGCTCGGCTCGATCGGCAGCCGCTACATGGTCCCCGAAGCGGTCCTCTACGATCAGGTCGAGGCGGCCAAGATCGCCGCCGGCACTGGCCTGGGCGACCCGCTGGCGCTGGTTTCGATGCTCGGCGCGACGCAGCGCGACTGGTGGAAGACGACGCTGGGCAACGCCAGCACCACCTGGAAACTGTGGGGCTCGGAAGTCATGCTGCTCAAGCTCGGCCTCGACGGCACGCGCGCCATCGCCGCGCTGATCGCCCTGCAGGCAGTGCCGACGGTAGGCGCCGCCACCGCCTTCGGCGTGATCATGCCGGACATCGTCGCCAACGGCGTCAATTCGGTCTACATCCCGGCCGCCGACAAGGCCGCGCTGGCCCCCTACTTCCAGAAATTCGTCCTCAACGCCGACATGTGGGACGGCTACGACGCCGAGCGGCGCGACCTGATGAACTTCATTGCCAGCAACAACATCGCCAACGTCGTCGCCCTGACCGGCGACATCCACGCCTTCTACGCCGGCGAAGTGCGCGACGACTACCGCGCCGGCGGCGGCGGCAACCCGGTGATGAACGAGATCGTCGTTGCCGGCGTCTCCAGCGATTCCTTCTTCTCCTACCTCAAGAGCGCCGTCGCCGCGCTGTCCAGCGACCTCGCCACGCTGGTCTATTACCCGATCAGCAACCTGCCGGTACCCGGTGTCGGCAACATCAGCTTCGACGTCAACCTGCTCGACTACACCCTCGGCCGCCCGGCGCCGACGCTTGCCGACCTGCAGCAGCAGGTGCGCCACCCGGTACGCAGCGCATTGGCGCAAAAGGGCGTACCGGAAGCCCAGCTCGACGCGACGACCGATGCCGTGCTCAGCGCGCTGGCCGCCGACCCCGCCTTCAACAGCAGCCTGCTCGGCCTCGCCCAGACGCTCGCCGGCCTCGACGGCAACCCCTGGCTCAAGCACATCGACAGCGACGCCCAGGGTTACGGCGTGGTCACGCTGACGCCGGGCGAACTGGTCTGCCGCCTGCGCAAGATGCACCGCCTGATCGGCAGCGACGCCCCCGGCAGCGCCATCGTCGCCACGGAAACCACGGCCCGCATCGCCGCCGGGACGAAAACCGTGACCATCAGCTGAGCCTCCGGCCGAATTATTTTCGCCACCAAGGCAAATGAGCTCAGACGGCCCACCCGCTTTCGGTTAGTCTGGGGCGGTACGCCGGGCTGCAATACACGCCCCGGCTACCGCTCCTGTCCGGCCTTGACCCTTTCCTTACGAGGCTGGAGCGCAACGCTGGCGGAAGCGGGCGCCAGGCAATCTCGCCAGGCGCCACCTACAAGGAGCTGCAAATGAGCTGGGAAATTGATGCGGATGTCTGGAAGCTGGTCGGGGTCAAGATCAAGTCGCGCTGGGGCAAGATCAACCAGGCCCGCCTGGAGATCATCGACAGCAAGCGCGAATTGCTGGTCGGCCAGGTCCAGGAGCTCTACGCAGTCAGCGCCGAGGAAGCCGAAAACCAGGTGCAGAGTTTCGAAAAGCACACCAAGGAACTGCGCCCCAAGACAGCCGAGGCCTGAACGCCAGACCTCCGGGCATCGCACGGACCGCAAAAGCCAACCGGATCAGGTTGGCTTTTTTTCTGCCGATCGTTGGTCGTCGGAACTCCGGGCGGCGTCCAGCCAGTTGAGCAGGATCAGGTAGAGCTGCTCCGGCCGTACCGGTTTGGCGATGAAGTCATCCATGCCGGCATCGAAACAGCGGGAGCGGTCCTCGGCAAAGGCGTTGGCGGTCATGGCCAGGATCGGCGTATGCGCATGCGACGCCAGTTGCCGGATCCGCCGCGTCGCTGCCAACCCGTCCATGTTCGGCATCTGCATGTCCATCAGCATCAGCGCGTAATCGTTGTCGCCCGCCAGTTGCACCGCCTCCACGCCGTCCGCCGCGGTATCGACGACCAGACCGACGTCTTCGAGCATGGCGAGGGCGATTTCCCGGTTGATCGGCTCGTCTTCCGCCAGCAAGACGCGGGTACCGATGTACTTACGGCCGAGGACGGCTTCCGCCTGGGTCAAGGGCGTTCCACCTGTCGCATGCTGATCCAGCCCTTTGCGCAGCCGCGCCGTGAACCAGAAGGTGCTGCCCTGCCCCGGCACGCTGCAGGCCCCCGCCGCTCCGCCCATCAGTTCAGCCAGCTTTCTGGTGATCGCCAGCCCCAGCCCGGTACCGCCATATTTCCGGGTAGTCGAGTTGTCGACCTGAACGAAGGCCGAGAACAGCCGTTCGAGCGCAGCGGCTTCGATCCCGATCCCTGTATCGCTGACCTCGAAGCGCAGCAGCACGTCATCGCGCGTCTCCTCGACGACCACGGAACGCAGGGTGATCGTGCCGTGTTCGGTGAATTTGACCGCGTTCGACAGATAGTTGAGCAGGGCTTGCTGCAGGCGCGTCCGGTCGCCCATCAGGCCGAGCGGCATGGCGGCGTTATCGACCACCAGTTGCAATCCCTTGGCGCGCAGGTTGGTGGCGACGATGCTCAGGGCGTTCTCGGTGATTTCCTCGATGCTGACGAGTTCGTCTTCGAGAACGAATTTCCCGGCCTCGATCTTGGACAGGTCGAGGATCGCGTTGATGATTTCCACCAGGTGATGCCCCGCCCCTTCCAGCTTGTCTAGCTGGTCGGCCTGTTTCTCGCTGACCCCACCGCGCCGGATCATGTGTGCCATGCCGGTGATGGCGTTGAGCGGCGTGCGGATTTCGTGGCTCATGTTGGCGAGGAAGGCGCTCTTCGCCATGTTGGCCGTCTCCGCCGCATCCTTGGCCTGCTGCAATTCAAGCGTGCGCTCGGCGACGACATCTTCCAGATGATCGCGGTTGCGCACGATCTCCTGCTGGTTGGCGCGGCTCTCGGTGATGTCGTGACCGATGCCGAGCACGCCGATGAGCGACCCATCGGGCGCGAACATCGGCGTCTTGGTCGTCTCGAGCAGGGCCCGATGGCCGTCCGAGGCATAGGTGATCCACTCTTCGTTCACCATGGACCGACCGGCGTCAACGGCGGCCCGGTCATTGGCCCGGAAACTGTCGGCCAGCGCCGGATCGACAAAATCGTAGTCGGTCCGGCCGACGATTTCCGCTTCCGATTTGCCGAAGAAACGTTCGAATTCAAGGTTGCACGACAGATAGACGCCGTTGCCATCCTTCAGCCAGACCAGATCGGGGATGGTCGAAATGACGGTGCGCAGAAACACGCGCTCCTGGTCGAGTTCCTGGGCAACGCGCCGAACCGGCATGGCGAAGTACGAACTCAAGCGCAAGGTCAGGAAGATGCCGATCAGCAGCAAGCCCGAAGTCAGCACGATGACGAACACCATGCCGGCGTACAGAGCCTTCGAGCTTTCCACCTCCGAGAGGCCGACCTGGATCACGCCAAGCACGTCATTGTCGTAGCCGCCGCGATAGATCAGCGTCACTTCGCGGATCGGCACATTGTCGCGCACCAGTTGCCGCACCACTTCCGGCGTCTTGCCCGAAACCACCTGGTCGATCAGCGGCTGCAGTTCGGCATCGACCTGCATGTCGTTGCGCGCCGGATCGCTATCGGCGATCACCTGGCCGGTTTTGTCGATCAGCCGCAGATAGACAAGATCCGGGTGCGATTCCTTGACCTCTTCCAGCATCAGGCGGGCGTGGTACTTGCCGGAAAAGCTGATGCGATTGACCGCATTGGCCAACACACGCGTGGTCAGCGAAGACAACTTGTCCTGCTCGCGACTCATGACCTGATACAGATACCCGCCACCGGCAAGCAGGATGACGGTCATCAGGACGAAGATCAGGCCGCCGAAAGCGAAGGCCATGCGGCGATCGACATCGGCGACATCGGGCAAACTAGTACTGGAGCGGATTTTCACGAGACAGCCCGTTATCTGGATTGTTCAACGATAGTACCCGGCCACGAACGCTGATTGGCTGACCAAGGCTTTTCAAACGACTGGGGCAGCGGCCCCTGCCAGCCCGGGTAGCGCTCCACCGTTTCACGGGTGACCGGAAAAACCGGTACCAGAACATGCCGGGCCACCGACTGCTGGCGCAACACGGCATAGGCAACGCGCATCGCTTCGGCACCGAGCGGGCCGCAAAACTGGGCCGCATCGATGACGGTCAGCCGTCCAGCCCGGATGTTGGCGACGGCGGCCGGATCGCCGTCCACGCTGGCCACCGCAATCTCGTGCCGACCGGCCTTGGCCAGCACATCGACGACGGCCAAGCCGCCACCGTCATTGACCGTGAACACCACGTCGACGCTGCCGCGCTGCGGAAAATCGCGCAGGATCGCCTCGCCCGCCTTGCGTCCGCCGACCGGCTCGACCGCCTGGTAAGTCTTGAGGATACGGAAGGCCTTGCCATGATCGCGCAAGGCATCGAGGAAAGCGTTCAGGCGTTCGACCGTCGACGAGACCAGCGGATACTCGACCAGCACCAGCCGCAAAGGCGTTTTTCCGGGAAAGCGGGCCGCGATGTACTCACCGTCCAGATAGCCGGCCTGCCGGTTGTCCGAAGTGACATACGAGGCCAGCTTGCCGCCGCTGATGTACTGGTCGTAGGCCACGACGGGAATCCCGGCGGCGTTGGCCGCCTTCAGCGGCTCGGCCAGCGCCGCATTGTCGGACGGCTGAACGACGATGATGTCCGGCCTCGCCGCAACCATGGCCTGCATCTGGCGAATCTGGCGCTCGACCCCATCGCTGCCATCGCCCGCCACTTCCGGCAGCAGGATAACGCCCCGCCCGCCGCTCCCGGCTGCCCGGGCATTGATCCGCCGAGCCTCGGCTTCCAGCCCCTCGCGCATCGCCACCTGGCCGGTAATGCTCATCGACCAGTAAAGCACCCCAACCTTGTAGGAGTTTTCGGCACACACCGTACCGCACAGACACAATGCGAGGCCCCAAAACAGCCAGCGCAAGCGATGTCGAAGCTGCATGAAATATCCCTGAGCCAATCCACTTCGGAAAAAGCATGTCGTTCGGCGCCGCCATCAACATCGGAACCTAAACGCCCCGCCCCCAACGGACGACGAACGCGCAGTATAAATCCCTACTATCCGCATAGTTTATCCGGCTCACCTTGAATTCGCCCGGAAAACGGTAAGCGCCCGGCGAACCCAGGTTGATTTCTGATTCAGGCGGCGGTTTCTGGC
>CAZFXO010000025.1:0-42780 GCA_964523045.1 uncultured Dechloromonas sp. | reverse complement strand
CGCCAGGTTGCGGTAGGCTGCGCGTCATGTTGCTCGTCGGTTTGCCGCCGCTCGGCTTCTCCCGCCGGCACCAGTTGCGCCAGGTAGCGAACCAGTCGGCTTTGGTCGCATTCTTCCCCGTGACGGCATGCCAGTAGTCGGCGAAGCGTTCCGCTATTTCCTTGGCTTGATCAGCAGACCATCCGAGATTCGCCATGGACCATTTCCGATACTCGTCGGGAAGAGACCAGTCGAGAGGGAGACGCGAGCCCTTCGGCGAGCGTGTAGCGCCTCTCTCTGGTTCCTGACGGTTCACTGACGGTTCGTCTGTAGAAACTTGCAGGGGTTTTGGGTAAGTTTCTACAGGGGTAGGCGACATATTTCTACAGCCTGTAGATTTCTGCACCCCTGTAGAAACTTGCAGGGGGAAATGTGGCAAAACGATTCGATAGCGATTGGTGCCGTTCGGTCCTTCGTTCTGTCTTACCTCAAGTTCGCCACTCGCCTTGAGCGCCGCCAAAATCAGGTTCGCGTTCCTCGGCTTCATCCGGCATTTTGTGGCGAGTGTGGAGACAGCAGGATAGGCATTGCCGTCGTCGTCGGCGAAATCAGCAATTGCCAATAGCATCAGCAGGTCATTACCCTTCTGGGCGCTGAAGTCCCAGACGCGCGAAATCATGCGGACTGACATCTGGCCCCCTCAATAATCGCCGAACGGGCGCGCATAGGCGCCTCGCCGGTCAAAGGTCGCTGCGCGGCATTGCTCCATGACCCGCTGCAAAGATCGCAAATCGAAGTCGTGAAGGAACGCCCAGCACCTGCCGTTGTGGCCCCAAACCACTGCCGGTGCCTCTAGTTGGTATGAAAACCACCATGGACCGCGGATGTTCTCGAATTTGACGGGGGCATGAA
Source organism: uncultured Dechloromonas sp. (assembly GCA_964523045.1). Classification (GTDB taxonomy): domain Bacteria; phylum Pseudomonadota; class Gammaproteobacteria; order Burkholderiales; family Rhodocyclaceae; genus Azonexus. The sequence goes on along the minus strand of CAZFXO010000025.1, from coordinate 41,889 downwards.
ACTGGATGCGCAACGAGGGACTCGGCGCTCCGGGCAGGAAGTCAGGACGATCAAAGGCAGAGCGCCCATGGATTTGGTTGCGCGCCATTGCTCATCCCTCCAGCGTAAATCGTATTTGCTGGCTACTGGAATCTTCAACCCGATCAAGAAAACCTGGGCGCGGCCACTCGGGAACGCCAAGCGAATAGACTGCAACGTTTCGACGGATTTCGCCGCGAAACTCGACGGCTGGGATGATTTCAGTACGGATGTCAAAGCCCATGCAGCGCAGGTCGTGAACCCTGGCCGCAAGTTCTGGCACGGCATGACCGACACTGATATCCAGCGATTTGACCGGCTGCATCCGCCGGATTAGATTCAGGACCAGGCCGCGTTGCCCGGTTACTGTTGGCGGTATAGGATGACCGGCGTTCTGCTGCTGAGTTGTATCGACTTTGCCGGGTTGCCGCCCGGCATTGTCTTTTCTGGACAGTGCTTTCATTTTGCACCGCCCTTCACGACCTGAACCCTTGGCCATGCAAGTCGATTGTTCGCAAGCTTGAGCGGCTTCACTCCAAAATATGAGCCGTGCCGGCAAAGGTTGAGACGAACGGTCTGTGCCTCGGCCTGGTTTAGGCGAGCGAATTCCTTCGTCGACAGTTCGTAGGTAACGCCACTTTCAGTAGTCATTCGCAGGCTCCTTCAGGAACCTCGCTGCAACCCGTTGTTGCAACGTAGGCGAACAGAAATATATTCGCCCAGCCAGTATTTTTTGTATTACGTTTCATGCCGCACCTCACCGCGTCGAAGCGAGGAAGGCACGGATTTTTTCGACTGACCCATGGGCTGGGTTGGGGCTATCGAACGTGGTTTTTGAAGCCGTGCCGGTGCCTGCCGTGTGCGGCTTTTTCTTGTTGGCCATGATTGCCCCCTTACGCCGCCAAGGCTTTGCGAAGGTCGCCGACGTTCCAAGCGGTAACGCGCTCCGACAGCTTGCGGGGTGCAGGCAGGGTGCCCCTTTTTACCATCCGCCAGACGGTTGCTGACGAACAGCCGACAAGCGCCTGCACTACTGGCAGGCGAACATGCGCTGATTCGGGAAGTGATTCGTAGTTGGTAAGCGCGTCAGGGATTGCGCTCGGGTCGGTATGGTGTGCCATGCTGTGCTGTCCTTTGATGTTTAGTGCGACAGCACGCACAGTAATAATTTAGGAAACCCAAAAAAACGGAAACAGGCTTTACTTTAATGGTGTCACCCATCGGAAACCTTCGCCAATTCTGGAATTACGGGTGTCGCTATTCTTCCGGCTTGCGTCCGGTCGGTGCCCATTCAGGGCGAATGATTGACGCCGCTTTTTTCGCCATTGAAGAAGAATATCCTCGATTTTCCAGCCATGCCGCTACGTCCGAATTATCTGGATGCGTGCCACGTTCTTTCTGATCTGCATTAGCCCAAAACTTCCAAAATGCTTGATTGAGTGCTGCAAGCTTGTCGGGCTTGTTTGATCTGGATAATTTCTCTCCTTGATGCCTCTCGCTATCTGACTCAAGCAGGTGGCTTGTTCCGCCTTTCTTGAATCGCTCCAATTCAGGGGCAACTATGAATATTGATTGCGGAGTTACTTCAATGCTAGAAGGCTCGTCTACTCTTACTTCGCAAAGCCTGTAAGTCCATATTTCATGGCGTTTCGACTTGATCGGTAATCCATCCTCGTCCCTGGGTGGATCAAATGGATCAAGGGAAATTAACGAATTTCCCCATATTTCATATCCACTTGAGAATGAACCGGTAATTGTTTTCCCGAATGACTCAATTTCCCGAATGGCCTGCAATCTCAAAACCAGAAGGTGCGGTGTATCAAAGGGAAGATCAGTTTCGTCGGTTAGCTCGCTCCCTGAGAAAACATGAAAGCGTGCAGGAGCTGGCGTCACTAACTCTAGCCGATTGGTAGCCCCGTAATGAATTAGAGCGTCTGCCGTGGTGTGCGATATTTCAGCGGCCTCTTCGAGTCGGTAATAAACCTTCGGTGGCAGTCCATCATCTTTCAGTACCGGAAACTCAGAAATTCTGTATTCGACGCCCATAGCCTCCCTTTCACGCTCTGCCCTTAATCAGAAGCCGCGCCAGCCGGGCAAGGGTTCCCGGTTTTCGCCCTTGGGGATCAGCCCAGGGCTAGGCGCAGCAAAACCAGATCAGCCCGCTTTGCCCTTCTTCAACGGAACCACGTTGTAATCGGGCCTGCCTTCCTCCAGCGCCGCCAGCAACCGAGCCCATTCGTTCAGCGCCGCCTTCCGCTCGTCGAAATAATCGTGGCGGTTGTAGATACCCTCGACGCCCTTGACCTTGTGATTCAGGCAACGCTCGGCAACGAATGGATCGACGCCCAGCGCCGCCAGATGCGTGCGCGCCGTCCGCCGAAAATCGTGGATCGTGAAGTTCGGAACGTCCCTCAATCTGGGGCGGATGTGTTTGGCGAGCGCCGCGTTCAATGTGTTCAGGTCGATGTGGGGAATCATCCGGTGCTGCATCTTGCGCGCAGGAAACACGTAGGCGCTCCCGTTCGCCAGGCGATGCAATTCACGCAGCGTTTCGAGCGCCAGCGCCGGCAGCGGGATATCGATGGCCGAACTTGTTTTTGTTCGCTCGGCTGGCAGATGCCATACCGCACCGTCCAGGTCGAATTCGCTCCAAGGTGCGGCGATCAATTCCTCCTTCCGAACGGCAAGCAACAGGAGCAGACGGACAGCGTAAAGATTTTCGACGGAAAAGCGCCCCAGCATTTCCCGCATGGCCACAAACAGATTGATGATTTCTTCGCGGGTCAGCCAACGATTTCGGCTTTCCTCTTTACCTCCAGCGTCATCAAGACCGAAGGCACTGGCCGGGTTGAACATGACGACCTGGCGCTTGATGGCGAAGTCGAATATGCGCTTAGTCCAGCGCAACACATCGTTGGCGACCGTCGGCGCCCCCCGCTTGATGATCTGCTGCAACATGGCATCAACGTCTCGGGGTTTCACGTCCTCGGCCTTCATCTTCCCGAGGCAGGGCTTGATGTCGTTCTCGATCCGACGGCGAACGATATCCGCATGCTTCCACTTCGGAAGGATTACGCGCTCGAAAAACTCATCGCACAGCCTGGCAACTGTCCATGCGGCTTTCTCGGCCTCGATCTTGGCAATCGCCTCGCGCTTTCTTTCCTGCTTCTCGCCAGCTACATCGTGCCCAAGAGCAACCTTTGCGGACAGTTCCCTGGCGGCCTCTCTCGCCTTGGCGAGTGATACGGACGAGTAGCTGCCGATGGACATGACCCGCTGCCGGCCGTTGAAACGGTAGCGGAAAAGCCATTTTGGTACTGCGAAGGTCTGCCGGAACGACAGGTAGAGACCATCCCCGTCAGCACGCTGCTCGAAGCGCTCACCGCTCTTGATCCACGCCCGAATTTGAATATCTGTCAGCTTGCCCATGATCACCTCGATGTGCACCACCAATGGGGTAGCAAAATCGCTCAGTGGTGCACTTGGTGGTGCACGCTGATTGTGATCTTTCGTGAGACATCACGCAACCGTATGAAATGAAAAAGGCCCCATAAACAGGGGCCTTCCGGTGCTTGGCGACACTTCCTGAAACGTAGTGAAATACTATTCCAGATTCTGGATCTGCTCGCGCATCTGCTCGATCAGCAGTTTCAGTTCCATCGCCGCCTGCGAAACCTCGGTGATCGCCGACTTCGACGCCAGCGTGTTGGCTTCCCGATTGAGTTCCTGCATCAGGAAATCGAGCCGCTTGCCGCTGGCGCCGCCGGCCTTCAGCACCCGCTCGACCTCGTCGAGGTGAGCGGTCAGGCGCGACAGTTCCTCGGCGACGTCGATGCGCGTCGCGAACACCGCCACTTCCTGCAGGATGCGATCGTCGCTGGCGTTGCCCAGGGCTTCCTGCAAGCGTTGCCGCAGCTTGTCGGTAAACACCGCTTGCGCCTCGGGAATGCGCGGCGCGACATCGCGGACGATGGCGCGCATGGCATTGACCCGGTCAACGATCATCGCCGCCAGTTTTTCCCCTTCGCGGGCGCGGGTTGCCGTGAAATCGTCGAGCGCTTCGCGGGCCAGTGCCAGGACGACCGGGCCGAGCGCGGCAAAATCGATTTCCTGGTCGCCGAACATGCCCGGCCAGCGCAACACCTCATTGACCGACAGCGGCGCCGCTTCCGGCATCGCCCCGCGCACCTGGTCGGCCAGGCCGCGCAGGGCGGCGAGCAATTCGCCATTGAGCGTCAGTTGTTCACCGCGCGCCACCGCCGCGTTGAACGACAGCCGGCATTCGATCTTGCCCCGCGACAGACGGCTGGCGAGCAGTTCGCGCAGCGGCAATTCCATGCTGCGCAAATCTTCCGCAACCCGGAAATGAAAATCCAGATAGCGGGAATTGACGCTTTTTAGTTCCAATTGCAGCGTTCCCCGCTCAAGATCGCGGGTTTTCACTGCATATCCGGTCATGCTGCAAATCATCGGGGCTCGCTCTCCAGCTTTACAGGTCGGACAACACGCCCGACAATGCCTGCGATTGCATGATAACCGCGAGATCGATGGCGCAACAAGCCAACCACCCGCTGCCTGGCGGCCACCAGCTGGAGGAGTACACCATAGAACGCCAGCTGTCGCTGGGCGGGTTTTCCATCGTCTATCTGGCCCGCGACCCCGACAACAACCAGGTCGCAATCAAGGAATACCTGCCCAACAGCCTGGCCCTGCGCGCCAAGGGCGACATCTGCCCGATCATCACCGAAGACCACCTCGGCGCCTTCCGCTACGGAATGAAGTGTTTCTTCGAGGAGGGCCGTGCGCTGGCCCGCTTGTCGCACCCGAACGTGATCCGCGTTCTGAACTTCTTCCGCGCCAACGAAACCGTTTACATGGTCATGGAATACGAACATGGCCGGACGCTGCAGGAATTCATCCATAAACACCAGGGGCATATTTCCGAGCGTTTCATCCGCGGCGTATTCACCCGCATGCTCAACGGCCTGCGCGAAGTCCATTCGCACAAGCTGCTACACCTCGACCTCAAGCCCTCGAACATCTACCTGCGCAGCGACAACACGCCGGTGCTGATCGATTTCGGCGCCGCCCGCCAGACGCTGGTCAGCGACCAGCCGATGCTGAAGCCGATGTACACCCCGGGTTTCGCTTCGCCGGAGCATTACGGCAACCGCCAGGATCTCGGCCCGTGGAGCGACATCTACAGCGTCGGCGCCTCGATGTACGCCTGCCTGGACGGCGCCGCGCCGCAGGCCGCCGACGAGCGCCTGCGCAAGGACACGCTGACGCCGGCGATGGTGCGCTGGGAAGGCCAGTATTCCGACCGCCTGCTCGAAATCATCGACTGGTGCCTCAGCCTCAACCACCTCTACCGTCCGCAAAGCGTGTTCGCGCTGCAAAAGGCGCTGGTCGCCGACACGCACCCGCCGCATCCCCGCCTGGAAAACGGCTGGATCGGCCGCTTCGTCGACAAGTTCAGGAATTCGCCGCGATGAGATTCACCATTTACCAGGAATGCCGCCAGGGCGGACGCGCCAACAACGAAGACCGCAGCACCTACTGCTATTCGCGCGACGCGCTGCTGATGGTGATCGCCGACGGCATGGGCGGCCACCACCATGGCGAAATCGCCGCCCAACTGGCGGTGCAGACCATGGCCGCGGCCTTCCAGAACGAAGCCAAGCCACTGCTCAACGACCCCTTCGACTTCCTGCACCGCGGCATGACCCATGCCCACCATGCGATCCGCGAATACACCGCGCGCCACGACCTCGACGATTCGCCGCGCACCACCTGCGTCGCCTGCATCATCCAGGACAACGTCGCCTACTGGGCGCACGCCGGCGATTCCCGCCTCTACCTGATGCGCAACGGCCGCGTCATCGCCCAGACGCGCGACCACTCGCGCATCCGCCTGCTACTCGACGAGGGCCTGATCACCGAAGCCCAAGCGGCACGCCACCCCGACCGCAACAAGATCTATAGCTGCCTGGGCGGGCCGAGCCTGCCGGACATCGATTTCTCGCGCAAGACGCCGCTCGAACAAGGCGATGTCGTGCTGCTGTGCACCGACGGCCTGTGGGGCGTCACCTCCGGCGAAATGATGGCGGTCGCGCTGAAAGGCGCCAACCTCCTGCAGGCCCTGCCGATGCTGCTCAACCAGGCCGAGACCAAGGCCGGCAGCCATGGCGACAACCTGTCGGCGGTCGCCGTCTGCTGGGAAGACAACTACGTCGAAGCACTGAGCAGCGCGATCTCGACGCAAACCATGCCGGTCGGCGAAGTCACCACCAAACTCGACGAGTTCGGCCGCAACCCGACCTACAAGAGCGAACTCTCCGACGACGAGATCGAAGCGGCGATCGAGGAAATCCGCGCCGCCATCGACAAGTTCAACCCCAAGAAGTAAAGGAATCCCCATGCGTCCCAGCCAGCGCCAGCCGGACCAGCTCCGCGCCGTCCGCATCACCCGCAACTTCACCCGCCATGCCGAAGGTTCGGTGCTGATCGAAATGGGCGACACCCGCGTGCTGTGCACCGCCACCGTCGAAGAAAGCCTGCCCCACTTCCTGCGCGGCAAGGGCCAGGGCTGGGTCACCGCCGAATACGGCATGCTGCCGCGCTCGACGCACACGCGCACGGCGCGCGAAGCGGCCAAGGGCAAGCAGACCGGCCGCACCCAGGAAATCCAGCGCCTGATCGGCCGCAGCCTGCGCGCCGTGGTCGATCTCAAGGCCCTCGGCGAACGCCAGATCACCCTCGACTGCGACGTCCTGCAAGCCGACGGCGGCACCCGCTGCGCCTCGATCACCGGCGCCTGGATCGCCTTGTACGAAGCCTGCGAGAAGCTGGTGCAAGTCGGCAAACTGCCGGCCAACCCGATCAAGGACCACGTCGCCGCCGTCTCGGTCGGCATCTATAACGGCAGCGCGGTGCTCGACCTCGACTACCCGGAAGACTCCAACTGCGACACCGACATGAACGTCATCATGACCGGCCAGGGCGGCATCGTCGAAGTCCAGGGCACGGCCGAAGGCGAACCGTTCAGCCGCGAGCAGATGAACGTGCTGATGGACCTCGCCCAGATGGGCATCCGCCAGCTCGTCGCCGAACAGCAAAGGGCGCTCGCCGCATGAAGAAGCTGGTCCTCGCCTCGAACAACGCCAAGAAGATAAAGGAGTTGAACGCGCTGCTGGCGCCGCTCGGTTTCGAAGTCATCCCGCAAGGCCAGCTTGGCATCCCGGAAGCCGAGGAACCGCACTGCACCTTCGTCGAAAACGCCTTGGCCAAGGCCCGCCACGCCGCGCAGCACAGCGGCCTGCCGGCACTCGCCGACGACTCCGGCCTGTGCGTCAAGGCCCTCGGCGGCGCCCCCGGCGTGATCTCCGCCCGCTATGCGGGAGAACCGAAATCCGACGCGCGCAACAACGAAAAGCTGCTCGCCGAACTCGCCCGCTTCCCGCAGATGACCGAACGCAAGGCGCACTTCGTCTGCGTCCTGGTCCTCGTGCGCAGCGCCGACGACCCGCAGCCGATCATCGCCGAAGGCGAATGGCACGGCGAAATCCTCGCCGCCCCGCAAGGCGCCGACGGTTTCGGCTACGACCCACTGTTCTACGTCCCCACCTACGCGTGCACCGCCGCCGAACTCGACCCGGCGATCAAGAACAAACTCTCGCATCGCGGCCAGGCGATGCAGAAACTGATCGAGCGGCTGCCGGAACTCTGACGCCTCACCTCGCCCGCCGTTTCCGGTATGCTGGTCGCCCAGCAGACTTGATTCATTTGTCATCCGGAATTCAGCCATGAGCGAACAGCCCCTCCGCTTCACTGAACCGCCGGCCGGCTACACCGACTGGCTGGCCGACCTGAAAACCCGCATCCACACGGCCCAGCAGCGCGCAACGCTGGCGGTCAACCGCGAACTGGTGGTGCTCTACTGGCAGATCGGCCGCGACATTCTGGCCCGGCAAGGCGAACAGGGCTGGGGCGCCAAAGTCATCGACCGCCTGGCCGAGGATTTGCGCCAGGCCTTCCCCGCCATGAAAGGCTTTTCGCCGCGCAACCTCAAGTACATGCGCGCCTTTGCCGAGGCCTGGCCGGACGAGACAATTGTGCAACAGGCTGTTGCACAATTGCCGTGGGGGCACAACCTGGTGCTGCTGGACAAGCTCCCCGGCCCCGAAACCCGCCGCTGGTACGCCGCCAAGGCCATCGAGCACAACTGGTCGCGCAATGTCCTGGTGATGCAGATTGAAGCCCGGCTACTGGAGCGCAGCGGCAATCTTGTCTCGAATTTTCCCGACACCCTGCCCGCAGCGCAATCCGACCTCGCCCGCGAGGCGTTGAAAGACCCCTACCGTTTCGATTTCCTCGGCCTGACCGAGGCGGCACACGAGCGCGACATCGAAAACGCCCTGATGCAGCACGTCACCGACTTCCTGCTCGAACTGGGCGCCGGCTTTGCCTTCGTCGGCCGGCAGGTGTTGCTGAACGTCGGCGGCGAGGAATTCTTCATCGACCTGCTGTTTTATCACCTCAAGTTGCGCTGCTACGTCGTGATCGAACTGAAAGGCGGCAAGTTCAAGCCGGAACACCTGGGACAACTCGGCTTCTACATGACCGCCGTCGATCGCCAGATCAGGCACGCCCAGGACAACCCGACCATCGGCCTGCTGCTGTGCAAGAGCAAGAACAAGGTGGTAGCGGAATACGCGCTGGGCGACAAAGGCCAGCCGATGGGCATCGCCGAGTACAAGCTGCTGGAATCCCTGCCCGAGGAACTGCAGACGAGCTTGCCGAGTATTGAACGGATCGAGGCAGAACTGGCGAAAAACGAGGCATTTGCGCCGGGAGAAACGCAGTGACATCCCGAGCAAGAACAGCCCAGACCAACCGCCTGAGTCCGCTTCACCCTCTCATATCCCTGGGACTCGTCTTCCTGCTGCATTCGTCCCCGGCACAAAGCCAGACCGTGCCACCGGAGCTGATCGGCGTCTGGCAAGGAACGATCGGCAAGCGGCAGATCGTCGCCTGCTGGGACCGGACTGGCGGCCACTACTATCCGCTGCGCAAACCATTGCGCATCAGCCTGTCGGCCCCCGACGGGGAAAACCCCCACTGGATCGAAAACCTGGGCATCGAAACCAGCAGCACCTGGCAACTAGACAAGCCGACCGGCAACCGGCTGACCGGAACCTGGCGACAAAGCGAAGCGGCAACGCCATCGCCGATCCGGCTTAGCCGCGTCAAGCTGAACCAGGCCAGGGAAGGCCAAACACCCGACTGCCTTTTCGATAGCCCACTCCAAACCGCGTTCAACGCACCGCGCGTCGCTGTACAGAAGATCACGACGGGGCAAGCCAAGGTATTCATGGGCAGAACCTACCGGGTCATCCAGGCCATGCAGGGCAATGTCGGGTCGCTGGAACTGGAGGGCGAAGGCGAGCCAATTCAACGCGCCAACAAACGCCTGCGCCAACTATTGCAGGACAGCATCGCCGCTTATCTCACTTGCGACACCTTCGATCCGCCCCGCCAAGGTGACTGGACCGACAGCGTCCGTTTGCGCTTCTGGAACGATGACTGGCTATCCTGGTCGGAGCATGGCGAGTGGTATTGCGGCGGCGCCCACCCCTCTTTCAACAACGACACCCGGGTGCTGAACCTGCACACGGGCAAGAAAGCAGATCTCTGGTCCTGGTTCCGTGTGGTCAAAAAGAACGAAGGCAATCCGGACCAGATCTGCGATTCCCTGGAGGATCGCTGCCTACCGAAAAATCTCGCCAGGCGCATCGCCAAAACGAAACCCGAGGTAGACAAGATCGCCCCCTGCAAACCGGAAGACTTCGACTTCGGCATGGTCGATGGTGGCTACGACATCGGCCTGACCCCCAAGGGAATCGCGTTCATCCCGTCGCTCCCCGAACCCGCGCGTATCATGCGCATCTGCTACGCCCGCTACACGATTCCCTTTGCCGATCTGCAGCCCTATCTGACCCCCGTTGGCAAGGCAGCCGTGGCGCAAATCCTGCGCCGCGCAGCCGAGCCACCCGCCGCCCCTCCATCGCCCGCACCGGCCGAAGCGAACAACACCGCTCTCCCGGATTGAAGCCCGCCCCCTGAAGCATGTCGACTACCATCCCGATCATTCCCTCCCCGTCCCGCTCGCCTGCCGGCTCGCCGGACAGCCCGCTCGAATTCCGCAAATCCCCGGTCCTCTCGCTCTACGTCCACATCCCCTGGTGCGTGCGCAAGTGTCCGTATTGCGACTTCAACTCGCACGAGAACGGCGGCGAGATTCCCGAGCGCGAGTACGTCGATGCGCTGATCGCCGACCTGCAGTCGGCGCTGCCGCTGATCTGGGGCCGGCCGGTGCAGACGGTGTTCTTCGGCGGCGGCACGCCCAGCCTGCTGTCGGCGGGCGCCATCGACGAACTGATCGGCGCCTTCCGGGCGCTGGCGATGTTGTCGCCGGAGGCCGAGATCACACTCGAAGCCAATCCCGGCACGGTCGAGGCCGGCAAGTTCGCCGGTTTTCGCGCCGCCGGGGTCAATCGGCTGTCGCTCGGCATCCAGAGCTTCAACGACGAGCACCTCAAGGCACTCGGCCGCATCCACGGCAGCGCCGAAGCCAGGCGCGCGGCGCAACTGGCCGGCGAGCACTTCGAGCGCTTCAACCTCGACCTGATGTACGGCCTGCCTTACCAAACACAGGCGCAAGCGCTCGCCGACATCGACACCGCGCTGTCCTTCGCGCCGCCGCACCTCTCCTGCTACCAGCTGACGCTGGAGCCGAACACGCACTTCGCCGCCTTCCCGCCCGACCTGCCCGAAGGCGACCTGTGCGCCGACATGCAGGAAGCCATCGAGGCCCGGCTGGCCGCCGCCGGCTACGCCAACTACGAAACCTCGGCCTTCGCCCAGCCCGGCCGGCAGTGCCTGCACAACCTCAACTACTGGCATTTCGGCGACTACCTCGGCATCGGCGCCGGCGCCCATTCCAAGCTGACGCTGCACGACCGCGTGCTGCGCCAGATGCGCCACAAGCACCCCAAGGCCTACCTGGAAAACGTCCGCGCCGGCCGGCCGATCCAGGACGAACACGCGGTCGCCGCCGCCGAACTGCCGTTCGAATTCATGATGAACGCGCTGCGCCTGGCCGACGGCTTCGCCCCCAGCCTGTTCGAACTGCGCACCTCGCGGCCGCTCGCCGCCATCCTGCCGCAACTCAAGGCGGCGCAGGCCGACGGCCTGCTCGACCTCGGCCCGGAAAGAATCGCGCCGACCGCCAAGGGCCGGCGCTTCCTCAACGTGTTGCTGGAACGCTTCCTCTAGCCGCCGACCGGCGTACACAGCTCGACCAGGAAACCCTCCAGGTCGGCCACGTAAGCCACCGTCTGCCCCCAGGGCATCGCCTCCGGCGCCTGCACCAGGCGCGCCCCGGCCGCCACCGCGCGGTCGACCGCCGCCGCGACATCGTCGCAGACGAAGGCAATCTCAAAACAGGGCGCGCCGCTATCGGGCGCCGACGGCTGCTTGCCCAACTGGCGCATCAGCGCCCGCGAGGAAAAGGCAAGCGCCGTGCCGCCGGTCTCCAGCTCGCCGAAATCGCCGCTCTCATGCAGAAAGCGCACGCTCAGCCCGAAGGCAGCAACGTAGAAGTCGAGCGTCCGGCGAACGTCATCGACGTAAAGGATGGTGTAGCCGAATTTCATCGGACGCTCCCGGCAGACGCCGCCCGGCCTCAGCCGAACAGCCCGCCCTTCTTCAACATACCCAGCCCCTGCGCCAGCAGGTCGCCACCTTCCGGCAGCTTGCCGCCCGGCGTCAGTTGATCGACCAGCCCTGGCAGCAGATCGGCCAGCCCGTTCGCCGCTTCCTGCGGCGCCATCCCGGCCTGCCCGGCCAGCTTGCCGAGGAAGTCGCCACCGAGCACCGAACTCAACTGATCGCCCGAGATCGGCAGGTTCTTGCCGGTCGACACCCAGGAATTGACGATCTCGCCCAACCCGCCCTGCTGGAAAGCCTGCACCAGACCGCCGATACCTCCCGGATACTGATTGACCAACTGCATGGCCATCTCGGCCAGCCCGTTACCCTTGCCACCGAGTGCATTGGCGGCCAGCCCGCCGACTACCTGATCGAGAAGACCCATGATTTGCTCCTGAGGGGAAAAGGGCCATCGTACCGGGGTGGGGTGGGTGGTGGGTTAAGAATTGTGATGTGGCAGCTGGATCAGTCGAAAGCAGCTACGTGTACGTTTCAGGGGCTGCTCGTCGGCCATTCCGGTCGTTGGCTGATCGCTCAATGTCTGGCAGCAGTCCGCCGGTTACCTGCTGTTGGCGGGAATTTTGACTGAACGTCCGCTGCCCCATCCGCCAGACTCACACTCCCGACCCAATCCGGCCAGTCGAGTTTCTCCGAAGCAGCCATTCATCCAACCCCCCTCTTTTCGAACTGGCCTGCCGCGAAGCGGTCATTGGTGGCCTCACCCCACCGGCCAGGAGCGGACCTTCAAGAAAACGCCAAACAGCAGACCTTTGCTCTGTCCGTATGATCGCTGATTGATAAGAAGACCAGCATCGGATAATCTGCATGTCATTCGCAAGCTTACAGGCAATTCAATCGTGTCCATAATGTTAGTAATGGCCCGGACGTTTCTGCTCGTTAATAACTGTTAGCCCCTCTCAGATTCAAGGAGTGTTCACGCATTTGGCCGAGAGGCCATACCTTCCAGTCGGGTTGCTGCCGCCGTCTCATGACTGGTGAAATCAAGAAATTGGCAGCAAAGTCTGAACCGCTCTGTTCCCGGCTAATCAAGAGACTCAGGGCATGTCAAATAGGACAACGCATGAAAAAGAATCCTAAAAGCAATGGTTCAGCAAGTTTGCACCTGTCGCTGGGGGCCTTTACCGGTCTGTATGCTCTTTTGAGCATTTCATTCCTACCTGTCGTCGCTTTCGGTCTTGCACTGTTTGCGGCGATTGTGCTGGCTAGGGCGTAACTTAACTGGCAGGGCGTTTGGCCGAAAGGCCAAACGCCCTTATTTTAATAAATCAGCAGCTTCGGGACAATCACAATAACAGCCGATGACTATCGCTGCAGTATAGGTTCGGATAATTTTAGCTCGGCCTCTTTTGCCTATGCACCCAGGAATGAAGGTTAACTATGATTTTAAATAAGAAACTTATTGAGTTTCGAAGGAAGATAAAACTAAATCAAACAAATGTAATAAATTCCATCATTGATAACCACTCAGCAAATATATGCGTTTTTTGTGGCGAAACCAAAAACCTAACTAGAGAACATGTTATCCCTCAATGGGTTTATGATCATTGCACGAGACGAACTTTTATCACTACTGCAAATAAAAACGCACAAACTTATAATAAGGCCACAGTGCCAGCATGTCAGGACTGCAACAATAGCATTCTTGGCGAGTTAGAAAGATTTCTGACCCATAGATTCAACGACATTGATCTTCAGAATGACTTCTTTACTGATGACGAAATAAACAAAATAATTCTTTGGCTTGAGATTATCGAATACAAATTTCATGTACTCAACCTACGTAGAAATCTAAATAAGGTACAAGGTGGAAAATATATTCCACATATAGGAAAGATACCAATTGCAATGTTTCAAGGCCCAGCGGAACAAAGTCCAACAAAAGTGTTTTCCAACTTACGAAATGCTCTAAAAACACTAGCCATTAAATCAAAGGCAGTAAAGCACAAATCCCTGTGCATTCTACGCACTACGAACCCTGATTTTCATTTTTTTCACTCTACTAATAACTTTATATTTATAGAGTTAGCAAAATATAATCTAGCGTTCTTATACTTCTACAAAAAAGAGTTTGCAAGCTCTGAGGAAGCAGCAACACTTGCACAAGAAATAGTGCAAAGGGAATATGCGGCAACAGGCACACAACAAAGCGCTTAATTTTGGCCAAGCTTTTTGCGCCGCTCAACGCAGCTTTGAATTCCTGCTTCCAGAAGTTCTAACCGTCTGCATTGGGTCTAGTTGCGCCTGTCTGTTCTTCGAATTCATCGCTGAAAAGCTGCCAGTGAAGTTCTGATTCCCGGACGCAGCCCGCCGCCAATGAGTACAGACGCCCCTAAGCGGAAGTGACCGGATTGAAGAAGCTGACGTTCAGGAATTTTTGTGTTGACTTGTCAAGGAATTGCACATCAACAACAAAGGTTTTCAGGATAATAGCGATACAAAAATTAATCTTTTGCCCAGAAGGTTTTGTCCAAGCGAGAAGCGTATGGCGATGAAGAATGTGATGGTTGTAATGCTGGCCTTGCTCATGGCCGGTTGCGGTAACAGCAGTTCAGACAATGTGGCAAAAAACTCGAGCGAGGAAAAGGTGAAGACGCCTTACACGGCCAATGAGTGGCGCCGCGATTTCTTGAGCGGCTTCCGCGTATCGGATGAAAAGCCCACTAACGAGGATGGCATTAAAGAATACAAGGCATGCTTCAAACCCAAAGAGGAAAGCTGCGAGAACACTTGGTTCGGCCAGCATGACGGTTTCAACAAGTTTGATCTGCTAGACATCCCAGCTAATGAATTAAGAGACATGGCCAGTCGTTATGCTGTGTACAAAAAACCTTATGGGCTTGCTTTACTGGGACGGGTTGTAGCACCTGAGTGCTCTAAGGCATTTGTTCAGATCAATCCGAAACTATATGCAAAAAATTGGCTGTTCTTAGAAAAAATCTCCATGATGGCTGACGGAAACGTAGTGTTTGAAAAAACCGTCGAGAGCAATTCAATCAAGCGTCAATCAACAGAAGATGGCCTGATTGAGAATTGGGTCTTCCTGCTCCAATCGGAAGACATCGGCAACCTGGAGCGCTTCATCAAATCCGACCACAAACTGATTAGGGTCACAGCGCAAAAAGGATTTATCTCCGTTCCAAAAGATGATGTCGATTCCTTTTCCAGCGATCTGGCGAGCTTGCTGACCGTCACACAGCAAATTAACAGAGCAGTTGAAAAAGGCGGTGGCCCACGGTGTGAATAATGGCTACTGAATGGCATGCTGTTAATCTTGTTATGCATATTTGCCAATCGGCAGATTGACTGCTCGACAGAGGTCAGCCTAGGGTCGGGAGTCCGCGTTAACCTGCGAGGAAGACTGACCTTCGGAACCGCGTCGGCCTGAAAGTCCGTTGACCGCAGAACACCCGCCGTTCATCTGACGCTGGATGTACGGCCGCAAAGGCCGAACTGCAGCCCCACCAAAAACTTACTAGACGACCGGTCTAATCAGGCGCACAATCCCACCCCATGAAAACCCGTCATGACAACACCCGCCAGCATGTCCTTGAAACCGGCCAGCGCATCATTGCCGGCAAGGGCTTTGCCAGTGTCGGGCTGAACGAGATTCTGACTGCGGCCGGGGTGCCCAAGGGGTCGTTCTACCATTACTTCGAGTCCAAGGAGCAGTACGGGCAGGCCTTGCTGGAGGATTACTTCGCGCGTTACCTGGCCGATCTCGATGCGCTGTTCGCGGCCGAGGCGCTGAGTGCGCAGGAGCGGCTGGCGTGTTACTGGCAGCGCTGGCTGGACAAGCAGGCGGCGTGCGCCGAGCAGCAGTGCCTGGTGGTCAAGCTGGGCGGCGAGGTGGCGGATTTGTCCGATCCGATGCGCGAGACGCTGCGCGATGGCACCGGGCAGATCGTCAGCCGCATTGCCCGGCTGCTCGAAACCGGCATAACCGATGGTTCGATCCCGCCGCTCGATGCCGCCGCGACGGCGCAGACGTTGTACCAGTTGTGGCTGGGTGCCAGCCTGCTGGCGAAGTTGCAGCGCCAGGCGCAGCCGCTGGAGAATGCCCTGCAGTTCACCCGGCGGTTGCTCAGTTGCTGATCAACCGCTGATTGATTTCCGGGCCGTCCGTCGACGGCCCTTTTTTGACGCAAGAAACTAGACGACCGGTCTAATTACGTTTTAGGAGATTCGACATGACCACTTTGTTCGACCCGATCCAGATCGGCGACATCGCCCTCGCCAACCGCATCGTGATGGCGCCGCTGACGCGCAATCGCGCCGTTGCCGGCAACTGCCCCGGCCCGCTGACCGTCGAGTATTACCGCCAGCGCGCCAGCGCCGGCCTGATCGTCGCCGAGGCCAGCCCGATTTCGCCGATGGCGCAGGGCTACCTCGACACCCCGGGCATCTGGTCGGCCGAGCAGGTCGCCGCCTGGCGCGCCGTCACCGACGCGGTGCATGCCGAGGGCGGCAAGATCGTGCTGCAGTTGTGGCACGTCGGCCGCATTTCGCATGTGTCGCTGCTGCCGGACGGCGCCGCGCCGGTGTCGTCGACCGCCCGCACCGCCGAGGCCAGCACCTTCACCCGTGATGGCTTCGTGCCGGTGTCGGCGCCGCGTGCCCTGCGCGACGACGAGCTGCCCGGTCTGGTCGAGGATTACCGCAAGGCGGCGCGCAACGCCATTGCCGCCGGCTTCGACGGCGTCGAGATCCACGCCGCCAACACCTACCTGCTGGAGCAGTTCCTGCGCGACAGCGTCAATGACCGCAGCGGCCCCTACGGCGGCAGCATCGAGAACCGCGCCCGACTGTTGTTCGAGGTGGTCGAGGCCATCGTCGGCGAGATCGGCGCCGGCCGCACCGGCATCCGCCTCAGCCCGCTGACCACCTTCACGGCGCCGCTCGACAGCAACCCGCAGGCGCTCTACGGCTACGTCGTCGACAAGCTGGCCGGCTACGGTCTGGCTTTCCTGCACATCATCGAGGGCGAAACCGGTGGCACGCGCACGCCGGCCGCCAGCTTCGACTACGCTGGCGCCCGCCGCGCCTTCAAGGGGCCGTGGCTGGTGAACAACGGCTACGACAAGGCGCTGGCCGAGCAGGTGATCGCCGACGGCGGCGCCGACCTGATCGCCTTCGGTCGCGGCTTCATCGCCAACCCGGACCTCGTCCGCCGCCTGCGCGAAGGCGCGCCGTGGAACGAACTGCGCGCCGACAAGCTGTACGGCGGCGGTGCCGAGGGTTACACCGACTATCCGACCTTGGCGTAAGTACCCACACCCAACCCCCGGCGCGGCGGTGCGCAGATGCCGCCGCGCTGGCAGCCTGGCAGGCTGCTTTACAGAGAACACCATGACTTCTTCCGACCGCTGGCGTCCGATCCTGGCGCTGATCGTCCTTACCTCGATCTGGGGCTACACCTGGGTGCTGGCCAAGCACGGGCTGGAATACGCGCCGCCCTTCGCCTTCGCCGCCGAGCGCTGCATCGGCAGCGCGGTGGCGCTGTTCATCGCGCTGCGCCTGACCGGCCGCAAGCTGATGCTGACCGCCCCCGGCGCGACGTTGGGCATCGCGCTGACCCAGGTCGCCGGTTTCATGATCTTCCAGACCTGGGCACTGGTCGAAGGCGGACCGGGCAAGACGGCGGTGCTCATCTTCACCATGCCGATCTGGACCCTGCTGCTGGCCTGGCCGATCCTCGGCGAGCGGGTGCGCGGCACGCAGTGGATCGCCGCCGCGTGCACGCTGATCGGCCTGCTGCTGATCATCGAGCCGTGGGAAATGCATGGCGGCCTGTTGAGCCCGGCGCTCGGTATCTGTGCGGCGATCTGCTGGGCAATCGGCACCATCCTGGTCAAGCGCCTGCGCGGCCGCCAGCCGGTGGACCTGCTGACGCTGACGGCGTGGCAGATGGCGCTCGGCTCGATCCCGTTGGTCATCCTGGCGCTGCTCGTGCCGGAAAGGCCGACCGACTGGACCTGGAGCTACGCCGGCATCCTCGGCTTCATGTCGGTGTTCAGCACGGCGCTCTGCTGGTGGCTGTGGATCTACATCCTCGACCGCGTGCCGGCCTGGGAAGCCAGCCTGTCGGTGCTGGGCACGCCGGTGGTCGCCATCCTGTCGTCGCGGCTGACCTTCGGCGAAGCCTTCAAGGGCAGCGAAGTCGCCGGCATCCTGCTCATCGGCGGCGGCCTGGCGCTGCTCTCGCTACTCGGCTGGATCGCCAGCCGACGCCCGGCGGTGGCCGCCATCAATCAACGTCTGCAGGAGGAAAAGGCATGAACCCGCTCGCCGAGGTGAAACTCTCCCTGCTCGATCTGGTCGCCGTGCGCCAGGGCGGCAGCGTGGCCGAGGCGCTGCGGATCGCCACCGACGCCGCCCGCCACGCCGAAAAGCTCGGCTTTGCCCGCTACTGGCTGGCCGAGCACCACAACATGCCGGGCATCGCCAGTTCGGCCACCGCCGTGCTGGTCGGCCACATGGCCGGCGCGACGCAGACGATCCGGGTCGGTTCCGGCGGCGTCATGCTGCCCAACCATGCGCCGCTGGTCGTCGCCGAAGCCTTCGGCACGCTCGCCGAACTGTATCCGGGGCGGATCGACCTCGGCCTTGGCCGCGCCCCCGGCACCGACCGCCTGACCATGCACGCGCTGCGGCGCGAGCGCATCGAACGCGAGGACGATTTCCCGCGCGAGGTCGCCGAACTGCAGCGCCTGCTCGCCCCGGCCCAGCCCGGCCAGCCGCTGGTCGCCGTGCCCGGTGCCGGCACCGAGGTGCCGATCTGGCTGCTCGGCTCCAGCCTGTTTTCCGCCCGCCTCGCCGCCGAGCGCGGCCTGCCCTATGCCTTCGCGTCGCACTTCGCGCCGGCCCTGCTGCACCAGGCGCTGGCCGTCTATCGCGGCAATTTCCGGCCGTCGCCGACGCTGGCCAAACCCTACGTGATCGTCGGCGTGCCGCTGGTTGCGGCGGAAAGCGACGACGAGGCCGATTTCCTCGCCACCAGCATCTTCCAGCGCGTGCTCGGCATCCTGCGCGGCGACCGCCGGCCGTTGCCGCCGCCCGTGGCAGGCTTCCTCGCCGGGCTGTCGATGCAGGAAAAGGCCGGCATCGGCGATTTCCTCGGCGCTGCCGTGATCGGCGGGCCGGATCGGGTGCGCGAAGGACTGAGCGCGCTACGCCAGGCGACGCAGGCCGACGAGCTGATGCTGGTCTGCGACATCTTCGACCCGACGCTACGCCTGCGCGCGCTCGACATCGCCACGGCGGCCTGTCGTGCCGACTGAGGTTTTTGCGGCAAACTTGCGGACACCCCGAGCAATCATCAAAACAACGGAGACAGCGATGAACCACCTGTTCGAATTCAACTATCACAACCCGACGCGCATCGTCTTCGGCCCCGACAGCTTCGCGCAACTGCCTTCGCTGCTGCCGGCCGACGCACGCGTGCTGCTCCTCTACGGCGGCGGCTCGATCAAGCAGAACGGCGTCTACGACAGCATCCGCGCCGCGCTGGCCGGGCGCGACGTGGTCGAGTTCGGCGGCGTCGAGGCCAATCCGACGCAGACCACGCTGGACCGTGCGGTCGACCTGGTGCGCCAGGAAAAAGTCGGTTTCATCCTCGGCGTTGGCGGCGGCTCGGTCTCCGACGGCGCCAAGTACGTTGCCGCCGCCGCGCTTTACGACGGCGACGGCTGGGACATCGTGATCGGCAAGCATGTGCCGCAGCAGGCGCTGCCGGTCGGCATCGTGCTGACGCTGCCGGCCACCGGCTCGGAATCGAACGCCGGCTCGGTAGTGACCAACACCGCGACGCAGGACAAGCGCGCCTTCTTCGTGCCACCGGCCCGGCCGCAGTTCGCCGTGCTCAACCCGGCAGTGATGGGCAGCCTGCCGCTGCGCCAACTGGAAAACGGCATCGTCGATGCCTTCGTCCACGTCTGCGAGCAATACCTGACCTACCCGGTCGGCGCGCTGGTTCAGGACGGTTACGCCGAGGCGGTGATGACGGCGCTGGTCAAGCTGGCCGCGACCTTCGACCGGCACGCCGAGCCGGATTGGCAACAGAACCTGATGTGGGCCGCCAACCAGGCGCTGTGCGGGATCATCGGCGTCGGCGTGCCGCAGGACTGGGCGACGCACCGTATCGCCGTCGAACTGACCGCGCTGTGGGGCATCGACCACGGCCGCACGCTGGCGATCATCCAGCCGGCGCTGCTGCGCGAGCTGATCGAGTACAAGCGGGAAAAGCTGGAACAGTTCGGCCGCGAGGTCTTCGGCCTCAACGCGCCGAGCGCCGAAGACGCCATCGCCGCCATGGAAGCCTTCTACCGCAGCGTCAACATGCCGCTCCACCTGCGCGACGCCGGCATCAGCGAACCTGACGCCGCCGACCGCGTCCTGGCCGGCCTGCGCGCGCACGGCAAGATGGCGCTCGGCGGCCATGCCGGGATCGACGAAGCGAAAACGGAAAGGATCGTGCGCGCGGCTTGCGGCTGATCGCGATCGGCCGCCCGGCCGGCGCTGCTCAGAGCGCCGTTCCCTGGCTCGGCAGGTAAAAGCGGGCGATGTCCACGCCTTCCAGGGCGAGCAGCCGGCGCTTGCGCTCGATACCGCCGGCGTAGCCGGTCAGGCTGCCGTCGGCGCCGACGACGCGGTGGCACGGCACGATCAGGGTCAGCGGGTTGTGGCCGACGGCGCCGCCGACCGCCTGCGCCGACATCGCACTGCGCCCGAAGCGGCCGGCCAGTTGGCGGGCGAGTGCGCCGTAGGTGGTGGTCTCGCCGTAGGGAATCTCGCGCAGCAAGTCCCACACCGCCAGCCGGAAGGAACTGCCGGCGGGCGCCAGCGGCAACTTGGTGCAGGCCGGCCGGTTGCCGGCGAAATAGTCGTCCAGCCAGACCCGCGCCGCCGCGAAGGCGGCTAGTTCGTCGTTGACCAGCGGCTCGGCGCAAAGTCCGGCGGCGAAGTATTTCTGGCCGACGAACCACAGGCCAGTCAGGCCCTCAGCGTCGCCGGCCAGCAGCATCGAGCCGAGCGGCGATTCGTAGACGGTGGTGTAGCGCATGGGTTCTCCTTTCAGGCGGCCAGCGAGTGCCACAGGTTGATCGTCGCGTAGCCGCGCCACGGCCGCCAGGCTTCGGCCAGCGCCAGAATCTGGCGCGGCGTGCGCGGCGCCAGCGCCTGGCCGAGGCCGTAATCGACGTGCGGAAAGGCATCCGGCCAGCCGAGCGCGCGCAGGGCGATGTATTGCGCCGTCCATGGGCCGATGCCGGGCACGCGCAAGAGCGTTTCGACGACCGCCGCCGGTTCGGCGCCGCCGTCCCAGTCGATTGCGCCGTCGGCGAACAACCCGGCCAGCGCCAGGATGGTGCGTGCCCGCGCCCCGGTGATGCCGAGCCCGCCGAGCGCATCGCCAACGCCGTCGCCAAGGGCGACGATGCCTTGCGCCGACGGGAAGACGTGGCTCAACCCGGCGATGCCGGTGGCGACCGGGATGCCGTGCGCGGCAACCAGCCGGGTGGCGAGCGTGGCGGCGGCCTTGACCGTGATCTGCTGGCCGAGCACGGCGCGCACGGCCATTTCGAAGGGGTCGAAGCAGCCGGGCAGGCGGGTGCCGGGAACGACGGCGCCCGGCCGCAGGGCGTTGATCGGCGCCAGCGTTTCGTAGACCGCGGTGGGGTCGCAACCGAGGTCGAACAGATGGCGCACCCTGGCCAGGATGCGCGGCAGCACCGGCAGCAAGGCCGCATCAACGGCAACCGTGAGCCCCCGCTTTTCCGGCCGGTGGCCGACCCGCAGCCAGCCGCTCAGCGGCTTGCCGGCGGCGTCGGGCAGGCGCACGGCGCGCCGGTATTCGCCGTCGGCCACCTGCTCGACGCCGGGAATCGCCCGCGCCGCCAGAAAAGCCAGTTGCGCGTCCCAGCGGTAGGGCGGCCGGTAGCCGAGCGCCAGCGTCACGGCGTCGGCCGCCGCCCCCGACGGCCCGGCCTGGCGGCGCAAGGCGCTGGGCGCCATCCGGTACTGGCGGGCGAACAGCGCGTTGAAGCGGCGCAGGCTGCCGAAACCGGCGGCCATGGCAACGTCGATGACCGGCAGCGCGCTGTCGGTCAGCAGTTGCTTGGCGAGCAGCAGGCGGCAGGTCTGCAGGTACTGGATCGGCGTCACATGGTAGGCGGCGGCGAACACCCGGCGCAGATGGCGGTCGCTGCAGCCCAGGCGGCGGGCCAGTTCGTCGACGCGGTGCTCGCTGGCGCAATGGTCTTCGAGCAGGCGGGCGGCGCGCTGGGCCAGCGCCGCGGCGGCGTCGAGCGGCGCATTGCCCGGCGCCAGTTCGGGCCGGCAGAGCAGGCAGGGACGGAAACCGGCCTGTTCGGCGGCGGCCGCGCTCGGGTAAAAGCTGCAGTTCTCCGGCTTGGGCAGACGGGCCCGACAGACCGGCCGGCAGTAGATGCCGGTGGACGCGACGCCGACGAAGAAACGGCCATCGAAGCGCACGTCCTTGGCCTTGAAGGCGGCATAGCAAGCGCGTTGGTCATCGTTCATCGGTCTCGTCTCCATGGACGAAACTCTAGCAGCCGGGCGGCGATCCGCTCGCCGTTTTCGGACATCGATACCGGCGGCGGCCTCAGGCGGCGAGATCGCCGTCGATGTAGTACCAGCGCCCGTCCTCGCGGACGAAGCGGGACAGTTCGCGCAGCCGGTGGCCGCGCCCGGCGATGCGGTAGCGGGCGACGAATTCGACCGTCGCGTGCGTTGCATCCTGCTGTTGGTGAGCGCGTACTTCCAGGCCCAGCCATTTGCTGTCGTCGGCGGCGAGGTCGAGTTCGCTCGGCCGCGTCGACGCGTGCCAGGTCGCCAGCAGGTAGTCTTCGAGCTTGAGGACGTAGGCGGCGTAGCGCGAGCGCATCAGCGCCTCGGCGCTCGGCGCCGGCTTGTCGCCGGCGTGCAGCGGCCCGCAGCAGGCGGCGTAGGACTTGCCGCTGCCGCAGGGACAGGCTTCGTTGGGTTTCAGGCTTCCCACGGCGGGGTGCCGGCAGCGGCCGGGGCCGCAGCGGGCGCGTCGGCCTCGACCTGTTCGCCGCCCAGCGCTTCGACCAGTTGCGGCAGGAAGCGCACCAGTTCGCCGGTCATCAGCGCGAAATCGGCGTCGAACTGCTCGTCGGCATGCTCGGCACTCTTCTCGGCTTCTTCCTTGAGGATGTCGAGGAAGGCCAAGCGTTTGATTTCGAGCTTCTCGGTGAGGACGAAGCTGATCCGCTCGTCCCAGGTCAGCGCCAGGCGCGTCGGCAGCTTGCCGGCGGCGAGGTGCGACTTGATCTCGGCGCCGACTTCGTCGCCCAGCGGATGGCGGACGTAGCGCACCGCCGCCTTTTCCTCGGCGACCGATTTCAGCTCGCAGTCGCGGTCGACGGTGAAACCGGCCGGGGCGTCGCCGCCGGCCAGCCAGTCGGCCATCGCCGATTGCGGCGAAAGTTGCGTGTGCAGCGCTTTCAGCGGGAATTCGTCGAGGCAGTGGCGCAGGTGTTCGATGACTTCTTCGGCCTTGGCCGGGCTGCCCGCATCGACGACGAACCAGCCGTTCTGCGGGTCGATCCAGACGAAGGTCGAACGCTTGCGGGTGAAGGCGCGCGGCATCAGTTCCTCGGTGACGCGCTCCTTGATTTCCTTCATCTGCTTGCGGCCGGGCGGGTAGCCCTGCTGGTCGGTGATCTGCTCGGCGCGCTCCTGCGCCGTTTCATTGACCACCGACGACGGCAGCAGGCGCTGCTCGACGGCCAGCGCGATCAGCCACTGGCGGTTGTTGGCGTAGATCAGCGCGCCGTCCTTGCGCGGCGAGACCCAGCCGCGCGACATCGGCTGGTTGGACGGACAACGGGTGAATTCTCCGCGCGCCAGTTGCTCGTCGAGCTTGGCCAGATCGACCGCCCACGGCGTCGGCAGGCGGTAGATCTGCAGGTTCTTGAACCACATGTCAGCGTTTCCTGAATACGAGATCCCAGACACCGTGACCCAGACGCAGGCCGCGGTTCTCGAATTTGGTCAGCGGCCGGTAATCCGGACGCGGGGCGAAACCGGCGAGGCCGGCGGCGGAATCGGCGTCGAGCGCCATGGCGAGTGCCACGGGCGACGGGTTGGCAACGCTGTTTTCCAGGCTGGGCTCGCGACCGAGCACATCGAGCATCTGCAGCGCGTAGTTTTCCCAGTCGGTGGCGCAGTGGATGTAGCCGCCCGGCTTCAGGCGCGAGGTGAGCAGCGCGACGAAGGGCGGCTGGATCAGCCGACGCTTCTTGTGCCGCGTCTTGTGCCAGGGGTCGGGGAAGAAAATGTGGATGCCGTCGAGCGAACCTTCAGCGAGCATGTCGCGCACCACTTCCACGGCGTCGTGGTTGCCGATCCGCAGGTTGCTCAGGTTCTTCTCGGCGATCAGCTTGCACAGCGCGCCAACGCCGGGGACATGCACTTCCAGCCCGAAGTAGTCGTTTTCCGGGTGGGCCTCGGCGATGCGCGCCGTGGTCTCGCCCATGCCGCAGCCGATTTCCAGGATTTTCGGCGCCTGGCGGCCGAACACCGCCGTCAGGTCGATGTTTTCCGCCTGGTAGGGCACGCCGATCTTCGGCAGCATCGTCTCGTAGTAGCGCTGCTGCGCTTCCGACATGCGGCCGGCGCGGCGGACGAAGCTCTTGATGTGGCCATGCCCGGTACGACCGGCGGTGTATTCGCCTTCGTCGCCTTCGGCGGCGGGGTGGATCAGCAGGTCGTCGCTCATGAACCGATCAGTCCGGAAGTCGGCGACGAAGGGTCGGCCGAGTAGTATTTGCGCGCCATGCGGCCGGCCAGGAAGGCCTCGCGGCCGGCTTCGATGCCCTTCTTCATGGCGCTGGCCATGAGCACCGGATCCTTGGCGTGGGCGATGGCGGTGTTCATCAGCACGCCGTCGCAACCCAGTTCCATGGCGATGGTGGCGTCCGACGCGGTGCCGACGCCGGCATCGACGATGATCGGCACCTTGGCGTTATCGATGATCAGGCGCAGGTTCCACGGATTGACGATGCCCATGCCGGAGCCGATCAGCGAAGCGAGCGGCATCACCGCGACGCAGCCGATCTCTTCGAGCATCTTGCACTGGATCGGATCGTCGGCGCAGTAGACCATGACCTCGAAACCTTCCTTGACCAGCGTCTCGGCGGCCTTCAGCGTTTCCGGCATGTTCGGGAAGAGGTTGGTCGGGTCACCGAGGACTTCGAGCTTGCACAGCGGATGACCGTCGAGCAGTTCGCGCGCCAGACGCAGCGTGCGCACCGCGTCGTCGGCCGTGTAGCAGCCGGCGGTGTTGGGCAGGATGGTGAATTGCGACGGCGGCACGGCGTCGAGCAGGCTGGGCTGGCTGGCGTCCTGGCCGATGTTCACGCGGCGCACGGCGACAGTGACGATCTCGGCGCCGGAGGCGTCGATGGCGGCGCGGGTCTCGGCGAAATCCTTGTACTTGCCGGTGCCGACCAGTAAACGGGAACGGTACGCCTTGCCGGCGATGGTCAGTTGATGCATGGAAGACTCCCTTTCAGCCGCCGCCGACGGCGACGACGATTTCGAGTTGATCGCCCGAGGCCAGCGGCGTTTCGCCATGCAGGCTCTTCGGGACGATTTCGCCGTTTTTCTCGACGGCGATACGCTTGCCCGCGTAGCCCAGTTGTTCGACGAGGCCGGCGACGGTAAGCGGGTCGGGAAACTGGCGAATTTCGCCGTTGATCTTGAGTTCGGGCATGGCCGGCATTTTAGCAGGAGTCGCCGCGGCGATTGGATTTTGCCGGCAATCACCGGCAAACCGTCTATATTCAAATCAGATAGTCCAGGAGGAGCCCACCATGTCCATATTCGATGCCCCGATCTCGCGCTGCGAAGCGATCCATAAAATGGTTCTGACCGATGAAACCGAACGCGAATGTGCCCGCGAACACGGTTGTCCGCCCGGTCGCGACTGCCCGCTGCACGGCTGCTTTGCCGAACGCAGCGGGATCAGCGAAACCGCCACCGAGGTCCAGTTGCAGGCGCCCCGCCTGCATTGAGGAAAACCCCGGCTAGCTTGCCAGGCCGCGCGGCTTGCGCGGCGCGTTGCTGAACAGGCGGTCGTAAAGCCAGTTGGGCAGCAGGCGCAGCAGCTTGGCGACGATGCCCATCGGCCAGGGAATCACCGCATACGACCGGCCGGCGGCGATGACCTTGGCGAAGCGGGCGGCGGCTTGCGCCGCCGGCATCAGGAAGGGCATCCGATAGGGGTTGATCGCCGTCATCGGCGTTGCGATGTAGCCCGGCACGATGCTCACCACCTTGATCCCCGCCGGCCGCATCTCAAGACGCAGGCTCTCCAGGTAGGCGATGGCCGCCGCTTTCGACGCCGAATAGGCTTCCGCCCCCGGCAGGCCGCGGATGCCGGCCACCGAGGCGACGCCAACCAGCCGGCGCTCGCCACTGGCGGCGCGCATGGCCGGGATGAAGGCGGCGAAGGTCGCCGCCATGCCATAGACGTTGATGTCCATGACGCGCCGGAAGACGGCAAGGTCCTCGGCGCATTCGCTCAGGGTGCCAACCGAGACGCCAGCGCTGGCAATGACGATATCGGGCGCACCGAAGCGCCCGCAGAAATCGCTTGCCGCCGCTTCCAGCGCCGCCGCGTCGGTGACGTCGAGCACGTAGCAGGCGTGAGCCCCGCCCAGGCGTTCGTTCAGCGCCGCCAGCGTCTCACCGCGCCGTGCCGCCAGACCGAGGCGGGCGCCCTGCGCGGCGTAGTAAACGGCAAGCGCCTCGCCGATTCCCGACGAGGCGCCCGTGATGAATACCCGTTGCGTCAATTACTTCTTGCCGTTTCTTTCCGCACGCACCCGTTCGATCAACTTGTCGGCAACCGCCAGTTGCTGCTCGAACGCCAGCGTCCCGACCTGGAAGCGACCATCGATGATCAGCGCCGGCACGCCTTCGATGCGATGCGCCTGCGCCATCTGGTCACCGCGCCGCACCTTGCTCTGAACACCGAACGAGGCAAAGGTCTCGTTGAACTTCCTGGCATCGACGCCGCGCGCCGCGACCCATTCGCGGATCGTCCTCTCGTCGAAGAGATTGGTGCGCTGCTGGTGGATCGCCTTGAAGATATCGCCGTCCAGGCGCTTCAGGTCGCCGGTCACTTCCAGTGCGTAGAACAGGCGGGCGGCATTGCCCCAGGCGGCGCGGCCGAAACTGACCGGTACCTTGCGCAGCACCACGTCGGCCGGCAGTTTTTCCGCCCACAGGGACAACAGGGGACTGAAATCGCTGCAGTGCGGGCAACCATAGCTGAAGAACTCGGTTACCTCGATCTTCCCCGGGCTGTCGGTCGGCTGCGCCGGGTTGAGCACCGTGTAATCACGGCCGGCGGTCTGGGCGAGCGCCGCAGCGGGAAGCGAAAGCGAGGCGCCGACGGTAAGCGCTGCGGAAACGAAGCGGCGACGATCAATGGCCATGCATGACTCCTTTACTTGGATAACTGGGCTTCAATACCGGATTTGGCAAGCTCGGCACGGACTTTGTTCAATTCATCGAGCTTCAGATAGGGCCCGATGCGTACCCGGTACAGCGTGCGCTCCTCGATCATCACCTGCTGAACAGCCGATTCGATGCCCATGAAGGCGAGCTTGGCCTTCTGGTTGTCGGCATCCTGCGCCGTGCTGAACGAGCCGGCCTGCAGGAACAGCGGCACCTTGGATTCCTTGGCTGACTCCTTGTCGGCAGGCTTCGCCGCTTCCTTTTCGGTTTCAGCCTTGGGTGCTGCGGCCTTGTCCGGTTCGACCTCGGCCTTGCCGGGCAGGATGTCGTAGAACTGGAAACGCTTTTCCTGCACCGGATCGCCCGGCTTGCCGGGCAGGGCCAGCGGCTGTTCGGGCACCGGCCGTTCCTGCTGCGGCTGCTGGACATTGCCGTTGAACGGCAGCGGCGCCTTGTTGATGTACCAGACAATACCGGCGGCAATGCAGACGCCGAGCACCAGCCCGATGAACATGCCGACCAGGGTACCGCCACCGGACTTGCGTTTGGCCGGCGGCGAACGACGGGATTTCATGTCGCGACTCATGGACGCTCCTTACATGGATTCGGGGCAACTGACGCCGAGGATGGCCAGCCCGTTGCGGATCACCTGCCGGACGGCGGCCGCCAGGGCGACGCGGGCGTCACGCAGGGCGGCATCGTCGACCAGCATGCGCTCGGCGTTGTACCAGCCGTGGAATTCGCCAGCCAGGTCCTTGAGGTAGAAGGCGATCATGTGCGGCGCCAGGTCGCGCGCCGCGCTTTCGATGACTTCGCGGAACTGGCCGAGCTGGTTGGCGATCGCCAGTTCGCGCGGGTTGGCCAGCAGCGAGAGGTCGGCGTCGCCGAGCGCGGCCAGGTCGCCGCCCCACTGGTTGAGCACCGAGCAGACGCGGGCGTGGGCGTACTGGATGTAGTACACCGGGTTCTCGTTGGTCTGGCTCTTGGCCAGGTCGAGGTCGAAATCGAGGTGCTGGTCGGATTTGCGCAGCGCGTAGAAGAAGCGGCAGGCGTCGTTGCCGACTTCGCCGCGCAGTTCGCGCAGGGTGACGAATTCGCCGGAGCGCGTGGACATCGAGGCCTTCTGGCCGTTGCGGTAGAGCACGGCGAACTGGACCAGCGCCACCTGCAGCTTGTCGCTGTCGAGGTCGAGCGCCTTGATCGCGCCGGTGACGCGCGGGATGTAGCCGTGGTGGTCGGCGCCCCAGATGTTGATGACCTTGTCGAATCCGCGCTCGAACTTGTTCAGGTGATAGGCGATGTCGGAGGCGAAATAGGTGTACAAACCGTTTTCGCGCTGGACGACGCGGTCCTTCTCGTCGCCGAAGGCGGTCGAGCGGAACCAGCGGGCGCCGTTCTGCAGGTAGAGGTGGCCCTTCTTCTCCAGCAGGTCGACGCAGCGCGCGACCAGGCCGGTGTCGTAGAGCGCCTTCTCGGAGAACCAGACGTCGAATTCGACGCCGAATTCCTTGAGGTCGTCGCGGCAGTCTTCAAGCTGTTCGTTGAGCGCGTGCTGGTGCACGTAGTGCCAGTCGCCACCGAGCAGTTCCTTGGCTTTGGCGATCAGCGCGTCGAGATGCAGTTCGCGCTGCTGCTTGGCTTCGTCGTCGGCGCGACCGGCCTCTGGCAGGCCGGGGGTGCCGGCGAGCACCGCGTCGGCGGCACGCACGTACTTGTCGCCGTGAGCGCTCTTCAACTGCGCCGCCATGTCGCGCACGTAGCCGCCCTGGTAGGCGTTGGGCGGGAAGGGCACGACCACGTCGTGCTGTTCTAGATAGCGCAGCCAGGTCGACAGGCCGAGGATGTCCATCTGCCGGCCGGCGTCATTGACGTAGTACTCGCGGGTGACGTCCCAGCCGGCGAAGGTCAGCAGGCTGGACAGCGAGGCGCCGTAGGCGGCGCCGCGGCCGTGGCCGACGTGCAGCGGGCCGGTCGGGTTGGCCGAGACGAACTCGACCTGAACCTTCTGCCAGCCGCCGGCGGTGGAGCGGCCGAAGTTTTCCCGTTCGGCGAGCACGGCCTTGACCACGTCGGTCTTGCTGCCGGCGTTGAGGCGGAAGTTGATGAAGCCGGCACCGGCGACTTCGGCGGCGGTGACCAGCGCCGACGGCGGCAGTTCCTTGACCAGTTGCTGGGCGATCTCGCGCGGATTCTTCTTCAGCGCCTTGGCCAGCAACATCGCCAGGTTGGTGGCGAAATCGCCGTGCGCGGGGTCGCGCGGGCGCTCCAGATTGATCGGCGTGGCGGTGGCGGTCGGGGCGACGCTGGCCAGGGCCTGTTGCAACAGGGCGGTCAGCTGGTTCTTGACATCTTGGGCCATTGAGCGTTGGCGGTAAAAAATGTAAAGGCGGGATTATACGCTGCCCACCGCCTGCGGCAGGTCGAGGATTGCCGACCAGGCAGCCAGCTTGTCGGAACGGGAAAGCCCGGCGTGGGCCGGACTGGTCGACGGCAGCCGGCACAGCTGCAGGCCATCGGCGGCGATGCCGGGCTGGACGTGGCGGCGGAAGGCCTGCTCGGCGGCGGCACCGTTGAAGCAGACGCGGCGGATCGCCGGATGAGCGGCGAAGAAGCCGGCAAAGTCGTTGGCCCGCACGCTGCTGCCGACGATGTCGGCGTCCAGGCTGCCGCGCCGCCGACAGCCGGCGATGACGTCCCACAAGGCGATGCCGGCGCCCTGCAGGGCAAGCAGGCGCGCCGCATAAGGCAGGTCGGGCGAAAAACCGAGCAGTTCGCCCATGATCGGCCAGAAGGCGTTGCGCGGATGGGCGTAGTAGCGACCGGCCTGCAGCGAGGCGACGCCGGGCATGCTGCCAAGGATCAGCAGCCGGGCATCGGCCGCCGCCACCGGCGGAAAGCTGGCGACCTCGTCCAAGCCGTCCGCCTCAGGCGCCGACCACGCGATTCTTGCCGGCGCGCTTGGCGAGGTACATCGCCTTGTCGGCGCGGCACACCGCGTCGTGGCCATTCTCGCCCTCGCGCAGTTCGGCAACGCCGGCACTGAAGGTGATCAGCACCTTCTGCCCGTCGGCGAGGAAGAAGGCCTTGGTCAGCTCGCGCTGCAGCCGGGTCATCGCCTCGATCCCCTGGGCTTGCGTGGTGTCCGGCATCAGGATGACGAACTCCTCGCCGCCGTAACGGGCCAGCGTATCGCTCGGCCGCATGCAGCGACGCGCCAGGTTGACCAGGTGGATCAGTGCCTTGTCGCCGGCTTCGTGGCCGAGCTGGTCGTTGAGGCGCTTGAAGTTGTCGATGTCGAGCATGCTCAGCGACAGCGGCGTGTTGTGCCGGCGCATCGCGCCGATCTCGCGCTCGAGCGCCTCGTCCAGCCCCTTGCGGTTGAGCGCTTCGGTCAGGGGATCGTGGCGGGCCAGCAGGCTGGCGTTGTCGAGCTCGCGGTGCAGTTGCACCAGCTCCGCCTCGGTCGCCAGCACGCGCTCCTGCAGGGCGCGCAACTGCTCGCGCGAACCGGCCGTTTCCTCGGCCATCGAATGGGTTGCCGAAACGACATCGGCAAGCAGAGGCGCCAGGTCTTCGATCCGCGTGACGGCTTCGATCTGCCGCGCACTGTTTTCGATGCGCGCCTGGAAGGCCTCGCTGCTCTGGTTGATGCTGCCGAGACGCTCGATGAAGGCGGCCAGCATCTCGCGCATTTCCTGCTGCGCTTCGAGCGAACGAAGCCGCGCCTGCGCCTGCTTTTCCATGACGTCGCGCAGCCGCCGCTCCATTTCGTCCAGGTGACGCAGCGTCAGCGGCGGCGCCACGGCCGCCAGCAAACCGTCGATCTGCCCCTTGAACCAGGCATCGTCGATGCCGAGTTCGCCGATGTTCTCGATGATCATGTGCAGCAACTTGAGCAAGGATTCGCGAATCTCGACCTCTTCCTCGACCACGCTGGGCAGCATGTCGATGACGCGCCGCGCCACTTGCTCGAAGCGTTTCACCTCGCAAGGGCTGACCCGCAACACGGCGAGCATTTCGTCGGCGGCCCGGGAGAAGCGTCGATCGTCCTTGCCCAAGGCGGCAAACAGCGGTTCGCACAGGCGCAGCAGCAGTAAGGCCGTCTCGTGCGGCAGATTCGCTACGCCGCCGCTCGCCTGACCTGCGGCAATGTAGCCGAGCAGCGCGTCCTGCACGCCCTGCCAACTGCGCCCGGTGATCGCCGTATCCAGCCGCGCCAGTTGCGCCGCCTGCGCTTCGCCGCGGGCGCACAGGGCGCCAGCCAATTGGCGTAGCGCCGGCTCGGGAAAAGGCAGGACGTTGGGCAGGCGGGCGATTTCGAAATAACAGGCCTGGTAGTTGGCCGGGGTCGGCGCGACACGGCGCTCCGCCAGTCGCTTCAGAGCTTCGCGGGCGATTTCGGAGGGATTGCTGCGTGCATCGGCCATGACGACATCCAGAGGGGGAGCTGCATTGTGGTTGTACTCGGCAACCATTCGTTTCACGCCAAGTTTATCCGAAGCCCGCGCGCCGGCGGGCGGCATTCGCCATTTACCGCAGATGCGGACAACACGGCGCGCGCGGCGTGTTAACATGCCCGTTTGACCAATCTGGCCCGCACCGCCGATGCGCCTCTTCCGCCTGCTCAAGATCGCTGCCGTAGCCAGCCGTTTCGGCCTTGACGAAATGGTGCTCGAGCACGAGCCGTCGGGCCGTCTCGTCCGCCTGGCCAATGCCTTGCAGTTCTGGCGCAACCTGTCGGCGCCGCGCGCCGAGCGCCTGCGCCTGGCGCTGGAAACGCTGGGGCCGATCTTCGTCAAGTTCGGCCAGGTGCTGTCCACCCGCCGCGACCTGATGCCGGCCGACATCGCCGACGAACTGGCCAAGCTGCAGGACCGGGTACCGCCCTTCTCCTCGGCGCTGGCCCTGGCCGAAGTCGAAAAGGCCTACGGCCGACCGGCGAGCGAGGTTTTCGCCGAATTCGACCCGGTGCCGGTCGCCTCGGCGTC
Source organism: uncultured Dechloromonas sp. (assembly GCA_964523045.1). GTDB lineage: Bacteria > Pseudomonadota > Gammaproteobacteria > Burkholderiales > Rhodocyclaceae > Azonexus. The sequence continues at coordinate 9,583 of CAZFXO010000025.1, read as the reverse complement.
GATCGCCCAGGTGCACTTCGCCCGCTTGCACGAGCGCGACGGCGGCCACGAGGTAGCGGTCAAGATCCTGCGTCCGAACATGCTGTCGGTGATCGAGCACGACCTGGCGCTGATGGACAGCGGCGCCATGCTGCTGGAGAAGCTCTGGGCCGACGGCCGGCGCCTCAAGCCGCGCGAAGTCGTCGCCGAATTCGCCAAGTACCTGCGCGACGAACTCGATCTGATGCGCGAGGCGGCCAACGCCTCGCAGTTGCGGCGCAACTTCACCGATTCCAGACTGCTGCTGGTGCCCGAGGTTTACTGGGACTTCTGCACCTCGACGGTGATGGTCATGGAGCGCATGCACGGCACACCGATCTCGCAGACCGCGCGCCTGGTCGCCGACGGCATCGACATGAAGAAACTGTCCGAAGCCGGCGTCGAAATCTTCTTCACCCAGGTCTTCCGCGACGGCTTCTTCCACGCCGACATGCACCCCGGCAACATCTTCGTCGCCGCCGACGGCCGCTACATTGCGCTCGATTTCGGCATCGTAGGCACGCTGACCGACACCGACAAGAACTACCTGGCGCAGAACTTCCTGGCCTTCTTCCGCCGCGACTACAAGCGCGTCGCCGAGACTCACATCGAATCCGGCTGGGCGCCGCGCGACACCCGGGTCGACGAGTTCGAGGCGGCGATCCGCGCCGTCTGCGAACCGATCTTCGACCGGCCGCTGCGCGACATTTCCTTCGGCAAGGTGCTGTTGCGCCTGTTCCAGACCTCGCGCCGCTTCAACGTCGAAATCCAGCCGCAACTGGTCATGCTGCAGAAGACCCTGCTCAACATCGAAGGCCTCGGCCGCCAGCTCGATCCCGATCTCGACCTGTGGAAGACCGCCAAGCCCTTCCTCGAACGCTGGATGAGCGAGCAGATCGGCTGGCGCGGCCTGCTCAAGAGCTTCCAGCAGGAGGCGCCGCAACTGGCGCGAACGCTGCCGCAACTGCCGCGCCTCGTGCACCAGGCCCTCGCCGCACCGCGTCACACCGATCCGCAGCCGCAACTGGAACGCCTGATCGCCACCCAGCGCCGCCAGAACCTGCTGCTGGCAGTGATCGCCCTGCTGCTCGCCGCCCTGCTTGCCAGCCAGTACCTGTGATGCAGAACGCCGCCGACCTCGCCGACAGCTTCACCGAGGACGACATCGTCGACTGGCTGGGCGAGGCCGAAATCGCCAAGGGCCGCCCCTATGTGGACCTGGTGCGCGATCTGGAGATCGAAGATGGCGAAATGCACGCCCTCGTTCCCGGCTCGGCGCGCCAGCCCTACCGCGTCGAGGCGTTGATCGCGCCGGGCGGCGACAACGGTCAACTGATCGCCCGCTGCACCTGCCCGGTCGGCCGCAAGTGCAAGCACATCGCCGCCGTCCTGCTCAAGGCCATCGAGCAGCGCAACCCCAAGGAGCGGGTCAGCGGCAGCGTGCTGTCCTGGGTCGAGGACCTGCGCCGCGCGTCAATCGCCGTCGCCAAGAAGAAGGCGCGCCCGGCCAGCGCTCGCCAACAGCTCTACTACATCCTGAAATGGTCGCCCGACCGACGTCGCTTCGGCATCGAACTACGCAAGGGCAAGTACCCGGAAAACGCCGAGGAATGGTGGAAGGTCGACCGCGCGCTGGTCACGCCGCCACAGTTCGTCACCGAGGAAGATCTCGGCATCCTTCGCCTGATCTGGGCCGAGCGCGGCCACGACAGCGGCCTGCGCGCCTACGGCCTGGGGCCGAAACACGGCGCCGAAATCCTCGAACGGATGGCGGCAACGCACCGCCTCTATCCGGCGCTCGACCTCGGCCTGCCGCTGCACGCCGGCGACGCACGGCCCGCCAGCGTCGGCTGGCAGATCGACGCACAGGGACTGCAACGCCCCTATCTCAAATCGGAACCGCCGACCGAACTGGTCATCGCCGTCGATCCGCCCTGGTATGTCGACCTCACCGAGGGCGAGGCCGGGCCGCTGACCGTCACCGGCAACCCGGCGGTGATTGGCCGACTGTTTTCACTACCGCCGCTGTCGGCCAAGGAGGCGGCGCTGGTCGCCGACGCGCTTTCCGAACTGGCGCCGGAACTGCCGCTGCCGGCCGAGGACGCCAGCGCCCGCCTGCGGCAGATCGAAACCGCGCCGCAACCGGTGCTGCTGCTGGAAACCCTGCGCACGCACGGCCACCGCCCGTGGCGCAAATACGCCTACAGTTTCGGCGGCGGCCTGTTCGACGTCGCCCACGTCCTGTTCCGCTACGGCGACGCCGACATCAAGCCGCAGCACGACAGCGAATTCGTCACGCTGCCGGAAGGCGAGACGGTGCGTGTCCGGCGCCGCCCGGACGAGGAAAAGAAAGCCCTGGCCTGTCTCGCCGACTGCGCTCTGCAGAAGATTCCGGCCAACACACTGAACACCTTCGGCAGCCCGCCGGAGAGCATCTACGGCCTGGATGAAGAAGCCGCCTGGCACGACTTCATGCAGCAGCGCGTACCGCAGTTGCGGGAGTGCGGCTGGCAGGTCGAGTTCCCCGAGGATTTCCGCCACCACGTGGTCGAAGTCGATGCCTGGGACGCCGAACTGATCGAAACCGACGACGGCTGGTTCGACCTCGACATGGGCATCCTCGTCGAAGGCGAACGCCTGCCGCTGGCCCCGCTGCTGGCCACGCTCTTCCGCCGCGATCCGCGCTGGCTGGAAGGTTTCGAGCTGTCGCGCATTGCCGACGAAGAGCGCATCGAACTGCTGACGCCGAGCGGCAAGCGCCTGCGCGTCCCGGCCGGCCGCATCAAACCGCTGGCGATGACGCTGATCGATCTCTTCGACGGCTTCGGCGGCGGCCCGACCTTGCGCCTGTCGCGCTTCGACGCGCCGCGCCTGGCCGAACTGACCGACACCAGCCGCTGGGAATTCCGCGGCCAGAACGATGTGCTGGCGCTGGCCGAACGCCTGCAGGCGGCGCAAGGCATCGTCGACATCGCGCCGCCGCAGGGCCTGCGCCTGGAACTGCGCCCCTATCAGAGGGAAGGCCTGGCCTGGCTGCAGTTCCTGCGCGAACAGAAACTGTGCGGCATCCTCGCCGACGACATGGGTCTGGGCAAAACCGCGCAGACGCTGGCCCACCTGCTGCTGGAAAAGGAAGGCGGCCGCCTCGACCGACCAGCGCTGGTGATCCTGCCGACCTCGCTGATCTTCAACTGGAAGAGCGAGGCGGCACGCTTCGCCCCCGACCTGCGCGTCCTGTCGCTGCACGGCCCGGAACGCAAGCAGCGCTTCGCCGAGATTCCCGAGCACGACGTCGTCCTCACCACCTACCCGCTGCTCTGGCGCGACGCCGACGAGCTGATGAGCCACCGCTACCACCTGCTCATCCTCGACGAGGCGCAGACGGTGAAGAATGCGCAGAGCCGCAGCGCCGAGGCGGTACGCAAGATCGACGCGCGGCACCGCCTGTGCCTGACCGGCACGCCTTTGGAAAACCATCTCGGCGAATTGTGGAGCCAGTTCGACTTCCTGCTCCCCGGCTTCCTCGGCAGCAACAAGCAATTCACCCGCCACTGGCGGACACCGATCGAGAAACAGGGCGACATCGACCGCCGCGACCTGCTCGCCCGCCGCATCCGGCCCTTCATCCTGCGCCGCAAAAAGGAAGATGTCGCCCAGGAATTGCCGCCGAAAACGATCATCGTGCGCAGCGTCGAACTCGAAGGCGGTCAGCGCGACCTTTACGAAACGGTGCGCGCGGCGATGGACGCCAAGGTGCGCGACGAGATCGCCCAGCGCGGTTTCGCGCGCAGCCAGATCGTCATCCTCGACGCTCTGCTCAAGCTCAGGCAGGTCTGCTGCGACCCGCGCCTGGTCGCCGCCAATTCGGCACGCAAAGTCAGCGAGCGCGCCAAGCTCGACTTGTTGATGGAAATGCTTCCCGAACTGGTCGACGAGAACCGCCACATCCTGGTCTTTTCCCAATTCACCAGCATGCTGGCGCTGATCGAACAGGAACTGCAAGCCGCCGGCCTCGCCTACGTCAAACTGACCGGTGAGACGGTCGACCGCGAAACGCCGATCCGCCGCTTCCAGGAAGGCGAAGCGCCAATCTTCCTGATCAGCCTGAAGGCCGGCGGTGTCGGTCTCAACCTGACCGCCGCCGACACCGTCATCCACTACGACCCGTGGTGGAACCCGGCAGTCGAAAACCAGGCCACCGACCGCGCGCACCGCCTCGGTCAGGACAAGCCGGTCTTCGTCTACAAGCTGATCGTCGGCGGCAGCATCGAGGAAAAGATTCTCGCCCTGCAAGAACGCAAGGCCGAACTCGCGGCCGGCATCCTCTCCGAGGACCGCCAGGTCGACATCAAGTTCGGCGACGACGATCTCGCCGCCCTGTTCGAACCACTCCCCGGCTGACCCGACCGCCCTTACAATCGGCCGACGCCATGACTCCGGAGAAGCCCATGTCACGTATCACCCTGAGTGCGCTCCTGCTGCTTTGCGCCCCGCTCCTCGCCGTTGCCGGCGACTGGCGGGTCAACGAGGCGACGCGCGGCAATTTTGCCGACACCCGCGACGCCGTCGTCACCGCCATTGAAAACCGCGGCCTGGTGATCAACGCCACCAGTCATATCGGCGACATGCTCGAACGTACCGGCAACGATCTCGGCAAATCACGGCATATCTACGAACAGGCGGAAATCCTGGAATTCTGCTCGGCTTCGCTGTCGCGGCAGATGATGGAGACCGACCCGCACGAAATCGTCAATTGCCCGTTCACCATCGCCATCTATACCCTGGCCGGAGACCCGCAGACCACCTGGGTTGGCTACCGCAAACCGCTGGGGAAATCCGCCCACCTGCTTGAGCGCCTGTTCGCCGACATCGTCGCCGAAGCCCTGCACTGACTCAGGCCTGACAGTCGCTGCCGGCAAGCAGTCCCAACAAGCCGCGCAGGGCGTGGCCGACCGATTGTTCACGCACGGCGGCCCGATCTCCAGCAAAGTGCCGCGTCTGCGCCAGGCAACCGCCTTCCCGCCCGGCCCAGGCGAAACAGACGGTACCCACCGGTTTTTCCGGCGAGCCGCCGCCCGGTCCGGCAACGCCGGTGATCGCCAGTGCCCAGTCGGCCCGGCTGTGCGCCAGCGCTCCCTGCGCCATCGCCCGCGCCACCGCCTCCGATACCGCACCATGGCGGGCCAGCGTTGCTTCGGCGACGCCCAGCATCTCGACCTTGGCGGCGTTGGAATAGGTGACGAAACCACGTTCGAACCAGCCGGAACTGCCGGCGATCGCCGTCACCGACTGGGCGACCCAGCCGCCGGTACAGGATTCGGCGCAGGCCAGCCATTCGCCGCGCCCGGCCAGCGCGGCGCCGACTCGGCCGGCAAGCAATTCAAGGTCGTTCATGACACATCCCGCGGCCCAAGCCGCCGGCGAAAACACCGGCCGCTGCGCCACATTTGGTTACACAACGGGCACGAAAGAGTGACAGACGACACGCTGCCGTCGTCATAAACTGCAAGGGCATTGAACCCCTCCTCTCGAATTCCCCCATTCGAGACATTTGCTCCCCCCGCCACCGGCGGGGGTTTTTTTTGGCTCAATGATACGCGAATCGCTATAATTCACCATTTAGTCCATTATACAAACGGGGTCTTGAGCATGGCCGAAACACATTCTTCCAAGCGCATCATGTGGGCGATGATCATCGTCGCCATCGTTTTGATCGCAATCATCTATCCCTTGACCAACAAGTCCTTCAATTCCGCCGCCGACGCTGGCGCGAGTTCCGGGGCTGACGAAGCCGAACTGCGCATCCAGCCGGTTGCCGGTTTCGCGCTGGCCAAGGCCGACGCTGCCGCGGCCACCAGCGCGCCGAAGGATGGACCGACGGTTTTCAATAGCGTTTGTGGCGCCTGCCACAACACCGGCGCCGCCGGCGCACCGAAGGTCGACGACAAGGCTGCCTGGGCACCGCGCGTCGCCACCGGCACCGCTGCGCTCTACAACTCCGCGCTCAACGGCAAGAATGCCATGCCGGCCAGGGGCGGCGTGCCGACGTTGTCCGACGACGAGATCAAGGCAGCGGTCGATTACATCCTGACCAAGGTCAAGTAAGACAAACGCCACACACGATAGACAAGGGAGGCTACGGCCTCCCTTTTCTTTTGACCTCTGCCCTCCGCCTCAGCGCTTGCCCGACAGCATGGCTTTCATTGCGTCGAGGCGCGCACTGCCAGTCGCCTTGTCCGGCACCGCCGCCTGCTTGCCGCCGCTGAAACGGACATCGTCCTTGCCCATCTCGTCGATGAAGCGGGACGGCTCGCAGGGGATCAACTCGCGCGCCTGCTTGCGCTTCTCGCAGTAGCTGATATGCAGAGAGCGCTGGGCGCGCGTGATACCGACGTACATCAGCCGCCGCTCCTCCTGCAGCTTGGCAGGATCAAGGGATTCGCGGTGGGGCAGGATGCCTTCCTCGACGCCTACCAGGAAAACGTGCTTGTACTCCAGGCCCTTCGCGGCGTGCAGGGTCGACAGCTGGACGGCATCGATCTCGTCGCCATTCTGCTTGTCGAGCATGTTGATCAGGGCGATGCTCTGGACCATGTCGATCAGCGTCTTGCCGTCTTCCTCGCCCTTGCGGTTAATCCAGTCGGCGAACTCGCCGACATTGGTCCAGCGCGTCTGCGCCGTGCGCTGTTCCTCGCTGTCGTAGAGGTAGGCTTCGTAGTCAATCGCCTTGAGCAGATCAGGCAGCACCTGTTGCGCCGGCTCGCGCGTGGCCCGCGCCTGCATGCGGTTGATGAAATGGCAGAACTCGAGCAGGGGTTCGAGTTGGCGCCCCTGCACACGATGGGCAAAACCTTCCTCGAATGCGGCATGGAACAACGAGACGTGGCGTTCGCCGGCATAGGTACCGAGCGCCTGCAGGGTGCCGGCGCCGATCCCGCGGCGTGGTGTGGTGGCAGCGCGGATGAAGGCCGGATCGTCGTCCTCGTTGGCGAGCAGGCGCAGATAACTGATGATGTCCTTGATCTCGGCCTTGTCGAAGAAGGACTGGCCGCCGGACAGGAGATAGGGAATCTTCTGGTTGCGCAGCTGGGTTTCGAGCAGGCGCGCCTGATGGTTGGAGCGGTACAGTATGGCGTAGTCGCGGAACTTGCCGCGATGCTCGAAACGGTGGGCCTGCAGCTTCATGACCACGCTCTCGGCTTCGGCCTCGTTGTCGCGGCAGGCGGTGACGTGGATCGGGTCGCCGTGCCCGAGTTCTGACCAGAGCGTCTTGTCGAACAGTTTTTCGTTGTGCGCGATGACGTTGTTGGCGGCTTTCAAGATACGCACCGTCGAGCGGTAGTTCTGCTCGAGCTTGATCACCTTGAGCGCCGGAAATTCCGCCGGCAGCTTCTTCAGGTTGTCGATGTCGGCGCCGCGCCAGCCGTAGATCGCCTGGTCGTCGTCGCCCACCGCAGTGAACTGGGCGCGGATGCCGGTCAGCAACTTGAGTAGCTGGTATTGGCAGGCGTTGGTATCTTGATATTCGTCGACCAGCAGGTAGCGCAAGCGGTTCTGCCACTTTTCGGCGATATGCGGATGCTCGCTGAAGAGTTTCACCGGCAAGCCGATCAGGTCGTCGAAATCGACCGCCTGGTAGGCCTTCAGCGTCGCCTCGTAGCTGAGGTAGGCGCCGGCGGCTAGCGCTTCGTGCTCGTTGCCCGCCAGGTGGCGGGCAGCCTCCGGCGTGACCAGCGCATTCTTCCAGTTCGAGATGATCGACTGCAGGCGCCGCAAGGTCGCCTTGTCCACGGTCTTCGCGCAATCGCCGATGATGCCGGCGCAATCGGCCGAGTCGAAAATCGAGAAGCGCGGCTTGTAACCGAGCGCCTTCGCTTCCTCGCGCAAGATGCGCACACCGAGCGAGTGGAAGGTCGAAATCTGCAGTTCGTTGGCCTGCGACGCTGAAAGCAGCTTGCCGACGCGCTCCTGCATTTCCTTCGCTGCCTTGTTGGTGAAGGTGATGGCGGCGATGTTGCGCGGCTGGAAACCGCAATCCTGCACCAGATAGGCGATCTTCTGCGTGATCACCCGAGTCTTGCCCGACCCGGCACCGGCCAGCACGAGCAGGGGGCCGTCGAGGTAGTAGATCGCTTCGCGTTGCTGGGGATTGAGGCCGGACATGTCTGCGCAGGAACCTGTGAAACTCGCGGCAACCGGATCGCCGCTGGGGCCGCGCATTTTACCCCATGCTGGAATTGCCGCCGTCAGACCTTCTCGTCAATCTTGCCCGGACGCCGGGCTCGAGTATCGAAGCGCAGCAACTGCAGGGCATCCTGGCCCATGTCGACCAAGCGTCTTGCCAGATGGTCAGCCTCCTGACGCCGCCGCTCCACGCCCTGATAAGGACCGACCGCGCGTGGATCGACCTCGGCCATGTCCTGTTGCAATGAGCGTTCGCGCTCGTTGACCACGCCTTCCATCGGTTCTACCCGACGCACGCTCCCGGCCTGGGCGAGCGCGGCCCGCTCCGCCGCTTCCGGCGTGGCTTGCTGCGTGGTCGAGGGCAGGCGTGACATCTTCATGATCGGGCTCCTGACCCGATCTACGGCACGCCGCCGAAAAACTTGAATGCCGGCGGTAACTTAGCGCGACATCAGAGCGCGCCGAACACCTTCTTCAGGATGGCGCTGCCGGCGCCGAGCGGATTGGCGCGCAGCTTGCGCTCCTCCTCGGCGATCACCAGAAAGAGCCCGTCCATCGCCTTGTGCGTGACGTAGCTATCGATGTCCGCGTCCTTCTTGTCGATCAGGCCGAAATTGGCCGCCTTGCCAGCGAAGTTGTTGTATTGCTCGGCCAGTTGCAGCTTGCTGGTCGCCGCCTTGACGATCGGCCGGAAGCGGGTCACCAGTTGATCGCTCGACGAACGCCGGAAGTACTGGGTCACACTGTCTTCCCCGCCGGTGAGGATGGCCTTGGCATCCTGCAGCGTCATCCGGCGGATGGCGTCGGAAAGGATGGGCAAGGCTTCGGCAACCGCGTTCTCCGCCGCGTGATTCATCGTTTCGACCAATTGATCCGCCTGCTTGCCCATACCGAACATGCGCAGGGCCGATTCGGCGTCGTCGAGATAACCCGGCAACGGAATCTTGACCTTCTTGTTACCGAGGAAACCATTCTGCTGCCCCAGCGACGACACCGCGAATTCGGCGCCCTTGGCCAGCGCTTCACGCACCCCGGAACCGGCATCAGCATTACTGATGCCATCGAGCGCCCCGGCCTGCGCCGACAACGCGGAAAAAACCAGGAACAGCGCCAGGATCGGCGCCAGCCAGCGGGTCGGGACGAGATTCATGGTGCGCCCTCCGGGATGATCAGACGATATCGAGATGGCCGATGCCCTTGGTCAGGTCCCGGTCCTTCGAGTCCTTGCCGTTGAGCTTGATCTGCAGGCGCAGGTCGTTCAGCGAGTCGGCGTTGCGTAGCGCGTCCTCGTAAGTGATCTTGCCGCCGTCGAAGAGGTCGAACAAAGCCTGGTCGAAGGTCTGCATGCCCAGTTCGCGCGACTTCTTCATGATCTCCTTGA
>CAZFXO010000024.1:0-45894 GCA_964523045.1 uncultured Dechloromonas sp. | reverse complement strand
TGAAACGATAAAACTTCAGAACGTCGCTTGCGGAAAACGGGGAAGCCCTTGTAGTAGGTTAGGGGCGCTGCGCGGCTTTATCGAGCAGCGTCCAGCGACCGGAGGGAGCGAGGTTGAGCGCCGGGTTATGCATTGGCCTTATCTTTGAAGACGATGACCTGACTTGCTTCAAGGTTGTCACCTTCCCCCAAGAGATGTTTCCTGACTTTCTGAATGATCGACCGTAGATCGTCCGAGCCTGGTTTGTGGGCGAGAGTATTTGACAGGTCACGAGCTAACTGCGGAGGCAACCAAAGGAAAGCTTGGAACGACAGTTGATTTAGGCGGTGGTAATCAAGATCTTTTGTGTCTTTGATCCACTCTGCCATTAGATCGGCTACCAACTCAGCTCTAAGACGCACTTCAAGATCATTTTCAAATTTGGACAATTTCTTGTCGTATTCATGTTGGATTGAGAACTCAATACGTTTCTCGATCCAAGTCTTTGAAAGGAACGCAAGCACGACAACTAAGGAAGTAGTTGTAATTGCACCTGAGGCAAATGAGTAGAAATCCATGGCTAATTCTAAGACGCATAAAGCATGCCATAAACGGCGCGAGCAACGAGCGTCCGGCGACCGCAGGGAGCGAATTTGATGGCTTTGTTAGAACTAATTTTCATGCCGGTGCCATTCTTTATATACTTTCCAAATCGCCTCAAAATTTGAGGTTGACTCCGGGTGCATCAGCCTCTCGAATGAGGTTCTTTTTGGGTCACATATATTTTTAATTTCGTTAATGTATGCTTTCTTAAATCTTCCCTTGTCAGTTTTATCATCAAGGTACTTTCCGCATGCATCCTCATACGCATTTAGGTAGTTTTCAGTCGATGAGCGCCATGTGCTTTCTAAGAACTCCAAATGAGGTAGTTCTTCTTCAGAAAGGTTTTCCTTCTTTCTCCCTTTCAGGAAGTCCTGAATTTTGAAACCGCAGTCTTCCATACGGTTTCGAGCATTCATAATCTGCTCCCTTAAAGACGTTTCTGTCTGGCCTATAGCTATATTATTTGCCTTGTCTGCATTGCGCAGTGACTCTTTACTCGCCCCGAACGCTTTTGATGAAAAATAGATTGTCACAAACATGCTAACTAAAGCGATAACAGCGCTACCTAAAGCTATGTAGTCATTCGTATCCATTATTTCTTACCGCCTAGAATGTTTTCTATCTCATCGGCCAAATCAGATAAGTCATCATTACTTGCAGACTCAACAGCGATATGGCTTTTCTGAATGTTTCTTGGTAAACCGAGCTCTTGGTCAATTTGCTCGATAATTCTACGCTTATCATCCTCGCTAAGCGGTTGCTTGCTTTGTGTGTAAATTAATTCATCAATTTCACGCTTAATTTTCTTTGCTTCTTGCAGTGTTCTTGAGCTTCGAAGATCTTGCGGTGAAATTTTAGATCTGCTCTTAAAGCCATCAGATGCGATCGCGTCCTTGATTCTTTTGGCGTATTCTCTTGCCAGCTCTTGAAATGTTGCCATTTAATACCCCTTTCCTCGATTTATATTTAGCTCTAACTAGAAGTGTACATCAGTCAAAAATATCCATATCCGGTAGTTTATGGCCGCATGTGGATAGATGTTTCCATTACTGGATGCAACGGAGTATCTGTTACTGGGCATCCGTTTACCACCCGCGTTTCGAGTTGCATCGATCTGATTGCCTTGAGCGGTAGCTGCCAGAGTTTGCGTTCCGGGTGCCAGGTGCCGCCGGCTGCCTTGATGCGTTGGCGTAGTTCGGTTTTGCTGTAGGCGATGCGTATCCAGGCGGTTTTTTCGGGTTTGCGCGGGCGTTCTTCGACGACCAGTTCGACGGTGGTGAGGCGCAGGTTGCGCTGTGGGTCGTGGCGGTAGCGGACGCAGAGCAGGGCGTCGTCGAAGTGCTCGACGAGGCGTTTTGTACCCGGTGTGCCGGGGAGGGCGCTTGATGGCGGTGCTGCTGATTCGATGACCGGCGGGCATGGGGTGGAGGCCGGGAAGAAGGAAGCGTCAGATTAATTGACGAGTGCATAGGGCGCAAGCGTCGCCGTTTGCCCGCGCTGAAATTGCGTTCTCCCCGCCCGCCGGAAAGCGGGTTCAGCTTGCCGGCACGACGCGGACGGGCCAGCCGAGGGCCTTGACCAGTTCACGGCGGACGCCGCCGAGGGTCTGGCCGGCCAGGCTGCAGGTGGTGCAGGCGCCGCTCAGGCGGAGGAAGATGCGGTCGCCGGCAATGTTGACCAGGGCGATGTCGCCGCCGTCGCGGCGGATGCCAGGGCGGACTTGTTCCAGCACGGCCAGGCAAGTGGCGCGCAGGGTTTCCGGGTCGGGCATGGCGCCGGCGGGCTGGGGCTGTTCTTCGTTCATGGTGCTTCCTCGGCAAAGGGGAGTCGGCGGCGGGGCGTCGTCAGACCAGTTCGTCTTCGGAGGCGATCAGCTTGTGCCGCTCGGGCGCGTTGCCCGGCCAGCCTTCCTGTTCCATCCGGTCGAAGCGGTCGGGCGAGCGGGTTTCGGCGCGCGCGCGGGCGCGGTCGACCCAGGCGAGGCCGCCATAAACGAGCGCCAGGCTGACTTCGTTGAGCAGGTCGAGAACTTCGTGGCCGTGGTCGACGATGATCGGCTGGATGTTGGCGGCCATCAGTCGCTTGATCGACGAGGCGCCGATCGAGGCGGCGTAAACGGCGGCGCAGCCGGCAAGGAATTCGAGTTTGGCGACGACCTTGTCTTCGGGCGGTTTTTCCGGCGGATGCGGCGGGTAGTCTTCGGCCTGCGGGATGAACATGGTGGCGACGCCCTGCTGGTCGCGCGGCAGGCCCTTGTCCTTGTTCTCGCCCTTCATGACGGCGGCGGCGAATTCGCCGATGCCGACCAGTTCGGCTTCGCCGGGCGAGACGTCGTAGATGACGAAGCGCTCGGCGGCGCCGAAATGGGTATTGACGTGTTCGTTGTCGGTGGATGCGAAAGCGATGCGCAACATGCTTGGTGCTCCGTGTCAGACGATGCAGGGGGCGGCCGGGCCGGCGGTTTCGAATTCACGCGCCGTGCCCTGCCAGTAGATGGAACGGTAGGGTGGGATTTCCCGTTGCCGGGCGAGCAGGAGGTTGGTGATCTCGAATATGGTCTGCCGGCTGCCGCGATAGCCGACCCAGACGCGGGCATGGCCGCCGACGTTGTCGTAGAGCGGGAAACCGGCGCGCAGCAGGGGCAGGTCGAGGCGCGTCGCCAGTTCGGCGCCGTGCGAGTTGGCGACCAGCAGGCGGGCCTGGCCGGCGGCGGCGCCGTTTTCCAGTTCCTCGAGGTCGCCGACGATGACTTCATCGGTCGGCAGGCTGGCAAGGCGCGGCGAGTTGGCGGAGGCGACGACGGTGCCGAGGCGCATCCCGAGGTCGTGCAGGTAGCGGCCGAGGCTGCCCAGCAGGTCGCAGTCGCCGGCGATCGCCACCGCCACGTCGGCGAGGCTGAAGTGGCAGTCGACCATGGCGTCCTGCAACTGGGCGCGCTGGCGGGCGATGGTCGAGGGTACCGCCCAGCCGGAAATCCGGCTCAGGGTCTGGATGAAGTTGTCGCAGTCGTGCAGTCCCATCAGTCCGTCGAAACGGTAGTCGGGAACGCCGGTCTTCTCGTGCAGCAGGTCGGCGGCCTGGCCGAGCGAGGGGCCGATCACCAGCGTTGCCGCCGATTCGCCGAGGTGGCCGATGTCGTCGAGCGCGGTACCGCCGTAGGTGAGCGTCAGGTAGCCGGCGTCCACCAGGTGGCCGTCGAGCGAATCGGCGATGTCGGGCAGGGCGATGCAGGTCAGGCCGAAGGCGGCGATCCATTCCTTGATCGCCTCGATGTCGCCGGGCGTCAGCATCGACGAGGCGAGCAGGTTGACCTGGCGCGGCCGGCGCCCGGGGTGATGGCTGAACGGCACCAGGTGTTCGACCATCGCCCGCACCGCCAGCGCGAAGCCGGTTTCCAGGCAACCCAGCGTGTCGGTGGCGTTGCAGGGGACGACAGCCATCTCGCGCAGTTCCGGGTAGTCGCGGCGGAACAGTTTGAGGGTGCCGTCGATGTCGCTGCCCTGGGTTTCGGAGAGGCCGGTGGTGATCAGGCCGATGATCTCCGGCCGGTTCTTGTCGGCGATCGTGGTCAGCGCTTCGATGACGTTGCTGTCGGCGCCGAGCACGGTGGCGACGTGGTCCATCGCCGTCGTCTGGAGCGGGATCGGCTCGCGGAAGTGGCGCATGAAGAACAGCTTGTTGAACGAGGTGCAGCCGCGCGCCCCGTGTTCCAGCGGCATCGTCCGCGCCAGGCCGAGGAAGGCGAGCGAGGCGCCGACCGGCTGGCTGACCTTGAGCGGGTTGACCGAGAGCGGCTTGGCGGAGAGGCGGACCTTGGCCATTGTCTTCTCCTCAGGCGGCCAGCGCTTCCGGCGCGCGCGCGGTTTCCCACGGGGCGGGGCGGCAGACTTGCGCCCAGACCGGGCTGGCCAGCGCGCCGGCGACGCGCCGTCCGAGTTCGATCATGCCGTTGTAGCCGGCGTAGCCGATGTCGCGCACATGGTCGATGTCGAGGAAGGGCACGCGCGACTTGAGCGTCGGGTAGATGTAGCGGTCGCCGGCGAGCAGGATGTCGGCGCGCGTCTCGCGGAAGATGCGGAGCAGCGCGGTCTGGTCGTTGTCGCTGATCATGCGGGCGTCCGGGCCCATCAGTTCGCGGATGCGTTCCTTGTCTTCCGCGGTCGATTTCTCGGTGCCGGTGGCGACCACGGTCATGCCCATTTCCTGCATCGCCGAGACGAAAGACCATGATTTGTAGCCGCCGGTGAAGATCAGCACCCGCTTGCCGGCCAACTGGTCGCGCAGGCGCGTGATTTCGGCCTTGACGCGGGCTTCCTCGCGGGCGATCAGGGCTTCGGTGCGGGCGCTCAGGTCGGCGTCGCCGAGCAGCCGGGCGAAGCCGCGCAGCGCTTCGGAGGTGTCGGCAACGCCGTAGAAGCTGCCTTCGAAGAAGGGGGCGCCGTACTTTTCCTGCATCTGCCGGGCGACCGCCAGCATGGCTTTGGAGCAGACGACCATGTTGGCTTCGGCGCGGTGCATGGTCTGGATTTCGCGAAAACGCGAATCGCCGGACAGCGTGCACAGAATGCGCAGGCCCAGTTCATCGAACAATGGCGCGACGTTCCAGAATTCGCCGCCGACGTTCCATTCGCCGATCAGGTTGATGTCGTGCGTGACGATGCCGGGGCGCTGCGCCGCCGGGCTGACCGGCGCCGGCTCGCGGCTGCCGATGACGTGGCGGACGAGGACGTCGCCGGCAATCTTGTTGCCGAGGTTCTTGTTGCCGTAGAAACCGGCGCAATCGACCGGCACCACCGGCGTGCCCCAGCGTTCGGCGGCCGCCTTGCAGGTGGCGGCGACGTCGTCGCCGTGCATCGCCGGGACGCAGGTGGTGTAGACGAAGACCGCCGCCGGGCGGTGGCTGTCGATGGCCTGCTTGATCGAGTGGAAGAGGCGCTTTTCGCCGCGCCCCATGATCACGTCGACGTCGGTCAGGTCGGTGGTCATGCCGACCCGGTACAGGTTGGGGCCGCTCGAGCGGGTGCCGCGCGTGTCCCACGAGCTGCCGGCGCAGCCGATCGGCCCATGCACGATGTGCGCCGCGTCGGCGATCGGCAGCAGCGCGTTGCGCGCGCCGTCGAAGGCGCAACCGCCTTGCGTGGCGCCCGGCGTGGGACGGGCGCAGCCGGACTTGGCCTGGTTGTTGTGGCTGCAGGCTGGCTCGTTCTGCAGGGCCTGGATCTCGGTCGGTGTCATTGTCGTTCTCCGTTGAAGCTGGGGTGAGCACTTCATCGCAAGCCCTGTGCCATGGCCGGTCGGGCGGCGCGGATCGTCGGCTGGAGCGGGTTTTGGCGGGGTGGCGCCGCTTGGCGGGAGCGTCGGCGGCGTACTTTTGCGAACTTTCCGGAAATCCGTTGACCTGGCGGTACGTTTTACCCGGATGTCCAACCGGTTCAGCGGTAGTCGCGGTAGTTCAGCTTGTATTCCGCCATGCGCAGGCCGAGGATGCGGCGTGTCAGGCCGAGGGCGCGGGCGGCTTCGGTCATGTTGCCGCGATTGATTTTCATGGTGTCGACGATCATCTCGTATTCGGCGGTGGCGAGTCGGGCGTCGAGCGTGCCCTTGGTGGAGATTTCCGAGACCACCGGCGTCTGCAGCGAGGGCGGCAGGTGGCAGGCCTGGATTTCGTTGCCTTCGGCCAGGATCACCGCGCGCTCGATGACGTTTTCCAGCTCGCGCACGTTGCCCGGCCAGTGGTAGGTCATCAGCAGGTTGACGGCGGTGGTGGCGATGCCGCGCACCTCGATGCCCATGTCGGCGACGAAGCGGCTGACGAAGGCGCGGGCGAGGGCGGCGATGTCGTTGCCGCGTTCGCGCAGCGGCGGGATGGTGATCGGGAAGACGTTGAGGCGGTAGTAGAGGTCTTCGCGGAAAGTGCCGTTGGCGACCATGTCGAGCAGGTTGCGGTTGGTGGCGGCGAGGATGCGGATGTCGACCTGGATGGTGGTGTTGCCGCCGACCCGCTCGAAGGATTTTTCCTGCAGGACGCGCAACAGCTTGGCCTGCATGGGGAGCGACAGTTCGCCGACTTCGTCGAGGAAGATGGTGCCGCCGTCGGCTTCTTCGAAACGGCCGCGGCGCTGGTTGGTGGCGCCGGTGAAGGAGCCGCGCTCGTGGCCGAAGAGTTCGCTTTCGATCACCGATTCGGGCAGCGCCGCGCAGTTGAACTTGACGAAGGGGCCGTCGGCGTTCGGGCTGCTGTAGTGGATGGCGCTGGCCACCAGTTCCTTGCCGACGCCGCTTTCGCCGAGGATGAGGACGGTGGTCTTGGAGCGGATGACTTTCTCGATCAGCGCGTAGACTTCCTGCATCGGCTTCGAGTTGCCGATGATGTTGGTTGGCCGGAAGCGTTCTTCGATCTGGTTGCGCAGGCGGCGGTTCTCGTCTTCCAGCGCCTGGCGCCGGACCGAGCCGACGAGGTGCAGTTCGACCGCCTGCGCCGTGCTCTGGGCGAGGATGGAGAGGATTTCGACGTCGAGCTTGAGCAGGGCGCGGTTGTCGTAGATGCGCTCGGCGCAGATGGTGCCGAGGACGCGGTTGCCGCGCAGGATGGGGACGCAGAGGAAGGAGAGCGCCTTGCGCGTCGCCTTCTGGCCCGGCAGCGGCAGCGTTTCGTGGCGCGGAATGACCACCGGCTGGCAGTCGCCGACGACCTGGGTGATGACGTCGGCCATCTCCCGGTTCTGCTGCTCGGCTTCCGGCGCTGTCATGCCGCAGCACTCATGGACGAAGACCTGGCCGCTGTCCGCTTCGTAGAGGCTGACGCTGCCGCGCACTACCTTGAGGTGGCGTTGCATCAGGTGCAGCAGGATTTGCAGGATGTTGCTCAGCTCGCCGGTTTCGGTCGCGATCCGGCTCATTTCGTAGAGCAGCGGCAGAAAGTCGGTGCGGCATTCGCCGAAGCCGCATTCGCAGTAGCGGTCGGCACTTTCGCGCAGGCCGGGGTCGCCGCCGAGGGCGGCGAAAGCGTGCACGCTGGCCGATTTCCTGGTCTGGGCAGTGGTGGGCATGGGCAAGGCTCCGTTCAATGGGTGACGAGACCGGCGCTCGATTCGAACAGGCTCGCGGCATGCGGCGCGTGGTTGCGTTCGCGCTGCGGCAGCAGGGGCGCCTGCAGGATTTCCTCCATCCAGTGACGGACCCGGTCGACATCGGCGTCGACCGCCGGGATGAAGGATTCGGCGCGGAAGTTGGCGAGCACGGCGGGGTCGTCGAGGCTGATGAAGGCGCGGCGGATTTCTTCCCGCAGCGCGGTGTCGAGGCCGCTGCGGAAAGTCCACATGTATTCCGGGATCGGCCGCGACGCGGCGAGGATGCGCAGCGCGCCGCCGTCGATCCGGCCTTCGGCGACCAGGCGCTGCAGGATCGGCAGCGACAGCGTGCCGGCGACCGCTCGCCGCGCCACGACGGCGGCGGCCACGGCATCGTGCGTGCCGAGGACGGCGCGCCGGTAGTCGCGGTCGAGGCGCAGGCCGGCGCCCAGCATCATGTGGCGCGGTACCCAGGTGGCCGAGGTGGAGGCGAGGTCGCCCATTGCCAGTTCGTGACCGCGCAGTTCTTCGAGGCAGGTGATCGGGCTGTCGATGGCGGTGATGATGGCGGCCTTGAAGGTCGGCCCGGTGTCGCCGCCGTGGTTGGGGCGGACGAAGGGCATGATCCTGCTGCAGCGGCTCTGCAGCACATAGGTCACCGGCCCCAGGTAGGCGAGGTCGAGGTCGCCCCGGCGCAGCGCTTCGCCGGTCGCCACGTAGCTGCTGCCGACGACCAGTTCGACGTTGCGGCCGAGACGGCGTTGCAGGTAGGCGCGCAGCGGCTCGTTGTTGCGTTCGACAACCGCCTTGGATTCGCCGGGAAGGAGGCCACAGGTCAGGGATTTCATGGTTTCCGGTAACGCAAGCTTCGTTCCAGCCGCGCCAACCCGCGTTCTGCCGTTCAAGCGGGCCTGCTTACGGCCGCCGGCTGTACGTTCGCGAACGCCGGGCGGGGCCGTTTGCACCCTTTGGTGCGTTTGTTGCCGCTGGCGGCCGCCTTTTTGCTGGCCTGCCTCTTGCACCACGCCAGTCACTATCCTTACGGACGGGAGTCCCGATGTCCTTGCCCGATTCATCCGCGCCGTCACGCGCCAGCTCGAACGTGGTCGGCCTGGAACCTTCTCCGTTCGCCAGGCACCTGGAACCGGCGATGCGTTGCAAGTTGAAGGCGATCTTTGCCCACTGGAACGACAGTGCGGGCGCCGAGGCGCTGTTGCGCGAGATCATCGACGCGGCGCCTGAAACGCTGGGCGTGCGGATCGTTGCCTATCGCTTCTATTTCTACCGGCGCCGCTCGCGCGAGGCGGCTCACTGGGCGCTGGCCTGCCTGGACTGGTTGTCGATGCGGCTCGGCCTGCCCGCCGACTGGCGCGAGGTGCGTCCCGGGATGGCCGATTTCGCGCCCTGGCACGCCTATGCGCGCTGCTGGCTGCAGGCGCTGACGGCGTATGCCTACCACCTGGCGCGGCTCGGCGAGGAGGAAGCGGCGTTGGCGGTGCTGGCCAAGGTCGAGCAACTCGATCCCGGGCGGCGGCTCGGCGCGGCCCGTTTGCGGCGGGTGTTCGCCGGCCCGCGCGGGGAAGCCGGCGGAGGCTTTGAGATGGTCTGGGAGAACTGGCGCTCGCCGGCCACCTGGAACGCGCGTCAGGCTTGATCCAGGGTCTGCTGCAGGAGTTCGAGCGCCTGCGCCACCGGGGCGCGGCGATCTTCGGCGCCGTCGGCGGGCGGCGGCGTGCGCGCCAGCCAGGCATGCGCCTGGGTCAGGATGTGCCGCGCTTCCTGTTCGGCCTGCGCGGTCAGCGCCGGGCTGCCGAGCCGGCGCGCGCCGGCCAGGCGGTTGATGGCGTTCTGGATGCCGCGTGTCTTCATTTGCGAAAGGCCTTGTGGTCGAGTTTGTACTTGGCCATGCGCAGGCCGAGAATGCGCCGGGTCAGCCCGAGTTGGGCGGCGGTTTCGGTCATGTTGCCGTGGTGCAGCTTGAGCGCCTCGACGATCATTTCGTATTCGATGGCGTTGAGCCGCGCTTCCAGCCCGCCTTCCGAGCTGATTTCGGCGACCACCGGCGCCTGCAGCGAGGGCGGCAGGTTGTAGCCGTGGATGACGCCGTCCTCGCAGAGCAGGACGGCGCGCTCGATGACGTTTTCCAGCTCGCGGACGTTGCCCGGCCAGTGGTAGCTCATCAGCATGTTGATCGCCGGTGTCGAGATGCGATGGACCTCGATGCCGGTTTCGCCCGAGAACTTCGAGACGAAGGCGTCGGCGAGGGCGATGATGTCGTTGCCGCGTTCGCGCAGCGGCGGGATGGTGATCGGGAAGACGTTGAGGCGGTAGTAGAGGTCTTCGCGGAAAGTGCCCTTGTCGACCATGTCGAGCAGGTTGCGGTTGGTGGCAGCGAGGATGCGGATGTCGACCTGGATGGTGGTGTTGCCGCCGACCCGTTCGAAGGATTTTTCCTGCAGGACGCGCAGCAGCTTGGCCTGCATGGGGAGCGAGAGTTCGCCGACTTCGTCGAGGAAGATGGTGCCGCCGTCGGCGTCTTCGAAGCGGCCGCGGCGCTGGCTGGTGGCACCGGTGAAGGAACCGCGCTCGTGGCCGAAGAGTTCGCTTTCGATCACCGATTCGGGCAGCGCGGCGCAGTTGAACTTGACGAAGGGGCCGCCGGCGTTCGGGCTGTTGGCATGGATGGCGCCGGCGACCAGCTCCTTGCCGACGCCGCTTTCGCCGAGGATGAGGACGGTGGTCTTGGAGCGGGTGACTTTTTCGATCAGCCCGTAGACTTCCTGCATCGGCTTCGAGTTGCCGATGATGTTGGCCGGCTTGAAGCGCGATTTGAGCGCCAGCTTGAGCCGCCGGTTCTCGTTCTCCAGGGCGACGTTCTGGATGTTCTCGAGCAGGTAGAGTTCGACCGTCTGGGCGGTGGTCGCGGCCAGGATGGAAAGGATCTCGCCGTCGAGGTTGAGCAGCGCCCGGTTGTCGTAGATGCGCTCGGCGCTGATCGTGCCCATCACCTTGCGGCCGCGCATGATCGGCACGCAGAGAAAGGAAACTTCCTTGTCGGCGGCGTGCGGCCGGCTGCCGGTGCGGTCGAGGAAGCCGGGTTCCTCGCTGATCTTGGGGACGATGATCGCCCGCCCGCTTTCGACGACGCGGCCGACGATGCCTTCGCCGAGATGGTAGATGCCGCGGCTGGCTTCCTCGTCGGTCAGCCCGAAACTCTGGTGCACGTAAATCTTGCCCGAGCCGGGTTCGAACAGCGTGACCATGCCCCGCACCACCTTCATGTGGCGGCGCATCAGGCGCAGCAGCACGGTCAGGATGTCGGCCAGATCGCCGGATTCGGTGGCCAAGCTGCTCAGTTCGTAGAGCAGCGGCAGCAAATCGGTCCGGCATTCGCCGAGGTCGAACTCGCACAGTTGCGGCTGGCTGCGCTCTTCGCGGATGACCGGCAGCAGGTTCCGGTCGCCGCCGTCGTGGGCAGCCTGGGTGTCGTCCATCAGCATTCGCGCGCACTCCGCTTCGCCGCCGACGGATCGGCCGGGCGATGGCGGCGGTATTCGCCAGCCTGGCGCAGCAGGTAGCGGAAACTGGTCGGCGCGCCTCCGCGCTGCAGGTGCCCGAACAAGGCGCCCAGCGTCGATTGGCACTCGATTTCCACCGAGCGGTAGAGAGCGACCAGGCGCCGGCCGTTTTCGGTCAGCATGCTGCTGCCGCCACGGCGACCGCCCACGGTGCGCGTCACCAGCGGACAACCGGCCAGCCGGTTCATCTGCCGAATGGCATCCCAGGCCGCCTTGTAGGACATCGGCAAGGCACGCGACGCACCGCTCAGGCTGCCTTCGCTATCGATCGCTTCCAGCAGGCGGATACGCGGTTCGTTGAGCAATTCGCCAATTTCCGTCTTGAAGGTGATGCAACTGCGCAGATGTATCTCGCAAAAATCCGGCATGGCGTTCTCAGAGGAGGGATGAGGTTTCATTATATCTTTCACTATATAACGCAACCAAGCGATTGCCCCGCGTTACAGATCCGCCGCGAAACTGCGCCGGCGCTACCATCCTGGCAACGCAAGAGTGATGCCAGCTAAAGTCGGCGCTTAATCTCCAGAGAGCGGCGAAAATGCGCCGCTCTCTGTACCGGCTGGTTCATTCGAGGGGGGATGTTGACGTTTCCGTACAGCGAAGTCGCCCGTTTCTACACGATCGAGGATCGCAGCGAAGCTGGCTGTAAGCCGATCCGGACGGGGAAGGCGGGCGTAGAGGGAAAACGCGGTGGGAAATCCCGGGGCTGAATGAACTCAGTTGGCTGCCTGAGAGGAGGTTCCCCGAGCGCAAAGCGATCGATTCTTGAGCGTTTCGGAAGGCAGGCAGCCGAATCTGGCCTTGTAAAACTCCGAGAAGCGTCCCAGGTGCGTGAATCCGTAATCGAGTGCGACGGCGGTCACGTTGCTTATCGGGTTGGCCGGATTGGTCAGCGTGCTGTAGATGTACTCCAGCTTCTTTTGCCGGATGTAGTTTTTAGGGGTTGTCCTGACGTTCTTTTCAAAGAGAAGGTAGAGCGAACGCAGGCTGAGATGGGATTGTTTGGCGAGTTGTTCCGCCGTGATGTCGCTTTTGATGTTGTCTTCGATGAACTGGGCCAGGCGTTCGAATGAAACGGACTGCAGTGTCGGGGTTTCGAGGCTGACGTTGTGCTGCAACATCGTCATCAGTTTGCCGGTGACCACCCGGTTGTAGTGCTGAAGCATTTGCGGCGTGGCGATGTTGGATTCGGCTTCCTGGCAGAGCAGGTTCAGGAGGTACAGCAGGCTGTCCAGTTCCTCGAATTTGTAAGGCACCGGGTTGAACTTGATGCATTCGTTCGGTTTGAACCAGCGGTGTTCCAGGCATGCCTCGTTGAAGAGCGTGGCCGGGATTTTCACGATGAATTTTTCGCAATCCGCGGAGTAGGTCAGATCGATCGCTTCGTCCGGATTCATCAGCAGGATGTGGCCCGCCGAGAGACTGAGCGACTCGCGATATTGCTCGTAGCGGCAATGTCCGCGCAGGATGAATTGCAGGTGATAGATGTCGGGCAGGCCTGGCGAGACGATACGGGCTTGCGCGCCGTAGCTGAGCCTGCAGAGATCGAGGCTGCCAGCCCGGCGATGGCTCAGCGAGGCCTGGGTCTGGCTTCTGCCTGAGAGTTCGAGGCCGTGGTTGCCGACATGCTGATTGACGTAATCAGAGACCTCGAAAGGGTCGGCGGCGCAGAAAATCTGACTTCGGCCATTAAGGAAGCCGGTCAACATGCCAATGCTCCCGGAATGGTCAATGCCGTAGCTGGCCACGCGTTTGTATTGTTCATCGATCCGCCTCCGTGGGGATTTTCTTCACCGAATTGCCAGTCTTTTTGCCGGCCTCTTTGTTAAATATCGAGAAAATTCATAATATCGAGTTTATGGTATGTGAAACGATTTTACTAGGGCTTTCTTGGCGTCGGTCAAGATTTCTTCGACAGCCAGGGGGCGATCATCGTGGAAAAGTCGGCAGCCATGCCTCGTCTTGTTCCGGGCTAGGTTATCTGGCGGCAGCTTGGTGATTTGAATCGGGGCGGTCGGTAAAAAAAAAAGCCACCCGTGGCATGGGTGGCTTGAAATCCCCGGGGGCGGGGCGCAGAGGAAAATGTTTGCTCAACCTTGGTCGCCGCCTCCGACGGGGATGACGGTGCCGGTGATGTAACTCGACTCGTCCGAGGCCAGGAACAGGATGGGGTCGGCCTGCTCATCGAGCGTACCGTAGCGCTTCATCAGGCTGGAATCGAGGGACTGGCTGTAGATCTGCTTGTACCAGGCCTGTTCCTGCTCGGTTTGCTTCGCCGTGTTGCGCGGGATGATGCGCGGCGGCGCTTCAGTGGCGCCGGGCGCGGTGGCGTTCACGCGGATGCCGCGTTCGCCGTTTTCGAAGGCCAGGCAGGCGGTCAGGGCATTGACGCCGCCCTTGGCCGCGCCGTAGGGCACGCGATTGACGCCGCGTGTGGCGATCGACGAGACATTGACGATCGACCCTTTGCCCTTCTCGAGCATGTAGGGCAGGGCGGCGCGGCAGCACCAGAGGGTGGGGAACAGCGAGCGGCGCACTTCGGCCTCGATCTCGCTTTCGGCGTAATGCTCGAAAGGCTTGGTCCAGATCGTGCCGCCGACGTTGTTGACGAGGATGTCGATGCGGCCGAAACGTTCGACGGCCGCCGCCATCACCCGTTCGCACTCGCTGAATTTCTCGAGGTCGGCGTTCAGACTGATGACCTTGTTTTTGACGCTGAGCGCTTCGGCCACGCCGTGCACGATGTCGGCCCGGTCGACCAGCACCAGCGTACCTTTTTCCATGGCCATGCGTTCGGCGACGCGCTTGCCGATGCCTTGGGCGGCGCCGGTGATGACGGCGACCTTGTTCTTGAAACGGTTGTTCATGATGGATTCCCGGAAATGGATCAGACGCTGGCGGCGAATTTTTCGTAATGGAAGCTGGCGGGCTGGATGCCCCGTTCGCGCAGGTTGTGCGCGACGGCTTCGACCATCGGCGGCGGGCCGCACAGGTAGATGTCTACCTCGCCGCCGTTGAGTTGCGCCGGTTCGATGTGCTGGGTGACGTAGCCCTTCTTCGGCTGGGCGCTGTCGGCGGCGACGACGACCAGCGCGTAGGTGAAATTGGGCAGCGCGGCGGCGAAGGCGGCAAGTTTGTCGAGTTCGACGAGGTCGGTGTCGGTATTCACGCCGTAGATCAGGTGGATCGGCTGGGCGCTGCCGCCGTCGGCGACAACCTTGTCGAGCATGGCGAGGAAGGGGGCGAGGCCAGTGCCGCCGGCCAGCATGAGGACCGGGCGCTTGATCTCGCGCAGGTAGAAACTGCCTAGCGGGCCGGCCATGGTGATGCTGTCGCCGACCTTGGCCTGCTTGCGCAGGTAGCCGCTCATCAGGCCGCCCGGTACGTTGCGGATCAGGAAGGAAACGCTGCCATCCTTGGGCATGGAGCTGTAGGAATAGGCCCGGTGCTGGGTCGTGCCGGGGGCGTTGAGGTTGGCGTACTGGCCGGGCAGGAAGGCCAGCTTGTTGAGCGCGTCGCCGGTGAGGGTCAGGCTGATCGTGCTGTCGGACAGCTGGCGCAGGTCGGCGATGGTCGCCTGGTAGCTGGCCTGCTTGGTCTTGCAGACTTCGGACGAGGCGGGAACGCGGACGACGCAATCGCCCTGCGGATACATCTGGCAGGTGAGGATCATGCCCTGGGCGGCTTCCTCGGCGCTCAGGGCGTCCTCGATATAGTCGCCGAGGTGGAAACTCCCGGATTCGCACGAACATTTGCAGGCGCCGCAAGCGCCGTCGCGGCAGTCGATGGGGACGTTGATGCTTTGCCGGTAGGCGGCGTCGGCGACGGTTTCGGTCGGTTTGCAGTCGATGAATCGGGTGACGCCATCTTCGAAATTCAGGGCGATTCTGTAGGTCATGGTTGTCTCCGTCTGGGGCGGTCGATGCCGCGAGCGCCGGACGGTGCTTGGCCCGTCCGGCGCTTCCCTATCGTTAGATGTGGTAGATGTCGATTACGTGGCGGATGTAGTCCGTCTTGAGGACCACCTTCTTGTCCTTGATGATCGGGCTCGCGCCAGACGTGTCGAGGGTGTAGAAGCTGGTGCCGCAGAAGTGATCGGTGTGGTTGTAGCGCACGCTCATGGTGTGCCAGTTGAAGCGCAGTTTCAGTGTGCTGCCGGTCTGCTCGACGATCTCGACATTGGTGATGTTGTGCGAGGTGCGGGTGTCCGGAATCGTCGCGCTGGAGCGCTCGGTGCGGATGCGGTAGACGCGGTCTTCGAGGCCGGCGCGGCGGCCGTACCAGATCAGCGAGATCTGGCTCTGCGGATCGTCGGTCAGTTCGCCGTCGTCATCCCAGGACGGCATCCAGAAGGTGCAGTTCTCGTCGTACAGGGCCAGCCAGTGGTCCCAGTCGCGGTCGTCGAGCAGGCGCGCTTCTTTGTACAGGAAAGCGCAAACGTTTTCGTAGGAAAGGCTCATTGCTGTGGTCTCCAGTTATTGTGCTTGTTCGGCGGCGAGGGCCTTGTGCATCTGTTCCAGCCAGTAGGTGTGCTGGGCGACGTAGAGGCCTTCGTCCTCTGTCTTGATGCCGGACAGGATGGGCTTGAGGTTGATCTTGTCGGCTTCGGCATCCGGGCCTTCGACCCAGTGTTCGGCACCGCGCGACATGTCGTTCCACTCGAAATAACCGGCTTCGAAGCCTTCCTGGCAGGCACGGAATTCCTCGAGGTCGTCCGGCGTCGCCATGCCGGAGGCGTTGAAGAAGTCCTCGTACTGGCGGATGCGGCGGGCGCGGGCTTCCGGCGATTCGCCCTTGGGCGCGATGCAGTAGATGGTGACTTCGGTGCGATTCGGCGCCAGCGGACGGAAGACGCGGATCTGCGAGCTGAACTGGTCCATCAGGAAGACGTTCGGGTAGAGGCAGAGATTGCGCGAGTTCTTGATCATCCAGTCGGCCTTGGCTTCGCCGAATTCGCTGACCAGACGCTCACGCTGTTCCATCAGCGGACGGTCTTCCGGGTTGTCCCAGCGCGTCCACAGCAGCAGGTGGCCGTTCTCGAAGGAGTAGGAACCGCCGCCGTTCTTGGCCCAGCCGCCGGCGCTCATGGCGTTGATGTCGTCGCCCGAGTCGCGTTGCTTGCGCTGGGCCTGGGTGGCGGCGTAGTTCCAGTGGGTGGCGGTCACGTGGTAGCCGTCGGCGCCGTTTTCAGCCTGCAGCTTCCAGTTGCCTTCATAGACGTAGGTCGATGAGCCGCGCAGGACTTCAAGACCGTCCGGCGACTGGTCGACGATCATGTCGATGATCTTCTTCGATTCGCCAAGGAAGTCTTCCAGCGGTTGCACCTCGGCATTCAGGCTGCCGAACAGGAAACCCTTGTAGGACGCGAAGCGGGCGATCTTCTTCAGGTCGTGCGAGCCGTCGCAGTTGAAGGTTTCCGGGTAGCCGGTGCCTTCCGGGTCCTTGATCTTGAGCAGCTTGCCGGAGTTGTTGAAGGTCCAGCCGTGGAAGGGGCAGGTATAGGTGGCCTTGTTGCCATGCTTGAAGCGGGCCAGCGTGGCGCCGCGGTGGGCGCAGGCATTGATGAAGCAGTTGAGTTGATTGTCCTTGTTGCGGGTGATGAAGACCGACTGGCGACCGATCTTGGTCGTGTAGTAGTCATTGACCTTGCCGACCTGGCTTTCATGCGCCAGGTAGATCCAGTTGCCTTCGAAGATGTGCTTCATTTCCAGGTCGAACAATTCCTGGTTGGTAAACATCTCGCGCTTGCAGCGGAAGAGGCCTTTGGCTTTGTCTTTCTGGAGCAGGCTGTCCAGGTATTCCTTAGTGATCATGGCTGAGTCTCCAATGTTATTTGCTCGGAGACTCCATGTTAGGGACGTGTTTCGGCCCTCAATATCCAGTTTCTGCAGCATCGATATCCGAATTCTGCATTGTTTAATTGATTGCATGAAATGGATACAAGTCTTGCAGAAACTGGATATTGCCGAACCCGGTAGCCACCTAATCTACGCTCCAGACAGCTTCCGGAAGGCGCCCGCCAAACCCGGAAGCAGACAAGACAAACCAACGGAGACATGCGGGTATGGCTGCAAAGGATTCATCGACGAAACCGGTCGTCAACCTCTTCACCCAGGAAACGGGTGACATTCATCTGGGCGGTATCGACGCGCTGGTCCGCCTGACGCTCGACCAGGTTCGCACCGACGCCCGGCGTGGCCTGAAGACCGGCATGTTCATTTCCGGCTACCGCGGTTCGCCGGTCGGCATGCTCGACGCGGCTTTCATCAAACAGCAGAAGACGCTGCTCGAAAACCATATCCACTTTGTCGACGGCATCAACGAAGATCTCGCCGCCACCGCCGTCTGGGGCACGCAGATGCTGCACACTGTCGGTCAGCAGAAGTTCGATGGCGTGACCGGCATGTGGTACGGCAAGGCGCCGGGCGTCGATCGCTCCGGCGATGCGCTGAAGCACGCCAACTACACCGGCATCGGTAAGAACGGCGGCGTGCTGGCCATTGCCGGCGACGATCCGAGCTGCAAGAGCTCGTCGCTGTGCTCGCAGTCCGAGCCCATGCTCTACCACGTCGGCATTCCCTCGCTCTACCCGGCCAATGTCCAGGAAATCCTCGACCTCGGCCTGCACGGCTACAACATGTCGCGCCTGGCTGGCCTGTGGGTTGGCATGAAGATCGTCACCAACGTGGCCGATGGCACCGGGACGGCCAACATTTCGCCGGAGCGCCTGAGTTTCGTCGAGCCGGATCTGACGTTCGACGGCAAACGCTTCACGCCGAACATGAACCTCGGCATGAACGTGCGCGCCGAGGCGCTGGAGATGGAGCAGTCGCTCTACACCCGCCGCCTCGAGGTAGCCCGCCGCTATGCGCGTGCCAACAAGCTCAACAACGTCGTTTTCCCGAATCCGGATGCCTGGCTTGGCATCATCACCGCCGGCAAGACCTATAACGATCTCAACCAGGCTTTCCTCGAAATGGGGTTGGATGACGCGGCGCTCCGCAAGTACGGCATCCGTATCCTCAAGATGGGCATGCTGTTTCCAATGGAGCCGACGGTCGTCCGCGAATTCGCACAGGGTCTCGAGGAAATCTTCGTCATCGAGGAAAAACGACCTTTCCTCGAAATGTTCGCCAAGGAAGTCCTCTACGGCACGGCCAATGCGCCGCGCATCGTCGGCAAGTTCGACGACGAGGGCAAGGAACTGCTGCCGCATTACGGCGAATTCGAGTCCGACATCATCGTCCGCGCCCTCTTGCAGCGCCTGTCGCGCAAGACCCGCATCGAATCGGCCGAAAACTGGCTCAAGCGCCTCGATGAAATCCATGCCCGCAACAAGCTGCCGACGGCGACGCGCACCGCCTGGTACTGCTCCGGCTGCCCGCACAACAGCTCGACCGTGGCGCCCGACGGAAGCCTCGTCTCGGCCGGCATTGGCTGCCACACCATGGCCATGTGGATGGGCCGCAACGTCGTCATGGGTACCCATATGGGCGCCGAAGGCACCCAGTGGATCGGCATGGCGCCCTTCACCGAAGCGCAGCACATCTTCCAGAACATGGGCGACGGCACCTACGCCCACTCGGGCAGCCTGGCCATCCGCTACGCCGCATCGACCGGCGTCAATATCACCTTCAAGCTGCTGCGCAACGCCCACACCTCGATGACCGGCGGTCAGGCCATCCAGGGCGAAGTGCCGGTGCAGAACATGGTCGCCGACCTGCTGGCCAACGGCGTCAGGAAGATCATCGTCACCACCGATGACCCGGCGCGCTTCGCCGGCGTCACGCTGCCCGGCAACACCCAAGTCTGGCACCGCGACCGCCTCGACGAGGCCCAGAAGGTGCTGGCCGCGACGCCGGGCACCACCGTATTGCTGCACGACCAGGAATGCGCCGCCGAACTGCGCCGGGCGCGCAGCCGCGGCAAGGCCGAGGAACCGGCCGAAGTCGTCGTCATCAACGAGCGCGTTTGCGAAGGCTGCGGCGATTGCGGCGAGAAATCGAACTGCATGAGCGTCGAGCCGGTGGAAACCGAATTCGGCCGCAAGACGCGCATCCACCAGTCGTCGTGCAACAAGGACTACAGCTGCGTGAAGGGTTTCTGCCCGTCCTTCCTGACCATCACGCCGAACTCGGCGCCGGCTACCGAGGGCAAGAAGCCGAAGAAGGGCCGCATCCCGGCACTGGATCGCGAACTGCCGGCGCCGGTCAACAAGATCGATGATTCCATCGGCGTTGGCATCCACGTCATGGGCATCGGCGGCACCGGCTCGGTCACCGTCGTCGCGACGCTGGCCAATGCCGCCCGCCTCGAAGGCAAACACGTCATCGGCCTCGACCAGACCGGCCTGGCCCAGAAGGGCGGGGCGGTGATCTCCGACATCAAGATCACGCACCAACCTTTCAAGGGCTCGAACAAGATTTCCGACGGTCGCGCCGACCTCTACCTGGGTTTCGACATCCTGAATGCCACCGACCCGAAGAACCTCGACAAGTGCGGCAAGGAGCGAACCATCGCCGTCGTGTCGACAACGCAAACGCCGACCGGCCAGATGGTCACCAACCGCCACAACCACTTCCCGGCCATCAACGGCCTGGTCGCCGGCATCAACCGGGTCAGCCGCGAAGAGCACAACGTCTTCCTCGACGGTCAGGCGATGGCCGAAGGCCTGTTCGGCGACGCCATGGCGACCAACAACTTCATGGTCGGCGTGGCCTACCAGGCCGGGACCATCCCGCTCAAGGCCGAGTCGATTGAACAGGCTATCCGGAATTCCGGCGTCGCCGTCGACATGAGCCTGGCCGCCTTCCGCTGGGGGCGCATGGCCGTCGTCGATCACACCTTCGTCGAAGCCGAGATCGCCAAATACAAGGCCGGTGCTACGGTCATCGCGCTGCACATGGCACCGCGTTTGTCGCCGGCTGCCCGCGCCATTGTCGACGCCATCGGCGCCAGCGGCGAAACGAAACGCTTGGCCGAAATCCGCGTGCCGGAACTGATCGCCTTCCAGGACGAGGCCTATGCCCAGCGCTACGCCGACGTCGTCAAACGCGTCGTCGCCGCCGAGCAGCGTGTCGGCACCGACGGCCAGTTGGCTGCGGCGACCGCCCGTTACTTGTACAAGCTCATGGCCTACAAGGACGAGTACGAAGTCGCCCGTCTGCACACCGATCCGGCCTTCCTGGCCGAACTCGATGCGCAGTTTCCGCACGGCTACTCTGTCAAGTACAACCTGGCGCCGCCGCTGCTCGCCGAGCGCGATCCGGCCACCGGTCACCTGCAGAAGAAGCAGTACGGCCCGTGGATGACCAAGGCCTTCCGCAAGCTCGCCGGCTTCAAGGGCCTGCGTGGCGGTTCGCTCGATGTCTTCGGCAAGACCGAGGAACGCCGGATGGAACGCCAGTTGATCGAGGACTACATCCGCCTGCTCGACGAGATCGTCGGCCAGCTGACCCAGGCCAATTACTTGGCAGCGGTCGCCCTGGCCAGCGTGCCGGACGAGATTCGCGGTTACGGCCACGTCAAGGAAAAGAGCCTGGTTACAGCCAAGGCATTGCAGGCCGAGCGCCTGCTGGCTTTCCGTGCGGCCCGGCCCGTCATCGAAATCAAGACCGCTTAACGCATTTTTATAACAACCACCCCCAACGGAGCGAAGACATGGCAACAACTGGCGTAATGCGTCCCGGCCACGTGCAAGTACGTGTGCTGGACATGGAAGAAAGCCTTCATTTCTACAAGAACGTGCTCGGCCTGGTCGAAACCGGCCGCGACGACGCGGGCCGCGTCTATTTCAAGGCCTGGGACGAGCATGACCACAACAGCGTGGTCCTGCGCCAGGCCGACACGGCGGGCATGGATTTCATGGGCTTCAAGGTGCGCGACAAGGCGACGCTCGACAAGCTCGATGCCGACCTGCAGGCCTACGGCGTCAAGACCGAGCGCGTCCCGGCCGGCGAACTGCTGGAAACCGGCGAGCGCGTCCGCTTCGTCATCCCCAGCGGTCACACCATGGAGCTATACGCCGAGAAGACCTGCGTCGGCAACAGCCAGGACGACCTCAATCCCGATCCCTGGACGCCGGAATCCGAGCACGGCATCGCGCCGACCCGTTTCGACCACTGCCTGCTCTACGGCCCGGACATCGAGAAGAATCTCGACCTATTTACCAAAGTCCTCGGCTTCTACCTCGTCGAACAGGTATTGCTGCCGGACGGCAACGGTCAGATGGCCATCTTCATCTCCTGCGGCCACAAGGCGCATGACCTGGCTTTCGTGCGCCATCCGGAGCCGAACAAGCTGCACCACATTTCCTTCCTGCTACCGACCTGGGAAAAGGTGCTACGCGCCGCCGACCTGATGTCGATGAACCGCGTGTCCATCGACATCGGCCCGACCCGTCACGGCATCACCCGCGGCCAGACGATCTACGCCTTCGATCCCTCGGGCAACCGTTTCGAGACCTTTGCCCAGGGCTACGAAACCTACCCGGATTACCCGGTCAAGACCTGGTCCTTCGAGGAAGTCGGCGCCGGCATCTTCTATCACGACCGAGTGCTCAACGAGCGCTTCCTGAGCGTCGTGACCTGATTCGCTACGCGCTCCGCAGACCATCCGGAAAACAGCATGCCCAACAGAGGACAACAACATGCTTCAAGACAAGATACTGAATTTCATCAATGGCGAATACGTCGCCACCGACAAGTGGTTCGAGAACCGCACGCCGATTTCCAACGCGGTCATCGGCCAGGTCGCCGAGGCCGGCAAGGCCGAGGTCAACGCCGCGGTCGCTGCCGCCCGGGCTGCCCTCAAGGGGCCGTGGGGCAAGATGACCCTGGCCAAGCGCGTCGAGCTGCTCGAAGCGCTGGTCGCCGAAATCAACGCCCGCTTCGACGAATTCCTCGAAGCCGAGTGTGCCGACACCGGCAAGCCGAAGAGCCTGGCTTCGCACATCGACATCCCGCGCGGCGCCGCCAACTTCAAGGTCTTCGCCGACGTGATCAAGAACGTGCCGGGCGAATTCTTCGACATGGCGACGCCGGATGGCGGCACCGCCATCAACTACACCTACCGCTCGCCGGTCGGCGTGGTCGGCGTCATCTGCCCGTGGAACCTGCCGCTGCTCCTCATGACCTGGAAAGTCGGCCCGGCGCTCGCCTGCGGCAACACCGTGGTCGTCAAGCCGTCCGAGGAAACGCCGCGTACCGCCGCGCTGCTCGGCGAAGTGATGAACAAGGTCGGCATTCCCAAGGGCGTCTATAACGTCGTGCATGGCTTCGGCCCGAACTCGGCCGGCGAATTCCTGACCACCCACCCGGGCGTCGATGCCATCACCTTCACCGGCGAAACCCGCACCGGCGAGATCATCAACCGTGCCGCCTCGGTCGGTTCGCGTCCCGTGTCGCTGGAAATGGGCGGCAAGAACGCCGCCATCGTCTTCGCCGACTGCGATTTCGATGCCGCCATCGAAGGCACCTTGCGTTCCGCCTTCGCCAATTGCGGCCAGGTCTGCCTGGGCACCGAGCGCGTTTATGTCGAGCGGCCGATCTTCGAGAAATTCGTCGCCGCCATGAAGGCCGGTGCCGAGAAGCTCAAGATCGGCGTGCCGGACGATCCGGCCACAGGCATGGGCCCGCTGATCAGCAAGGAGCACCAGAACAAGGTGCTGAGCTACTTCCAGATCGCCAAGGACGCCGGCGCCACCATCGTCACCGGCGGCGGCGTGCCCGACATGCCGGCCGAACTGAAGAACGGTTGCTGGGTGCAGCCGACCATCTGGACGGGCCTGCCGGACGACGCCCGCGTCATCAAGGAAGAAATCTTCGGACCGTGCTGCCACATCGCGCCGTTCGACACCGAGGAAGAAGTGCTGGAAAAGGCCAACGACAACATCTACGGCCTGGCCACCGCGATCTGGACCAAGGACGTGTCGCGCGCCAACCGCGTCGCCCAGCAGATGGAAGTCGGCATCGCCTGGGTCAACAGCTGGTTCCTGCGCGACCTGCGCACGGCTTTTGGCGGCGCCAAACAGTCCGGTATCGGCCGTGAGGGCGGGGTGCATTCGCTCGAGTTCTACACCGAACTCAAGAACATCTGCATCAAGTTGTAAGCGTCCGCCATCGACCACGACAGGAAAACAACCATGGATCAAAGCACCATAGAGAAACTGGGCGACACGCTGTATGAAGCGCTGGTCGCCCACCAGCCGGTGGCGCCGCTGACGGCCAGCCATCCGGAGATGACCATCGAGGATGCCTACCACGTCCAGCAGCGCATGATCTCGCGCCGCCTGGCCACCGGTGAGCGCGTCGTCGGCAAGAAGATCGGCGTCACCAGCAAGCCGGTCATGAACCTGCTCGGCGTGCATCAGCCCGACTTTGGCTACCTGCTCGACGGCATGGTTTACAACGAGGGCGAGTCGATCGAGATCGACAGCCTCATCCAGCCGAAGGCAGAGGGCGAAATCGCCTTCCTGCTCAAGAAGGACCTGCAAGGGCCGGGCGTCACCGCAGCCGATGTGCTGGCCGCCACCGAAGGCGTCATGGCCTGTTTCGAGATCGTCGATTCGCGCATCCAGGACTGGAAGATCAAGATTCAGGACACCGTCGCCGACAACGCCTCATGCGGCGTCTTTGTCCTCGGCGACCAGCTGGTCGATATCGCCGACGTCGATCTCGCCCTGTGCGGCATGGTGCTCGAGAAGAACGGCGAGATCGTCGTCACCGGCGCCGGCGCGGCGACTATGGGCCATCCGGTCAATGCCATGGTCTGGCTGGCCAACATGCTCGGCTCGCTCGGCATTGCGCTGAAGGCCGGCGACATCGTGCTCTCCGGCGCGATGGGCGCCATGGTCCCCGTCGTCAAGGGCGACAACCTGCGCATGAGTATCGGCGGCATCGGCGGCTGTTCCGTCCGCTTCGTCTAGTTCCCAGGATGCCCGACATGAACCTCAATCAACAAACCATCGCCCAACTGGCCGAGCACCTCGAAAATGCCGAGTTGCAGGCCCATGAAGTCATCAAGATCACCGAAGCGCATCCCGAGATGGACTGGGACGACGCCTACGCCATCCAGAACGAAATCCTCCGCCGCAAGCTGGCACGCGGCGCCAAGGTCGTCGGCCTCAAGGCGGGCCTGACCTCTTACGGCAAGATGAAACAGATGGGCGTCAGCACCCCGGTCTTCGGTTGGCTGGTCGACTACTTCAGTGTTGCCGATGGCGGCGAGATCAAGCACGCCGAATTGATCCACCCGAAGGTCGAGCCGGAAATCGTCTTCGTCACCAAGAGGGCGCTCAAGGGGCCGGGCTGCCACATCGGCGCCGTGTTGGCTGCGACCGACTTCGTGATGCCCGGCATCGAGATCATCGATTCGCGCTACAAGGACTTCAAGTTCGACCTGAAGAGCGTGATCGCCGATAACTGTTCCTCGACCCGCTTCGTGCTTGGCGGCCAGGCGACGCCGATTGCCGGCCTCGACCTGCGCACCCTGGGGGTGGTCATGGAAAAGAACGGCGAAATCTGCGCCATCGGCGCCGGCGCGGCCGTCCTCGGTCACCCGGCTGCCGCCATCGCGGCGCTGGCCAATCACCTCGGCACCCGCGGCGAGGAAATCCCGGCCGGCACGATGATCCTCTCTGGTGGCGTCACCGAAGCCGTGGCCGTCGCCCCGGGCGACCACGTCACGCTGCGCATCCAGTCGCTGGGCAGCGTCAGCACCCGTTTCATCTGAGCAAGGCAGGGTCGGCAAGGTTTCCACGGTCAACCGGAAATTTTGCCGAAATTCAAAAAAAGCATCCGGCTTCAAAAACGGCGTTCAACGCTGCCACTTCCAACAAAGGACGAGACAAATGACCACTTTCCAATCGCTGCGCAACCTGACCATCGCCACTGCTTTTGCCGCCGCCGGCCTGACTTCCGCGCAGGCCGCCGACAAAATCAAGGTCGGTTTCATGCTGCCCTACACCGGCACCTATGCCTCGCTGGGCAACGCCATCACCAACGGCTTCAAGCAGTACGTCGCTGAAAATGGCGGCAAGCTTGGCAGCCGCGAGATCGAGTACTACACCGTCGATGACGAATCCGATCCGGCCAAGGCCACCGAAAACGCCAACAAGCTGGTCAAACGCGACAAGGTCGACCTGCTGGTCGGCACCGTGCACTCCGGCGTCGCCCTGGCCATGGCCAAGGTCGCCCGCGAGAACAAGACCCTGCTGATCGTGCCCAATGCCGGCGCCGACGAAATCACCGGCCCGCTGTGCGCCCCGAACGTCTTCCGCTCCTCCTTCTCGGCCTGGCAGCCGTCCTACGCCATGGGCGAAGTGATGGCCAAGAAGGGGATCAAGAAGGTCGTCACCGTCACCTGGAAATACTCCTTCGGCCTGCAGTCGGTTGACGGCTTCAAGGAGGCTTTCTCGAAGGCCGGCGGCAAGGTGGAAAAGGACATGACCTTGCCCTTCCCGAACGTCGAGTTCCAGCCCTTCCTGACCGAAATCGCCGCCATCAAGCCGGATGCCGTCTTCGTCTTCTTCGCCGGTGCCGGTGCCGCCAAGTTCGTCAAGGATTATGCCGCGGCAGGCCTCAACAAGAGCATTCCGCTCTATGGTCCGGGTTTCCTGACCGATGGCAACCTCGATGCGATGGGGGATGCCGGCAAGGGCGTGCAGACCACGCTGCATTATGCCGACAGCCTGGACAATCCCAAGGACAAGGCCTTCCGCCTGGCTTACGTCAAGGCCTACAAGCAGCAGCCGGACGTCTATGCCGTCCAGGGCTACGACGCAGCTCAGCTATATCAGGCCGGCTTGGCCGCTGCCGGTGGTGACGCCAGCAAGCGGGAGGTCGTGATCAAGGGCATGGAAGCTGCCAGGATCGACAGCCCGCGCGGTGCCTTCACGCTGTCCCGGGCTCACAACCCGGTGCAGGACATCTACCTGCGGGAAGTGCAGGGGGGGCAGAACAAGGTGGTCAGCACGGCGGTGAAGAGCCTCGCTGATCCGGCACGCGGCTGCAAGCTTTAAGCCACTGCCGCTTTTTTCCCTCCTTGGTATTTAGCAGTCCGGCAGGCTGAAGCCTGCCGGTCAGGGGACTCACATGGATTTCGCTTCCTTCCTGATCCAGACGCTGAACTCGCTGCAGTACGGTTTGCTCCTTTTCCTGGTGGCAAGCGGACTGACGCTGGTGTTCGGCATCATGGGCATCATCAACCTGGCGCACGGTAGTTTCTACATGGTCGGCGCCTACCTGGCCTTCGTGCTGACCAGCACGACCGGCAGCCTGTTCATGGCCATCCTGCTGGGCGTACCGCTGGCGCTGATCTTCGGGGCTTTCCTTGAATGGGCGCTGTTCTCGCACCTCTACAAGCGCGACCACCTGGAACAGGTGCTGCTCACCTACGGCCTCATCCTCGTTTTCGAGGAGCTGCGCAGCCTGCTCGTCGGTGACGAGGTGCATGGCGTCGATATTCCGGCCATGTTCAACGGCTCGATCCAGCTCTCCGAGGTGCTGAGTTATCCGGTTTACCGGCTGGTCATCTCAGCCGTCTGCATCGTGCTCGCCGTCGCGCTCTACTTCGTCATCCAGCGTACCCGCCTGGGCATGATGATCCGCGCCGGCAACCACGATAGGACCATGGTCGAGGCGCTCGGCATCAACATCAACATGATCTACCGCGTCGTCTTTGCGCTCGGTGTCGCCCTCGCGGCGCTGGCCGGCATGCTCGCCTCGCCGATCTCCTCGGTGTTCCCGAACATGGGCTCGCAGGTGCTGATCATCTCCTTCGTCATCGTCGTCATTGGCGGCATCGGCTCGGTGTGGGGGGCGCTTGCCGCCGCGCTGATCGTTGGTTTTGCTGACACCTTCGGCAAGGTCCTGCTGCCCGAACTGTCCGGCATGGTCGTCTATATCGTCATGGCCGGTGTGCTCCTGTGGCGCCCCGAAGGCATCTTCAAGAAAGGCTGATCCCATGAACGCCCAACTCTTCCTGAAACTGGCGGCCGTGGCGATCCTCGCCTGCGTGCCGCTGACCGGCGAATCGTTCTACACCGAACTGATCGCCAAGACCCTGGTCCTCGCCATCTTCGCCCTCAGCCTCGACCTGCTGGTCGGCTTCACCGGCCTCGTCAGCTTCGGCCATGCCGCCTACTTCGGCGTCGCGGCCTACGCTGTCGCGCTGCTCAGCCCGAAATACGAAGCCGCCAGCCTGTGGTTGGTGATGCCCGCCTCGGTCGGTCTGTCGGCCCTGGTCGCCCTGTTCGTCGGTCTCTTCGTGCTGCGCACCAAGGGCATCTACTTCATCATGGTGACCCTGGCCTTCGCCCAGCTGGCCTTCTTCGTCTTCCACGATACGCCGCTCGGTGGCGGTTCGGACGGCATCTACCTCAACGTCAAGCCGACGGCCGAGATTGCCGGCTGGATGCCTTTCGACCTCGATAACCAGACGCACCTCTACTACTTCATCCTGGCCATGCTGGTGCTGGTCTACCTGTTCCTCGGCCGCATCCTGCAGTCGCCCTTCGGTCGCGTGCTGGTCGGCATCAAGAGCAACGAGCACCGCATGCAGTCGATGGGCTACCTGACCTTCCACTACAAGCTGGCCGCCTTCGCGCTGGCCGGCGGGCTGGGTGGCATCGCCGGCTTCCTCTACGCCGTGGTCTTCGGCTTCGTGACGCCGGAACTGCTGTCCTGGCACCAGTCGGGCAACGTGCTGCTGATGGTCATCCTCGGTGGCATGGGCAACCTGGTCGGCGCCATTGCCGGGGCCTTCGTGTTCACCGGCATGCAGGAAGTCTTCGCCGGCTGGACCAAGCACTGGCAACTGGTCATGGGCAGCGTCATCGTCGCCGCCGTTCTCTTCCTGCCCGGTGGCCTCGCCGCCATTCCGGGCCGCATCAAGCGTTCGCTGCAAGGCGGAGGTTCCAATGAGTGAAATTACCAACGCGGCCCTGCTGGCCGCCAGCCAGAACGCAACCGGCGGTGAGGCGCTGCTCGTGGCCAAGAAGATTACGCGCCGTTTCGGCGGCCTGGTTGCCAACCAGGATGTCTGCGTCGACCTGATCCGCGGCAAGGTGCATGTGCTGCTCGGCCCGAACGGCGCCGGCAAGTCGACCTGCATCAACATGCTCTCCGGTGACCTGCCACCGAGCGAGGGACAGATCCTGTTCATGGGCAAGGACATCACCGGCCTGAGCGCGGCCCAGCGTTCGCTGGTCGGCATCGGCCGCAGCTACCAGCGCACCAACATCTTCCCGAAATTCACCGTCCTCGAGAACGTCCGCCTCGCCGCGCAGTCGCGCAACCAGCAGCCCTGGCGCATCTTCAGCAAAGCGCAGGAACAGAAGTGGGCGCTTGAGAAGGCACGCGCCTGCATCGAGGAAGCCGGCCTGGGTAAGAAGGTCGACTGGGTGTCCGGCGTGCTCAGTCACGGCGAGCAGCGCCAGCTCGAAATCGCCATGGTGCTGGCTACCGACGCCCAGGTCATGCTGCTCGACGAGCCGCTGGCCGGCATGGGTTCGGAAGAATCGGCCAAGATGGTCGAGGTGCTCAAACGCCTCAAGCCGACCCGCGCCATCCTGCTCGTCGAACACGACATGGATGCGGTATTCGCGGTGGCCGACACCATCACCGTGATGGTCAACGGCCAGGTGCTGGAATCCGGGCCACCCGCCCAGATCAAGGCCAGCGTGGCCGTCCAGCAAGCTTATCTGGGATCGGAGGACAGCTTTCATGTCTAACATGCTGCTCGAAGCCAAGGAGCTTCATACCTACTATGGCGCCAGCCACATCCTGCATGGCATCGATTTCAACATCCGCCAGGGCGAGGGCATTGCGCTGATGGGCCGCAACGGCATGGGCAAATCGACGCTGATCAAGTCCATGCTCGGCATCGTCCGCCCCAAGCACGGTCGTGTGCTGGTGCGTGGCGACGATTTCAGCAAGGCGCCGACATACCGCACCGCCCAGCGCGGCATCGCCTATGTGCCGGAAGGGCGGGGCATCTTCCCCAACCTGTCGGTACGCGAGAACCTGCAGATGGCGGCCCGCTGTGGCGTCGACGGCCAGCGCAACTGGACCTTCGACCGCGTCATGGCAACCTTCCCGCGGCTCGGCGAGCGCATCAACAACGGCGGCTGGCAGCTCTCTGGCGGCGAGCAGCAGATGCTGACCATCGGCCGGGCGCTGATGACCAATCCCGACCTGCTCATCCTCGACGAGGCAACCGAGGGTTTGGCGCCGCTCATTGCCATGGAGATCTGGCGCATAGTCAAGGAAATCCGCAAGACAGGCATCGCCACGGTGATCGTGGACAAGAACCACGGTGCCGTGACCTCGATCTGCGACCGGGCGATGATCCTGGTCAAGGGCGAGGTGGTGTTCAGCGGCAGCAGCGACGAGGTGCGCGCTAATCCGGAATTGATCCAGAAACACCTGGGCGTCTGAGCACCCGGTGTCATTTGAAGGAAATATCGCGATGAACAAATCACTCGACATCATTCACGACGAGCACCGGGCGCTGGCTGCCATGCTGGTCGGCATGCGTACCTTGGTCGGCAGCATCGAAGCCGGTCGCCTGAAGCCCGACTTCAATCTGCTGGCCGACATGATCCGCTACGTCGCCGAAGTGCCCGAAGTGCTGCATCACCCGAAGGAGGACCGCTACCTGTTCGCCAAGCTCCGCCTACGCTGCGCCGAGGCCCTGCCTTACATCGAGCAGTTGGAAGCCGAGCACCTGCAAGGCGAGCGCCGGATCGCCGCCTTGCGTTCGGCGCTGGAGCGCTACCGTCAAGCGGGCGATGGCGGCTTCGAGGGCTTCAAGCTGGCGTTGACCATCTACCTCGAGCAGGAGTGGCACCACATGAATACCGAGGAATACCAGATCTTTCCGTTGGCCAGAAAGCACCTGACCGCGGAGGATTGGGCGGAAATCGATGCGGCTTTCCTGGCTAACGGCAACCCGTGGGCGGGCGCGGCCGGCGAATATGCCGCGCTGTTCTCGAAGATCGTCAATATCGCGCCGGCGCCCGTCGGTCTCGGCGGCTAATGGAGTGTCCGGGCCAATTCGGCACTGTCGCCGGATCGGCCCGCCGCCCGTCATCATGACCCTGCCGCTTCGCTTCCTGCCGGCCATCGCGCCCTTCCTGTTCGTGTTCCTGTGGAGTACCGGCTTCATCGGCGCCCGCTTCGGCTTGCCCTATGCCGGCCCCCTGAGCTTCCTGCTCGCCCGTTACCTCGCGGTGGTCGCGCTGATGCTGGGCGTCGCCGTGCTGACCCGCGCGCCCTGGCCGCGCGAGCCGCGCCAGTGGGCACGCATCGCGATTGCCGGCTTGCTGGTTCACGCCACTTACCTGGGCGGCGTTTATGTCTCGATTGCCCACGGGTTGCCGGTTGCCGTCTCCAGCATCATCGTCGGCCTGCAGCCCCTGCTTACCGCGGTCGGGGCGGCATCGCTGCTCGCCGAAAGGGTCGGCCGCCGGCAATGGATCGGGCTGCTCCTCGGGCTGCTCGGGACGCTGCTGGTGGTGTCGTCGCGGCTCGAAGGCGGCTTTGGCTTTGCCGGCTTGCCGGCGGCCTTCGCGGCGTTGTTCGGCATCACGGTCGGTACGCTCTACCAGAAGCGCTTCTGTCCGAGTTTCGACTACCGGACCGGCGCGGTAATCCAGTTCCTGCCGTGTGCGCTGGTCACCTGGTTCGGTATGACCCTGTTCGAGGGTTTCCGGATCGAGTGGACGGCCTCTTTCGTTTTTGCCTTGTGCTGGCTGGTTGTCGTGCTTTCGCTGGGGGCCATCGGTCTGCTCAACTATCTGATTCGCCACGGCAGCGCGACCCAGGTCGCCAGCCTTTTCTACATGGTTCCCCCCTGTACCGCACTGATTGCCTGGCTGATGTTCGGCGAAACCCTGAGTGGGTTCGCCTTGCTGGGAATGCTGTTCGTCGGCTGGGGCGTGTACCTGAGCTACCAGAAACCCGGAAAGCCTCAGCATGGAAAATAATCAGGGATTCGACTGGAGCGACCGCTATCTGCTCGGACATCCGGTCATGGACGATACTCACCGCGAGTTCGTCGAACTGGTCGATGCGTTATTGACGGTTGGCGACGATGGCCTGCCCGCTGCGCTGGCCGCCTTCGCCTATCACGCCGAAGCGCATTTCGCCCAGGAGAACCGCTGGATGGAGCTCGATGGCTTCCCAGCCAGGGACTGCCATGTCGACGAGCATAACAAGGTGCTCGCCTCGGTGCGCGAAGTGCAGGCGGCGCTTGCCGAAGGCGATGCCGGCCTGGTCCGCGAGCTGGCCGTCGCCTTGATGGCGTGGTTTCCCGCCCATGCGGACTATATGGACTCCGCTCTGGCGACCTGGCTCGTCAAGCACAGCCATGGCGGGCGGCCGCTTGTCTTCCGCCGGGTGGGCCTCGGCCGGGGGAATGACAGGAACTGATTGTCTCGACTCGAAACTGCCGTTGGTCGCGCTTGCGTCCCGTCGTCCTTATGGAATTTTCGAGAATGGTTTCGGGTATCTGGTCTTGTCTCCTGACCATTACGGCTATGCCTTCCTCGCGCTAGCCGGTACCTTCGCCACGGTGCGGGTGATTTACTGGTTGATGGCGTCTTCGTGATGGGCTTCCTCGGCAACGACACCTGGAATGCAAGTGTCAGTTCAATTCGCTTGATCCGGCGGATAGCGGGCGGCGTATTGCCTGGGCGAGGAGGGAGGGCTGGGAGCGGGAGCTTGCCGTTCGCAGATCAAGATGGCGAACTTTCCCGAAGTTATTGGCGGAGATTTTTGGAGTTGCTTGGGTATTCAGGGCAGCATTTTCGGTTTTCTGAACCGAGATTTGTACCCTGCTTTTGTACCCTTGATTCGCCAGAGTGACTGATTGATCAATTCAATCAGTCACTTGGGAATAAATTGGCGGAGTGGACGGGGCTCGAACCCGCGACCCCCGGCGTGACAGGCCGGTATTCTAACCAACTGAACTACCACTCCGCGCTAAACCTTGGCTTGCTGAAAGGCCGGCTATGAAACCGGGCTTCGACTGGGATACGCCGTGCAGCAACCGAAGCCGCGCATTATAGTGAACTCCGACGGGAGGCGCAAGGCGCTTTTTCGATTTAAGCTTGTCGTGCTCACGGTTTCCCTTGCCAGCTAGGGTCGATCGTCAGTTGCAGCGCATTATCCTGTTCCAGTCGCGCGAGCAGGGCGCGGGCCTGTTGGGTGAATT
Organism: uncultured Dechloromonas sp.; assembly: GCA_964523045.1. Lineage (GTDB taxonomy): Bacteria > Pseudomonadota > Gammaproteobacteria > Burkholderiales > Rhodocyclaceae > Azonexus. Next base: position 13,448 of record CAZFXO010000024.1, on the reverse strand, counting down.
GCGGAAGCTGCGCGGCGTCGAGCTTCTTGCCGGGGAGGAATTTTTCGCTCAGGGGATTGACGAATTCGTCGCCGCGTTTCACTCGATAGTCGAGGTGCGGGCCGGTGGAGATGCCGGTTGAGCCGACCTGGCCGATGATTTGTTTCTGCTCGACGCGCGCGCCGCGACGGATGCCCTTGCCGAGGCGCGACAGGTGATTGTAGTAAGTCTCGTAGCCGGCACGGTGGCGCACCCTGACCTGGATCCCGTTGCCGCCGCTGCGGCCGGCGAAGGTCACCACGCCATCGGCGACCGCCCACACCGGTGTGCCGATCGGGGCTGCGTAATCGACTGCCAGGTGTGGCCTGACGCCGCCGAGTACCGGATGCGGGCGGCGGTAGGTAAAGCCGGAGCTGATGCGGGAGAATTCCAGTGGCGAGCGCAGGAACATCTTTTTCAGCGAATTGCCTTGCGCGTCGTAATAGCTCAGCCGTTCCGGGGCGCCGCCCGGGGTGGCAAAGCCGATGCCGGTCAGTGTCTGTTCGCCGCTGACGTACTGGGCTGCCAGGATGCGTCCGAAATCGACCGGCACGCCATCGGCGTAACGTGTTTCGATCAGGATGTTGAAGCGGTCGCCGGGTTGGGTGTCGGCGGTGAAGTCGAACTCGGATTCGAAAATCTGCACCAGGTCGAGCAAGGCCGAAGGGGCGATGGCGCCGCTCTCGACAGCGTCCCAGAGCGAATTCTTGACTTCTCCCCGGCGCATTTCGACCCGGATTTCCGGTTTGGTCGTGCTGCGTTCGACTTTCCAGCGGCCGTCGCGGTTGATCGCCTTGAAGCGTAGCCAGGCGCTTGGTGCATGGACCAACATGGTCGGTCGGGCATCGTCGTCGCGATGCAACTGGAAAGAGTCGCCCGGTCGCAGCGAGCGCAGGTTGGCGCCGGCGGCTTCGAGCGCGGCGGTGATCTCGTAGGCCGTGTCGGAAGGGATGTCGTGGCGTAGCAAGGCGGCGACCATCGTGTCGCCATCGCCGAGCTTGATCGTCTGCCCCGGTGCCTGGTCCGGTGTTGTTACATTGGCTGGCGCTGCGGTCGTGGCAGCTTTCGCGTCATGCGGGCTGGGGGTGCCGGTTGGCCAGAGCAGCCAGCCGAGGAGGGCGGCAGTTGCGGTGAGGATGGCGGTCGTGCGCAGCAAGGCGCGCGAATTTTGGATCATTGCTTGTCACTTTCTCGCGTCGGGCGATACTCGGGAAGGCAGAAATGAGCGCAAATCACTCGCGGCGAGTCATGCCCGCTGGCTTTGTTTCGAGAGAAGAGGCTCTTTTCGGCATCCGGAAGAAAAGGTGCCTGAGCATGGTCCTGAGTCAGATACTTTGCCTGACCTTGGCGTCCCCACGGGGATTCGAACCCCGGTTACCGCCGTGAAAGGGCGGTGTCCTAGGCCTCTAGACGATGGGGACCTGGACTGATTTGTAGTGATTCGGTGCCTGGTGGAGGTAAGCGGGATCGAACCGCTGACCTCTTGCATGCCATGCAAGCGCTCTCCCAGCTGAGCTATACCCCCAGTTCCGAGAGACAGCCGAATCATTTTCCAATCTGCCGCTGTTGCAACAAACCGGAAATACAACAAAACCTGGCCTGGAGCGGCGAACCGTATTGGCGCTTTGTTTTTGCTGCCCGGTTGCTGTCTCCAGCGCGGCGCGAACTATAGCACAGCTTTTTCGGGCTTGGGTAGGGGCGCGGCAATTTCATTTGCCGGTGCACCATCATCTGTCTGCAACATCCGCTCGCTACGCTGCCTGCCATCCTGCCAACAAGCAGACCCCGAGAAAAAATCGATTGCAAAGTGAGCGTGCATGAAAATCGCCATTGCCGGTACCGGCTATGTCGGGCTGTCCAACGCCGTGCTCCTGGCGCGGCACAACGAGGTGGTCGCCCTCGACATCGTTGCCGAGAAGGTGGAGATGATCAACCGGCGTCAGTCGCCGATCGCCGATCCCGACATCGAAGCCCATTTCGCCGGTGAAGCGCTGAACCTGCGCGCCACGCTCGACAAGCACGACGCCTACGCGGGGGCCGCCTACGTCATCATCGCGACGCCGACCGATTACGATCCGGAAAGCAATTACTTCAACACCGCCTCGGTCGAGGCGGTGATCCGCGATGTCGTCGCGATCAATCCCGATGCCGTGATGGTGATCAAGTCCACTGTTCCCGTCGGCTACACGCGCAAGGTCCGCGAGGCCTTCACCCTGGCTCTCGGGCGCGAGGCGCAGATCCTGTTCTCGCCCGAATTTCTGCGCGAGGGGCGGGCCCTGTACGACAACCTGTATCCGTCGCGCATCATCGTCGGCGAGCGCAGCCCGCGCGGCGAGGCGTTTGCCGGCCTGCTCAAGCAGGGCGCGCTGAAGCCGGAGGTTCCGGTGCTCTACACCGAGAGCACCGAGGCCGAGGCAGTCAAGCTCTTCTCCAATACCTATCTGGCGATGCGCGTCGCCTACTTCAACGAACTCGATACCTACGCCGCGACGCACGGTCTCGACACGCGGCAGATCATAGAAGGCGTCTGCCTCGACCCGCGCATCGGCAGCCATTACAACAATCCCTCCTTCGGCTACGGCGGTTACTGCCTGCCCAAGGACACCCGGCAACTGCTCGCCAACTATCGCGAGGTGCCGCAGAACCTGATCCGCGCCATCGTTGATGCCAACACGACGCGCAAGGATTTCGTCGCTTTCGAGATCATCCGCAAGAACCCGCGGGTGGTCGGCATCTACCGCCTGGTGATGAAGAGCGGTTCCGACAATTTCCGCGCTTCCAGCATCCAGGGAATCATGAAGCGACTGAAGGCGCGCGGCATCGAGGTGGTGGTCTTCGAGCCCGGTCTGAGCGATGACGAGTTCTACCGCTCGCGTGTTATCCGCGACCTCGCCGCCTTCAAGCAGCAGGCCGACCTCATCGTCGCCAACCGGATGAGCGACGAAATCAGCGACGTGGCGGCCAAGGTATATACCCGCGACCTGTTCGGTGGCGATTGATCGATCGCCCGGCGGTCGGCCCGGGCGTGACGGAGGAAGCAGGCAGCAATGGCCAAGGGAATGATACTGGCGGCAGGCCAGGGAACGCGGGTGCGTCCGCTGACCAAGTCGATGCCGAAACCGATGGTGCCGATCCTCGGCAAACCGGTGATGGAGTACCTGATCGAGCACATGGCGCGCTACGGCGTGCGCGACGTCATGGTGAACGTCGCCTTCAACCATCGCAAGATCGAAAACTACTTCGGCGATGGCCGGCGCTGGGGCGTCAATCTCGGCTACTCGTTCGAAGGCGCCCGCGAACATGGGGAAATCGTTCCCAAGGCCATGGGCTCGGCCGGCGGCATGCGCAAGATCCAGGACTTCGGCGGCTTCTTCGACGAGACGACGCTGGTCATCTGCGGCGACGCGCTGGTCGATCTCGATATCGCGGCGGCGCTGCGCGAACATCACGAGAAGGGCGCGCTGGCCAGCGTGGTGACGCTGGAAGTGCCGCTGGCCGAGGTGCCGAACTACGGCGTGGTGGTCGCCGACGACAACGGGCGGGTGCTCTCCTTCCAGGAAAAGCCGAAACCCGCCGAAGCAAAGTCGCGGCTGGCGAGCACCGGCATCTATATCTTCGAACCGGCAGTGCTCGACCTGATTCCGCCCGGCCAACCCTTCGACATCGGCAGCGAGCTGTTCCCGCTGCTGGTCGAGAAAGGCTTGCCCTTCTACGCCCAGCGTCGCCCTTTCAACTGGATCGACATCGGTCGCTTGAGCGATTACTGGGAGGTTTCGCAGCGCGTACTGCGCGGCGAGGTCGAGCAGATGGAGATGCCGGGCGAGGAAGTTGCGCCCGGGGTCTGGGTCGGTCTCAACACCGCGGTGGCCTGGGAGAGTGCGAAGCTGGTCGGGCCGGTCTATCTCGGCTCCAATGTGCGCATCGATCCCGGCGTGTCGATCATCGGTCCGGCGTGGATCGGGCACGGCAGCCACATCCGCTCGGGAACGCGCATCGAGCGCTGCATCGTTTTCGAATACACGCGCATCGGCGAGACGCAGCAACTGAGCGAGATGATCGTCTCGCCGCAATACTGCGTCGGTCGCGATGGCGTCGCGCACTACCTGGGCGAGGACGATTCGCCCTACCGCTGGGGCGACGCGCGCGGCTGAGGCGGCGCCTTACTTGCGCGTCGCGCGCAGCGGCCTGCCCTTGCCGCCACGGCTGCCGCGGCAGTTGTCCAGGCGTTCGCCCTTAAGCTTGCCGGCGACGCCGTCGACCACCGCTTCGATCGCCTCCAGCGCGCTCTTGCCGGGCGCCGCGTCGATCAGCTTGAGGCCGCGTCCCTTGGGCAACTGGCGGATGTCGTCGAGGGCGAAGACGAGCGCCCGGCCGTCGCGGGTGAATACGGCGATCTCGCCGTCGACCGGGGCGGGCTGGAAGATGGCCGGCGCTTCGTTGTCGTCGAGCGTCAGGAAGGCCTTGCCGGCCTTGCCGCGCGACAGCAGGTCCTCGCCCTTGACGCGGAAGCCGTAGCCACCTTCGCCGGCCACCAGGTAGGTCTTGTCGGCCGAGACGGCCAGGGCGAGCACCAGCTTGCCGCCGTCCTGAAAGTCGGCGAGCGAGGTGGCGGGAACGCCGTCGCCCTTGCCGCCGGGCAGGTCGGCGGCGGGGATCGAGTAGGCGCGGCCCTTGGTGTCGAGCAGGATCAGGTGGTTGACCGTGCGGCAGGGAATGCAGGCAAGCAGGCTGTCGCCGGAGCGGAAGGTGAGCTGCGCCGGATCGACGTTGTGGCCGCTACGCGAGCGCAGCCAGCCGTGCCTGGAGACGATCAGCGTGGTCGGCTCGTCGGGGATCGAGACGTTCTTGGCATCGGAGAGCGTGACGCGTTCGGCGGCTTCGATCAGGGTGCGGCGGTCGTCGCCGTACTTCTTGGCGTCGGCTTCGATCTCGGCGGCGACGCAGTCGCGCAGCGCGCTTTCGGAGTCGAGCAGCTTGTTGAGGCCGGCGGCTTCCTCGCGCAGCTTGGCCAGTTCCTCGCCGATCTTGATGCCTTCAAGACGAGCCAGCTGGCGCAGGCGAATTTCCAGGATGTCCTCGGCCTGGATCTCCGAGAGCTTGAAGGCGGCGATCAGGTCGGCCTTGGGGTCGTCCGATTCGCGGATCACCTTGATCACCCGGTCGATGTCGAGCAGGATCGCCTGCCGGCCTTCGAGGATGTGGATGCGCCGTTCGGCGGCGGCCAGCCGGTGGCGGGTGCGCCGTTCGACGGTGCTCAGCCGGAAGCGACACCATTCGGCGATCATGTCGTAGAGCGTGCCCTGGCGCGGCGCGCCGGTCAGGCCGAGCAGGGTCAGGTTGATCGAGGCGTTGGTTTCCAGGCTGGTGTGGGCGAGCAGCAGGCGGACCAGGTCGTCCTGGCCCTGGCGCGAACTGGCCGGCTCGATGACCAGGCGAACGTCGTGTTCCTTGCCCGATTCGTCGCGCACGCCGGACTCAGAGATGGCGGACAGGAAGGCCGCTTTCAGGTTGAGCTGTTCCGGGGTGAATACCTTCTTGCCGGCCTTTTCCTTGGCCACCGGGTTGGAGCAGGCTTCGATCTCGGACATGACGGTGGCGGTGGATACGCCGGGCGGCAGTTCGGTGACGACCAGGCGCCACTGGCCGCGTGCCAGCGGCTCGATTTTCCATTTGGCGCGCACACGCAGGCTGCCGCGACCGCTTTTATAGGTGGCGGTGATTTCCTCGGGCGTCGAGATGATTTGCGCGCCGCCCGGATAGTCGGGGCCGGGCACCAGGCGCAGGATTTCGTCCTCGCTGGTTTGCGGGTCGCGGATCAGCGCGACGGCAGCGGCGGCGACTTCGCGCAGGTTGTGGGCGGGAATTTCGGTGGCCATGCCGACGGCGATGCCGGAGGCGCCGTTCAACAGGCAGAAGGGCAGGCGCGCCGGCAGCAGACAGGGTTCGTCGTTGACGCCGTCGTAGTTCGGCTTCCAGTCGACGGTGCCTTCGTCGAGTTCGCCGAGCAGTAGTTCGGCGATCGGCGTTAGGCGGGCTTCGGTGTAACGCATGGCTGCGGCGTTGTCGCCGTCGCGCGAGCCGAAGTTGCCCTGTCCATCGACCACCGGGTAGCGCAGGCTCCAGTCCTGCGCCATGCGCACCATCGCGTCGTACACCGACGAATCGCCGTGCGGGTGGTATTTACCGATCACATCGCCGACGACGCGCGCCGACTTGACGTGCTTCGGGCTCTTGTACAGGCCCATCCGGTGCATCGCGTAGAGGATGCGCCGCTGCACCGGTTTCTGGCCGTCGGCGTTGGCCGGCAGGGCGCGGCCGGTGACCACGCTCATCGCGTATTCGAGGTAGCGGCGGGCGGCGTAGTCGGCGGGCGGCGGAATGTCCTCGGCCGGGCCCTGGGCGGCCGGCGGCAGCGGCGGCAGGTCGGCGTCGTCGCTGGCTGGCGGCAGGGGGGGCTCGATTACGTCGCTGGTCGGAACGAGCGCGGCAGCCGCTGCTTCGGGTTGGCTGGGAGAGGCTGCGGTTTCGTCCGGTTCGACGGGCGCTTGGGAGAAAAGGTCGAATTGGTCGTTCATGGTTGCGACAGCAGGAATTCCGGTCGGGGGCGAATGTACCACGCGGGCCTGCCGCGTGGCGCCATAGGTGAAATCCCCAAGTTTGGCCGTTCGCCGTCGCGCGTAAAATCGCGCCCCTGCAAATTCGGGACAGCATCATGACTTCCTCGCAAGGGGCGCGTGCCCACTGGTCCAGTCGCTGGGCCTTCTTCCTGGTTACCGTCGGTTCGGCGGTCGGCCTCGGCAACATCTGGAAATTCCCCTACATGACCGGCAGCAACGGCGGCAGCGCCTTCGTGCTGGTCTACCTGGCCTGCATCCTGGCCATCGGCGTGCCGCTGCTGATGGCGGAAACCCTGCTCGGCCGGCGTGGCCAGGGCAACCCGGTGACGACGATGCGGGTGCTCGCCGACGAGGCTGGCGCTTCCCGCTGGTGGCAGGCGATTGGCCTGATCGGCATTGTCGGCGCTTTCATCATCCTGGCCTTCTATAGCGTGGTCGCCGGCTGGGTGCTGGAATACACCTGGCGCGCCGGTCTCGGTTTCGCGGCACTGCCCAAGGAGGCCTTTGCCGATGCCTTCGGCGCCTTGCTGGCCAGCCCAGGGCGGCTGATCTTCTGGCATACGGTGTTCATGTTGCTGACCGCCGTCGTGGTTCTCGGCGGGGTGACCAGCGGCATCGAGCGCGCCAACAAGATCATGATGCCGGCGCTGTTCGGCATCCTCATCTTCCTGGTCGGCTACGGCGCCATGGCCGCCGACCTGCCGGCAGCCTTCCATTTCCTGTTCCGTTTCGATCCCTCGGCGATCAATCGCGGCGTGCTGTTCGCCGCCATGGGGCACGCCTTCTTCACGCTCAGCCTGGGCATGGGGGCGATCATCACCTATGGCTCCTACCTCGACCGCGACATCTCGATTCCTCGTACCTGTCTGGCGATCGCCGCCGCCGACACCGGCGTCGCGCTGCTCGCCGGGCTGTCGATCTTCGCCATCGTCTTCGCCCAGGGGCTGGAGCCGGCTGCCGGTCCCGGCCTGCTGCTGCAGACCCTGCCGCTGGCCTTTTCGCAGATGCCGGGCGGGCATGTCGTCGGCCTGGTGTTCTTCGTGCTGGTTGTCTTTGCCGCCTGGACCTCGGCCATCTCGCTGCTCGAGCCGGGCGTCACCCTGCTCGTCGAGCGTTTCGACCTCGGGCGCAAGGCGGCGGTGGTACTGCTGTCCTCCGGCGTCTGGCTGCTCGGTATCGCGGTCGCGCTGTCGTTCAACGAATGGAGCGCTTTCAGCCTGTTCGGGCTCGGCCTGTTCGACCTGCTCGACACGCTGACCACCAAGATCATGATGCCGCTGGCCGGCCTGCTGATTGCGTTATTTACGGCCTGGGCGATGAAGCGCGCCCACGTCGAGGAGGAGGTCGGCCTGCGCGGCGGCGTCTTCCGTCTCTGGTACGGCGTCGTCCGTTACGTTTCGCCGGTGGCGATCGTCCTGATCTTCCTCAACGTCATCGGCATCATCGGCTGAGCCTGCGGTTTCCAGTTCAGGCCCAGCGGTAGCGGCCGCGCCCTTGTTCCTTGGCGCGGTACATTGCCTGGTCGGCGGCGATCAATAACTGGTCGCCGTCGGTATCGCCGAGGGCGATGCCGATCGAGGTCGAGAGTCGGCAGCTCTGGCCGCCGATGACGAACTCCGGCTCGAAAATGCTCAGGCATTTTTCGGCGACCTTGGCGACGACATGCTCGGCATTGCCGGCCAGATCGGAGAGCAGGATCACGAACTCGTCGCCGCCGATGCGCGCCAGGGTGTCTTCCTGGCGGAGCATGCCGCTCAGGCGGCGGGCGACTTCGCCGAGCGCCTGATCGCCGGCCTCGTGCCCGAAGCGGTCGTTGATCGGCTTGAAACCGTCGAGGTCGAGGAAGAGGACCGCCACCTTGCACTTGTTGCGTTGCGCACGGGCCAGTGCCAGGCTCATCCGGTCGGCGAGCAGCTTGCGGTTGGGGAGCCCGGTGAGTGGATCGTGATGCGCCATGTGCGCGAGTTCGGCGCGACTTTCCAGCAGCTTGCTGAGCATCCGGTTGAAGGCGCCGGTGAGATACCCGACCTCGTCGTTCCGTACCACTGGCAGCGTCGCCAACGGGATTTCGCCAAGCGTCATCAGATCGGCGCGGCGGGCGGTTTCCATCAGCGGGCGCAACATGCCGCGCATCATGATGACCATGAAGACGATGAAAACCGGCAGGATGAGCGCCGTGTTTTTCACGATGAAGCCGCGCAATCGTCCCAGGGGTGCGAAGGCTTCCGCTGTCGGCAGGCGGGCGACGACGAACCAGTTGCCGCTGGGCACCGAGGCGGTGGCGGCGATTTCCTCGATGCCGACGGCGTTGATCGTGATCCCGGTGCCGCGGTAGCCGCGCATGGCCCGGTCGTGCATCGGGTTGACGCCGTCGGCCGGCGTCGGGCGCAGTCGCTTGCCTTCGTCCGAGGCGGCGACGAACAGCCGATGTTCTGGCGACACCAGCAGCAGGCCACCGCTGTCGCCGATACGCGTGGCGTAGAGTGCGGCCATGAAGTTGGCCGAATGCAGTGCCGAATAGCCGATCAGCACGGCTTTGACTTGCCGCTTGGCGTCGCGCACCGGTACCGCCATCGGCAGGATGGCGCCGCTTGCCGGGTCAGCGATGAAAGGCCGGCCGATGCTGCGCTTGCCGGCCAGCGCCGTCTGGAAATAGGCGCGATCGCCGAGCGAGCTGCCTAGACGGCCGGGAAGCGGGGGATAGTCGAGGCCGACCCGGCCCTGCGGATCGACCAGCAGCATGCCGTGCGAGAACAAGGGGTTCAGGTTCTGGCCTTGGGCGAGCTGGGCACGCATGGCTGCCAGGTTTGTCTCGCCGCTCAGATTGTCGGCAATCCTTTCAAGCAGCTTCTGGCGGTCGACGAGATCGCGCTCGATGTCCTCGGCGACGTAGTTGGCGATCGCCAGTAGCTGTTCGGCCGTCTGTTTCTGCAAGTCCTCGCGCAGGTAATCGCTGAGCAGCAAGGTGCGTCCCAGCGCACCGGCCAGTAGCAAGGCGGTGCCTAGCAGGATCAGGCGGCTGGTCAGGCTGTTGGGGGTGACGCTCAGTTTCATGGATAGATGGGCAAGGACGTTGCGCTGCCTAGCTTACGCGAGATGCTGCAGCGTTGAAAAGTTTCATAAATGCAATATTTGCCGGAGTCATGGAGGGTGGCTCGGTCGATCTATTTCCTTGTCGTATCGACCCTTGGTCAGAGCGGCCAAGCGAAATTCCACACGGCGAACCCTGCCAATTTCTTCTTTGGCATTAAACGTCGGCAGGCGTCGTCGTCATTGCTTGCGTCACGAGTTTGAAATGATTGGTAAAAATGACTTCCACACGCTTGCTGTCGGGTATATGGCGGCGGATAATCCAAGCGCTTTGGCATATACCTATGTCAAATTTATTGAGCTGTTTTGATCACGCGGTCGTGGAGGGTGTGATGCCGAGAGTCGGTGTGTTTTCCTTTTTGCTGTGTCTGACTGTTCTTTCCGTTCATGCGCAGGATGCGCCGCAGACCATCCGGATCTGCGACGAAAGCGGTTGTTCCGAGCGACCGCGCGATTCGGCGACCTTCAATCCCCAGGCCAATGTCGATCCGGCAGCGGCACGCCAGCATGCCGAACTCGTCGCCCTGGCCAGCAAGTCTCCGAGCGCCGCCTACGATCTCGGACTGCGATATTTCCGTGGCGACGGCGTTCCGCAGGACAGCCATCAGGCCCTGGTCTGGATGCGCGACGCCGCATCGCGCGGCTACCTGCCGGCGCAGACGGCGGTCGGCCGTCTCTACCTGAGCGGCCTGGAGGAAATGGGCGCCGATCCGGCGGAAGCGGAAAAATGGTTGCTGGTGGCGTCCGGTCGGGGCGACAAGGAAGCCGCCAAGCTGCTGGTCGATGCGCAAAAGGCCAAGCAGAGCGATGTCGCCTATCAGCGCTGGAAGGACATGCAGCGCGAGCAATCGAGGAATTTCTGGCTGGGCATGTACGAATACCAGTGGCAATGGCGCGACGACGATCGCTGGCACGAGCGCCATCTTTCCAGATCACGTCGTTATTGAGTCTTGCAGGAGTGCTGAAAATGTTCAAACAAAAGTTGTGTTCGATCCTGGTCCTGTCCTCGCTGTCGTGCCTGCTTGCCGCCTGCGCCGGCGGCAAGGTGAGCACAGGATCGCCCGATGCCACCTCGGTCAGCGGGTCGGCCAGCGGGTCGACCAGCGCCGGCGCCAATGCCGGTCTGGAACGTTGCGCCAAACCGCTGGGCACGCTCGCCTTCGACGATGGTCGCGGCAAGGAGTGGTACGGCAGCTTCGGCCGCGCCACCAAGGTGACTCGGATCGATCCGCTGATTCGTCTGGCGGTGCAGCAGTCGAATTGTTTCGTGATTACCTCGATCGGCAATAACCGGACGGAAAGCAAGATTTCGGCGATTACCGACAAACAGCGCAATTCCGGTGAGTTCCGCGTCGGCTCCAAGCAGCAGAAGGGGCAGCGCGTTGCTGCCGACTACTTCATGGAGCCTTCGATCGTCATCGACGAATCGCCGGCCGGTCGCGTCGCCGGCGCCTTGGGCGGGCTGATCGGGCACGGTGGTTCGATCATCGCGGCGGGGGTGGAGAGCAAGGTTTCCGTCGTCACGCTGACCCTCTACGATATCCGCTCCGGCGTCCAGCTCGCCGCCGCCGAAGGCAATGCCACGGCAAGCAATTTCGGCGCCGCGCTGGGGGCTTTCGGCAGTCACGCGGCGGGCGGTCTTAGCGGCTTCTCGCAGACACCGGAAGGCAAGGCGACGGTGGCGGCATTTTCCGATGCCTACAACAAGATGGTGATCGGTCTGCGCAACTACCAGGCGCAGAACGTCGACGGCGGTCTCGGTCGCGGCGGCAGCCTGCAGGTGAACTGAACAGCGTCGGACGCCGGCGCTCCCCGTCAGGGGGGGCGACCGGCGTTCAGCCGTTTACGGCACTCAGCGCGCGGGCAATGAAATCGCGTTTGACCCGCGGTTTCGGCACGCGCTCGTCGAACCAGCGGCGCACATCGTCGTCGAGACAGATGCCGTGCATGTAGTTGTACAGCGCCTTGCTCAGCGCCTGACCGAGGCTGCTGTGGTCGACGCCGGTCGGGTCGACGAAAGCCACGTCATTTTTGGCGAAACCCTTGAACGGCGCCGGCCTGAGTTTGATGCCGTATTCTTCGGGATGGCGTCCGACCGGCGAATGCACGGTACACGCGAAGCGGTGGAAGAAACCCGACTGGATGCAGCCCTCGGCGAATAGTTGGCGCACGTATTCCAGTGCATCGACCGTGTCCTGCACGGTCTGCGTCGGGAAGCCGTACATCAGGTAGGCGTGCACCAATATTCCGGCATCGCTGAAGGCGCGGGTGACGCGCGCCACCTGGTCGACCGAGACGCCTTTCTTCATCAGCGCCAGCAGGCGGTCGGAAGCCACCTCCAGGCCGCCGGAAATGGCGATGCAGCCGCTGTCGGCGAGCTGCAGGCAGAGTTCGGGCGTAAACGACTTCTCGAAACGCACGTTGCCCCACCAGGAAATCGCCAGATTGCGCCGCTGCAGTTCCTCGGCCAGCGCGCGCAGCGCCTTGGGTGGCGCCGCCTCGTCGACGAAATGGAAGCCGCTGTGGCCGGTCTCGTCGATGACGCGCTCGATGCGGTCGACCAGCGTGCTGGCGTTGGCGGCTTCGAAGCGCGAGATGTAGTCGAGGCTGACGTCGCAGAAGCTGCACTTCTTCCAGTAGCAGCCGTGCGCGACGGTGAGCTTGTTCCAGTGCCCGTCCGACCACAGCCGGTGCATGGGATTGAGCATGTCGAGCAGCGACAGGTAACGGGCTAGCGGCAGGCCGTCCCAGGTCGGCGTACCGACTTCCTCGAAAGGCACATCGGGCTCGCCGCTGCTGAACCAGCGCACGGCGCCCTCGACGCGGGTGAAGGTGCGCAGCAGGTTGAGGCGCGGGCGCTGCCCGGCCAGGTGCTCGATCAGCGCCAGTAGCGGCGCTTCGCCGTCGTCGAGGGTGACGTAATCGACGTAGTCGAAGACGCGCGGTTCGGCCAGTTCGCGCAGCTCGGTATTGACCCAGCCGCCGCCGAGGACGATGACGATCTGCGGGAATTTCGCCTTGACCGCCTGCGCAATACGGAAGGCGGCGTAGACCGCGCCGGGGAACGGCACCGAGAGCAGCAAAATGTCCGGATTTTCACGGTCGAGCGTGGCAATCGCCAGTTTTTCCAGCGTCGTGTCGACCAAGGTCGGCGGCGCGGCCAGGGCCTGTGCCAGCGGTTCGAAACTGCCCTGGCTCTGGGCCAGCGACTCGGCGTAGCGGACGAACTCGAAACGCCGGTCGGCGGCGTCGCGGATCACGTCGGCCAAGTCGTTGAGGAAGAGCGTCGCCAGGTGGCGGGCGCGGTCCTGCACGCCGAGCGCGCCGAAGGCCCAGCCGAGCGGATCGCCGCTGCCGTCGTCGACGTAATGGTCGAGCGCCGAGAAGCGCGGCCCCTCGGGCAGGAAGGCGCGCGTGCAGATGCGGTGCGCCAGCGAGCCGTCGCGGCCCTGCAGCAAGGCCAGCGCCGGGCCGGTGGCGACGCGGTAGCGCTCGAACTGGTTGAGGAAGGTCTTGATCGTCGGCGAGCGCTGCTTGCGCGGCAGGGCTTCGGCTGCGGCGCGTAGCTGGTCGAGGCCGGCCGGCGAGAGCAATTCGAGGACCGTGCCCAGCGCCAGATCGGCCTGTGTGGCGTGGAAGCCGCGCGAACGCAGGAAGCCCGTCAGGTAGGCCGTCGCCGGATACGGCGTATTGAGCTGGGTCAGCGGCGGGATCAGCGCCAGG
>CAZFXO010000023.1:0-48158 GCA_964523045.1 uncultured Dechloromonas sp. | reverse complement strand
CGAACATCATGGTCGAGTGGTATCCGCACGTGCTGGTCGTGTCGACGCTGATCCCGCAGGGCGTGGACAAGACGATGAACGTCGTCGAGTTCTACTACCCCGAGGAAATCGTCGATTTCGAGCGCGAGTTCATCGAGGCCGAGCGCGCCGCCTACATGGAGACGGCGATCGAGGACGACGATATCGGCGAGCGCATGGACCGTGGCCGCAAGGCGCTGCTGGCCGAAGGCAAGAACGAGGTCGGTCCGTACCAGAGCCCGATGGAAGACGGCATGCAGCACTTCCACGAGTTCTACCGGCGCATCATGCAGAAGGAAATCGAAGGCCGCTGAGCGGATTTTTCAGCCGCTTCTGCGGTCGACCGGGGCGTCGGGGTAGAATCCGGCGCCCTTTTCTTTGTTCTTGCCGGTCCGTGGCTTGAAGCCCGGCCGTACCGCCCGAGTCGAATCACGCATGCAATCCCTGTGGATGATCGCCGCCAGTTTCCTGTTCGCCGGCATGGGCGTTTGCGTCAAGCTGGCGGCGCAGACCCATTCGGCGGTTGAAATCACCTTCTACCGCAGTTTCATCTCCCTGCTGCTGATGTTCGGGCTGGTTCGCCTGCGCGGCGTCCGGCTGGCAACGCCGCACTGGCGCTGGCAGATCACCCGCGGCCTGGTCGGCTTTGCGGCGCTGTTCGGCTATTTCTACGCGATCACCCTGCTGCCGCTGGCGACAGCGGTGACGCTCAACTACACCTCGGCGATCTTTCTCGCACTCTATCTGGCGCTCGCCGGCTGGCAGGTGCGGCGCGGCATGCTCGGCGCGCTGGCGCTCGGCCTGGCCGGCGTTGTCCTGCTCCTGAAGCCGACCTTCCAGGCCGAGCAACTGGTTGGCGGGCTGGTCGGTCTCGCTTCCGGCGTGATGGCCGGGATGGCCTATTTCAGCGTGCGCGAACTGGGCGCCCGCGGCGAATCGGAGATCCGTACCGTCTTCTATTTTTCGCTGGTCGCCAGCGTCTGTTCCGCCGTCTGGCTCGTCTTCGGCGAGATCCACCCGGTCGATGCCGACAGCGGGCTGCTGCTGTTCGGCGTCGCCGGTTTCGCGACGCTCGCCCAACTGGCGATGACGCGCGCCTACTCGCGCGGCAAGACCCTGCTGTCGGCGGCGCTGGCCTACAGCACGGTGGTCTTCTCCAGCCTCGCCGGCGTGCTGTTCTGGGGCGAGGTGCTGCCGGCGTCGGCGTGGGCGGCGATCGGCCTGATCGTCCTGTCCGGTATCGCGGCAACGCATTTTTCCCGTGCCAGCCCGGTGGAGCAGGATTAAACTGGGATCACAACAACAACGGAGCAAACCATGATCGTCATCGACCACAAGGCACACCGGGTCAATGTTTCGGTGTTCGGCGAATTCACTTTGGCCGACTATCGCGAGTTCGAGGAAGTCGTCAATTACAAGATCAAGTTCGAAGGGCCGGTCGACCTGTTTTTCGACCTGACCAAGATGGGCACGCTGACGCTCGACGTCGCCTGGGAGGAAGTCAAGTTCTCGCGCGCTCATGCCAACGATTTCAATCGCATCGCCGTGGTCACCGACAGCGAGTGGGTGACGTGGAGCGCCTGGCTTTCGCAGACCTTCGTCAATGCCGACGTGCAGGTCTTCGACGATGCCGCCGCGGCCGACGAATGGCTGGAAGCCGAAGCTTGAGCTTCGGCACGCTGATCAGGCCGGCGCAACTGCAGGCACATCTCGGCGAGCCCGGCTGGTGCGTCGTCGATGTTCGCCACCAGTTGGCCGACGTTGGCTACGGTGAGCGCGCCTACGGCGAAGCGCACCTGCCCGGCGCTTTCTTCCTGCACTGCGATCGCGACCTGTCGGGGCCGCTGAACGGCCGCAACGGGCGCCATCCACTGCCCGATCCCGAGGTGCTGGCCGACAGGCTGGCAGCGCTCGGCATCAACCGGCAGACCCAGGTGGTGGCTTACGACGACGGCAACGGCATGATCGCCAGCCGTCTCTGGTGGCTATTGCGCTGGCTCGGGCACGACGCCGTCGCTGTGCTCGACGGTGGTTGGGCGGCCTGGTGCAAGGCCGGCGGGCCGCTGACTACGGCGCGGCCAAACGCCGTGCCGGGGGATTTCCAGCCGCAGCTTCGCCCGTGGGCGGTCGACGTTGACGATGTTCTGGCCGGCCTGGGCTCGCCGGGCAGGCGTCTGCTTGATGCGCGGGCGGCCGACCGCTTCCGCGGCGAAAACGAAACCATCGATCCGGTGGCCGGCCACATTCCCGGGGCTGGCAATCGTTTCTTCGGCGACAACCTTGCAGCCGACGGTTGTTTCAAGCCGGCGGTCGAGCTTGCCGCCGAGTGGCGGGCTCTGCTCGCCGGCGATGCGCCGGCGGCGGTCGTCCATTACTGCGGTTCGGGCGTCTCCGCGTGCCAGAACATTCTTGCCATGGAGATCGCCGGCCTGCCCGGTTCGCGGCTTTACGGCGGTTCCTGGAGCGAATGGTGTGCCGATCCGGCGCGCCCGGTCGAACGCTGATCCAGCCGCGGCTCAGCCTTTTTCGAAGAAGTGGTGGCGGACTTTTCCGTCGAGCAGGCGGCGGCAGCCGGCTTCGTCGCAACATTGCAGCCGGGCGTGCAGCGTTTCGGCGATATTCAGGAAAATTTCGGCGAGCGCCGGGTCGAAGTGGCTGCCGCTGTCCTGGCGAATGATCTCGGTGGCGGCGGCGAACGGCATTGCCTCCTTGTACGGACGGCGTGAGACCAGCGCATCGAAGACGTCGGCGATGGCGAAGATGCGTGCTGCCAGCGGGATGCTTTCGCCGCTCAGGCCGCGCGGATAGCCGTTGCCGTCCCATTTCTCGTGATGGCCGGCAACGACCATCGCAGCGTCGTCCAGCCAGTCGATGCCAGCGACGATCGCTTCGCCTTGGGCGACATGGGTGCGCATGATCGCCATTTCCTCGGCGTCGAGCCGCCCGGGCTTGAGCAGGATGGCGTCGGGGATGCCGATCTTGCCGACATCGTGCAGGAAGCTGCCGACGATCAAGGCCTGCATCGCCGTTCGTTCGAGTCCGAGTTCTTCACCGATGCAGGCGGCGATCCAGGCCACCCGGTAGTTGTGGGCGCCGGTGTCGGAATCGCGGCGGGCGACAGCGCGGCCCATCGCCTCCATCATCGACAGATGCGATTCGAGCAGAGCCTCCGCTCGCCGCGTGTTTTCCGCCGAAAGCTGGACGACGAAGGGGTAGATGGTCAGGCCACAGAGCAGCGATGCCGCGGCAACGATCAGTGCCATGGTCAGCGCGCCGCGCATCAGCTCTTCCTTCTGCCATTGGGGCACGATGCGCACGCCCTCGAAAAAGCCGACCGGGCGATCGGCGTCACGCCCTTCCAGAGGAACGAAAATGCGCAGAATCCAGCCCTGTTCGGGCAATTCCAGGCTTTGGTAGTTTGCGCTCCGATAATTCGGCCGGCCGTGTTTGGGTAACGACGATTCGACCGCGTCGCCGGCCGGTGTGCTGGCTTCGGCCAGCTTGCGGCCATCGGCGTCGTAGATTTCGGCGATGTCGAACAGGCCGCCGGTGATCGCCAATGCCGCTTCATGGGCGCGCTGCGGCAGTTGCTGCTCGGCGGGGAGGGTGAAGCTGTCGCGGTCGCCAAGGATGTGGCGGGATTCCTCCATCGCCAGCGAGACCATGTTTTCCTCGGCGATCTCGCGTGAAATCAGCCAGGCGAGCGGGCCGCTGATCAATGCCAGAAGCATGCTGATGGCGGCGATGCGGCGGGCGGCGCGTTGTTTGAAAGTTTTCATCGGCAGTCGGCGGCTGGCGGTAGTCGGGATCGATATCCGCCCATTAGAGCAGAACAGCCTGAAAGGGAGATGAACGCGTCGCGCTCAGGAGGAACTGCCGAGTCGCGCCAGGGCCCAGGCGACATGCTCGCGGACCAGCGCGGAAGGGTGGTCGGCGCGGGCCCGCAGGGCGGCGATGGCTTCGTCCGTGGCCGGGCCGTTGCCGAGCCCGACGGCGATGTTGCGCAGCCAGCGTTCGTGGCCGATGCGGCGGATCGGGTTGCCGGCCAGGCGGTCGTCGAACTGCTGCTCGGTCCAGGCGAACAGGGTCACCAGCGAAGCCGAGTCGAGCCCGTGGCGCGGCGCGAATTCGCGGTCGCCGAGTTGGGCGAAGCGGTTCCACGGGCAGCAGGTCTGGCAGTCGTCGCAACCGTAGATGCGGTTGCCGAGCAGCGGCCGGAATGCCTCGGGAATGGCGCCGGCGAGTTCGATCGTCAGGTAGGAGATGCAGCGCCGCGCGTCGACCACGTAGGGGGCGACGATGGCGCCGGTCGGGCAGGCGTCGAGGCAGGCGCGGCAGGAACCGCAGTGCTCGTCGACCGGTGCGTCGGGCGGCAACGGCAGATCGCAGTAGATTTCACCGAGAAAGCGCCACGAGCCCTGGCGCGACAGCAGCAGCGTGTGCTTGCCGCGCCAGCCGAGCCCGGCCTGGCGGGCGTATTCGACTTCCAGCACGGGCGCCGAATCGGCAAAGACACGGTAGCCGTAAGGGCCGGCCAGTTCGCCGATGGCGCTGGCCAGCTTCTGCAGTCGGCCGCGTACCACCTTGTGGTAGTCGCGGCCCTGGGCGTAGCGGGAGATCGCTGCCTGGCCGGGGGCTTCGGCGGCTTTCGCGTGCGGCAGGTAGTCGACCGCAGCCGAGATCACGGTGACCGTACCCGGCTGCAGCAGTTGCGGGTCGGCGCGCAGTTCGGCGTGGCGCGCCATATAATCCATCTCCCCGTGCATGCCGGCGGCCAGCCATGCACGCAGCCGGTCGACCGCCGCGCCCGGTTCGGCGCGGGCGATGCCGACCTCGGCAAAGCCCAGCCCACGGCCGAGTTCCCGAATGCGCGCCTTGAGCGCCGCAGCGTCCACAGTGGAGTCCTGATCATGCATAGCCCGGATGTTACCGCCGTTTTCGATCTGCCCGACGAGGCGGCGACCCAGCGCCTTGGTACTGAGCTGGCGCAGGCACTGCAGCCTGGCCTGGTGATTTACCTCGAAGGCGACCTCGGTGCCGGCAAGACGACGCTGGCGCGGGTGCTGATTCGGGCGCTCGGACACAGCGGTCCGGTGAAGAGTCCGACCTACGCTTTGGTTGAAGTTTACGTAGTTTCGAGTTTATACTTGTATCACTTTGATTTTTATCGTTTCGAGTCACCCGAGGAATTCCTCGATGCGGGATTTGGTGAATATTTCAACGACGCCTCCATCTGCCTGGTCGAATGGCCCGACAAGGCGCTCGGCTGCGTGCCCGAAGCCGATCTCCGCATTCTCCTGCGTCACGCCGGTGGCGCGCGTGTCGCCGAACTTGCAGCCATCTCGGAAAGGGGGACGTCATGCGTAAGGACCATCGCCTCGATCCGCGCCGTCGGCAGCTCCTGCGCTACGCCGGTAGCGCGCTAGTTCTCTCGGTCACGCCGCTCTCCGGTCGCGCCGCCAGTCGGCCGGCGATCGTCGCGGTACGCATCTGGCCGGCCAGCGATTACACCCGGGTCACGCTTGAGCACGATGCACCACTGAAATTCACCCACTTCACCGTCGAGAATCCCGAGCGTCTGGTCGTCGATATCGAGGGTGTCGAATTCAACAGCGTGCTCGACAGCCTGGCCGGCAAGCTCGGTAGCGACGATCCCTACATCAAGCTGCTGCGTGCCGGTCGCTTCAAGCCGGGCGTCGTCCGTCTGGTGATGGAGCTGAAGACGCGTGTCGTGCCGCAGGTATTCTCGCTGGCGCCGGTTGGCGAATACGGTCACCGCCTGGTTCTCGACATCTACCCGGAAACCCCGGCCGATCCCCTGATGGCCTTGCTCGAAGGGCGACGCGACGCGGTCGAGCCGCTCAAGCCGGGGCAGGACCTCGGTGGTGAAGACGCCAAGGCGGCCAAGGTACCGGAACCGCAGGTGGCGAAGCGTTCCGGCAAGGCCGTGGTCGACCGGCTGGTGACGATCATGCTCGATCCCGGGCATGGCGGCGAGGATCCCGGCGCCGTCGGTCAGCGCGGCACCCACGAAAAAGCCGTCACGCTGGCCATCGCCCGCCGCCTGAAGGCGCGCATCGACGCCGAGCCGAACATGCGCGCCGTGCTCACCCGCGACGGCGACTTCTTCGTTCCGTTGCAGGTGCGCGTGCAGAAGGCGCGCCGCATCCAGTCCGACCTCTTCCTGTCGATCCACGCCGACGCCTGGATCAAGCCCGACGCCCGTGGTTCCTCGGTTTTCGTCTTGTCCGAGAAGGGAGCGTCGAGCACCCAGGCCCGCCTGCTGGCGCAGAAGGAAAACAGCGCCGACCTGATCGGCGGCGTCAATCTGGCCAAGACCAAGGACGTTTTCCTCGCCCGTACCCTGCTCGATCTGTCGCAGACGGCGACCATCAACGACAGCCTCAAGCTCGGCAAGTACCTGCTCGGCGAACTCGGTTCGATCAACCACCTGCACAAGACCAGCGTCGAGCAGGCGGGATTCGCCGTCCTCAAGGCGCCGGACATCCCGTCGGCGCTGATCGAGACCGCCTTCATCTCCAATCCGGAAGAAGAGTTGCGCCTGAAGGACGACGCCTATCAGGAGCAGATGGCCGACGCCATCATGCGCGGCATCCGCCAGTACTTCATCAAGCATCCGCCGGGGCCGAAGGCGAAGATCGCCCAGGTCGGCTGATGCAGGCCGCGCTGCACGCCGAACTGCGGCGTCTCTACGCGGTTGCCGGTTTTTCCGCCGAGTCCGTGCAACTGCCGCTGGTCGACGCCGAGGGTACAGCCCGGGCCTTGCTCGTCGAATTTCCGCAGGCCAAGGATTGGCCGCGTGTTGGCGAAACCCTGCGTTATCTGGCCGACGAACTGGCCGTACCGCCGCCGGCGCTGTCCGTATCCGTCGGTGGCGCGTTCACGCTCTGGCTGGCTTTCGCGACACCGCGACCCTTGCCGCAACTGGCCGCGTTCTACGACGGCCTGCGGCGGGCTTGCCTGAGCGATCTGCCGGCTGATCGACTGTGTTGTCATCCCTTGAGCGGGCTAGGGGCGGTGCCAGTGGTGCCGGCTTTCGACACCAAGGTCGAGCGCTGGTCGGCCTTCATCGACCCAGGTATGGGCAGCATGTTCGTCAGCGAGCCCGGCCTCGAATTTCCGCCGAATCCGGACCGCCAGGCCGAGATGCTGGGCGGTTTGCGAGCGATCGATGACCGGCTGTTCGCCAGGCTCCTGGCACAACTGCCACCGCCGCTGCAGGCGCCGGCGGCGGAAGCTTTGCCGTTGTCGGGGCATTTCACCGATCCGGCGGCTTTCCTGCTGGCTGTGATGAACGATGCGTCGGTGCCGCTCGGCGAGCGGATTGGCGCGGCCGCTGCCCTGCTTGCGGCAAAGCGGCCCTGATGCCTCAGAACAGTTCGACTTCGCCTTTGGCGATTTCGCGGGCAGCCAGCCGTCCGTCTTCGATCAACTGCTCGTAGCAGGCAACCTGGTTGCGACCGTTGCGCTTGACGTAGTAGAGCGCTTCATCGGCGCGCTCGATGACGTCGCTCGGGGTGTCGCTGAGCAGCAATCGGCTGAAGCCGATGCTGACGGTGACGTGGCCGACGCGGCTGAAGACGGTCTGCTCGACGTCGTGGCGGAAGCGCTCCAGGGTTGCCGCCGCCGACTGGCGGTTGGTCGGCTGCAGCAGGGCGATGAACTCCTCACCGCCGAAGCGGAACAACTGGTCGTCGAAACGGAAGCTCTGGCGCATCACCTGCGACACCATGATCAGCACCTCGTCGCCGATCAGGTGGCCGTAAGTGTCGTTGACCCGCTTGAAGTGGTCGATGTCGCAGACTGCCAGCCAGTGGTTGCTGTCCGCTTGTTCGTTACGTCGGGCGGGTTGCGCCACGTTGCCGAGCATGCGGTCGGAAGCGGCCTGGCCGAGCAGTTCGAACAGGTGCTTGTCGAAGGTCTTGCGGCTGGCCAAACCGGTCAGCGTGTCGGCTTCACCGTAATCGAGCAGGCCGATGTGATTGCCGAAATACTCGATCAGTCCCATCAGGGTGACACGCAGGTCGGCCGAAAAGTCCTCTGCCATCACCAGGTCGATGAAGTAGATTGGTTCGTCGAGGCGTAATACCGGAAAGATTACCCGATGCGAACCATCATCCAGGTGTTCGAGGACGGCCGAAAGTTCTCGTCGGCATTGCTGGAGCAGCGGGTCGCGTTCGATCGGCTGGCAGAACTGCGCTTCGGGCAGGTAGGCGTTGCGCAGGAATTGTCCGTGCGGGCCATAACCGGCACAGGCGAAGACAATGGTCTTGCGCTTGCTGGCGTAGCAGCGATAAATGGTCAGCCGGCGCGGCGAGAACAATTCCTTCAATGCGTCGACCATGGCCGAATTGATTTCGGTACGGTCGCGGCGCGCCGAAATGCGAAGAACATGGTTGATCAGGCTGAGCATTGTGGTTGGCTTGATGATTTTGCCAAATTATAGCGACAGCCTTTCCGGCAAGGGGCTGTTTTTTCGTGGATTTGGCCGGAACTTCAGGGCGCCCCGGTATAATCGCGCTTTTTTGCAGCAGCATCCGATGCGCGTTTTTCGCGGTTATTCTCGTCCTGTTCCGGCACCGGTCGCACTGGCCATCGGCAATTTCGATGGCGTGCATCGTGGCCACGCCGCGCTGATCGGCCGTCTGGCCGAGGTGGCCGGCGAGCGCTCGCTGGTGCCGACGGTATTGAGCTTCGAGCCGCATCCGCGCGAGTTCTTCGCGCCCGATTCGGCACCGGCCCGCCTCAGTACCTTCCGCGAAAAGCTCGAACTGCTCGCCGCCAGCGGCGTGGCACAAGCGATGATCTGCCCGTTCAACCGCGCTTTCGCGGCGTTGGGGGCACAAGCCTTCATCGACGACGTTCTGGTGCATGCCCTGCGCGTCCGGCATCTCGTGATCGGCGACGATTTCCGTTTCGGCAGGGGGCGTGTCGGCGATTTCGCCTTGCTGCAGGCTGCTGGCGAACGTCATGGCTTTGCCGTCGAAGCGATGGCCAGCGTTGTTGTCGATGCTGAAAGAGTCTCCAGTTCCGGCGTGCGCCGGGCGCTGGCTGCTGGCGACATGGCGCACGCGGCGAAGTTGCTCGGCCGCCCGTACATGATGGACGGCCAGGTGGTTCACGGTCAGAAGCTCGGCCGCCAGCTCGGTTTCGCCACCGCCAACCTGCGCATCAAGCACAACCCGCTGCCGATGACCGGCGTTTTTGCGGTCGAGGTCGGCGGCCTCGGCGAGACGCCGCTGCCCGGCGTTGCCAACCTCGGCATCCGGCCGACGCTCGGTGGCACGCGACCGCTGCTCGAAGTGCATCTGTTCGATTTCGATCGCGACATCTACGGCGCGCATATTTCGGTTCGTTTCGTGCATAAACTGCGCGACGAGCAACGTTTTCCCAATTTCGATGCCCTCAAGGCGCAGATCGCGGCCGATGCCGCGGCGGCGCGGGCCTTCTTCAAGCGGTGAGCAAGCAAATGGCTGATTACAAAGACTCCTTGAATCTTCCCGATACCCCGTTCCCGATGCGCGGCGACCTGCCCAAGCGCGAGCCGAAGTGGGTGGCACGCTGGCAAGAGAAGCAGCTTTACCGGAGGATTCGCGAGATTTCTGCCGGGCGGCCGAAGTTCATCCTGCACGACGGCCCGCCGTATGCCAACGGCAGCCTGCATCTGGGCCACGCGCTGAACAAGATTCTCAAGGACATCATCGTCCGTTCGAAGACGCTGGCCGGCTTCGATGCGCCTTACGTGCCCGGCTGGGATTGCCACGGTCTGCCGATCGAGCACAAGGTCGAGGTGACGCACGGCAAGAACCTGCCCGCCGACAAGGTGCGCGAACTGTGCCGCGCCTACGCGGCCGAACAGATCGAAATCCAGAAGGCCGGTTTCATCCGTCTCGGCGTGCTGGGGGAATGGGACAATCCCTACCTGACGATGAACTTTGCCAACGAAGCCGGCGAAATCCGGGCGCTGGCCGAAATCGTCAGGAAAGGCTACGTATTCAAGGGCCTGAAGCCGGTAAATTGGTGTTTCGATTGCGGTTCGGCGCTGGCCGAGGCGGAAGTCGAGTATGCCGACAAAAAATCGCCGACCATCGACGTGGCCTTTCCGGTCGACACCGCCGACGGGCAAAAGCTGGCGGCTGCCTTCGGCCAGCCGGCGCTGACGAAACCGGCGTTCGCGGTGATCTGGACGACGACGCCGTGGACCATTCCGGCCAACCAGGCGCTGAACATCCATCCCGAACATGACTATGCGCTGGTCGATACCGGCGAGCGGCTGCTGGTGCTGGCCGCCGAACTGCTTGAAGCCTCGCTGCAACGCTACGACCTGCAAGGCAGCGTGTTGGCCACCGTGCAGGGCAAGGCGCTGGCAGGGTTGCGCTTCCGCCACCCGCTGTACGATCGCGAGTCGCCGGTCTACCTCGCCGACTACGTCGGGCTGGATGCCGGTACCGGCGTCGTGCATAGCGCACCGGCGCACGGCGTCGACGACTTCAATACCTGGCTCGCTTACGGGCGCGGCAACGACGAGATCCTTTCCATCGTCAAGGGCGATGGCGTCTATGTGGACGACCTGCCTTTCTTCGGCGGGATGTCGATCTGGAAGGCCAATCAGGCGGTCTGCGACAAGCTGACCGAAGTCGGCTGCCTGCTCTCGCACGGCAATATCAGCCACAGCTACATGCACTGCTGGCGGCACAAGACGCCGGTGATCTACCGCGCCACGGCGCAGTGGTTCGTCGGCATGGACAGGGTGGCCAGCCAACCGGCACAAGCCGGGCACGGCGGGGAAGGGGAGACCTTGCGCGAGATCGCACTGCGCGGTGTCGAGGCGACCGAGTTCTATCCCGGCTGGGGCAAGCCGCGCCTGCACAACATGATCGCCAACCGGCCGGACTGGTGCATCTCGCGCCAGCGCAACTGGGGCGTGCCGATTCCCTTCTTCATGCACCGGGAAACCGGCGAACTGCATCCGCGTACCGTCGAACTGATGGAAGAAGTGGCTAAGCGCGTGGAAAAGGAAGGCATCGAGGCTTGGTTCAAGCTCGACGCCGCCGAACTGCTGGGGGCGGAAGCCGAGCAGTACGAGAAGATCAGCGATACGCTCGACGTCTGGTTCGATTCCGGCACGACGCACTGGCATGTGCTGCGCGGTTCGCACAACGACGGCCATGCCAGCGGTCCGCGCGCCGACCTCTATCTGGAAGGCTCCGACCAGCATCGCGGCTGGTTCCATTCGTCGCTGCTTACCGGCGCGGCGATCGACGGTCATCCGCCGTACAAGGCGCTGCTGACGCACGGTTTCACCGTCGACCAGCAGGGGCGCAAGATGAGCAAGTCGCTCGGCAACACCATTCTGCCGGAGGAAGTCACCGACAAGATGGGCGCCGACATCCTGCGCCTGTGGGTTGCGTCGACCGATTATTCGGGCGAACTGGCGATGTCCAAGGAAATCCTGGCACGCGTCGTCGAAGGCTACCGCCGCATCCGCAACACGCTGCGCTTCCTGCTCGCCAATATTTCCGATTTCGACGCGTCGACCGCAATGCTGCCGGTCGATCAGTGGCTGGAAATCGACCGTTATGCGCTGGCGCTGACCCGCGCGCTGCAGGATGGCGCTTGCGCCGATTACGACCGCTACGAGTTCCACCGCGTGGTCCAGGCGCTGCAGACCTTCTGCTCGGAAGACCTCGGCGGCTTCTACCTCGACATCCTCAAGGACCGTCTGTACACGACGAAGCCCAACTCGATCGCTCGCCGTTCGGCGCAATCGGCGCTGTGGCACATCACCCAGGCCTTCGTCCGCCTGCTGGCGCCGATCACGTCGTTTACCGCCGAGGAAGTCTGGGCCGTGCTGAGCGGTGACGAGGACGATTCGGTGATGTTCCAGCTGTGGCATGAGCTGCCGGCGCAGACCAATGAAACCGAATTGCTGGCCAAGTGGGCAATCGTTCGCGAAGTGCGCAACGACGTCACCAAGGCGCTGGAGGCCCGTCGCGAGGCGGGCGAAATCGG
Organism: uncultured Dechloromonas sp.; assembly: GCA_964523045.1. GTDB lineage: Bacteria > Pseudomonadota > Gammaproteobacteria > Burkholderiales > Rhodocyclaceae > Azonexus. Next base: position 36,107 of record CAZFXO010000023.1, on the reverse strand, counting down.
CGCCGCATTACAGGCTGCGGTGGAAATCCGCTGTGCCGGCGAGAAGTTCGCGGCGCTGTCGGCGCTGGGCGACGATCTGAAATTTGTCTTTATCTGCTCGTCGACCGCAGTGATCGAATCTACCGAGGAATCCGTCACCGCCACGCCGCTGACCCACGCCAAGTGCGAACGCTGCTGGCACGTGCGCGAAGACGTCGGCGCCGATCCGGCGCATCCCGGTCTGTGCGGGCGCTGCGTCAGCAACCTGCACGGTGAGGGCGAGGTGCGCACGCATGCCTAAGGCGCAGCACTGGTATGCGCTGGCGGCACTGATCGTCGTTCTCGATCAGCTCGCCAAGTGGGTCGTGCTCAATACGCTGAGCTTTGGCGAAACGATCTACGTCGCACCGTTCTGGAACTGGGTGCTGACTTTCAACCCGGGGGCGGCGTTCAGCTTCCTCGCCGACCAGCCAGGTTGGCAGCGCTGGTTGTTCACCGGGCTGGCGCTTGGCGTGTCCGGTTGGATTGCGCTCGAGCTGAAAAGGCATCCGACTCCGAAATCGATGGCGCTGGCGCTGACCCTGGTGATGGGTGGGGCGCTCGGCAACGTTATCGACCGCGTGCGTTTCGGGGCTGTCGTCGATTTCATCCAGTGGCACGCCGCCGGCTACTATTGGCCGGCGTTCAACGTCGCCGATTCGGCGATCAGCATCGGCGCGGTTTTGCTGGTATTGGCGTCGTTGACCGTGAAAGACCAGAAAGAAGAGAAATAATGAACAACTCAGTCCGCCCCGACAGCTACCTGACTCTGCATTACCGCGTGACGGCGCTCGACGGCGAGGAATTCCTGTCCACCTTCGACATGAGCCCGGCGACGCTGCAAATGGGTAGCGGCCAACTCGCCGAAAACCTCGAAAGCGTGCTGCTCGGCCTGAACGCCGGTGAGCATTACGTGTTCGAACTGGAGCCGGAGCAGGCCTTCGGCGTGCATAACGAACGCCTGGTCGAGCGCATCGCCCGCAACGGACTGCCGGTTGGGATGGAACTCAAAGAGAATTCGGTCGTCGAATTCACCGCGCCCAACGGCGCGACCTTCGCCGGTTTCCTGCGCGAGCTCGATGAAACCAGTGCCCTGTTCGACTTCAACCACCCGATGGCGGGCAAACCGATCCGCTTCGAGGTGAAGATCATCGGAATCATGTAATGCAGGTCATCCTTGCCAATCCCCGCGGCTTCTGCGCCGGCGTCGAGCGCGCCATCGCCATCGTCGAGCGCGCGCTAGAACGTTTCGGCGCGCCGATTTACGTTCGCCACGAGGTGGTGCACAACAAGTTCGTTTGCGACGACCTGCGCGCCAAGGGCGCCGTCTTCATCGAAGAACTCGCCGAGGCGCCGGCCGGCAGCACGGTGATCTTCAGCGCCCATGGTGTCTCGCGCGCGGTACGCGAGGAAGCCGAGCAGCGCGGCCTGAAGGTCTTCGACGCGACCTGTCCGCTGGTGACCAAGGTACACCTCGAGGTTGGGCGCATGCGCAAGGGCGAGCGCGAGATCGTCATGATCGGCCACAAGGGCCACCCTGAGGTCGAAGGGACGATGGGACAGAGCGATGGCGGCATGTATCTGGTTGAAACCGTCGATGACGTCGCGCAATTGCAGGTCCGCCTGCCCGAACAGCTTTCCTACGTGACCCAGACGACGCTGTCGATGGACGACGCCCGTCGCGTCATCGACGCCCTGCGCCAGCGTTTCCCGGCAATCCAGGGGCCGAAGAAGGACGACATCTGCTACGCCACGCAGAACCGCCAGGACGCGGTCAAGGTCTTGGCCGAACAATGCGACCTGGTCGTCGTCGTCGGCAGCCCGAACAGCTCGAACTCGCGCCGCCTGAAGGAAGTCGCCGCCGGTCGCGGCATCGATGCCTACCTGATCGACAGCGCTGTCGAGATCAAGGAATCCTGGCTAGTCGGTAAGCAGCGCATCGGCGTTACCGCAGGAGCCTCGGCGCCAGAAGTTCTGGTCCAGCAGGTGGTTGACCGCCTGGGCCAACTGACTGGCGCGGAGGTAGGGCAGTTGCAGGGCGTGGAAGAAGGTGTTTCGTTCGCCCTGCCGAAAGAACTTGCCTGAAGACTTGGTAGGTCTCAGGAGAATAGACAGACCGTCGTTCAGCGTGCCAGTTTGCCCAAAGGCTTGGCGCTGACCAATTGCTCGATCTTGTCGTAAACGGCACCGCATTTCGGGCACTCATACACCGGAACGTGGCTTTCCGAAGCGAGCCGGATATGCTCGCATTTGAGGCACTTGCGCCCGACGTTCGAGGGATCATGCCGAGAAGCCTGCTTCGGTTGCATGTCCTCGAGCGTCAGTTCGTTGATGTTGAATTTCTTGGTTTGCATGTTGCTTTCCGGTCAGAAAATATGTCCCGGAACATTGTAGCTTCCCCGCTTACCAGCAACCAGTCTTGGCGGCTGTTTTGGTGGCCTGGTTGTTCAGGGTCATCGTGCCGCAGGTGTCCTTGGCTTGATCACCCGATGGCGTCGCAGTCAGGGTATAGCTTCTGGCCTGGATGTTAGACGTGATCGTGTAGCGCGTATTCAGTCCGCCTTCCGTGGTGCATCCCGTTACAGGCATTGCGCCCGTATAGCTGAGAGCTGTGGAATAACGTCTTTCCAATGCTTGGGCAATCTGCGAAACACATCCCTGTGCCTGAGTACGAGCGCTTTGCCGGATATAGGCCTGATAGTTCGGTACCGCAATGCTGGCAAGGATGCCGATGACAGCGACAACGATCATGAGCTCAACCAAGGAGAATCCCCCGTTGCGGCGCCGGTGGTGAGCACTGGTGGCTGGTTTGTAGTTCAGCAAGTGAATGGTCTGATTCATGTTTATTGTCCGATGATTTCACGCCAGGATTGACGACCCAATACGCCGACCGGAAGTTTGCCACCAATCGATTCACCGGGGAGGTGGACGGAGAATTTTCCATCCTTGCCCACCGTGATGGGAGGTTGTCCGCTGGTGATCGGTGAGAGTCCATCGAGCGCGGACGGGAAAACGCCGTTAACTTTATCCGTGCCATTGACCACTCCGTCGCCATTGACGTCGAAGATACCCTGGTTGAGTCGCGCGCCGCTGAAGGGGTTGATTGCCCACAACGAACTCTTGCCATCAGGGGCACAAGTGTCGCTGTTGTCCGGGGTGTAGGTCGTGCCGAAGAGCGCTCCTCCCAGCAGGCTGTTCGGGGTAATCATGCGTTCGCCGTTGGCCGGGAAGTCAATGTACCAGCCGAGTTGCCCGGCGCTGATGATTTCCGCCTCGGTGCCGGATTCCAGCACTCTGGCGGAACGGGCGCCAATGGTGCCGGAACTTCCGATAGCGCGAGCTCGCAACTTGCTGCTGGCGACCTCGCTGCCGTCGTCCATCATGCCGTACCAACTCTGGACATCCAGATTCTCCTGGTCGACCTTGTTGAGGTTTTGACCGGTGCCGAAGAAAACCCAGGTCTTGTTGGTTTTCTGATTGCGTACGATCAGCGGCATGGCGGTGATCGGGCGGGCATTGCGGGTGGCGAACAACTTTGCGACGGTGGCGGTTCCGCCAAGTCCCTTGAAGCGCCACAGATTTCCCTTCAGATCGCCGGCATAGGCGGTTTCGAAGAAACCATCCTTGTCCGCATCCCACAGATTGACGCCGGCCAGACCGTTGTTTTCGCCGGCTCCGGTATCTACCGTGGAGATACTACCGTCGGAAAGTTTGATCATGACCAACTGTGCCTTGTCGCCGGTGCTGTTGGGGCCGTTGCCGAGAATGACGCGCCAGTCGCCGCTCGCCACCTGAGCAATGATCGGTTTGCCCAGATTGTTGCCCAAGGCAGCGCTGTCGCTGCTGGTTTTTTCCCAGAGGAACTTGATGTCTGTCGGGTCGGTCACGTCGAGGGCGAATACGCCTGTACCGCCGCGTCCTTGAGTGCCAACCAGAATGGTCTTCCAGGCACCGGAGAGATAGACATCGGCCACGGTCAGTTCGCCATCCAGAATATAGCGATGCTTGTAGGTTTCCCAGTCGGCGTCGGCCGAATCGTTCAGGCCATATTTCGGGTCGGTGTAAAGCTTCAGCGTCTTCTGGGTGGCTGAGGCGCTCGGGTGCATGATCGAGAAGTTCGGCAGGAAGGCATAGACCTCAGCACCGGTGTTGCCGTTGAAGGCGTGCAGCATGCCATTGTTGCCCGCGACGTAGATGACCGGGGTACGGCTCTGCTTGCTGCTGGCGTAAGCCGCATACTGGCTGGCGCCGGTGAAGCTGGCATTGCCGAAGTACGCCGTCTGGCTGGGCGGGCCGACATAGACCAGTTGCGAGTTGACGAAGGCGGGCAGGACGCCGGCGCGGGCACGCATCGTCCCGGTGGGTTGTTCCTGGCTGCGGTCGCCGCGCAGGTAGTCGACGACTTGCTGCGACCCCAGTGCGGTTTGCTGCGCGGCGTTCAGGTTGCTGTAGCGGAACGGTACCGAAGCGCCATCCTTACTGACATAGATGCTGCGCGATGCCCAGGCTGGAAGCATGCTTTCCGCAGTCCAGGCGGGTGCCGTGGTGTCCTGAAGGCCGGTTGTCTCATTAATGTTATAGGCGAGAAGATTGCCGTTCCAGGAGCCGGAAGTGTATTGGCTGAAGATGGCCTTGGCGCCGGCCTCGATCCGGGTGGAACTGGAGCCGCCGCTGGCCGCGCTCTTGGTTTCGTTCTTGATCGCGTTCAGGGTATCGCCCAGCGCTTTGGTGAATTCATCCGGGTTGGAGGCGACGATGAACTCTCCGCGTGAATTGACTGCGGCGTGCCAGAGGTCGTCAATGTTGGCTTGCCTGTCGATACAGCTTCTGCCCGATGTATCGCAACCGGGCGCGGGCCAGGTCTTTGTGCCAGCGGTCAAGGCGGGAAGATCGGTTTTTGGATCAAGCGTTCCCTTTTCGCCAATGGAAATGCCATAAGTACGCATGTGTTGCCAGAATGCCGGATTCTTGGCCGATGTCGGAACATTGTTGACCAGATCCTGCACCAAGTCTGTCTTCCAGTAGTACATCGCTACGTCGGCCAACGTGTTGGAGCGACCGTCCTTGTAAGGTAGTCCAGCCACGTACTTGTAGGACTTGCCATTCAAGCCGCTGATTGAGCTTCCGTTGGTGCTGTCGTTGTCAGCCCTGGCGTCGGAGTTGTCTGCAGCATCGCTATTCCAGTAACCGTCGGTAGTCATGATGGCAAAGTTCTGGCGGCAGGAAACTTGATTGCTGCCCGTTTCCGGTCCGTATGGGCCGGTGCCGGCTGTGTCGGTGAAGTATTCTCCAGCGCGACCGAGGGCCTGACGTAAAGGCGTGCCATTGGTACTATCGGTGTCGAATAGGGCGTTAAACCAATCTTTTTTATTGTCGCCGCGGAATAGGCCGTTATCCGTTCCGACCGGAATTTTCAGGTCCTGCCGGTTCCAGATCGTGTTGTAGCCAATGCGATAGCCCGTACCCAGTTTGGCGAAAACTCGACTGGCCGATGCCTTGGCCATCGTGGCGCGCAGACGGTAATAGGAATACCAGTTGGCGTAGTTCTGAATTTCCTGCTGGATAGTGCGTACCGGACCGCCGTGCGCCGTCCAGTCGAACTGGGTGAGATCTGTGCGGACGCTGTCGCCTCCACTACTCGTGAGAGTGATCTTGCGGGCTTTCCAGGCGCTTTGGTAGGCAACACAGACGTCGCCCCAGCGAGTGCAGTTTCCCCACCAGTCATAGCGGGTGCATTGCCGTTGGGTTTGGGTGCACGTCTGCTCGTAGCGGAACTCGTAGCGCACGTAGTTCTGATCGTTGGTGGCGCTGGCGTTGGGGTTGAGGAGGTAAAAACCGCTATAACGCCAACTATCCGTATAACTGCTGTTGGTTGTTGTGTCGACGGATGGCCAGTTGGCGAGTTCGCTTTGGAAATCGAAAGAACCCGTTTCGGATTTTCCCGAGGGGTCTTTTAGTGCGCCGGAAAGTGAGGCGTCTCCGTAGGAACTGCCGTCGTATTTCAACCAGGGGGAGTAGGTGATCAGCGGGTTGTACCACTGCGTATTGACATTGCTGGCGCGCAGGCGAATGTCGTTGGTTAGATCGCTTGCGTAGGGCAAGCCGCTGGGAGGAGCAGCGCTCCATGTTGCCGTCGTTCCGGGCATGTGCTGCCAAGCCATCGAACCCGAATCGTCCATGATGAACATGATGTTCGGCGGTACGGGGTCGGCAACGGACAGCGGTTGCTGCGCGATATCGACGCCGGCTTGAGAGGATAGCGGGGCCAGCGCGATCGTCGCGGAGAGTATCAACGACAAAAAGCGGTTGCGGACAGGTGTCGGGCGGTGGCTTTGCGGTGTCATGGTTTCACCTGGTCTGGCTGGAATTCGATGAGATAAGCATGGCTCAATTGCCCTTGATCAAGCTGCTGACCAGGGCAATGGAGCGGTCGTTGCTTGTCGTGGGCTGGCTGCTGCGGGCGATGACGCGGTAGGTAGCGTTCTGCGGCGAGTCGCTGCCGCTGCCGCCGCCCGTGGCGCCATATTGCAGGGGGATTGCCGACTGGCTGGTGTCGGTGACGGCATTGCTGTTTTTCAGGCCGAGGTACTGGATGAAATACTGCGGATAAGTATCGGCTCTTAGACTGGAATTGGTGGTCGTGGTGAGGGCCGTCCAGCCGGCGGCGTCATTATTGAAGGCATTTGTCGGGATGGCAGGGCAGTTTGTGGCAGCCACGGTGCAGTCCACAATTTTGCTGTCCGTCAGTAGGGTCGCACGGTCGGTCGAGACAATCCGGAGTTCCGCCGCCTTCATGGCAGCCTCCGCCGCTTGCAGGGCGATCGCCCGGTCATAGAGGTTGCCGGAGAGCTTCTCCTGTAGCGAACTGCCGCGAATCCCGGCGATGCCGGCCAGGGTGGCGACGATCAGCATGATGATGGCCATGATCAGGGCGATGCCGCTCTGTTGGGCCGGCAGGCTGTGGGTGCGGGAAAGTGAATTCATGTTGCGCATGTCAGAGGGTGTTTCTGATGGCGATGACGTGGGTCACGGTACGCCGGAGGCGGCCGTCGCTGCCGACTAGTTCGCTGTTGGCAGTGGCGGCATCGGTGGCGACACCGGTTTGGGTGGTTTCTGTAACCAGTTCAAGTTCGATGGCGTTGATGAGATCGCTGTCGGCTTCGCTGGTCGGTGGGGTCGTGTCGAAATTGGCTTGCCCGACACGGTGGTAACGGATGGTCATGTCGACCACGCCGGGAAGGATTTCCTCGGTCAAGGTGGTGCCAGCGGGTGTTCTCCGGACCCGATACAGGGAACGACCTCCTTCGGTGGCGCGGCCGTTGTTGCCGATGTACCAAGTGGTCGCCACGTATTGGGCGACCTGGAACTGGGGATTGTCCGGGTCGGAGATGACGATGTTCGGCGAGAAGGTGATCTCTGCCCCGGAAACGGCAGTGACATTGTGCAGGCTGGCGTTGTCCATGTCGCAGATGACGACTGTTCCGGCTCTCAATGAGTGGCTGCTGGTCTTTAGCGTAACTTTGTTCAGTCCCGTGAAACTACCGATCACAACAGCCTCACCCGTGCCTTGCAGTTGCAAGGCTTCGGTGCCGGAGACGCGCTGTCCGGTGCCGCTGCCGGTGGTGACCCCGGCGGCGGCGGTGGTGCCGGCAAAGCCTCTGACCGGATACCAGTTTCCCCACCACGACGCGGCATCGAGGTCGGTAACCCTGCTGGCGGTTACTGGTCCACAACCGGTATCCCTGGCTTGGCGGACGTCGCGGGCGATCAATTCGAATGCCATGCGGGCATTTTCCTGGGATTCCGAAAGGCTTTCCGTGATGCGCAGATTCTGCTGATTGACGCCGACGACTCCGACCACGCCGAGGGTGATGACCAGCCCGATCGCCACCGTGACCATAATTTCGACCAGCGACAGCCCGCGCATCCGGCGGGGCTGGGCGAGCTTGCGTGCCTGCTTCACAGTTGCACCTCCGTCGTCATCGTCCGCGTCGTTCCGCCTTGAACGTCGGTCCAGGTTACTGTGACGGTGCAGCGGTTGCTGATGAAGGGGTCGCCGAGGATCGGTGTCGTTGTTGTCGGAGTGCACTGGATGGTACCGGTGGCGTCATCGCCGAGGTTGCTCTTCAGGTCGCTCAGCCAGTCGGCCTTGCGGCCCGCAGGAAAAGCGTTAGCCATGTTCAGCGCGCCCTGACTCGACATGTCCGCGCGCATGATGTCGGTAATGCTGTAAACACTCATGATCGCTCGGCTGTTGTCGAACGAACTCTGGTTGTTGCGCAACGTCGCCATCTGCAGGCTGGCCAATCCGAGTAGGCCGAAGGAGAGGACCAGCATGGCGATCATGACTTCCAGCAGGCTGACGCCTTGCTGCCGGGCTGGCGATGGAGTTTGTCGTGGGGAAGTTGAACGTTTCATTTAGCTGCAGGATCCCGTGGTTTTTGTGACGGAAGTTCTGCCGGCAATGCCGACGGTAATCACTCGAGTTGTGTTGCCACTGCCGGTGGGGGAGCAAGCGGTCAGCGTATCGCTGCCTGCGGTGATCGTGCTGGTACCGTCGGGGATGAAAGTAACACGCCCCTGGTTGAAGGTACTGCCCAGTCTCAATTCAGGATTGACGCTGCCTCGCCGAAGTACCGTGGCGGTGGTGTTGATTCGGGCGATCCAGAATTCCCAACTGCCGGCGCCAGCGCAATCGGTGCTGCTGGCGCTGGATGTTCTGCAGAAATCAACCCGCAGGTTGCGCTTGATGGCTTCGCCACGGGCCGCCTGGATGGCGCCGACAAGGTCATTGGTCTGGGCGCTGAGGCGGCTTTGCACGATCATGTCCTGAAATGCAGGGGCTGCTATCACGGCAAGAATGGCGATGATAGCCACGGCTATCATCATTTCCACTAACGTGAAACCACCTTGAGAAAGGGCGGAGCTGGGCGGGGGTTGTAGATTCCTGATCATCGCGCTGTTCATGGCCTTTACCAATTTTCTGAGTCTAATCTATACGATATGGATGCTGATTTCCTCTGGTGCTGGCCCAGTGGTCGTTCTGCGCCGATGGATGGTTGCAGGAGCGATTGCGCGAGATTGGCTTGGTCATTTCCGAATGTTTTGCTTGGAAAGTTTGCTGAATTTTTCTTGTAAGCAAAGTTTGATTGTGAAATAATGCCGGACTTCGGTTTTTTTACAGAGATCAATCCATGGCCAACAGCGCACAAGCCCGCAAGCGCGCCCGTCAAGCTGACAAGCAGCGCGCCCACAATGCAAGTCTGCGTTCGACCCTGCGTACCGCGATCAAGAGCGTGCGCAAGGCGATCGTTGCCGGCGATAAAGCCGCCGCACAAAGCATTTTCCAACAATCCGTTTCGGTCATCGATCGCATCGCTGACAAGCAGATTGTGCACAAGAATACGGTGTCTCGCACCAAGAGCCGTCTGTCTGCACAGATCAAGGCGATGGGTGTTGCCGCTGCCTGATTGAGGCGACACCCGGAATCATAAAAATGGCGCCTACGGGCGCCTTTTTTATTGCTTCATGGTTTTTAATTGTTCTATTTTTTGCCGTCCAGCGGGCAGACGCCGTCAATGATCTGCAGGTCGTTGTCCTGAGCGAAATTGAGCATGAAGCGGTAGGCCATCGGTTCGATCTCGCCGAGGCGGCCATCGACGAAAACCGCCTTGTCTCCGTTGTAGTCGCCGGGGCCGACATACGGCGAGTAGCGCATCTTGCGTTCGGTACCGAACGCCGACATGACGCCGCACAGGCGTTCGGCCCAGTCGCTGGGCCGGAATTTCCTGCCATCCTTGGTCACGCCGACGATGACGAAGGTGGTCGATTCTTGAGTTGTCATTGTGTACTCTGCTTATAGGGGATGCGACCTTGCGTATCCGCGCATTCTAGCAGAAGCGAGTGGTCTTACCATAACTGCAAGCCCTTGCCGGCAGGCTGCAAAGGCGCCTTGGGCGGCCGTTCGCGCGGGCATTCCAGATGCAAGAAGGCCCATCGAGCTTATGGTCGATGGGCCTTCGGGGGATTACCCGGTGCGAAACTCAGGTCAGCCGCAGGTGCCGACCGCACCGCAGGCGGTACAGAAGTCGCAGCCGTCCTTGCGGATCATCGTGTGGTTGCCGCATTCGCCGCACAGCTTGCCCTGGGTCGGTAGCACCTTGTTGCTGGTGGTGTCTTCCGGCGCCTCGAGGATGCCCATTTGTTGCAGCGGGAAGCCTGCCTCGTCGAGGATGCCGAGCATGGCGTAGCGGTGGATGATCAGCTGGGCGATGTAGGCGACGGTGGAGGGCCAGGTCTGCTGCTTGCGCGAGCCGGGCACGAAGGCCATGAAATCGCCGAGCGGTTCGGAGTAGTCGAGCAGTTTCCTGAGTTTCATACCGATCCAGGCCGGGTCGATGACGCGCATGTCGAGCGAGAGGAGCTTGCACAGGCCGTCGAGGGCGCGCGGGTAGTTGCCCGAAAGCCACATCGAGTAGGGGCGGGTGACGCCATCGGGCAGGGTGATTTCCTTCAGGCCGAGGACGAAGTCTTCGCCGGTCGACGGGTTGTTCACGTCAACCGTCCAGGACAGCGTGCCGTCGGTGCCGGTCTTCGGTTCCTTAGTCGAGAACAGGGCATCCTTGACCGGCGTCGCGCCGTCGTGGCCCAGAGCGCCCAATTGCTCGACGCGCCAGCGGATGACCTGGGCCATCGCCGAGACGACCGACGGCATGCGCTTCTTCTCACCGTGCGGCGGCATGTGCATTTCGAAGGCGTCGCCCGGCGTCTTGGCCAGGGCTTCGAGCTTCATTTCGAGCCAGCCGTGATCGTTGGCGCGCATGTCCATCGACAGCGTCTTGGCGACGGCGCCCAGGCCGCGCGGTTCGGCCGGGCCGTTGGCCCAGACTTCGAACGGCCAGGCGTGGCCTTCCTGTTCGACGTGACCGACGAAGAGGGCGAACTTGCCGATCGGCGAATCGACCATGTAGGTCCAGCACAGGTTGCCTTCCGGCAGGTTCGGGCGGCCAGGCCAGCGCAGGCTGGAGAGGACCGGCGCCGGCAGGTTCTTGATCGACAGACGGCGATTGGCGTCGCTGACGAAGTCCTGCGGCGACTTGTCGTCGTCGGCTTCGGTCTTGGCCGGTTCGACCGACAGCACCGAGCCGAGCACGCTGTTCGGGCGGTAGGTGGCAAGGCCCTTGAGGCCGGCCTTCCAGGCCTGCATGTAGAGGTCCTGGAAGTCTTCGTAAGGATAGTCGCCCGGCACGTTGACCGTCTTCGAGATCGATGTGTCGATGAACGGAGCGACGGCGGCGACCATGTCGGCGTGCGCCTTGGCGGAGATTTCCAGCGCCGTGACGAAGTATTCCGGCAGCTTGCTGACGTCGCCGCCCTGGTGCTTGTACAGGCGCCAGGCGTAGTCTTCGACCGAGTATTCCTTGATCGTGCCGTCCTGCATCCGCTTCTTGCGGTTGTAGGTCCAGGAGAACGGCGGTTCGATGCCGTTCGATGCGTTGTCGGCGAAAGCCAGCGAGATGGTGCCGGTCGGCGCGATCGACAAGAGGTGCGAGTTGCGCAGGCCGTGCTTGCGGATTTCGGCCTTGACGTCGGCCGGCAGGCGCGACGCGAAGTTGCCGCCGGAAAGATAGAGCTCGGCGTTGAACAGCGGGAAGGCGCCGCGTTCCTTGGCCAGTTCGACCGAGGTCAGGTAGGTCGTGTCGCGCATGAACTCGCTGATGCGGGCGGCCATGGCGCGCGCTTCCGGCTTGTCGTAGCGCAGGCGCAGCATGGCCAGCGTGTCGCCCAGGCCGGTGAAGCCGAGGCCGACGCGGCGCTTGTTGGCGGCTTCCTGCTGCTGACGTTCGAGCGGCCAGTGGGTGGCGTCGAGCACGTTGTCGAGCATGCGGGTGGAGACGCGGCAGACTTCGGCGAAGGCGTCGAAGTCGAACTCGGCCTTGCTCGAGAAGGCGTCACGCACGAACAGCGTCAGGTTGATCGAACCCAGGCAGCAGCAGCCGTAGGGCGGCAGCGGCTGTTCGGCACAGGGGTTGGTGGCCTCGATCACTTCGCAGTAATTGAGGTTGTTGTCCTTGTTCATCCGGTCGAGGAACAGGATGCCCGGCTCGGCGTGGTCGTAGGTGGACTTCATGACCTGGTCCCACAGCTCGCGGGCGCGCAGCTTGCGGTAAACCCAGGTGCCGTCGTCGCGCTGGTAGGCGCCGGCGGCCTTCATGTCGGCGTTCGGCTCGGCGCGGTGAGCCAGTTCGACATCGCCGTCGACGTCGACAGCGTGCATGAAGGCGTCGGTGACGCCGATCGAGATGTTGAAGTTGGTCAGGTCGCCCTTGTCCTTGGCGTGGATGAATTCCTCGATGTCCGGGTGGTCGCAGCGCAGCACGCCCATCTGGGCGCCGCGGCGGGCGCCGGCCGATTCGACGGTTTCGCAGGAGCGGTCGAAGACGCGCATGTAGGAGACCGGGCCGGAAGCACGCGACTGGGTGCCCTTGACGCGGGCGCCCTGCGGACGGATCGACGAGAAGTCGTAACCGACGCCGCCGCCGCGACGCATCGTTTCGGCGGCCTGGGCGAGCGCGGTGTAGATGCCGGGACGGCCATCGGTGTTTTCGACGATGGAGTCACCGACCGGTTGCACGAAGCAGTTGATCAGCGTGGCCTGCAGGTCGGTACCGGCGGCGGAATTGATGCGGCCGGCCGGGATGAAACCGTTTTCCTGGGCCCACAGGAAGCGCCCTTCCCAGTGTGCGCGGTCGGCTTCCTGTTCGACTTGGGACAACGCCCAGGCAACGCGCTTGCGCACGTCGTGGACGTTGGTTTCCTTACCCTTGGCGTACTTTTCGATGAGCACCTCGCCGGAGATTTCCTGCTCGGGCAGCGGCGCGAATTGCGGCGGTGCAGGAATGTCGGTCAACGACAACTGCTCGGCGATTTTGCTCATTGAAAGCTCCTCTCGGTAGGTGTTATCTGGTTTGGAATGCCCAGTAATCTACTAGATATAGTGTATGCGGGCAATACGTTGACTAGATGCGGTGTTTTCTGCGTTGCATCGGAGTGCTGCCGTCATCGCCGGAAAAAGCCCGAAAAAACAAGGCGCCGACCGCTTTCACGGTCGGCGCCCAAGGCTGGAAAAATAATTTTTAGAGGGCGAGCAGGGTCTGCGCGTGGTGCGCCATCATCCATTCCTCGTTGGTCGGCACGACCAGCACATCGACGCTGCTGTTGCCGGCGCTGATCACGATGTCGTGGCGGGCGTTGGCTTCCGGATTAACGCGGATGCCCAGCCATTCCGACTGCAGGCAGACGCGGCGGCGGACTTCGGCGGCGTGCTCGCCGATGCCGCCAGTGAACACCAGTGCGTCGATGCCGCCGGCGGCGGCGGCGAGCGAACCCAGTTCGCGGGCGATGCGGTAGCAGAACAGTTCGACCGCTTCATGCGCTTCCGGCTTGCTGCTGGCGAGCAGGGTACGCATGTCCTGGCTGATGCCGGAGACGCCGAGCAGGCCCGATTCCTTGTACAGGATGCGGGTCATGTCCTTGACCGTGAAGCCCTTGGTTTCCATCAAATGCAGGATCAGGCCGGGGTCGATGTTGCCGCAGCGGGTACCCATCATCAGGCCGTCGATGGTCGAGAAGCCGAGCGTCGTCGCCACGCACTTGCGATTGACCATCGCCGCCATGCTGGCGCCGTTGCCGAGGTGGGCGACGACGACACGGCCGTTGGCGCGGTGCGAATGCTGCGGTAGCGCCCGGGCGATGTATTCGTAGGAAAGGCCGTGGAAGCCGTAGCGCTTGATGCCTTCGGCGGTCAGCGCGCGCGGCAGGCCGAAGAGTTGGGCGACGTCGGGTTGGCTGCGGTGGAAGGCGGTATCGAAGCAGGCGATCTGCGGCACTTCCGGCAACAGTGCCTGCAGCGCCTTGATCCCGGCGACGTTGTGCGGTTCGTGCAGCGGCGCCAGCGGGATGAAGCTTTCCAGGTGGCCGAGCACGGTGGCGTCGACGACGATCGGCTTCGAGTAGCGCTCGCCACCGTGCACGACGCGGTGACCGACGGCGACGATCTGCCAGCCGGTGTAGGTGGCGAGGAACCACTGCAGCATGGCGTCGAGCGCCGCGCTGTGGCTGACTGCGTCACCGCTGATGGCCTGGTTGGCGATGCGTTCGCCGGCCCGGTCGTGGGCGACCAGCTTGGTGGCGTTGGTGCCGATGCCGTCGATCTGGCCAGAGACTTCGGCCTGCGGCGAGATCGGATGGTCGAGCGGGAACAGCGCGAACTTGATCGACGACGATCCGGCGTTGATGGTCAGGATGCCTTGCTTCTTTTGGCTCATGCGTTTTCCTTGGCGCGTTTGGCGTGGGCGACCAGAGCGGCGATCACGCAGGACGCGGTGCGCGTCTCCGCCGTGTCGGCGCGGCTGGTCAGGACGATGGGAACCTTGGTGCCGAGCACGATGCCGGCGGTCAGCGCGTTGGCCAGGTATTCGAGCTGCTTGGCCACCATGTTGCCGGATTCGAGATCGGGAACGACGAGGATTTCGGCATGGCCGGCGACTGCCGACTTGATGCCCTTGGTCTTGGCGGCGACGATCGACACCGCGTTGTCGAAGGCCAGCGGGCCATCCAGCAGACCGCCCTTGATCTGGCCGCGGTCGGCCATCTTGCACAGGGCAGCGGCGTCGAGGGTGGACTGGATCTTCGGATTGACCGTCTCGACCGCCGAAAGGATCGCCACCTTGGGTTCCGGGATGTCGAGGACGTGGGCGAGGTCGATCGCGTTCTGGATGATGTCGACCTTTTCCTCCAGCGTCGGCGCGATGTTGATCGCCGCGTCGGTGATCAGCAGCGGCCGGTGGTAGGTCGGCACGTCCATGACGAAGACGTGGCTGATGCGGCGGTTGGTGCGCAGGCCGTTGGCGCGGGCGACCACCTCGCTCATCAGTTCGTCGGTATGCAGGCTGCCCTTCATCAGCGCCTCGGCGTCGCCGGTCTTGACCAGCGACACGGCAAGCGCCGCCGAATCGTGGCTGTGCGCGGCATTGACGATGCGGATGCCGGACAGGTCGATGGCGAATTCCTCGGCAACCGCGCGAATCTTGGCTTCCGGACCGACCAGGATGGGTTCGATGATGCCGGCCTGGAAGGCGATCACCGGTCCGCGCAGCGATTCGTGGTCGCAAGGGTGGGCGACCGCGGTCGGGATCGGTTCCAGCCCCTTCACCCGCGACAGCAACTGGGTGTAGCGGGCGTGCTTGTCGTCGATGTAGATTTCCGGCGCCTGCATCTCCTGCAGGCGCGACATCTTTTCGCTGGGCGCCAGCACCTCGGCCGTGCCCTTGACCACCGGCAGTCCTTCCTGGTTGGTGCACACGCAGTCGAAAAGGATGTGCCGGTTATGGTCGAACTTGTGCTTGACCGTGACGGTGATGACGATGCGGTCGCCGATCGTCACCGGTCGCGCGAAATGCAGCGACTGGTCGACCAGGATGGTGCCCGGGCCGGGGAACTGGGTGGCCAGTACGGTCGAGATCAGCGAACCGCTCCACATGCCGTGGGCGATCGCCTCGCGGAACATGCCGCTTTCCGAGTAATTGGGGTCGATGGTCGCCGGGTTGAAATCGCCGGTCAGGATGGCGAACAGCTTGACGTCCTCGGGCATCAGCGTGCGGGTCAGGCTGGCGCTGTCGCCAACGGCGATTTCATCGTAGGTCTTGTTGCTCAGGTAATGGGTTTCTGACATCTGGCGGCTCCAGCGAAGAAGTTCAGGCGCGCGCGCTGGTTCGCCGTTCGCGGGCGGCCAGCGGCGACGGGATGTTGATTTCCATGCCCGGGTGCAAGGCCTGCAGGCTGTCCACCACCCAGAGATTGGCTTCGTAGGTGAATTCGCGGGCTTCCAGCGGGGCGCCGGTGGCGGCCTCGACGAACAGCGCGACGGCAGCCGAGCGGCTGACGCCGTATTCGCAATGGACCATCATCGACATCTCGAACGGCGCGCCGTGTATCTCGCGCACGAACTCATCGACGCGGCGCGCCATGGTCCGGTCGAAAAGACCGGGCAAGGGCGGCATGAATTCGTCGGCCGGCACCGCGTCGAAGAAGGAGAGGCGCAGCACGTGGCGGAACAGCGGGTCGAGCCGGGCTTGCGGCGTGGTCGGGTCGGTGATCGAGATCACCGCCATGTAAGGGTTGCCGGACAGCGATTCGGCGAGCTTGCGCGAGGTGAAGAAAACGCGGTTGATGGTCATCGTGGGCCCGATCCGGGAAATAGGCGAAAGGTCATTCCATGAAGACGGGGTCGGAGAAGACCAGCGTGCCATCCTGGCGCATCATCAGGTTGTCGGCCTTGATCAGGTCGGGCAGCGCGCCGTACTCGCCGGAGAAGGTTTCCAGCGCCTGCAGCGACTCGCGCACGGTGTCGGCCCAGCCCATCGGCGTCGCCGTCAGGTGGTGCAACGCGATGCGGCCCATGTCCTGGGCCAGGTTGCGCCACATCATGCAGGCGTCGAAATAGGCGGTCGAGATCTTGGTCGCTACCTCGGCCGTCTCGCCGCTGCCGGGCAGCGGATAGAGTCGTTCGACCTCGACGATGTGGAAGGGGAAGCCGCGGCTCGATTTGCCGGCGGTGCCATGATCGGCGTAGACGATCGGGAAATGGCGGCCGGTCGGCCGGTCGGGCGCCGTGTAGTAGGCGTAGTCGGTCGGCGAGGAGAGGATCTTGAAGACCCGTTCCTGGCCGTCGACGGTGTCGCCCTCGACGACGATGGTGCTTTCGCCGCGACCGATTTCCTTCCTGCCCTTGAGCAGGGGATGGTCGGGAACAGGGTCGGGAATGATCGGGGTTGTCGGTTCGCTCATGTCGTATCCGCCGCTTGGGGCAAGCGTCAGCATAGCGCAGGACGACACCGGTCGTCCCGCGCCGCCGCGGTGGTCAGGCGACGATGTGGGCGCCGGCGTCCACGTAGATGGTCTGCCCGGTCATGCCGGACGATCCCGAGGTGCACAGGAAGGCGGTCAGGGCGCCGACTTCGTCGATGGTCACGGTGCGGCCGAGCGGCGCCTTCTGGGCGTCGGAATCGAGCAGGTTGTTGAAGTTGGCGATGCCGGAAGCGGCGCGCGTCATGATCGGGCCGGGCGACACGGCGAAGACGCGGATGCCCTTGGGACCGAGGTCGTAAGCCATGTAGCGGACGGCCGATTCGAGCGCTGCCTTGATGATGCCCATGACGCCGTAGTTGCGCACGACGCGCTCGGCGCCCAGGTAGGACATGGTGATCAGCGAACCGCCGTGCGCCATCAGCGGCTCCAGCGCCTTGGCCATGCGCAGGAAACTGTGGCAGGAAACGTTCATCGCCGAATCGAAGCCGGCTTCGGAAGCGTCGATGACGCGGCCGTGCAGGTCGTCGGCGTTGCAGAAAGCCATCGAGTGGATGGCGAAGTCGATTTCGCCGAAGGTTTCGCCGCACTGGGCGATGACGCCTTCGAGGCAGCCCGGCTCGGCGACGTCGAGCTTGAGGAAGAGCTTGGCGCCGAGGGCTTCGGCCAGCGGCTGGGTGTATTTGGCGGTCTTCTCGTTCTGGTAGGTGACGGCGATTTCGCCGCCGAGTTCGACGATGGCGCGGGCGACCGCGTAGGCGATCGACTTGTCGTTGGCGATGCCGGTGACGATGCCCTTCTTGCCGGCCAGCGGCAGGGCGGTGGTGGAATTGCTGGAACTCATGGGTTTCCTCGCGGAGGGTTGTCTGAAAGCGGCGGTGCACATGCTGCGCTGCACCATGCGGCGCAGATTAGCACGTTTTGCCGCAGGCAATTGTGACGTCCGCTCGTCACTTTGTTGCGTTAGATGAACGAGTGTTTCGTTATGCGGCACAGCGCCGCCCAGCGAATTCCCGGCAGGCAGGATAAATAGCACATCGCTGTGGCCGGAGGGGTTTGGTGCGCTGCGATAAAAAATTCCATGGTCATTGTTTGCGCTTGTGAAAAACACCTTCTGTATCAGTGTTTTACGGAATGTCGCCGGAAGAATTCCCCGCGTTTTCGTGGTGTTTTTTTGATCCAGCGCAAATCTGCGGCGGGACAAAGCACTAGAGTGTCGTGGTTTGTTTTCCAGGGGATGCCTACCGTGTCTGTCTCAGCCGAGATTTCCAATCTGATCGAGCCGATCCTGCAGCGCCATGCCTGGCGACCGGACCGTCTTGTCCAGATCCTGCGCGAGGTCCAGGAAGCAGTGGACTTCATTTCCGACGAAACCGCGGCCCATCTGGCCGAGGCCTTGAAGATTCCGTATGCCCAGGTGCACAGCACGCGGGACTTCTACGCCTTCTTCTACCGCGAGAACCGGGGCCGCTACCGGGTCCTCTTCTCGGACAACATCACCGACCGCATGGCCGGCAACCAGGCGCTGTTCGAGCACATGCAAAAGCGCCTCAAGCTCGAACCGGGCAAGGTCTCGGACGACGGGCTGGTGAGCATCGATTACTGCTCCTGCACCGGTATGTGCGACCAGGGGCCGGCGATCCTGGTCAACAACCGGACGATTACCCGGATGACGCTGCGCCGGGTCGACGAAATCTGCGATCTGATCCGCGGCCAGGTGCCGCTCGACAAGTGGCCGGCCGAATTCTTCCGCGTCGACGACAACATCCGCCGCGCCGACATGTTGCTCGGCACGCCGCACGAGCCGGGCAAGGCGGTGCGCGCGGCGATCGCCCGCGGCCGCGACGGCATGCTGGCCGAGATGAAGCTGTCCAACCTGCGCGGTCGCGGCGGCGCCGGCTTCACCACCGCGGTCAAGTGGGAAGCCTGCCGCAACGCGCCGGCTACGCCGCGCTACATCGTCTGCAACGCCGACGAGGGCGAGCCGGGCACCTTCAAGGACCGCGTCCTGCTCCAGTCCTATGCCGGCCGGGTGTTCGAGGGCATGGTCATCGCCGCCTACACAGTCGGCGCCAGCCACGGCTTCCTCTACTTGCGCGGCGAATACCTCTACCTGCTGCAGCCGCTCGAAGCCTACCTCGCCGGCATGCGTGCCGCCGGCCTGCTCGGCCGCGACATCGGTGGCGTTGCCGGTTTCGACTTCGACATCGAGATCCACCTTGGTGCCGGTGCTTACGTCTGCGGCGAGGAAACGGCGCTGATCGAATCGCTCGAAGGCAAGGCCGGCCGCCCGCGCGTCCGTCCGCCTTTCCCGGTGACTTCGGGTTACATGGGCAAGCCGACCGTGGTCAACAACGTCGAAACCCTGTGCAAGGTCACCGAGATTGCCCTGCACGGCGGTGCCTGGTACGAGGCGATCGGCACCAAGCAATCGACCGGCACCAAGATCCTGTCGGTGTCCGGCGACTGCGCGCGGCCCGGGCTCTACGAATACGCCTTCGGCGTGCGTATCGCCCAGGTGCTGGAAGACTGCGGCGCCCAGGACGCGATTGCCGTCCAGGTCAGCGGCGCCTCCGGCGTCTGCCTGTCGGAACGCGAGTTCGGCCGGCGCGTCGCCTTCGAGGACGTGCCGACCGCCGGTTCCTTCATGATCTTCGGCAAGCAGCGCGACCTGTTCGAGGTAGCGCGCAATTTCGCCCACTTCTTTGCCCACGAATCCTGCGGCTTCTGCACGCCGTGCCGGGTCGGCACCGTGCTGATGCAGGAGATCATGGACAAGATCGCCGAGGGTCGCGGCACGCAGTATGAAATGAACGAGCTGCTGCGCCTGCAGCAGGTATTGAAACCGGGCAGCCATTGCGGCCTCGGCCAGACCGCCGGCAACGCGGTAGCCGACACGGTGCAGAAATTCCGCCCCGCCTACGAGCGCCGGCTCGCCGAAACCGACTTCGTGCCGGCCTTCGATCTCGACGCCGCCCTGTCCCGCGCCCGCGAACTGGCCGGCCGCGACGATGCCGCCGCCCACCTCGGAGAAGAAGCATGAGCGAAACCAGCAACGCCAACAGCTTTTCCATCGACGGCCAGCGCATTTCCTTCACGCCTGGCCAGACCATCCTGCAGGCGGCGCTCGCCGCCGGCGTCTATATCCCGCACCTCTGTCATCATCCGGACCTCAAGCCGCACGGCAGCTGCAAGCTGTGCACGGTGGTGGTCAACGGGCGCAACGGCTCGGCCTGTACGCAGAAGGCGATGCCCGGCATCGAGGTCGAGAACAACACGCCGACCCTGAACGACCGCCGCCGCGTGCTGCTGCAGATGCTCTTTGTCGAAGGCAACCATTTCTGCCCGGGCTGCGAGAAGAGCGGCAACTGCCAGTTGCAGGCGCTCGCCTACGATCTGGAAATGGTCGCCCCGCACTTCCGCCACGCCTACCCGGTGCGGCCGATCGATACTTCGCACCCCGACGTCTGGCTCGACCTCAACCGCTGCATCATGTGCGAACTTTGCGTGCGCGCCAGCCGCGACATCGACGGCAAGAACGTATTCATGCTCGCCGGCCGTGGCGCCGATTCGCACATCGTCGTCAATTCGCCGAGCGGCCGGCTCGGCGACAGCACGCTGGCGGTCGACGATGCTGCCGCCCAGGTCTGCCCGGTCGGTGCCATCCTGGTCAAGCGCGTCGGCTACGCGGTGCCGATCGGCGAACGCCAGTTCGACGAGCAGCCGATCAGCCGTCAGGTCGATTACCTGGCCGCCCGCCACATCCCGATCGTGCCGGTCGCGGCCACCGAGGAGCGCTGAAATGAATGCACCGATGAACCCGCGCAAGCTGCGCGTCACCACCACCTCGCTGTCCGGCTGCTTCGGCTGCCATATGTCCTTCCTCGACATCGACGAGCGCCTGCTCGAACTCGCCGCGCTGGTCGAATTCGACCGCTCGCCGATCACCGACATCAAGCACTGCAGCCAGCACTGCGATCTGGCGCTGGTCGAAGGCGGCGTCTGCAACGCCGAGAACGTCCATGTCCTGCGCGAACTGCGCGCCAATGCCAAGATCCTGGTCGCCTTCGGCGCCTGCGCGGTCAATGGCGGGCTGCCGGCGCAGCGCAACCACCTCGACGTCGGCAAGTGTCTGAGCCAGGTCTACCGCACGCCGGACGGCAGCGCCACGGCGATTCCCGACGATCCGGAACTGCCGCTGCTGCTCGACAAGGTCTATCCGGTCAACGAAGTGGTCCGCGTCGATTACTTCCTGCCCGGTTGTCCGCCGTCCGCCGACACCATCTGGAAATTCCTCACCGACCTGCTGACCGGCCGCACGCCGCGCATCGAGCACCCGCTGCTCAAATTCGACTGAACGGAGCACCAAATGTCCCAATTGGAAACCGCCGCCCACCCCGAAACCCTGCGCCGGGTTGCGATCGACCCCGTGACCCGGGTTGAAGGCCACGGCAAGGTCACCCTGCTGCTCGACCAGGACAACAAGATTCACCAGGTCCGCCTGCACATCGTCGAGTTCCGCGGCTTTGAAGTCTTCATCGAAGGCCGCCCGTACTGGGAAGTGCCGGTCACCGTGCAGCGCCTGTGCGGCATCTGCCCGGTCAGCCACCAGCTCGCCGCGGTCAAGGCGATGGACCAGATCGCCGGCTACGGCCCGCTCACGCCGACCGCCGAGAAGCTGCGCCGGCTGATGCACTACGGCCAGATGGTGCAGTCGCATGCCGTGCATTTCTATCACCTGGCTTCGCCCGACCTGCTGCTCGGCTTCGACAGCGATTTCACCCGCCGCAACATCGTCGGCGTCGCCCTCGATTTCCCGGAAATCGCCAAGCAGGGCGTGCTGCTGCGCAAGTACGGCCAGGAAGTGATCCGCCACGTGTCCGGCAAGCGCGTCCATGGCACCGGCGCCATTCCCGGTGGCGTGAACAAGGCGCTCAGCGTCGCCGAGCGTGACGAAATGGCGCGCGACATCGAGCAGATGATAGGCTGGACGCAGGGCGCCATCGACATGGTGCGCCGCCTGCACGAGACCAATCCCGGCTTCTACAACGTGTTCGGCGAATCGGCCGGCAACATGATGGGCCTGATGCGTCCCGACGGCGCCCTCGACTTCTACCACGGTGCCCTGCGCGCGGTCGATCCGGTCGGCCAGACGATCTTCGACCAGGTCGATTACGCCAACTACCAGCAGGTGCTGCAGGAAGAGATCAAGCCGTGGAGCTACATGAAGTTCCCGCACATCAAGAGCCTCGGCGCCGACAACGGCTGGTACAAGGTCGGCCCGCTTGCCCGCGTGCAGGCCGCCACCTACCTGGCGACGCCGCTGGCCGAGATCGAGCGGCAGAAGATGATGGCGCTCGGCAACGGCAAGCCGGTGCATGGCACGCTCTTCTACCACTGGGCGCGCCTGGTCGAAATCCTGCACGCCGCCGAGATGATCCGCGACCTGCTGAACGACCCCGACATCCTCGGCACCGACCTCATGGCCGACCGCGGCGAGCGTCGCTACGAGGCGGTCGGCGTGATCGAGGCGCCGCGCGGCACCTTGTTCCACCATTACCGCGTCAACGAGGACGACCAGGTCACCTACTGCAACCTGATCGTGTCGACGACCAACAACAACCAGGCGATGAACGAGGCGATCCGCACCGTGGCCCGCCAGTATCTCGACGGCCGCGAGTTGACCGAAGGGCTGCTCAACCACATCGAATGCGCGATCCGCGCCTACGATCCCTGCCTGTCCTGCGCCACCCATGCGCTGGGCAAGATGCCGCTGACCGTCGAACTGGTCGACGCCGGCGGGGCAGTGGTTGATCGCCTGAGCCACGGCCTGTGACGGCGCCGGTTGTCGTCTTCGCCATCGGCAATCCGAGCCGTGGCGACGACGCCATCGGACCGCTCCTCTGCGCCCGGCTCGACGCCTGGCTGCTGGCCCGCGGGCTGGCGGCCGGGGTCGAGCTGATCGAGGATTTTCAGCTCAACATCGAACACGCGATCGACCTCCATGGGCGCTCGCTGGCGCTGTTCATCGACGCCGCGGTGAATCAGGAGACGGCGGTGGTCTTCCGGCAGATCGCGCCGTCGGCGACGATGACCCATTCCTCGCACGCCTTGCCGCCGGAAGCCGTGCTCCAGGTCTATCTGCAGACCGAAGGCGCGCCGCCGCCGCCGTCCTTCGTCCTCGCCGTGCGCGGTGTGGCCTTCGCCCTCGGCGAAGCGCCCGGAGCGAGCGCGCAGGCGGCGATGGACGAAGCAATGCAAAGGCTCGAGCTGTTGTTCGCCCAGCCGCAACTGGCCGCCTGGCAGGTGCTCGCCAGCTAAAACTCAGGCCGCCGGCCGGGGTTCGGCGAGGCGCGGCAGCGTGAACCAGAAGGTCGAACCTTCGCCTTCGACGCTGTCGACGCCGATCTCGCCCCCCATCATCTCGACCAGTTGGCGCGAGATTGACAAGCCCAGGCCGGTGCCGCCGTAACGGCGGACTGCCGAACCGTCGATCTGGGAGAAGGGCTTGAACAGGCGGCCCATCTGCTGAAACGGGATGCCGATGCCGCTGTCGCGGACGACGAAGCGCAGGCGGTCGTCTTTTTCCGGCCGGATTTCGAGTCCGACCTGGCCGCTGGCGGTGAACTTGATCGCGTTGCCGATCAAGTTGTTCAACACCTGGCGCAGCCGTCCCGGATCGCCGCGCAGCGTCTTCGGCAGATCCGGCGCCAATTGCCAGGTGAAGGTCAGCGATTTCTCCTGGGCGAGCACCGCCAGCAGCTTGCAGGTCTGGTCGATGAGATCACCGAGCGAAAACTCGATGCATTCGATCGGCAGCTTGCCGGCTTCGATGCGGGCAAAGTCGAGCACGTCGTTGATCACCGCCAGCAGCGCGTCGGCGCTCTGGCCGATGATGCCCGCGTACTCCTTCTGCTCGGCGTCGAGCGGCGTGTCGAGGAGCAACTGGGTCATGCCGATGATGCCGTTCATCGGCGTGCGCAGTTCGTGGCTCATGTTGGCGAGGAACTCGCTCTTCGCCCGGCTCGCTTCGCCGGCCAGTGCCGCCGCGTGGTGTTCGGCGGCGAGCACGCGCTCGTTGGCGATCGCCAGCGCGAACAGGTTGCCGATGTGCTGCAGGGTTTCCTCGCGGGCCGGCGAGCGTTTCGCTTCGGCCGTCGCATACAGGCAGAGAATGCCGAGGCAGGTGTCGCCGAGCAGTAGCGGGACGACGCAGCGGCCGTCGCTGGCTTCGAGGTCGCCGACGCAGCGCTTGGCGATCATGACCCGGTTGCTGGCGGCCGCCAGCTTGCACAGTCGTCCGTCCTGGTTGCGCCCGCCGTCGCAGGGGGGAATGCTGCCGTCCGGGGCGGGGAGCTGGATGCGCGGCGGCGGTTCGGTGGCCAGGCCGGGCAGTCCCTGCAACAGCTTCAGCGCTTCGTTCAGGCGCTCGTCGAGCGGGCGCGGCTGATGCAGGCTGCGGGCGACGGCGAATTTCACCTCGGCCTCGCGGCGGGCTTCGCGTTCGGCCTGTTCGCGTTCGCAACGCAGGCTGATTTCCGAGGAGGCGCCACGATAGCCGCGGAAACCGCCGTCGCCGGCAAAAACCGGGACACCGCTGCTGGCGATCCAGACTTGCCGCCCATCCGGTAGCGTCAGGCGATGCTCGAGCCGATGGAAGGCGTGGCGTGCTTCCAGGTTGGACGCCAGCGCCTGGTTGCGCGGGTGCCCGGGGTCGTCGTCAAGGATGATGAAGTCGTCGAGCCGGGTGCCGATCAGCGCCGTCTGCGGCAGGCCGAGCAGGGTCGAAACGTTGTCGGTCAGGAAGCTGAAATGCAGGCTGGCATCGGTTTCCCAGAACCACCAGTCGGAACTGGTCGAGAAGATGTCGGCAAAGCGCTGCTCGTTCTCGGCGAGCGACACTCTTGCCGCCTCCTGGTCGCGTTCGATGGCGCCAGTCAGGCGGTGCAGCGCGAAGCCGAGCAGGGCGGCCAGCGCGCTGGCGGCGCCCAGGGCGAGCAGCAGCTTGTTGGTGCTGGCGGCACGTTCGGCCGTGGTGTCGCGCAGCACGGCCAGCGAGGCGACCGGCCGGTGCTGGTAATCGGGCAGCGGCAGCAGGGTCGCCGACCAGCGCTGGTCGCCGGCGCTGACGGAAAATACCTGGTCGGGCCAGCCGCCCGGGTGGGCGTTCCACTGCTTGGCCAGGTCGGCGGGCAGGGTGGCGAAATGGGGGTGGAAGAGGGCGATCTGCGGCTGCTCGTCCCAGTTGCCGGCATAACCCAGCGCGGCCTTGCCGGCGTCGAAGGCGGCGCGCCCGGTGTGCTGCTTGTCGACGCCGCTGATCAGGGTCAGGCCGAGGGTCTTTTCGATTTCACGGAAGAAACCATCGACTTCCAGGCCCATTTCGACATAGCCGAGCAACTCGCCGGCTTCATACCAGGGGTGGACGTGGCGTAGGGTATAGCTGCCGAGCGGCCCCAGTTCGATGCCGCGCGCCACCTTGTCGTAGGTGGCGGCGTCGGCCAGGGTCTGGCGTTCGATGCGGTCGCCGCTGCGTTGCGGGGCGTGGACGCGGAGCAGGACGCGCCGGTCGGGGGTGATGAAATACCAGTGGGTGATGCCGAATTCGCGCGATATTTCGTCGAAGCGCGGCTCGCTGGCGGCGAGCAGGGCGGCCGCGTCGCCGCGCCGCATCGCTGTCCGCAGTTCCGGCCTGGCCATGGCTTCGGCGGCGAACCAGTCGAGGTGCTGGCCGCTTTCAGTGAGTCGCTGTTGCCAGGAGCGGGCGACCTGGGCGGCGGCCTGGCGGGTCAGTTCGTTCTCCTGACCACGCAGGTGCAAGGCGAAAGCGGCGACGAAGATCGCCACCAGACCGAGCAAGGCGAGACTGACCGGGACGAGGATACGGCGACGGAAAGGGATGCGGGGCTGGAGGGAAGGCATCAACGACCCGCCCGCGGGCGGGGCAACGACGGGTTGCCGGAAGGCCCGCCGGTGTCGGCGGGCCAGGGAAGATCAGCGATAGACCAGGACCGGAATCTTGGAGTGGGTCAGCACCTTGTTGGTCTCGCTACCCAAAAGCAGACCGCTGATCCCGCGGCGTCCGTGCGAGGCCATGAAGATCAGGTCGCAGCCGGCCTTTTCGGCGGCCTCGATGATCGCTTCGTAGGGAATGTCGCTGGTCGCCGAGACGGTGGTGCATTCGACCTTGGCTTCCTGGCACCAGGTGGCGACTTCGTTCAGGTATTCGGTCGCCTGTTGTTCGGCCATCTGGGTGAATTTTTCCGGCGTCGTCGGATCGATCAGCGCGCCTTCGCCGAAATAGGCGATCGGATATTCCGGCTTGGCGTAGAACACGGTGACACGGGCGCCGGCTTCGCTGGCAAAGGTCACGGCACGTTTGGCCGTGGCACGGGAAAGTTCCGAACCGTCGGTGGGAACCAGGATGTTCTTGAACATGCTATACCTCCTGAAATGGTCTGCTGGCGTTGCTTTCCGCCGTTTATGGGTTCATGCTACGCCAAGTCGGGAGGTTTTCAAACATGCGACTTGGCTTTTTCGGCGCTGCCGGCGAAGTGACCGGTTCCTGCACCCTGGTCGATACCGGCGCGGTGCGTTTCCTGGTTGATTGCGGCATGTTCCAGGGCGGCGCCGAGGCGCGCGCCAAGAACGAACGGGCGCTATCCTTCGGTTTCGACGTGCGGCGCCTCGATTTCGTGCTGCTCACCCATGCCCACATCGACCATTCCGGCCTCTTGCCGCGGCTGGCGGTGCTCGGTTTCCGCGGTCCGGTGTACACCACGCCGGCCACCATCTCGCTGCTCGAAGTGCTGCTGCCGGACGCCGCGCACATCCAGGAAAAGGAAGCCGAGTGGCAACTGCGCAACCGCCATCGCCGGGGGCGCAGCGAGCGCGGCATCCTGCCACCGCTATACACGGTGATGCAGGCCCAGGCGGCGCTCAAGCTGCTGCGGCCGGTGCCTTACGACGAGAGTTTCGCGCCGCTGGCCGGGATCGATGTGCGCTTTCGCGACGCCGGCCACATCCTCGGCTCCGCTTCGCTCGAGGTGACCGTCGCCAGCGGCGGCCACAACCGCCGGCTGGTCTTTTCCGGCGACCTCGGCATGCCCGGCCGGCCGGTACTCAACGACCCGGCGCCACCGCCGGCCAGCGCCGACGCGCTGCTCATCGAATCGACCTACGGCAACCGCCTGCATCGCTCGCTCGCGGAAACCGAGGAAGAAATCGTCAACGCCTTCGCGCGTACCCGTGCCGCCGGCGGCAACATCGTCATTCCGGCCTTCGCGGTTGGTCGCACCCAGGAAATGCTGTTCATCCTGACCGACCTGGTCAGGCGTGGCCGGCTGCCGGCGATGAAGGTCTTCGTCGATTCGCCGATGGCCAATTCGGCCACTCGCATCACGCTTGAGCACAGCGCTCTGCTCGATGCCCCGACGCGCGAACTGATCGCCTGGCAGCAGGCGCATCCGCACAAGATGAACATCGAGTTCGTCGCCGATGTCGAACGCTCGCGTCAGTTGAACGATATCCGCCACGGCGCGGTGATCATTTCGGCGAGCGGCATGTGCGATGCCGGACGGATCAAGTACCACCTGCGCGAAAACCTCGGCCGCCACGAATCGACGGTGCTGATCGCCGGTTTCCAGGCCGCCGGCACACTCGGTCGCCGCCTGGTCGACGGGGCGAAGCTGGTCCGCATCTTCGGCGAGACGGTGCCGGTCAAGGCGAAGATCTGCACGGTCGGCGGCCTCTCCGCGCATGCCGACCAGGCGGCGCTGCTCGACTGGCTGGCCGGTTTTCACAAGGCGCCGGGCAAACTGTTCGTGGTGCATGGCGAAAGTTCGGCGTCGGAAGCCTTCGCCGCCGCCATCCGCGCCCGCTTCGGCTGGCGGGAAATCCATCTGCCGCAGGCGAACAGCTTCGTCACGCTGTAAGATCAAACATTGAAGATGTCAGGGAGAATTCCATGTCAGGCAATTCGGCAACACGAGACGACAATATCGACCTCGACCGGCTGAGCCCGGCCGAGACGATCGGCAAGGCAGTGAGCACGGCGATCGATCCCTTCGGGGCGACCACCTCGCTGCTCAACGCGCAGATGGCGTGGCTGATGCATCCGCAGGAACTGACGCGCGCGGTCAACGCGCTCTCCTCCGACCTGTTCGCGCTGCAGGCGCACGTCGCCCGGCGGGCGCTCGGCATTGCGTCCGAGGACGTGATCCGCCCGCATGCCGACGATGCCCGTTTCACGGCGCCGGTATGGAGCGATTCGGCGTCCTGGGACATCGTCAAGGAGTGGTACCTGGCCTTCACCCACCGCCTGCAGGACATGCTCTTCGAAACCCCCGGCATGTCGGACAAGGAGCGGCGGCGGGCGGCGTTCTGGTCGCGCAAGTGGCTGAACATGGTGGCGCCGACCAACTTCTTCTGGACCAACCCGGTCGCCCTTGAACGCGCCGTCGCCACCCAGGGCGAAAGCCTGCGCCGTGGCTGGGCCAACTTCCAGCGCGACGTCAAGGCGAAGAACATCCAGATGGTCGAGC
The DNA here is from genome assembly GCA_964523045.1 of uncultured Dechloromonas sp. Lineage (GTDB taxonomy): Bacteria > Pseudomonadota > Gammaproteobacteria > Burkholderiales > Rhodocyclaceae > Azonexus. The sequence continues at coordinate 7,680 of CAZFXO010000023.1, read as the reverse complement.
CCGACGCCTTCACCGTCGGCAAGGACCTGGCGACGACACCGGGCAAGGTGGTCTTCCGCAACCGCTTGGTCGAACTGATCCACTACACGCCGACCACCGAGAAGGTGCGGGCGATGCCCATCGTCATCGTCACGCCGTGGATCAACAAGTTCTACATCCTCGACCTCAACACCAAGAAGAGCCTGGTCAAGTACCTGACCGACCAGGGCTTCTCGGTCTTCATCACGAGCTGGAAGAACCCGGACGCCGAGATGCGCGACGTCCGTTTCGACGACTACCTGCTCGAAGGGGTCAATGAAGTGGTCCGCGTCGCCAGCGAATTCTGCAAGGTGCCGCAGGTGCACCTGGTCGGCTACTGCATCGGCGGTACCCTGGTCAGCACCTACATGGCCTGGGCCAACAAGCGCTTCGCGGCGGAACAGATGCCGGTCGCCCACTGGACCCTGTTCACCACGCTGACCGATTTCTCGCATCCCGGCGACATCGACGTCTTCATCGACGATGCCTGCGTCGGCGCGCTGGAAGAGAAGATGGAAAAGCGCGGTTACCTCGACGGCGCCGAAATGGCCACCTCGTTCCGCCTGCTGCGCTCGAACAGCCTGGTCTGGCAGTACTGGGTCAACAGCTACCTGCTCGGCGAGCCCTTGCCGCCTTTCGACGTGCTGTTCTGGAACTGTGATTCGACGCGCATGCCTGCGGCAATGCACTCCTTCTACCTGCGCGAGATGTACCTCAACAACAACCTGATCAAGCGCGGCAAACTGACCATCGCCGGCGAGTCGATCGACCTCGACCGCATCGTCCAGCCGCTCTACGCGGTGACCGCCGAGGACGACCACATCGCGCCGTGGAAGCAGTGCTACCGCATCCGCAAGTACATCAACGTCAACGCCCCGATGCGCTTCGCGCTATCCACCTCCGGGCACATCCTCGGCATCGTCAATCCGCCGGTCAATCCGCCCAAGCGCGCCTACTGGATCGCCGAGCCGGAGCGCAACGAGCACTGGGAACACTGGCTCGACCGCGCCGACAAGAAACCCGGCACCTGGTGGCAGGACTGGACCGCCTGGCTCGGCGAGCGCAGCGGCGAACTGGTCGACGCCTACCCGGTGAGCAATCGCAAGTTCCCGGCGCTGGCGGACGCGCCCGGCACCTACGTGCTCGAGAAATGACGGCGCTGGTGCGGACGGCTGGCGCCGCAGCCGGCGAAGACCTGCGGCGCATCGTCCGCATCAACGAGGAGGTCAAGGCCGTCGTCGCCGTCGCCTTCCGCATCAACCTGATGGCGCTCAACGCCATCTTCCTGGCCAAGCGCGCCGGCATCAACGCGCGCGGTTTCGGCGTCCTGTCCAACGAGTTGCGCGTCTTCTCGCAGGACCTGCGGACGCAGATGCAGGCGCTGACCGCGCACATCCACGCCGGTGTGCGCGAAGTCTCGGTCGTCCTCCAGGACATCCGCAATACTCGGCTGCTGCGCGCCGCCGTCGCCAGCGTTCCGACGCACAAGCTGGAACAACTGGTATGCCGCCGCGAACAGGCCAACGCCGAGCACCAGCAACACCTGGCGAGTCTGCGCCGACAGTTGCAGCGGGCGCTCGAAGACGCCTTCCAGTTGGTTGAGTTGGGCGGCGTGCTGGCCAAGTCGGCGAAGATCGAGGCGGCTTACGGACAGGGGTTTGCCGGGGCGCTGACCCAGGTTTCCGGCGAGTTCGACGGTGTCGTCGAGGAAATACGCATTTCGCTGCAGGCCTTGCAGCGCTCGGATTTTTTCAAGAACAATTAGAACGGGGGCGGGGTGAAGAAGACCAGTACCATTTTCCAGGATGGTGACCACAAGTGGGTCGCCATCGTGCGCGACCCGGAGCGGCCGGGGCATCTGATCGATACCAACGAATACCTGGTCAGCCACGGTGGCCAGGGCATGCTGCTCGACCCCGGTGGCGCCGAAATCTTTCCCGCCGTCTTCTCGGCGCTCGCCGGCGAATTCGATCCCTCCGCGCTGACCGCCGTCTTCGCCTCGCACCAGGACCCCGATATCTGCTCGTCGCTGGCGCTCTGGCTGGAATTCAACCCCGGCATGCGCTGCTATGTCAGTTGGCTGTGGGCGGGTTTCATCCCGCACTTCGGCGGCGCGCCGGAAACCTTCGTGCCGATTCCCGACGCCGGCATCGAAATATCCCTCGGCGGTCTGCCGCTGCGGGCGGTTCCCGCGCATTACCTGCACGCCTCCGGCAATTTCCACCTCTACGACCGCAAGGCGAAGATCCTGTTTTCCGGCGATGTCGGCGCGGCGCTCCTGCCGGCCGGCCAGGACGGCCTCTTCGTCGAGGATTTCGACGCCCACATCCGCTACGCCGAAGCCTTTCACCAGCGCTGGATGGGCTCCAACGAGGCCAAGCGTGCCTGGTGCGAACGCGTCGCCGCGCTCGACATCGACTTCCTCTGTCCGCAGCACGGCGCCATCTACCGCGGCGCCGACGTACAGCGTTTCATCCACTGGTTCGATGCCTTGCCGGTCGGAGTGATCGGCGGCTGAGGCGGCGCCTGTGTCGCGGTGGCACTGACCACCGCCGCTGCCCGCAGAAATTGCTGCGGGCATTCTTCATCCGATCTGTAAATCCGTCTAACATGGCGTAACGCAAGCGCATCGATTTGAATGCGCGGTCGGGCACGAAGGGGTCGGGTGGAATGGCGACAGGATCAGCGGAAAAGGTCAAGCGTCAATACAATCGCTGGGTGGCGACGGAGTCGATCGAGGACTACGCGTTGCGCTATTCGCCGGCGAGTTTCCGCAAGTGGTCGCCGTCGGTGATCGGCAACACCATGATCGGCACCAACTCGGCGCTTTCCTACGAAGCCATCGGCGCCTTGCTGTTGCTCGATTTCGGCTTCGCCAGCGCGATCTGGGCGCTGATCTTCGCCGGCATTGTGATCTTCGCCGCCGGCCTGCCGATCTGCCGGTATTCGGCGCGCCACAACATCGACATGGACCTGCTGACGCGCGCCGCCGGTTTCGGCTACGTCGGGTCGACCTTCACCTCGCTGATTTACGCGTCTTTTACCTTCATCTTCCTCGCCGTCGAAACCGCGATCATGGCGCAGGCGATCAAGCTCTATTTCGGCATGCCGCTGTGGCTCGGCTACATCGTGTGCACGGTAGTGGTGATTCCCGTCGTCTATTACGGCGTCACCGCGATCAACCGCTTCCACCAATGGACCCAGCCGCTGTGGTTGATCCTGCTCGCGGTGCCCTTCTACTACGTGCTGACGCGTGAGCCGGCGGCGCTCGCGGCGATGACCCGCTTCGCCGGCGAGGTGTCGAAGAGCAACGGCTTCGATCCCTACCATTTCGGCATCGCCGCCGGGATTTCCTTCGCGCTGATCGCCCAGATCGGCGAGCAGGTCGATTACCTGCGCTTCATGCCCGAGCGCCAACGCGGCAACCGCCTCGGCTGGTGGTTCAACATGCTGCTCGGTGGTCCCGGCTGGATCGTCATCGCCTTCCTCAAGCAGCTCGGCGGCATGCTGCTCGCCGCCGTCGCGGTGCTCGCCGGGGTCGCCGTCGCCGACGCCAAGGAGCCGATCCAGATCTTCAACACCGCTTTCCGCTACGCCATCGACAACCCGGAAACGGCGCTACTGATCGGCGCCATCTTCGTCTGCGTCTCGGAACTCAAGGTCAACGTCACCAACGCCTACGCCGGTTCGCTGGCCTGGTCGAATTTCTTCTCCCGCATCACCCACTCGCACCCGGGGCGCGTCGTCTGGCTCGTCTTCAACTGCGCCATCGCGCTGATGCTGATGGAACTCGACCTGTTCGAGGCGATGAACAGCGTCCTCGGCCTCTATTCGAACATCGCCGTCGCCTGGGTCTGCGCCGTGGTCGCCGACCTGTCGATCAACAAGCCGCTTGGCCTGAGTCCGCCGCTGGTCGAATTCAAGCGCGCCCACCTGTACAACTTCAACCCGGTCGGCGTGGTCAGCATGGTGCTGGCCTCGATCGTCTCCACCATCGCCTTCAGCGGTGTGCTGGGCGACTACGCGCAGGCCTACTCCTGGCTGATCGCGGCGCTGCTCGCTTTCGTCCTCGCCCCGCTGATCGCCTACCTGACCAAGGGCAAGTACTACATCGCCCGCCGCAGCAGCTTCCCGGAGCGCTCGAACGCGCTGGTCGCCTGCGGCATCTGCGAACACCACTACGCCGAGGCCGACTCGGCCTACTGCCCGCACCACGGCGTCAATATCTGCTCCTTGTGCTGCACGCTCGACCCGAACTGCAAGGATGTCTGCAAACCGAAGGGGCGCAGCTGGTCCGTGGTCTATCGCGACGCCGTGCAGGCAACGCTCAACCGCCTGCTGCGGCGCGAGGTTTCCGGGGTGACGGTGCAGCGCGTCGCCACCTTCTCCCTGATCTGGGGCTTCATGCTGCTGATGATCGTCATCACGCTGTGGACCACGCTGCCCGGTGGGCTGAAGGGATTTTCCTCCGAGGTGGTGGACCGCTTCGACGACTACCTGATCCGCATCTTCTTCGGCCTGGCGGTGTTGTCGAGCATCGCCACCTGGTGGATCACGCTGTCCGAGGAAAGCCGCAACCGGGCCGAGGACGAATTGCGCAGCGCCAAGGAAAGCGCCGAGGCGGCCACGGCGGAACTGGCCAGCGCCGCCGAACGCACGCGCATGCTGCTCGATACCGCCAACGACGCGGTGATCACGATCGACGCGCAGAGCATGATCGTGGACTGGAACCCGGCGGCGGAACAGATTTTCGGCTGGCGCCGCGACGAAGCCATCGGCCAGAAGATGAGCCAGTTGATCGTCCCCGAGCAGTACCGGGAGATGCACGAAGCCGGCGTCCGGCGCTTCGCCGAAACCGGCCAGGGCAGCCTGATCAACCAGCGCATCGAAATCACCGCGCTGACCCGGGACAAGGGCGTCATCGACGTCGAGCTGTCGATCTGGCCGGTCAAGGTCGGCGACAGCTACACCTTCAGTTCCTTCGTCCGCGACATCAGCCGGCGCAAGCACGCCGAGGCCGAACTGGCGCGGGCACGCGACGTCGCGCTGGAGGCAACGCGGCTGAAGTCCGACTTCCTGGCCAATATGAGCCACGAAATCCGCACGCCGATGAACGCCATCATCGGCATGTCGCATCTCGCGCTGAAGACCGACCTCGACGAACGCCAGCGCGATTACATCGCCAAGGCCAACCTGGCCGCCACCTCGCTGCTGCGCATCATCAACGACATTCTCGACTTCTCGAAGATCGAGGCCGGCAAGCTGGAACTGGAGCACACCGCCTTCGCCCTCGCCGAGGTGTGCGAGTCGGTGCGTACCGTGGTCGGCGGGCGCGCTGCCGAGAAGGGGCTGGCCTTCCTGATCGATGTCGCCCCGGCGACGCCCGGTTATTTCCTGGGCGATCCCCTGCGCCTAGGGCAGGTATTGATCAATCTCGCCAACAACGCGGTCAAGTTCACCGAACAGGGTCGGATCGAGATTGCCGTCGCGCCGCAGGAATTGCGCGGCGAGCAGGCGATCCTGCGCTTCAGCGTGCGCGACAGCGGCATCGGCATGACGCCGGCGCAACTGGAGAAGCTGTTCCAGCCGTTCTCGCAGGCCGACGGCTCGACCACCCGCAAATACGGCGGCACCGGTCTCGGCCTCACCATCAGCCAGCGCATCGTCGAAGCGATGGGCGGCGAGATCAAGGTAGACAGCATCGCTGGCGTCGGCTCGCAGTTCAGCTTCGTCGTCGCGTTGCCGGTGCTCGACGCCGAGCAGTTCCGCAGCCACGCGCACCTGAGCGCCGACGACATCCTGCTGCCGAACGGCATGCTCGACGGCCTGCGCATCCTGCTGGCGGAAGACAACCTGATCAACCAGCAGATTGCGGTCGAACTGATGCGCGAAGCCGGGGCGACGGTCGATGTCGCCAGCAACGGCAGGCAGGTGCTGGAGATGCTGAATACCGCTGCGGGGCCCACTTACGACCTGCTGCTGATGGACCTGCAGATGCCGGAGATGGACGGCATCGAGGCCACCCGGCGGGTGCGCGCCGACGGCCGCTTCGCCGATCTGCCGATCGTCGCCATGACGGCGCACGCGATGATCGAAGAGCGGCAACGCTGCATCGACGCCGGCATGGTCGACCACGTCGGCAAGCCGATCGACCCACCGAGTTTCCTGCGTACCGTCGCCCGCTGGGCGCGCTACGGCGATGGCTGGCCCGGGGCCATGCCGCCGCCGTCCGCCGTCGTTCCTCCAGCCAGCGCGCCGGCTTTCCCGGCGATTGCCGGGCTCGACGTGGTCGCCGGCTTGCGGCGGGTCAATGGCAAGACGGCGCTGTACCGGGAAATGCTGCTGCAGTTCGCGCAACACCGGGCCGAACACGACGGCCTGTTGCGCGATGCGCTGGCCGCCGCTGACCAGGGGCAGCTCGCCCGCCACCTGCACACCCTGAAAGGCGTGCTCGGCAACCTCGGCGCCGATACGCTGCACCAGCAGGCGGCGGCGCTGGAAAGCGCGCTGCGCGGGGGCGACGTTTCGGCGGCGGCGCTAACTGGATTCCTCGACGCGCTGGCGGCCCTGGGCGAGGCGATCCGCCAGGGCATTGCGCCCATCGTCGGCGTGCCGCCAAGCGCGCCGCCGCCGACCTCCGGCGAAGCCGCCGTCATCCTCGAGCGACTGGCGGGCTATCTCGCCGATCAGGACGGCGCGGCGATCGATTACCTGATCGATCATCTCGCCGCCGTCCGCTCGGCCTTGCCGGCGGCGGCTTGCGAAGCCTTCGAAAAAGCTGTCCACGACTACGAGTTCCGCAGCGCGCTGGACATTCTTCATGCCACGGTGGGAGGGCTGCGCCATGAGCGTTGATGCCGTCAAGACCAGCATCCTCGTGGTGGACGACACCCCGGAAAACCTGCGCCTGGTCAGCGCGCTGCTGATGGACGACTACAAGGTGCGGGTCGCCACCAACGGCCCGCAGGCGCTCGATCTGGCGGCCCAGGCGCCGCAGCCGGCGCTGATCCTGCTCGACATCATGATGCCGGAGATGGACGGTTACGAAGTCTGCGCAAGGCTCAAGCAGGACCCGGCGACGGCGGACATCCCGGTGATCTTCCTCACCGCGCGCACGGAAGCCGAGGACGAGCGGCGCGGTTTCGAACTCGGCGCGGTCGATTACGTCGCCAAACCGATCAATCCGCTGATCCTGGTTGCCCGCGTCCATACCCACGTTGCCCTGAAGCTCAGCCGCGACCAGTTGGCGCGGCAGAACGCCTGGCTGGAACAGGAAGTGCAGAAGCGCACGCGCCAGGTGCAGCGCATCCAGGACGTGACGATCATCGCCATGGCCTCGCTGGCGGAAACCCGCGACAACGAGACCGGCAACCACATCCTGCGCACGCAACGCTACGTCAGGGCGCTCGCCCTGAACCTGCGGCGCAACCCGAAGTACGCCGGCGAACTCGACGATGTGACGATCGAGCTGTTCTACAAGTCGGCGCCGCTGCACGACATCGGCAAGGTCGGCATTCCCGACCACATCCTGCTCAAACCGGGCAAGCTCGACGACGCCGAGTTCGCCATCATGAAGACGCACACCACGCTCGGCCTCGAAGCGATCCGCCGCGCCGAGCAGCATCTGGAGGGCGAGGACGGTTTCCTGCGCATCGCCGGCGA
>CAZFXO010000022.1:0-49174 GCA_964523045.1 uncultured Dechloromonas sp. | reverse complement strand
AGCAGTTGCTGGAAATCATCGACGGCATGGAGATGGACCTGCAGCAGTCGCGCTATCTCGACTTCAAGGGGCTGTCGCTCTACTGCTACCGCGTCGCCAGCGTCGTCGGCCTGCTCGCCGCCGAAATCTTCGGCTACCAGGACCGTCAGACGCAGAAATACGCGCACGACCTGGGCATGGCCTTCCAGCTCACCAACATCATCCGCGACGTCGGCGAGGACGCGCGGCGCGGCCGCATCTACCTGCCGATGGACGAACTCAAGCAGTTCAACGTGCCCGCCGCCGACATCCTCAACGCCAGATATTCGGACAACTTCACGGCGCTGATGCAGTTCCAGTACGAACGCGCGCAGCGCTACTACGAACAGGCATTCGCCCTGCTGCCGGCGGTCGACCGCAAGAACCAGCGCCCCGGCCTGATCATGGCGGCGATCTACCGCACCTTGCTCGAAGAAATCCGCGGCGAGAACTTCCAGGTGCTGCACCAGCGCATCTCGCTGCCGGCGACGCGCAAGCTGTGGCTGGCGGCGAAGACCTGGATCAAGGGCTAAGCGGGTGAAGGTCGCCGTCGTCGGCGCCGGCTGGGCCGGGCTCGCCGCCGCCGTCGACCTGACCCGGCGCGGCGCCGCCGTCACCCTCTACGAAGCCGGCCGCGTCGCCGGCGGTCGCGGCCGTTCGGTCAACATCGACGGGCGCACGCTCGACAACGGCCAGCACCTGCTGCTCGGCGCCTACCGCGAAACACTGGCGCTGATGCGCAGCGTCGGTGCCGATCCGGACGCGCTGTTCGAGCGCCGCCCATTGCAGGTCGTCGACCGTGACGCTTTCCGCCTGGCGCTGCCGCCTTGGCCTGCACCGTTCAACGTCGCCTGGGGGCTGCTCACGGCGGCCACGGTCGACCTGCCGGAAAAGCTGAAAACCGCGCTCTGGATGCAGCGCGTCAAATGGCGCGGCTTTCGCCTGACGCGCGACGAAAGCGTCGCCGGCTGGCTCGACGCCGCCGGCCAGACCGGCGTCCTGCGCGAAAAACTGTGGGAGCCGCTCTGCCTGGCGGCACTCAACACCCCGGTCGAACGCGCGTCGGCGCAATTGTTTGCGAACGTCCTGCGCGACAGCCTGGGCAGCCCGCGCCGCGCCGACACCGACCTGCTACTGCCGCGCGTGCCCTTCGGCGAACTGCTGCCGGAACCGGCCTGCCGCTGGCTCACGGCAAACGGTGCGACGCTGCGCTTCGGCCACCGGGTGCGCAGCATCAACGATGCCTGGGTCGATGGCAAGGCTTTTGAGGCGGTTATCGTCGCCATCGCGCCGCAGCATCTGCCTGCGTTGCTGCCGGAAATCGACGCCGACTTCGATTACGAGCCGATCGCCACGGTCTACCTGCAATTTGCGGCAACAAGCGCCCTTCCCTTCCCGCTCCTGCACCTCGGCGGCGCCACCGGCGCCTGGGCAATCGACCGCGGCAACGGCCTGTTCGGCTGCGCGATCAGCGGCCACGGCGACTGGGAAGCCCTATCCGACGAGGCGCTGGCAGGGGAAATCGAAAGCGCGCTCGGCCTCGGCCCGGCCGACTGGCGGCGCGTCATCCGCGAAAAACGGGCGACGTTTTCCTGTCGACCGCAACAGGCACGGCCATCCCATATCACCGCCGACCCGCGCCTCATCCTGGCCGGCGACTACACCTGGGCCGACTACCCGGCAACGCTCGAAGGCGCAGTCAGAAGCGGCCGGCGCGCGGCCAGCGAAACGCTCGCCTGACCGGCTCAGGCAAGCGGCAGCCGGTTCCCCGGCGGAAAGGCGGCGGTCGCCGCAAAGCAATCCAGTGCAGCGCGGGTCGCCTCTTGCACTGGCGCCGCAAACGGATCGTGACCGACACCGGCGATGGCGTCCCAGGAAGCGTGCGGCAGACGCGCCAGCAACAAACGCGTCGCCGCTGCCGGACAGACATCGTCGGCCAGCCCCTGCACGACATGAACCGGCAGCGCCGCCGTAGCCAGCGCCGGGCTCGCGTCCAGAATGCCGTTCTCCGCCAGGAAACAATTCTGGCGGAAATAGTGGCACTGCAGCCGATAGCGGCGGCGCAGTCCGTCGCGCTCACGCGCCGATAAGGTACGTACCGCCGTGCCGGCGAGCGCGCCTTCCCAGCCATGCCAGGCGGCAACCAGGGCCGCCTGCCGCGCTTCGCTGGCCGCGTGCAGGTCGGCGTCCAACCACGGCAACATGGCGCCCGGCGCAGCCGGCGCGCCCAGTGCCGCCCAGGCAAGCCAGGCCGCCGGATGTTTCGCTTTCGCCCCGCCGAAGAACCACTCGAGATCGGCGGCCCGTGCCAGAAAGGGATTGCGCAACAGCAACCCGCGCACGGATTCAGGCCGCGCCGCCGCATACAGCACCGCCAGCGTCGCCCCCCAGGAGCCGCCGACGACCAGCCAGCGCGCGATGCCAAGATGGACGCACAGGCGGTCAAGGTCGGCCAGCAGGTCGGCCGTGGTGTTGTTCTCCAGCCGGCCGGCCGGCTTGCTGCGGCCGGCCCCGCGCTGATCGACCAGGATGACGCGGTAGCGGTCGGCGGCAAAGAAAGCGGCGTGCGCCGCCGAGTTCCCCGACCCCGGCCCGCCGTGCACGACGACGACCGGGATGCCATCGGCCGCCCCGCGCTGCTCGTAGTACAGACGATGCCCGCCGTCGACCGGCAGATAGCCGCTCGCCCAGGGTTCGTCGGCCGGTGACAGGTAGCGCATGGCGGCATTCTAACCAGCACGGGCAGCCCATCCGTCATGAAAATCTGGAGATGCAAATCATGTTTCTCTGGACGCGCATCGGGCGCCGGCTTGCGATAGTTGATCCCAGCCGGTCACCTGCTTTGACCGGCCAATCGCGACAACAACGTCACCCTATCCACCGACCAAGGAGACCAACTCATGAAATGGGAAACCCCGACCGCCTGTGATTTCCGCTTCGGCTTCGAAATCACCATGTACATCGCCGCCCGCTAAGCGCGCTGCCGTCGCCTGCCCCAGCGGGCGACGGCTTTTTCCGGACCTCGATCATGAAACTCATCGTTCTCGGTGCTTCGGCCGGCGGCGGCTTTCCGCAGTGGAACTGCAACTGCCGCAACTGTGCCGGCGTGCGCGACGGCAGCGTGCGCGCCAAGCCGCGTACCCAGTCGTCGATCTGCGTTGCCGCCGACGACAGTCCGGACTGGGCGCTGCTCAACGCCTCGCCCGACATCCTGCAGCAGATCAAGGCGACGCCCGCCCTGCAACCCGCTCGCGCGCTACGCGACACCGGCATCGGCGGCGTGCTGCTGGTCGATGGCCAGATCGATCACGCCACCGGTCTCTTCATGCTGCGCGAGCAGAAGACGCCGATGGCCCTGTGGTGCACCGATCCGGTCCATGAAGACCTGAGCAGCGGCAACCCGGTGCTGCGCGTACTCGAACACTATTGCGGCGTCGACCGCCAGCACATCCCGCTCGACGGCACGCCTTTCCGCATGCCCAAGGTGCCGGGCATCGAATTCTCGGCGCTGCCGCTCTCCAGCAAGGCGGCGCCCTACTCGCCGCACCGCGAGGCGTCGGTCGCCGGCGACAACGTCGGCGTCACCATCACCGACCTCAACAGCGGCAGGAAGCTCTTCTACGCCCCGGGCCTCGGCGCCCGCACACCGGAAGTCCATGCCCGCCTGCTGGCAGCCGATTGCGTGATGGTCGACGGCACCTTCTGGAACGACGACGAGATGATCGCTGCCGGCCTGTCGCCCCGGACCGCGCGCGACATCGGCCACCTGCCGCAGTCCGGCCCCGGCGGCATGATGGAATGGCTGGACGAACTGCCGCGCCATGTCCGCAAGATCCTCATCCACATCAACAACACCAACCCGATCCTCGACGAAGCTTCCGCCGAACGCGCCGAACTGACGCGCCGTGGCATCGAAGTCGCCGAGGACGGTTGGTTGATCCACATCTGACAACCGGAGAGACGAACCATGATCCGAGCCGACCTTCTGGCCGAACTGCACGACGCCGACGACGGCCGCCCCGCCTGGAGCCGCGAGGAATTCGAGCGGCAATTGCGCGAAAACGGCAAGGCCTACCATATCCACCACCCGTTCAACGTCATGCTGAACACCGGCCGCGCGACGCCGGAGCAGATCCGCGGCTGGGTAGCCAACCGCTACTATTACCAGATCGCCATCCCGGTCAAGGATGCGGCGATCATGGCCAACTGCCCGGATCGCGAGGTAAGGCGCGGCTGGGTGCAGCGCATCCTCGACCACGACGGTTTCGAATACGGCCTGCCCGACGGCGAAAAGCTGCGCGACGCCGGCGGCATCGAAGCCTGGATCCGCCTCGGCGAAGCCGTCGGCCTCTCCCGCGCGGAAATCACCGACCTGCGCCACGTCCTGCCCGGCGTGCGTTTCGCCGTCGATGCCTACATCAACTTCGCCCGCCGCGCGCCGTGGCAGGAGGCCGTCTGCTCGTCGCTGACCGAGCTGTTCGCCCCGGTGATCCACCGCCAGCGCCTGGCCACCTGGCCGGAGCACTATCCGTGGATCGAATCGTCCGGACTGCAGTACTTCCGCAACCGGACCAGCCAGGCACCGCGCGACGTGATCCAGGGGCTCAACGTCACCCTCGATCATTTCCGCAGCCGCGCCCAGCAGGAAAGGGCGATCCAGATTCTCCGGTTCAAGCTCGACATCCTGTGGAGCATGAACGACGTCATGGCCCAGCACTACGGCACCAACGGCGTCACCGACGAACGGCGGGCGGCATGAACGACGGCACGCCCCGCCTCGGCCACGGCTTCCGCTTCCAGTGGGAGCCGGCGCAGGACTGTCATGTGCTGCTCTATCCGGAGGGCATGATCAAACTCAACCGCAGCGCCGGCGAAATCCTCGCCCGCTGCGACGGCACGCGCAGCGTGCGCGGGATCGTCGCCGAACTCGAACAGACTTTCGCCACCGTCGGCCTGGCCGGCGAGGTCGAAAGCTTCATCGCCATCGCCGTCGAAAAGCGCTGGCTGCGTCTGGACCAGGAGACAAGATGAACGCACCGCGCCAACCCGGCCCGCCGATGTGGCTGCTCGCCGAGCTCACCTACCGCTGTCCGCTGCACTGCGTGTTCTGCTACAACCCGGTCGACTTCGCCAGCCACGAGCAAGAGCTATCCACCGACGACTGGCTGCGCGTGCTGCGCGAAGGCCGCGAACTCGGTGCCGTGCAATGCGGCTTCTCCGGCGGCGAACCGCTGCTCCGCGACGATCTCGAAATCCTCGTCGGCGAGGCCCGCCGGCTCGGCTACTACACCAACCTGATCACCTCCGGCGTCGGCCTCACCGAAGCCCGGCTCGATGCCTTCAAGGCCGCCGGGCTCGACCACATCCAGCTTTCCTTCCAGGATTCGACCCGCGAGATCAACGACTTCCTCAGCCACACCCGCACTTTCGATCTCAAGCAGAAGGTCGCCCGAATGATCCGCGAGCGCGGCTGGCCAATGGTGATGAATGTCGTCATCCACCGTCTGAACATCGGGCAGATCGGCCGCATCATCGAGATGGCCGACGAACTCGGTGCCGAATACCTGGAACTGGCGAACGCCCAGTACTACTCCTGGGCGCTGCTCAACCGCGAGCAACTGATGCCCAGCCGCGAACAGCTCCGGGCGGCCGAGGCCGTCACCGACGAATGGAAGGCCAAGCTGGCCGACCGCATGCGCATCCTCTTCGTGGTGCCGGATTACCACGAAGGCAAACCGAAGAAATGCATGAACGGCTGGGGCAACGTCTTCCTGACCGTGACCCCGGACGGCACCGCGCTGCCCTGCCACACCGCCCGCATGCTGCCCGGCCTGAGCTTCCCGAACGTCGCCGACAGCAGCCTGCGCGACATCTGGTACGACTCGCCGGGCTTCAACCGCTATCGCGGTACCGGCTGGATGAAACAGCCCTGCCGCGACTGCGAGCACAAGGAAGAAGACCTCGGCGGCTGCCGCTGCCAGGCCTATCTGATCGCCGGCGATGCCGAGGCCGCCGACCCGGTGTGTCCGAAAAGCCCCAAGCACGAGCGCGTGCTCGACGCGCTGGCGGCCGCCGAAAGGCCGGGCGCCGCGCAACGCCCGCTGATCTTTCGCGACCCGCAGGAAAGCCGGCGCCGCTGCGCCGAGGGCGCCTGAGCAGCGCCTGAGCAGCGCTCAGTCGGCCAGCCGGCCGGCCTGGATGCGCAGCACGCGGCCGCAGCGGGCGGCAATCGCCTCGTCGTGGGTGACCAGCACCAACGTCGTGCCCTGTTTGGCGTTGAGGTCGAACATCAACTCGATGACCTGCTGGCCGGTCGCCGCGTCGAGATTGCCGGTCGGCTCGTCGGCCAGCACCAGCCGCGGCGCCGGCGAAAAGGCGCGGGCCAGGGCGACGCGCTGCTGCTCGCCGCCGGAGAGGTGCTTCGGGTAGTGCTTGAGGCGATGGCCGAGGCCGACGCGCTCCAGCCAGTCGGCCGCCTGCGCCGCCGCGTCCTTGCGGCCGGCGAGTTCGAGCGGCAGCATGACGTTCTCCAGCGCGGTCAGCGCCGGCAGCAACTGGAAGGACTGAAAGACGAAGCCCAGGAGTTTGCCGCGCTGGACGGCACGCGCGTCCTCGTCGAGTGCGGCGAGCGAGACGCCGTCGAGGCGGATTGCGCCGGCCGTGGGAACATCGAGCCCGGCGAGCAGTCCGAGCAGCGTGGATTTTCCCGAACCGGAGGCGCCGACGATGGCCACCGTCTCGCCCGGCATGACCGTGAAGGAAATATCCTGCAGAATCGTCAGCGGCGCGCCGCCGTTATCGACGGTCTTGCCCAGCCCTGTCACTTCAACCACCGGTTTTTCCGCCATGCGTGCTTTCCTGTTCCTGTTGTCGCTACTCGTTGTCGCCCCGTCGGCGCTGGCCGCCAAGCGCGTCCTGGTGCTGGGCGATTCGCTCTCCGCTGGCTACGGCATCCGGCCGCAACAGGCCTGGCCGTCGCTGCTCGCCGAGCGGCTGGCCGACGAACGTCCGGATTATACCGTCGCCAATTTGTCGATCTCCGGCGAAACCACGGCCGGCGGCCGTTCCCGTCTCGCCGCCGCGCTCGCCGAACACCAGCCGGCCGTGCTCATCCTGGCGCTCGGCGCCAACGACGGCCTGCGCGGCCTGCCCTTGAAGCAGATGGAAAACAACCTGCAAGCGATGATCGCCGCCGCGCAAAAGGCCGGCGCCCGCGTGCTGCTCGCCGGCATGCGCCTGCCGCCGAATTACGGACCGTACGCCGAGCAGTTCTTCCAGCGTTTCGGCAGCGTCGCCAAGGCGGAAAAAACCGCCTACCTGCCCTTCCTGCTCGAACCGGTGGCCTCCCGCCCGGAACTGTTCCAGGCCGACGGCCTGCATCCGACCGCCGCCGCCCAGCCGCTGCTGCTCGAACACGTCTGGCCGGCGCTGAAACCGTTGCTCAAATAGGTCGGCGCGCGACGATAGCCTGGCGCTGACAGGGTTTTGGCATGCCGGCATAGCCTTCGAAGAAGGCGACCTCCTGTAATCCGGCCACTGCTACGATCTCCCGCAATTCCCCCGGACGAAGCAGAAAATCCGGATTCGACGGCTTGCCATACGCCGCGTTGCCGTCCATGAAGGTCTCGTAGATCAGCACGCCGCCGGGCAGCAGCGTCGCCAGCAGCTCGGGCAGCCGCGGCCGCCACAGGTAGTTAGTGACGACGATACCGGCAAAAAGGCGGCCGGCCAGCGGCCAGTTCTCCCCTTCGAGGTCGAAACAAGCGGTTTCGATGCCTTGCACGCCGGCCAGCGCAGCCAATGCCGTCGTATCGCGGTCGACGGCGCAAACCCGGCACCCGCGGTCGGCCAGCAGCCGGGCATGGCGGCCGCTGCCGCAGGCGAGATCAAGCACCTCGCCAGTCCCCGAAATCAAGCTGCTGTAATGTTCGACCCAGGGCGATGGGCGTATCATGCCCGGCAATTCATCGGAGGAGGCAAACATGTCAGGCAATGTCACTGTCAAGGAAAACGGGTTGGGAAGATACCAGCAGGAAGTCATCGCCGGCCAGCACCACCTGCTGGCGGGAGAGCCGGCGGAGCTGGGCGGCGACGATGCCGGTCCGGCCCCTTTCGATTACCTTATGGCTGGCCTCGGCGCCTGCACCTCGATCACGCTGCGCATGTACGCCGAACGCAAGGGTCTGCCGCTGCGCCAGGTCAGCGTCGATCTCTCGCTGCACAAGGTCGAAGTTGACGGTGTCGCCCGCCACTGCATCCACCGCCAGATCACGCTCGACGGCGAATTGAGCACGGAACAACGGCAACGCCTGCTGGAAATCGCCAACAAGTGCCCGGTGCACCGCGCCCTGTCGCAATCCTTCCTGCTCGATTGCGCCCTGAACGACTAAGTGATTTCCGAGGGTAAATACCAATAGGCGATTCGTGGTATTACCCAGGCTGCCATGCGAGAATACCGCACTGCACCATCCTTAAAATATCATCGCCTTAAGCGAGACCAGCCATGTTGGAACAGCACTATCTCACCGCGCTCTTCGAGCCCAAGTCGGTTGCCGTCATCGGCGCTTCCGACCGTGAAAATTCCGTCGGCAACATCATCTTCAAGAACATCCTCGGTTCGGGCTACAAGGGTCGGCTGTACGCGATCAATCCGAAGCACGAGACGATCCAGGGCCAGCCGGCCTACAAATCGATCGAGGAAATCGGCGCCCGCGTCGAGATGGCGGTGATCGCCACCCGGCCGCAGACGGTGCCGCAGATCATCGAACAATGCGGCCGCAGCGGCGTGCGCAACGTCATCGTCATCGCTTCCGGCTTTTCGGAAGCCGGCCACATCGGCGCCGCGCTCGAACGCAAGGCGATGGAGATTGCCCGTTCCTACAACGTCCGCGTCCTCGGCCCCAACTGTCTCGGCATCATCCGTCCGGAACTCGGCCTGAACGCCACGTTCACCAAGATTTCGGCCGACCCGGGCAATCTGGCGCTGGTCTCGCAATCGGGCGCCATGTGCTCGGCGGTGCTGGACTGGGCCAAGGCCAACCAGGTCGGCTTCTCGTCGGTGATCTCGCTGGGCATGACTGCCGACGTCGATTTCGGCGAAATCCTCGACTACCTGATCTACGACAACCGCACCCACTACATCCTGATGTACGTGGAAGGCATCCGCAACGCCCGCCGCTTCATGAGCGCCCTGCGTTCGGCGGCCCGCATCAAGCCGATCATCCTGTTGAAGGCCGGTCGCCACGAGGCCGGCTCGCACGCCGCCCGCGTCCACTCGGGCATGGCGGCTGTTTCCGACACCGTCTTCGACGCCGCCGTGCGCCGCGCCGGCGTCGTCCGCGTCAAGAACGTCGGCCAGTTGTTCTACGCCGCCAAGGCGCTGGCTTCCAAGTTCCGCCCGCAAGGCGACCGCCTGGCAATCATCACCAACGGCGGTGGCCCGGGCGCGATGGCCGCCGACCGCGCCGGCGACCTCGGCATTCCGCTCGCCGAACTGTCGGCGGAAACGATGGGCAACCTGAACAAGGTGCTGCCGACCAACTGGTCGCACAGCAACCCGATCGACATCGGCGGCGACGCGACCCCGGAGCGCTACCGCGATGCCCTGCTCTCAATCACTCAGGACCCGAACGTCGACAGCACGCTGGTCATGCTCTCGCCGCAGGCGATGACCGACCCACTGGGCGTCGCCCAGGCCATCGTGGCGATTTCCGACAAGCTCAACCGCCGCATCATCTGCTGCTGGATGGGCGAGGCCCAGGTGGCCGAAGCGCGCAAGCTGCTCGAAGACTCCGGCATTCCGGCCTTCCGCATGCCGGAAACGGCGATCGAACTGTTCCACCACATCTCCAAGTACTACCGCAACCAGAAGCTGCTGCTGCAGACGCCGGAACCGACCCGTCAGCACAACCGCCCCGAAGCCGAAGGCGCCAAGATGCTGATCGAGGCGTTGCTTGCCGAGCGGCGCAAGGTGCTGTCGGAAATGGAATCGAAGGCGATCCTGCGCGCCTTCAAGGTACCGGTTGCCCAGACCATGGTCGCCCGCACCGCCACCGAAGCCCTGCTGCTCGCCGAGCAGATCGGCTTCCCGGTGGCGATGAAGGTCGATTCGCCGGATCTGCCGCACAAGTCCGACGCCGGCGGCGTCCGCCTCAACATCCAGAATGCGCCGGCGGTACGCAACGCCTACCACGACATCATCGAAACGGTGCAGAAGCGCAACCCGAACGCCAAGATCAACGGCGTCTCGATCGAGCCCTTCCTGTCCCGGCCGCACGGCCGCGAAATCATGATCGGCGTGCTGCGCGACCCGATCTTCGGGCCGGTGATCACCTTCGGCGCCGGCGGTTTCGACAACGAAATCTTCAGCGACCGTTCGGTCGCCCTGCCGCCGCTCAACAAGTTCCTGGCCAAGGACCTGATCGATTCGACGCGCACCGCCAAGATCCTCGACCAGTTCCACAACATGCCGCCGGTCGACCGCGAGGCACTCAAGGAAGTCCTGCTCTGCATCTCGGAAATGGTCTGCGAACTGCCGTGGATCATCGAGATGGACCTCAACCCGCTGATCGTCGACGAGCACGGCGCCATCGCCGCCGACGCGCGCATCGTCATCGACCACGCCAGCAGCAGCTCCGGCGACCGCTATGCGCACATGGCGATCTATCCCTACCCGGTGCATCTGGTCCAGGAATGGACGATGAACGACGGCCAGGTCGTCACCGTGCGCCCGATCCGCCCGGAAGATGCCGACCTGGAACAGGAGTTCGTCAAGGCGATGTCCGACGAGTCGCGCTACTACCGCTTCATGGACACCCTGCGCGAACTGACCCAGACCATGCTGGTTCGCTTCACGCAGATCGACTACGACCGCGAGATGGCGCTCGTGGCGACGATCCCCGATGACGAGACGGGCAAGGAAAAGCAGATCGGCGTCGCCCGCTACGTCCTCAACCCGGACGGCGAATCGGTCGAGTTCGCGCTCGCCATCGGCGACGACTGGCAGAAGCACGGCGTCGGCCGCAAGCTGATGACGGCGCTGATCGACTGCGCCCGCACCAAGGGCTACCGCGCCGTGGTCGGCGACGTGCTATCGACCAACACCAAGATGTTCCGCTTGATGACCAGCCTCGGCTTCACCATCCACCCGCACCCGGAAGACACCGCGGTCAAGCGCGTGGTCAAGCCGCTGACCGGCTAAGCGCGCAAACGCCAGACGCAAAAAAGCCGGGGTCGCAACCCCGGCTTTTTCATTGGCGAAACAGCAGCCTGATTTATTCGCCGAAGAAATTGATGTCGTAAGGATAGGCCTTCTGCACCACCTTCGACTCGGCGTTGCGCGCCGTCGTCTCGACATCTTGCGGCTTGTCCCACCACAGCGCGCGCCCGGCCTTCTGGTCGGCCACCCACTGCGGATTCTTTTCCAGCATCTCGTTCATCCAGCGCGTGTGATCGGACACGTACCCACTATCGACGACACCCATGTTGCGAAACCTCGGACTGATTGAAGAATGGCCGCGATTCTAGCACGTCAATGGACGACGATCGGTGTTGCCGCACCAGTGCAGTAATCGTCGAGGAAGGCGTCGATGGTTTCGACATCGCGCGCTGCTTCGGGAATGCCATCGATCGCCGCGCGGAAGCTCCAGGCCTCGATGCCATGCAGGAACAACATGCGTCGACTGTCCTTGTCCACCAGTTCGAAGCCCTGGCAGGACGGATAAGCCAGTACCGAGAAATGTTCGCTGTCGTAGACGATGTTCATGAACTGACTCCTTTATCTCGCATCTCACGACTTCAATTACGGCCTCCAAGACAAGTTTTCAAGGGCCCCAAGCGAAATTCGGAGAAGAATATTTTCCATAAATTAATTTCGCATTGAGCAATATCTACTATTGCAAAATATTATAATTTACTTATACTATAAGACTGGCAAGCCTGCGATTGCGGGATGTTCCGGCTTGGGGAGGCCGGCCTCTCGCGCTATATAAAGTCCGAGGAATTCACATGAAATTTCATGTGCATTTTATAGTCGGCGCCTGCTTGTCGTTCTGCGCACTGCTCGCGCACGGCACTCAGGAGCCGGCACCGCCAGCCACCACCGCCGTCAAGGCTCCCGCATCCACTACCGATCACAGCAAGCTCGAAGCGCTCAAGGGACCGTTTTCATCCGGCCCGGAAGTGACAAAAGCCTGCCTGAGCTGTCACACCGAAGCCGCCAAACAGGTTCACCTGACAAAGCACTGGACCTGGGATTACACCAATCCCGAAACCGGCCAGAAGCTCGGCAAGAAGAACCTGATCAACAATTTCTGTACCTCGGCCGACTCCAACTACAACTTCTGCGCCAGTTGCCACATCGGTTACGGCACGGAAAACAAGAATTTCGACCTGACTTCCGAGAACAACGTCGACTGTCTGGTCTGCCACGATCAGACCGGCCGCTACAAGAAACCCTCGGGGTTCTACGGCAACCCGGTGACCAAGGACACCGAGTATCCACCCGGTTCCGGCAAGATCGTCCGGGGCATCGATCTGAGCAACATCGCCCAGAAGGTCGGCAAAACCCGCCGGCAAAACTGCGGCACCTGTCACTACAACGGCGGCGGCGGCGACGGCGTCAAGCACGGCGACCTCGACAGCTCGCTCGACAGTCCGGAAATGGCGCTCGACGTCCACATGTCGCCCGATGGTGGCAATTTCAGTTGCGCCACCTGCCACAAGACCGACAGCCACCAGGTCCCCGGCAGCCGTTACGCGCCGACCGCGATGGACAAGAAGCCCGCCGAGATGCGCGGCAAACATGACCGCGACAATCCCAGCACCTGCCAGTCCTGCCATGGACAGGCGCCGCACAAGGACATGGCCAAGCTGAACGACCACACCAAGAAGCTTGCCTGTCAGACCTGCCACATTCCGGCCTTTGCCCGGGGCGACATTCCGACCAAGATGGAATGGGACTGGTCCACCGCCGGCAAGCGCGACCAGGACGGCAAGCCGCTCGTCGTCAAGAACGACGAAGGGCATACGGTTTACCTCGGCACCAAGGGCGACTTCGTCTACGCCGAAAACGTCAAGCCGGAGTACGTCTGGTTCAACGGCAAGGTCAAATACACGCTGCCCGACGACAAGTTCGAGAAGAGCGACCAACCGATCTACATCAACAAGTTCGAAGGCAGCGCCAGCGACGGCAAGTCGATGATCTGGCCGGTCAAGCTGTTCAAGGGCAAGCAGCCCTACGACGTGGAACGCAAGACCTTGATGATCACCCACCTGGCGGGCAACGACGACAGCGCCTACTGGGCCAATCTCGACTGGAACAAGGCGTTTGCGGCCGGCGCGGCTTCGGTCGGCAGGACCTTCGGCGGCAAGTTCGACTTCGTCGAAACGCGCAGCATGTGGCCGATCACGCACATGGTTGCGCCCAAGGAAAAAGCCGTTCCCTGCGCGGAATGCCATACCCGCGCCAGCGACGGGCGGCTGGCTTCGATCACCGGCATCTACATGCCGGGGCGCGACCGTAACTCCCTGGTCGACCTGTTCGGTGGCCTGGCCATCGTTGGCGCCATTGGCGGCGGGCTGATCCACGGCCTGGTCCGCATCCTTACCCGTCGCAAAAAGGAAAAGCAATCATGAGCGGTGAACGCATCTACATCTACAAACGCTACGAGCGTTTCTGGCACTGGTCGCAAGCCCTCCTGATCATCGGCATGCTGATCACCGGTTTCGAGGTGCACGGCACCTACGCCCTGATCGGCTTCCAGAAAGCAGTCCAGTTGCACACGCTGGCCGCCTGGACCTTGCTGACCCTGTGGGCCTTCACCATCTTCTGGCAATTCACTACCGGCGAATGGCGGCAGTACCTGCCTTCGTTGAAGAACGTGCTGGCGATGGTCAATTACTACCTGATCGGTATTTTCCGGGATGCGCCGCACCCCTTCCGCAAGACGGCGGCACAGAAGCACAACCCGCTGCAGCGCCTGGCCTACCTCGCGCTGCTGGCGGCAATCTCGCCGCTGATCTGGATTTCCGGTCTGTTCTACCTGTTCTATGGCAACTGGCAACAACTGGGTATCGACAAGTACCTGTCGCTGGAATGGATCGCGCTCGCGCACACCGCCGGCGCTTTCCTGATGGCCGCCTTCTTCTTCATCCACGTCTATCTCACCACCACCGGCCACACTGTCTTTGCCCACATCAAGGCAATGATCACCGGCTGGGAAGAGACGCACGAACAGGAAGAAGCCCAGCCTGCCAAGGCGAGCCGCTAAGTCGATGATTGGGAGAACACGAAACATGACAAGCAACATCCTCGGGCACAAACAGCTGGCGGGCGTAATCGCCAGCCTTTTTCTCCCGTTTGCGGCCCATGCCAGCGAGGCCGAACTGCTCCAGAAGGTCGAAGCGCTGACCCAGCAACTGGCCCAGTTGAAAGCGCAGATCGAGGCCAGCCAGCAAGCCAGTCAGCAGGCGGTCAGCGCCGTCGGCGAAATCAAGGACAAGGTCAAGCGAAACGAAGAGCGCTCGCTCGACAAATGGTTGACGGTGGGCGGCGACTACCAGTTCCGCGTCGATCGCCTGAGCGGCAAGACCAAGGCCTACACCTCGCCGGGCGGCGCGCTGCCCAGTTACACGCCGAAGAACAATTCGATGTACACCAACCGCTTCGGCCTCAACCTGAATGCCCGGGCGACGGAAAACATTTCGGTCAGCGCCCGCCTGCTGATGTACAAGACCTTCGGCAATGACGACGACAGCGGCGCAACCGGCAGTTTCTTCGGCGACCGGATCGGCGTCTTCGATGGCACGATCGGCCACATTCCGTCGAGCAACTACCTGAACGTCGACCGGGTCTACGCTTCCTGGAACAACATCGCCGACCAGGGCATCTGGTTCTCGGTCGGCCGCCGCCCGTCGACCGACGGCACGCCGGCCCACCTGCGCCAGAACAGTCCTCGTCCGGGCGCGGGCGGCGCCCCGGCGCTGCTGGTCGACTATGCCTTCGACGGCATGACCCTGGGTTGGGCGCCGGACATCGACGAGTTGCCGGGCGCCTTCGCCAAGATCTGCTACGGTCGCGGCTTCGAAAGCGGCTTCAGCAATCCAGTCGGCAATTCGATCAAGGATTCCGACATGCTCGGCCTCTCCATCGTGCCGATCGACACCGACAAGTTGCGCTTCTGGCTGCAATGGAGCCGCGGCATGAACGTCTTCGATTCACCGAAGCTCTATGCCACGGCGTGGAAGACGAACATGCAGCCGACGACCAATGTCGGCGACATCGACTGGTACGGTAGCGGCGCCCTCGGCACGCTGAAGGGTGTCGGCTCGGGCGAACTGAACTGGTTTGCCGATCTCGGCATCAGCCGTACCCACCCCAATGGTCACACTTCGGCGACCATGCCCGGGCTCGGCCTGCTGACCGGCCAACTGGGCGCAACCGGGAACTCTCGCGACAAGACCGGGGCGGCAATTTACCTCGGCCTGCGTTACGACCTGCCGTCCAAGACCAAGCTGGGCTTCGAGTACAACCACGGTTCGAAGAACTGGATCACCTTCTCGCCCGCCGCTGCCGACGCCTGGACTGCGAAGCTGGGAACACGCGGCAACGTCTATGAAATCTATGCCATTCAGGAACTCGACGAAAAGCCCTTTTCGTCGCGTCTGGCCAAGGCCTATTTCCGCTTTGGCTTCCAGTACTACGACTTCCAGTACACGGGCAGCAACAGTTGGTTGGGTGCCCCGGTCCGGATGTCCGACGTGACCTCGGCAACGCTGTTGCCGATGACTCCGGTTGCCAGGGCCTACAACGCCTACGCAACCTTTGATGTGAAATTCTAACCCCCTCGATACAGGAGAACTTTATGACCATGCGCAAGAACCTGACCCAACTGATTGCCTCCATCGCCCTTGGCGCGGCCGCCCTGAGCGTTTCGCCGCTGGCCTCGGCCGACGACGTCAAGATGGTCGGCGTCGTGACCAAGATCAAGATGGCGGCTGACGGCAAGTCGGCGGAAGCGACCTTGAAGGATGTCAAGAGCAACGAACTGGTCTCGATCAACATCAGCGATACCGAAACGCTCGACAAGTTCAAGGACAAGCGCATTCAGGACGGCGACGAAATCCGCGCCAAGTTCGACAGCAACGGCAACAAGAGCAAGTCGTTCAAGCGTACCGGCGGCTGCTGATCGCCCACGGCCGACGCTCGGGCAGCATGGCCGAGCGTCGGCCTTTCCCTTCCTTCGTTGCCGAGGCTGCGCTCGGTTCAAGCAAGGCGCAGCGCGCCGTGAATCATTCGAGGGCCCGCTGCAAACCCGGGGCATCGCAGGCGTAGGCCGCTTCGCCCACCTTGCCGGCAGTCACCGGCAACAGCGTCACGCAGCCCTCGCGCTGCGGGAACATCCCCAACTCACCGGCCTCGCGCCCGAGAACGATGGTGTAAGGCTTGTCGCGCAGCTTCGGCAGCGCGAACATGCGGGTCACCAATCCGGGCATCTTGTGGATGTCGGCCAGATAGACGCGCTTCGTCCGCACCAGCCAGTCGGCCGGCTGCTTGTCCAGCCAGTCGGTAACCAGCGCCGACCCCGCCTTGTCGGCAGCAAAGATGACCTGCTGCAGATCGGCCGGAATTGCCGCTGGCTTGTCGTGCTGGTCGTTGAGCTTGAGCGCCGGCAAGGAATCGCCAGCGCGCAGGGGCGAAACCTGGGCAATAGCCGGCAGGACAAGGCACGTCAGGCTGAGGGAAAGCACGAGTTTTTTCATGGAAGCACCGGGTTGAATTGAAAAACGAACGCCCCCGCGCGGCTGGCACGGGGGCTTTGCATACCTTCCGGCAGATCAGCTGCCGCTGCGGATCAGGTGATCGAAAGCCGACAGCGAGGCGGTCGCCCCGGCGCCCATGGCGATGATGATCTGCTTGTACGGCACCATCGTGCAATCGCCAGCCGCGAAGACGCCGGGTACGCTGGTCTGCCCGCGGGCATCGATCTCGATTTCGCCGAAACGCGACAGGTCGACCGTACCCTTCAGCCACTCGGTCGCCGGCAGCAGGCCGATCTGGACGAAGATGCCCTCCAGCTCGACATGCTTCTCCTCGCCCGAAACGCGGTCCTTGTAAGTGATGCCGTTGACCTTCTGGCCGTCGCCGGTCACTTCGGTGGTCTGCGCCGACTTGATCACGGTGACGTTGGGCAGACTGTGCAGCTTCTTTTGCAGCACGGCGTCGGCACGCAGCGTATCGGCGAATTCGAGCAGGGTGACGTGGGCGACGATGCCGGCCAGGTCGATCGCCGCTTCAACGCCGGAATTGCCGCCGCCGATCACCGCCACCCGCTTACCTTTGAACAGCGGGCCGTCGCAGTGCGGGCAGAAGCAGACGCCCTTGGCCTTGTACTCCTTTTCGCCGGGCACGTTCATCTCGCGCCAGCGGGCGCCGGTGGCGATGATCACCGACTTCGACTTGAGCGCCGCGCCGTTTTCCAGTTGCACCTCGACCAGACCGCCCTCTTCGGCCGCCGGCACCAGCTTGGCGGCGCGCTGCAGGTTCATGATGTCGACGTCGTAGGCCTTGACGTGTTCTTCCAGCGCCATGGCGAGTTTCGGCCCTTCGGTTTCCTTGACCGAGATGAAGTTCTCGATGCCTAGCGTATCCATCACCTGACCGCCGAAGCGCTCGGCGACGATGCCAGTGCGGATGCCCTTGCGCGCCGCGTAGATCGCCGCCGCCGCACCGGCGGGGCCGCCGCCGACGACGAGTACGTCGAACGCCGCCTTGTTGCCGATTTCCTCGGCGGCACGCGCGGCGGCACCGGTATCGACCTTGGCCAGGATTTCCTCGATCGTCATCCGGCCCTGGCCGAATTCGGCGCCGTTCATGAAGACGGTCGGCACCGCCATGATCTGGCGCGCCTCGACTTCGCCCTGGAACAGCGCGCCGTCGATCATCGTGCTGGTCACATTGGGGTTGAGCGCCGCCATCAGGTTGAGCGCCTGCACGACGTCCGGGCAGTTGTGGCAGGACAGCGAGATGAAGGTCTCGAAGTCGAAGGAACCGGACAAGCCCTTGATCTGGTCGATCACCGCCTGCTCGACCTTCGGCGGGTAACCGCCGACCTGGAGCAGCGCCAGGACCAGCGAGGTGAATTCGTGGCCCATCGGCAGGCCGGCGAAACGGACGCGGGCGGCTTCGCCGGGCACGGCGACGCCGAAGGAAGGGATGCGGGCATGCGCTTCCTCGCGCAGGCTGACCTTGGCCGAGCATTCGAGGATGTCGTTGAGCAGCGCGCGCATTTCCTGCGACTTGGCGTCGTCGCCCAAGGCGGCAACGATTTCGATCGGCCGCTGCAAGCGTTCGAGATAAGCCTTGAGTTGTTCCTTGATGGCGCTGTCGAGCATGGTTTTCTCCCTGTTTGCGATGTTGGATTGCACTGGAATGCCGCGCCCAACGCGGCATTCCAGTGCAATCCGCCGGGCGGACGGCCCGGCGGAACGGTCCGCTTTTAGATCTTGCCGACCAGATCGAACGACGGCTTGAGCGTCTCGGCGCCTTCCGTCCACTTGGCCGGGCAGACTTCGCCCGGATGCGAGGCAATGTACTGCGCCGCCTTGACCTTGCGCAGCAGTTCGGCGGCGTCACGACCGATGCCCAGGTCGTGGATTTCGGCAACCTTGATCTCGCCTTCCGGATTGACCACGAAGGTGCCGCGCAGCGCCAGACCTTCCGATTCGATCATCACGTCGAAGTTGCGGGTGACGGTGCCGGTCGGGTCGCCGAGCATGACGTACTTGATCTTCTTGATCGTGTCGGAGGCGTCGGCCCAGGCCTTGTGCGTGAAGTGGGTGTCGGTCGAGACGGAATAGACTTCGACGCCCAGCTTCTGGAATTCGGGGTAAAGATCGGCCATGTCGCCGAGTTCGGTCGGGCAGACGAAGGTGAAGTCGGCCGGGTAGAAGAAGAAGATCGACCACTTGCCCTTCAGATCGCTATCCGACACGGTGATGAACTTGCCGTCCTGGTAGGCCTGGACGACGAAGGGTTTGATCTTGCTGTTGATGATGGACATGTTTTTCTCCTGAGTGGGTTGGGTTATTGGCTACGACGTAACGAATCATAAAAAAGCCCAGTCAATCAATCCAATTGATTAAACAAATCCGATCAATCGTGCGTGACTATCGAATCCGCCCGCGCTGCCGCAAATCGAGCAGGCGGCGATACAAGGTCCGCTCCGAAATTCCCAACTGTTCGGCCAGCATCTTGCGGCTGCCGCCATGGCTTTCAAGCAGGCGCTCGAGATCGTCGATGTCCGCCGGTCTCGGGGCAGCCACCTCGCCCGCGGCGCCGAACCTGGCCTGCGCCATTCCGGGCAGATGTTCGACCTGGATTTCCTCACCATCGCAAAGCAGGCAGGCGCGCTCCAGGATATTGCGCAGTTCGCGCACGTTGCCCGGGTAGTGGTAACCGGCCAGCCAGCCTCGGGCCGCCCGCGACAACGTCAGTGGCCGCCCGTTGGCCAGCCTGGCGAGCAGGGCTTCGGCGAGGAGCAGGATGTCCTCGCCGCGCTCGCGCAAGGGCGGCAGGAAGATGGGAAAGATGTTGAGCCGGAAATAGAGGTCCTGGCGGAAGGTGCCAGCCTCGACCATCTCGGCGAGCGGCCGGTGGGTGGCCGAAACGATGCGGATTTCCGCCTTGCGCAGCTCCGGCGAACCGACCCGCCGGTAAGTGCCGGTCTCCAGCAGGCGCAGCAGCTTGACCTGGATCGACAACGGAATGTCGCCCACCTCGTCGAGGAACAGTGTGCCACCGGCGGCGGCTTCGACCAGGCCGGTCTTGCGCGCCGAAGCGCCGGTGAAGGCGCCCCGCTCATGCCCGAACAACTCGCTCTCGAACAGGGTTTCCGGCAAACCGGAACAGTCGACGGCGACGAAAGGCTGTTCCGCCCGCTTGCTCATCCGGTGAATGGCCCCGGCAACCAGTTCCTTGCCGGTCCCCGATTCGCCCTGCAGCAGTACCGCCGCCTCCGACGGCGCGACCCGGGCGACCATTTCCATCATGTGCAGGAAAGGCGGCGAACGTCCGATCAGGCCTTGCCCATGCACCTGGCTACGTGCGCCTGGCAGCGGTTCGAGCTTCTCGATGTAATAGGCGATTTCGCCGCTCTCGTCGCGGATCGGCGACAGCTCGATGTTCTCGAAGGTTTCGCCGTCCGGCGTGTGGTGCAGATGCAAAACCCGCTCGCGCTGGCCGGAATGCAGGCTGCGCTGCAGCGGGCAGAACTCGCCCGCTTCGTTGCACGGCACCTCGTAGCCGTGCGAGACCTCGTAGCACTTGCGGCCGACCACCTCACGCTGGTCGGTCCAGGCATTCCGGTAGGCATCGTTGGCGGCGATAATCCGGTTCTCCCGGTCGCACAGGATGTGTGGTTCGGGCAGGGTTTCCAGGAAAGAAATCAGTTCGCTGAGCATTGCCGCTTCCAGACGTTCGGAGAATGTGGAATTCTGCCACCAACTGCCAAAACTGTCTGCCACATCTCTGCCATATGGCAGACGCGTTACCGGCAGCAGTTCGCATGCGTTTCAGATAGCCGATTCATTTCAACAGCTTACAGCGCATCGCCGAGCATCGTCCGGCTGGCACGTGTCTTGATAAGTAAAGACTGTTTTAGCGTCTGCCGACCTTCCCCCGCTCCCGCGCGGAAACGGTTGTCCGCAGACGGATTCCCGAGGCGGACCAGGGTCCGTCATTCGACCATCGCATCACAAGGAGAAGCCGATGCTCAGCGAGCAGCTCGTCGACCTGTCCCGGTTACAGTTCGCGATCACCGCCCTGTACCACTTCCTTTTCGTGCCGCTGACCCTCGGCATGACCTGGATTCTCGTCATCATGGAAGCCAGTTTCGTGATGACCGGCAAGACCATTTACCAGGACATGACCCGTTTCTGGGGCAAGCTGTTCGGGATCAACTTCGCGCTCGGCGTCACCACCGGCATCACGATGGAGTTCCAGTTCGGCACCAACTGGGCCTACTACTCGCACTACGTCGGCGACGTCTTCGGCGCGCCGCTGGCCATCGAAGGCCTGATGGCCTTCTTCCTCGAATCGACGCTGATCGGTCTGTTTTTCTTCGGCTGGGACCGCCTGTCGCGGCGCCAGCATCTGATGGTGACCATCTTCATGGCGATCGGCACCAACCTTTCCGCGCTGTGGATCCTGATCGCCAACGGCTGGATGCAGAATCCGGTCGGCGCCGAGTTCAGCTACGTGACCATGCGCATGGAAATGGTCGATTTCCTGGCCGTGCTGTTCAACCCGGATGCGCAGGCCAAGTTCGTCCATACCGTGTCGGCCGGTTACACCACCGGCGCCATCTTCGTCCTCGCCATCTCGTCCTTCTACCTGCTGCGCGGCCGCGACGTCGAGTTCGCCAAGAAGAGCTTCCGCGTTGCTGCCGCCTTCGGCTTTGCTTCGGTCTGCTCGGTCATCGTGCTCGGCGACGAAGCCGGCTACAGCATCGGCGAAGCCCAGCAGACCAAGCTGGCGGCGATGGAAGCGATGTGGGAAACCGAACCGGCACCGGCCGGCTTCAACCTGATCGCCATTCCCAACGAGAAGGCAATGAAGAACGACTTCGCGATCGAAATCCCCTGGGTCATGGGCCTGATCGGCACCCGCTCGCTCGACAAGCAGATCCCCGGCATCAAGGAAATCCGTGAAACCAACCGGCAGCGCATCCTCTCCGGTCAGATCGCCGTCACCGCGCTGGAAGCCCTGCGCAAGAATCCGGCCGATGCCGCCACGCGCGCCCTGCTCGACCAGCACGTCAAGGATATCGGTTTCGGCCTGCTGCTCAAGAAGTACGTGGTCGACGTGCGCACGGCGACGCCGGAGATGATCGAGCAGGCAGTAGGTGAGACCATTCCGCCGGTCGCCCCGATGTTCTGGACCTTCCGCCTGATGGTCGCCTTCGGCTTCCTGATGCTGGTGCTGTTCGGCAGCGCGCTGTGGCACTCGGTGAAAGGCAATTTCGCCGCCAAGCCTTGGCTGCTGCGCTGGTCGCTGTGGATGCTGCCGGTGCCCTGGCTGGCCTGCGAGCTGGGCTGGTTCGTCGCTGAATACGGCCGCCAACCCTGGACCATCTATGGCGTGCTGCCAACCCACCTGTCGGTCTCG
Organism: uncultured Dechloromonas sp.; assembly: GCA_964523045.1. GTDB lineage: Bacteria > Pseudomonadota > Gammaproteobacteria > Burkholderiales > Rhodocyclaceae > Azonexus. Next base: position 26,991 of record CAZFXO010000022.1, on the reverse strand, counting down.
CACCTCTCGGTCGCCAGCATCTATGGCTCGCTCGCCGGTTTCGTCGGTTTCTACACCCTGCTGCTGGTCGTCGAAATGTACCTGATGGTGCGCTTCGCCAAACAGGGTCCGGGCAGTCTCGGCACCGGCCGCTACGCCAACGAAATCGCCCACGAACCCGCCCACGCCTGAGGAACCGCCATGATCTTCGACTATCCAACCCTGAAACTCATCTGGTGGCTGCTGGTCGGCGTGCTGCTCATCGGCTTCGCCATCATGGACGGCCACGACATGGGCGTCGGCACCCTGCTCCCCTTCGTCGCCAAGGACGACGTCGAGCGCCGCGTCGTCATCAACACCGTCGGCCCGCACTGGGATGGCAACCAGGTCTGGTTCATCACCGGCGGCGGCGCCATCTTCGCCGCCTGGCCGCTGGTCTACGCGACCGCCTTCTCCGGCTTCTACTGGGCGATGCTGGCCGTGCTCTGGGCGCTGTTCTTCCGTCCGGTCGGCTTCGACTACCGGAGCAAGATCGCCAACCCGACCTGGCGCACGACCTGGGACTGGGGCCTGTTCGTCGGTGGCGCCGTGCCGCCGCTGATCTTCGGCGTTGCCTTCGGCAACCTGTTCCAGGGCGTTCCCTTCCATTTCGAGAGCAACCTGATGCCGATCTACACCGGCAGCTTCTGGGGCCTGCTCAATCCCTTCGCGCTGCTCTGCGGCATCGTATCGACGGCAATGATCACCTTCCAGGGCGCCACCTACCTGATGCACCGCACCGAAGGCGAGATCTACCGCCGCACGCAGACCGCCATGCTCGCTTTCGGCACGCTGCTGCTGGTCACCTTCTCGGCGGCCGGCGTCTGGCTGTGGCAGGGCATTGACGGCTACGCCATCGCTTCCGCCATCGATCCGTCGGCACTGCCCAATCCGCTGGACAAGGAAGTGATTCGCCAACCTGGCGCCTGGCTCGCCAACTACGCCAAGTATCCGGCGACCATGGCCTTGCCGGCGCTGGCCTACGCCGGCACCTTGGCCGCCATGCTGCTGGCGGTCAATGGCGCAACGCTGGCGGCTTTCGTCGCCTCGTCGCTGGCCGTCGTCGGCGTCATCGGCACCGCCGGCGCGTCGCTGTTCCCCTTCGTGATGCCGTCATCGACCGACCTGCGCTCCGGCCTCACTGTCTGGGACAGCGTCTCCAGCCACCTGACGCTGTTCATCATGCTCTGCGCGACGCTGATCTTCATGCCGCTCATCATCGCCTACACCAGTTGGGCGTACAAGGTGATGGCGGGCAAGGTGACGGCCGCCTACATCCGTGAAAACGACCACGCCGCCTACTGAGGAGAATGCCGATGACTGCCTGTAGCTGTGCTGGAGAATCCTTTGCCGTCTGCGACAGCCCGGCCCGCCGCCAGTGGATCATGGCGACGGCCGGCGTCGGCGGCGCGCTGACGCTGACCGCGATCGTTCCTTTCGTTTCCAGCCTGATGCCGTCGGAACGGGCGCTGGCGGCCGGCGCGCCGGTCGAGGTCGACATCGGCAAACTGGCGCCCGGCAACCTGATGGTCGTCGAATGGCGCGGCAAGCCGGTCTGGATCCTCAAGCGCACGCCGGCCATGCTCGCCGCCCTGAAACAGGCGGAACCAATGCTGGCCGACCCGACCTCAGCCATCAGCTCGCAGCAACCGGCCTACGCGGTCAACGAAACCCGTTCGCGCGTACCGGAGACGCTGATCGTCATCGGCATCTGCACCCATCTCGGCTGCTCGCCCTCGGCCGCCTTCACACCGGGCGACCCGGCACTCGGCGCCGACTGGCCGGGCGGCTTCCTCTGCCCCTGCCATGGCTCGACCTTCGACTTTGCCGGCCGCGTGTTCAAGAACAAACCGGCCCCGACCAACCTGGAAATTCCGCCGCACCAGTATCTGACGGACAGCCGCCTGATCATCGGCAGCGACGAATTCAACAAGACCTGAAAGGAAAACATCATGTGGTATTTCGCCTGGGTACTCGGCATCGGCTTCGCCGTGCTGCTCGCCATCCTCAACACCCTGTGGGGCGATTACGAGGAAAGCCGCGCGCAGGAGGAAGCAAGCTCGCGCTCAAAAGCAGCTTGAAGCGTCCTGCGCACCGTCATCATCGAGGAAACGACATGCAAATCGCCATCACCAGCCAGAACCGCCGGACAATCACCGAACACGCCGGCAAATGCCGCAATTTCTGGATCTACCAGATCGATCAGGAACAGCCCACCGGCCGTCGCCTGGTCGAACTTGCCATCGACCAAAGCTTCCACGCCAGCCAGGGCCTGCCGCAAGCGCTCGCCGGGATCGACGTCCTGATCAGCCGCGGCATGGGTGGCAAGCTGCACCAGCGACTGATCGCGCTGGGCATCCAGCCCCTGCTCACCGACCTCGACGACCCCGACCGGGCAATCTGCGACTTCCTGCACGGCGAACTGACGCCCCGCTCGCTGGAAGACGGCTGCGCCGAGCACGAACACCCGCACTAAATCTGGCACCGGCGGGCTTGGATGGCATCTCCGGGCTCTGCTAGAATCGCCGCTTCATGCCATTGGCAACAACCTCTCTCAAGCCTGCAAACATGAAACAAACCCTGCTCAATGACAAATACCCGGTCTTCGTCACCGAAATCGCCAAAACGGAAACGACCCTGCCGTCGGTTTCCGCGCTGGTCGAATACTACAAGGCGAAAATTGCTGAAAACCCGAAAGTCCAATTCATCGGTGTCTTCGACCACTTCGCCCACACCACCCGGATCGGCGGCGAAATCATGGACGGCCTGCAGGCCGCCGTCGATGTCATCTTCTGCTTCGGCTTCGCCCTGCCCAATCCGCAGGTTCTCGCCGTGCGCCCCCGTTCGATCGGCATCGCCGACCTCGGCGACAAGTTCGTCATCAGCTTCATGGAAGCGCCCATGGCGCCAGCCAACCAGGCCATGGAAGCCTGGACCCTGGCACTGCGCAACGTCAGCTGACCCAGAGTACCACCTCCGCAACACGCTTCGCCCGGCCTCGCGCCGGGCTTTTTTTTCGCCTGAGAAAAAAGCGCCCGACAACTGTACAAATCACCAGTATTGCTTTACGCTACAACCACTGTTCGTTTATCCAGTTACCGTATCGGGAGCAATTCATGAAACAGCTGCAAAAATGGTTCGACATCCTCGCCGGCATTTCCGAAGCCGAACGCCACCGGCAGGCGCTGGCCCAATCGATCTTCAACCATGCCGGCCCGGACCTCAGCGCGCTGGCGACACCGGCATGCTGGCGTCGTGCCAGCCACGTGCGCGCCGGCCGGCGCTGACGCATTCCTCCCCCGCGTTGCAGGCCGGGCTTGCATGGCCGACGCCAAGCTGCGGCATAATGGCGCTCCGAAACGACCCGGCAGTCGCCGTTACCAGGGGGAGAGCACAGATGAAGGCCATTGATATCGACGAAACCATCCGGCTTCATGTCAAATGGCGGCGGCAATTCCTGAACGCCTTCGCCGGTGGCAACTACGTCGATATGCCGCTTTCCGACCATCGCGCCTGCCGTTTGCTGGCTTGTCCGGAAAGCACCCTGCCGGCCGAAATCGTGGCCGTGCATCAGCGCTTCCATGCCCTGGCTGACGAGATTGTCGAACTCAGCCAGAACGGACTCGGCGATTCCGCCGACCTGCTGCTGCCCGAACTCAACGAAGCCGCCCACCAGTTCGCGGCGGCGCTCGACCTGCTACGCTAGCAGCCTGTCGGACTTGATGGGTCGCAGCGAAAAAAGTGGGAGACGAGGACAGTTTTTCACGGGTTTCAAGCGAATAGTCGTTCTATTCGCGCAGAAACACGGGGAAAAATGAACCGTCTTCCCACTTTTTGCAGCCGACTTGGTCAAGCCCGACAGGCTGCTAGGCTCAGCCGCCAGGCAGCCAGCAGGATCCAGGTGGCGAACAAAGCGCAGAAACAAAGCACGCCTGCCAGCAACGGACGTTCGCGCCCCGGCAGCAGGCTGGCCACCAGGCGGCGTGGCGCCCTGGTGAGCAGTTCGAACAGACGGTAGATCACATTCTCCTGGCGTCGCTCGCCGGCCAGCAAGGCCATTGCCGCCAGGCCGATCAGGCTGAGACCGAGCATCTCGATCACGGCGCGTAGAGCGCCAATCAGGAACAGCAGCACGGTCTATTCTTCCCTGATCTCGAATTCCGCATCGAGCCTGCTCATGCGCTGGCTGTAATAGACGATGATGCCGAGATAGCAGAGCAGTATCCCCTGCGCCGCGAAGTAGAAACCGAGAGGAAAGCCGAAGAACTGGTATTCGTTGAGTTCGCGGGCAAACCAGATGACGGCGAAGGTCAGGATCACCCAGATCAGCAGCAGCCAGGCCGTCAGTCGCCGCGTCTTGCGCCAGTAAAGGGAAACCTCTCTCATCGGCCCTCTCCCGGTTCGCGTATCCGGTCCAGGAATTCCGCCGCCTGCGGCGACTGGCGGCTCAGCAGGCTGACCACGACATTGGTGACGAAACCGGCGACGATGCCGAAAACGCCGGCCGATGTCGATTTCAGGTGGAACCAGGGGTCGAGCGTGCCGTCGGCGAAACCGAGCCAGGAATAGCCGCCGAATTCGAGGCGCAGGATGTAATAGAGCGTCAGCAGCAAACCGACGACCATGCCGGCGATGGCGCCGGCGCGCGTCGCGCGCGCCCAGAAGATGCCGAGCACCAGCGCCGGGAACAAGGCGGCGCCAGCGATGGAAAAGGCCCAGGCCACCATCGACAGGATGGTCCCCGGCTTTTGCGCGGCAACCGTCGCCGCCAGCACGGCGACGAGGAGCAGCAGCGACTTGGCGATGACCAGCCGGAACTGGGTCGACGACTGCGGCCGAAAGACGCGGTAATAGACATCGTGCGACAGCGCGCTGGTGATCGTCAGCAGCAGACCGTCGGCGGTGGACAGCGCCGCCGCCAGGCCGCCGGCGGCAACCAGGCCGGAGACGACGTAAGGCATGCCGGCAATTTCCGGTGTCGCCAGCACGATCACGTCCGGATTGAGCGACAGTTCGGCGAACTGCAGGATACCGTCCATATTGATGTCCTCGATCGACACCAGCCCCACCTTGCTCCATGCCGCCACCCAGCCCGGCAGCTTGGCGATCGGAATACCGGCCAGGTGGGACAGCACCTCGAACTTGGCGAACACCGCGTAAGCCGGCGCCGTCACGTACAAGGCGGTGATGAACAACAGCGACCAGAACACCGACTGCCGGGCCTGCGCCACCGTCGGCGTCGTGTAATAGCGCATCAGCACGTGCGGCAGCGCCGCCGTGCCGACGGTCAGGCAGAAGATCAGCGCCAGGAAGTTGATCCGCTGGGCATTGCGCTCCGCCACCGTCGCGCCGGGAAAAGGTTCGGCGTGGGGGATCGGCGGCTTGCTGCGATCGAGCGCCTGGTACATGTCCTTTTCCCACTGATCGCGGGCCTGCGCCGGATCGGGCGGCAGTTCGCGACGCTGGCGTTCGAGGGCGACGATGTCGCGCATCTGCGCATCCGAGGCCTTCAGCGCGTTGATCTCGATCGCCAGGCGCTCGCGTTCCTGGATCAGCGAATGTGGCAACTGCATGATCTTCTGCGCGTAGAGGTCGGCCCGCTCGGCGTAGAGCGCGCGCACCGCGATCTCTTCCGGCGAATTGAAGAGTTTCTTCTCGAGTTCGGTCACTTCGGCCAGCACCTTGCCGTACACCGCCTGCGGCACCGGCACGCCGGTGACGTTCCAGGACAGGATGGCGACCGGCGTGATGTAGGCGACGATCAGGATCAGGTACTGGGCAACCTGCGTCCAGGTCACTGCCCGCATGCCGCCAAGGAAGGAGCAGACCAGGATGCCGGCGAGGCCGACGAAGACGCCGACCTCGAACTGCAGGCTGACGAAGCGGCTGGTGATGACGCCGACGCCGTAAATCTGCGCCACGACATAGACGAAGGAAGCGAGGATGGCCGCGAACACGGCGATCAGCCGGATGGCGTTGCCACCGTAGCGGGCGCACAGGAAGTCGGGAATCGTGTATTGCCCGAAACGGCGCAGGTAAGGCGCCAGCAGCAAGGCGACCAGGACGAAGCCGCCGGTCCAGCCGATGACGTAGGCCAGCCCCTGGAAACCCTGCAGGTAGAGGGTGCCGGCCAGCCCCATGAAGGAAGCGGCGCTCATCCAGTCGGCGCCGGTCGCCATGCCGTTGAAGAAGGCCGGCACCCGGCGGCCGGCGACGTAATACTCGGAAACGTCGGTGGTCCGGCTGAAGACGCCGATCAGCGCGTACATCGACACGGTGAACACCAGGAAGGCGTAGCCGACCCAGCGCGGCGGCATGCCGGCGCGTTCGAGCACCGCCAGGAAAAAAATGAAACCGAAGAAAATCCCGGTGTAGTAGAGGTAGTAACGCTGCAGCCGGGTCAGGGAGGCAAGCATACCGGCGTCAGTGGGTACGGCGCAGGTGGCTGCTAGCCTTCGATTCGTCGATCAGCCCGGCGACGTCATCGACTCCCTTGGCGTGCGCGCGCACCACCAGCATCTGCATCAGGCGCGCCAGCAGCAGACTGTTCAGGATCGGACTGCGCCGCCCTTCGCCGGCGTCGAGACCGAAAGCATCGAGCCAGTCGTCGAGCGGCAGCGGCTTGGCGCTGCGCTCGCCGAACAGTGCCGGCAGCAGCCAGACCAGATCGACCCAGCGCGGCTGGAAGGCAACGCCCAGGCGCTTGCGGATCAGTTGCTGCAGGAAGGCCGCGACGTAGGCGGCGTGATAGGCGACCAGCGGCGACTTGCCGACGAAGCGCAGGAAGACCGCCAGTTGCCGGTCGAGCAGCGCCGGGTCGGCAGCCGCCTGGTCGAGGTCGATGCACAGGTTCTGCTCGGGGGCGATGATGCCCTTGTGCAGAACGGTCGCGGCGATCCCCGTGATCCGGTCGCGTTCGGGATCGAGACCGGTGGTAGCGATATCGAGCACGACGTAACGGGTCAGGAAATGCGACGATTCCAGTTCCTCGCCCGCGCTCGCCGACCAGGCGTTGACCGCATCGCGCACGTCTTCCGGGAGCGTCCCGCTGGCGCCTTCCCCGAACAGGAGTTTCTTGATCCCGAACATGGTCAGTTATTCACCTGATAGTCGAGTTTCAGGCGCGACTGGATCTTGCGTGCCTGGCGGAAGGATTCCTTGAGGATGCGGCGATCCAGTTCGTTGAGCTTTTCCGGATCGATCAGGTTGTCGCCCTGGCGCCCCGGCTCGCCTTCGAGGTACTGGTGCTGCAGGCGCAATAGCTGGATGAAGTTGAGGCCGTCGAGGACGGCGTTGATTTCCTCGCCGCGGATGTTCATCTTCTGCGCCGACAAGCGCAGGCGCTGCAGCGTGTTGGTGCCATGCACGCCAGCGGCGAGCGCGTAGATGCGCGCGACATCGACGAAGATGCGCGAGCCGTACTTCTTGAGATCGATCTTGCCCGGATGATCGGGCTCCAGGTCGGTGACGAAATCGCGAATCTTGCCCAGCGGCGGCCCGACCTCGAGCGCGTTGCGCGCCATCGCCTGCAGGAAGATCGGCGTCGCCGACGCCTGATCCAGCAGATGGCGGCGCATCGCGTCGGGCAGTTCGACCTTGCCGTAGAGCGGCCGGAAATCGAAGAAGATCGTCGCGTTGAGCAGCGCCACCGGTTCCGGCGTGCGGATCCACTTGCTGAACTGCGCCTTCCATTCGTCCAGCGTCAGGCACCACTGCGGATTGCTGGCCATGATGTTGCCCTTGCACAGCGGGAAACCGACCTGGTCCAGATCCTGGTTGGTGGCCAGCGCGAAAACCAGGAAGCGCTGCTTCAGCGCGTCCTTGTCCTCGCCTTCGGGGACGACGAAGACGATGCCGTTATCCTGGTCGGTACTGAAAGTCTGCTCGTCGCGCCCTTCCGAACCGAAGGCCAGCCAGCACCAGTCGATGCCGGTGAAATCATGGTTTTCCAGGTTGAGCTGGATGACGCGCCGGGTCAGCGCATCGTTGAGCGCCGAGATGAACTGGGTCAGTTGCTCGGCGCCGATACCCTGGGCCAGCATGTTGAACGACAACTGGCGAACGTCGGCGGCCGACGCCTTGAGCGCCGCAACATTGGGCGCCGCCTCGATGGCCTGGCGGATCTGGCGCAGGCCGACGCGCTGCAGCGCGAACAGGTCGCGCTCGGAAACCACGCCACTGAGACAGCCGGCATGATCGGTGACCAGCACGTGGCGGATGCCGTGCGTCGCCATTGCCAGCATCGCGTCGTAGGCAGTCGCATGTTCGTCGAGGGTCAGCGGCGATGCTGACATCGCCTCGCTGATCGGCGACTCCAGCGGCAGTCCGGCAAGGACGACGCGGTCGAGCAGATCGCTGCGGGTGAAGATGCCGAGCGGCTTGCCTGCCGGATCGACCACCACCATCGAGCCGATACCGGCTTCCGACATCGTCTGCAGCGTCTGGCGCAACGGCGTTTCCGGCTGCACCGCCAGCGGCTGGCGGGCACCGATGCCGGCCAGCGGCGAGTTCAGCGTCTGCTGTTCGCTCGCCTTCTGCGCGAACTGCGCCTGCAACTGGCGCCGCGACTGGTCGAGCAGGCTGGCGATGTACTGGGTACAGAAAAGGTTGAATTCCGGGCTGGTCGCCATCAGCACCAGGTAGTCCTCGGCCGGCAACTGGTAGCAGAAGCAGTCCTCGACCGCGGTGTAGAGGTTGGTCGACGGGCGGCCGGCGGTCACCGCGCCGATCGGGAAACTCTCGCCGGGACCGAGGCTGAGGATGGAATACTCGGTCACCGTCACCTCGCCGGCCTGGCGCGCCTGGACCTTGCCCGATTCGATCAGGTAGAAGAAGCGGACGTTGCCCGAATCGGGACCGACGATCACGCTGCCCGCGGGGTAAAAGGCGACGTGCGCCTTGTCGGCGAAATGCTGCAACGCAGCCGGCGCCATCTTGTTGAACGGCGCATGGCGGACCAGGAAGGCCTGCGTCGTCGCCGCCGCCCGCTGCTGCCCGGCCTGACGAAGCATCGCCTCGAGCTGTTGAACATCCATGATTTCCCCCGTCTCCCCTGATTCTTGTTTTTGGTTCACGACAATCCCCTGCCGATGGACTTTCAAAGTAGGTAGTTTAACTTGAGTCTTTGCTGCAGACGCCTGGCCTGCCGCAAGGACTCCTTGAGCACGGCGAGGTCGAACTCGTTCAGTTCGCCCGGCCGGAACGCGCCGTCGTCGTGACCGGCGCTCGCCGTCGCCTGTCGTTCGAGACGCAGGCCGAGCAGGCTGGACAAGGCCTTGCCGGCGGCGGCGATTTCCTTCGGCTGCATGCTGCCCGCCGCCCCCGCCTCGCGCAGCCGGTCGAAGCTGTTGACCGCCGGGCTGCCGGCGGCCAAGGCCAGGATGCGCGCCACGTCGACGAAGATGCGACTGCCCAGCTTCTTGAGATCGAGGTTCGCATCGTCGTCGACGACAACATCGCCGAGCATCCCCAGCGGCGGATGGACGACCAGCGCGTTGGCCGCCATCAGGTGCAGGAAGGCCGGGTTGTCGCTGCTCAGGTCGGCGATGCGCCGCCGCAGGCGCCAACCGAGCGACAACTCGCCGTACAGCGGGCGCAGGTCGAAAAAGATGCTGGCGTTGAGCAAGGCGGTCGGATCGGGACAACGCACCCAGTCGAAGAAACGCTCGCTCCACTCCTCGTAGGACAGGCACCATTGCGGGTTGCCGGCCATGATCTGGCCGGGACAGAGGGTGAAGCCGCAAGCGGCAAGCTGCGCGTTGACCGCCTGCGCGAAAGGCAGGAAGAGTTCACGCAGGGCACGCGCTTCGGCGGCGCCGTCGGCGACGAAAACCAGGCCGTTGTCCTGGTCGCTGACCAGCGTCTGTTCGTCGCGCCCTTCCGAGCCCATCGCCAGCCAGCACCAGGCGGCCGGCGGCAGGCGGTGGCGGGCGGCCAGCAGTTCGATGACGCGCCGCGTCAGGCTGTCGTTGAGCCGGGAGATGGTGCGCGTCGCCAGCTCGCCGGAGAAGCCGAAAGCCGGCACCCCGGCCAGAAATTCCTGCAGGCGCGCCGCCAGCGCCGGCGCCGCCTCGATACGCGCGAGCCCCGCCAGTTCCGCTTCGATGGCGGCGATCGCCGGACCGGGATCGGTGATCGCCATCTCAGTACTTGATGCGCGAGAAATAGGTCTTTTCCGAGGCTTCCAGCGCCTGGCGGACAGTGACGATGCCCTGCTCCTCGAGCAAGGGCAAGAGCTTCAGGAAGACCTCGCCGGTCGCCAGCGCATCGTCGAGCGCGTTGTGCCGGGTATTGATGCTGATCCCGAGACGTTCGAGCAAGGCGTCGAGCTTGTGCGATTCCTGGTTCGGGCTGACCACCGCCGACAGCAACAGGGTATCGAGCACCGGCTGGGTGAAACGGATGCCGGTACGCTCCTCCTTCAACTGCAGGAAGCGCATGTCGAAGGCCGCGTTATGGGCGATCAGCACGGTTTCCTCGCAAAAGGCGTGGAAACCGGGCAGGACGATGTCGATGTTCGGCTGACCGCGCACCATGTCCTCGGTGATGCCGTGGATCGGAATCGACTCCGGTTTCAGCGGGCACTCGGGATCGACGATCTGGTTGAAGATTTCCTGTTTCAGCAGGCGGTTGTTGACGATGCGCACGGCACCGATCTGGATGATCTCGTCGCCGTTCGACGGTTCCAGCCCGGTGGTCTCGGTATCGAACACGGTGTAGGTCAGCTCGGAGAGCTTGCGGTCGAGGTCGATCGACTTGTCCTCGAACTTGAAGAGGTCGAAGTCGTAGTATTCCGGCCGCCCGGTGCTGCGCTCGTCGGCGACTTCGGTGACCGGCACCGCCACCGGCAGGACGAAGCGGAAGAAGGCGCGGTGCGCCGCCTTCTCGCGCTGGTACCAGATCTCGCCGCCGTGGCGGTCGATGACGTCGCGCAGCGACAACGACGAGGTCTCGCCGAGCGCCTGCATGGTTTCCATTTCCCAGGAATAGAAGGTTTCCGAGGAAATCGCCTGGCCGATCCAGATCAGGTCGAGATAGGCGAGCTTGCCCTCGCAGACGGTGCGGAAGCGCAGGTCGCGAATCTGGTAGTGATCCTGCAGGCGCTCGGCGATGAAGAGCAGCGCGAACACCAGCGAGAAGCTGTCGGCCTTGATCCACAAGCCGTCATCGACTTCCTCGGTCTTCGTCGGCAGCTTCAGCTTGTCCTCGATGCGGCGCTGGGCGGCGCTGATGATGTCCATCGCCAGCACGTCCTCGAGCGGCCAGCGGGTCTTCATCGAATCGGTGAACTCGCTCATCGTCTGGTCGAGCCGCTTGCTCATCCGCGACGCCTCGTCATCGACGACCTTGACGAAACGCTCGCGCAGTTCCTGGTCCATGTCCGGGTAATCGATCAGGTTGGCGACCGCCGCCCGGATGCTGCCCAGCGCCGCCCGGCTGCCTTCGGTCAGCGAATGCAGCGCGTTGTCGCGGCGCGCTTCCTCTTCCAGCGTGCGGGTGATGTTGTCCACGGTCAGCACGAAACCGCTCATCGCCGACTCGCCCTCGTCGCTGCCCGACAACACCGGCACCATCTGCACGCGCAGCAGTTGGCCGCCGCGCGTCGTCGTGACGAAATTGGCGATCGCCGATTTCCCCCCGACCAGACGCTGGCGGATGATCTCCAGCGAATGTTCGACCTGGTTCTTTTCGAGGATCGAGAAAATCGAACGGCCGAGACCGATCAGCGCCCCGCCCGCCGCCGACGTCGGCCCCTGCGACAAGGCCTTGAACTGCAGGCGGGCGCGGTTGTTGTAGAGCAGGATGCGGCCGTCGAGGTTGCAGACGACGACCGCCTGCGCCAGTTCCGACATCAGCGCGGCGAGGCGGTTCTTCTCCGCCTCGACCGAGGCGTTGGCCTCGGCGATGCGCGCCTCGACGTCGTCGAGCAAGGCGTCGCGCTGCGCCGCCAGGTCGTTGGCCACCTGCGCCACGCGCTGCACTTCCGGCGGCCCCTGCAGCTTGACGCGGAAATTGCGGTTGGCGCCGAGCATCAGGCGCAACTGCTCGGCCATGCCGCGCAGCCCCTCGACGTACTGCTTGAACAGATTGTGCAGGACGGCAACGCCGATGGCGAAACCGAACAGCGTCATCAAGGTGCCGATCGGCAGGCGCGACAGCAAGAGATCGAGCAACAGCTTGCGCTCGGTTTCCTGCATCTCGACCCAGACCAGGAAGGAAGTGACGACGAAAGGACCGGTCATCAACAGACCGAGTACGGCAATGGCAAGCAGGAAGCGGGCTTTGGCCTTCATCTCAACGACCCCGTATGTTTTTTGCCGATGCGCCGGCAAGCGTCTGAGAGGCGACCAGCGGGCGGCGGTCGCGGCATGGGTTTCAGGCGAGGCCGAGCAACTGCCTGACCCGGGCCACCAGATCCTTGGTCGAGAACGGTTTGGTCACGTAGGCATCGGCACCGATCGCCAGCCCCTTCGCCACTTCCGTCTCGCGCCCCTTGGCCGTCAGCATGACGATCAGCAAACCACCCTGCGCCGGATCGGCGCGCAGCGCCTCGCAGACTTCGAAACCCGATTTCTTCGGCATCATGACGTCGAGCAGCAGCAGGTCGGGCGAAAAGGCGGCCACCTGGGCCAGCGCCTGTTCACCGTCGGTGGCGGTGGCGACCTCGAATCCTTCCTTCTTCATCAGGAATTCGAGCGACATGACGATGTTGGGCTCATCGTCGACGATGAGTATTTTCTTGGACATTTGGTTTGTCTCCCTACTTATGCATCCGGTGCCGGCGACGGCAAGGGCACCGTGAAAACGAAGGTGGCGCCGGCTCCCGGCGCACTTTCCACCCACAGCTTACCACCAAAATAGTCGACGATTTGCCGGCTGATCGGCAGCCCGAGGCCCGTCCCCTGGGGCTTGTCGGTCATCGTGTTGCCGCCCTGGCGGAACTTTTCGAAAACCTGCGAACACTCCTCGGCGGTCAATCCCGGCCCGTTGTCGGCAACGGCAACGCGCAAGACGGTATCGTCACGGACGACGCTGACGCGAACCTGACCGCTACCGCCGGGAACGAACTTGACGGCGTTCGACAGCAGGTTGACGACGACCTGCGTCAGGCGGTCGCGGTCGGCCAGCACGGTCGGCAGTTGGTCGGCGATGGCCGATTCGAGGCTCACCTTCTTCTCGCGGAACAGCGGCTCCAGCGCTGCTATCGCCTCGCTCACCACCTGCCCGACATCGACCTCGCCGGTGGTCCATTCGGCGCGCCCGGATTCGAGCTTGGCCATGTCCAGCACCTGGTTGATCAGCCGCGTCAGGCGCTCGGTCTCGCTGACGATGACACCGAGGAAGCGCGTCCGCTGTTCGAGTTCGAGGCGCGGATCGTCGTAGAGCATTTCCGACAGGGCGCGGATCGAGGTCAGCGGCGTGCGCAGTTCGTGCGTCACCGTCGAGATGAAGTCGTCCTTCATCCGGTCCACCTCGCGCAGGCGCTCGTTGGCGGCGCGCAGTTCGCCGGTCGCCGCCTCCAGCGCCCGCTGCTTGTTTTCCAGTTCGCGACTGTAGGCGCGCACCTGGCTTGCCTCGTCGAGGATATCGAGCACTTCGTCCAGGCGCAGGTTCTCTTCGCGGGTGACCCCGGCCACCAGGGCACGCGCGCTGGCCGAACCGATCGCCGCCGCCAGCTCGGTCTCGGCGAAATGCACGAAACCGGCATCCGGCGGCAGACTGCGCCAGTCGACCAGGCCGCGCGACCGGGCGTGCGCGGCCAGTTGCTGGTGCGCTCTGGCCGGGCCGAGGAAACGTTCGAGCAGACCGGTGATTTCCGGCACCGAGGCATCGCCTCGCCACAACCGCGCATCCGGCGCCCGCTCGCCGTGCCGGAAGACATCGACGAAGCGTTCGGCCTGGCTGGCCTCGACCGCGTCCGGCATCGACAGCAGCGAAACCCCGACGTAGGCACCGAGGTTGGCAAACAGGCTCCACCACAGGCAATGCGAGATCTCGTCGAAGCCGGTCAGGCCGAACAGCGCCCGGGCGCGCAGCCACTCGATACCGAACAGGCCATGCTCGACGAAGCCGTCGCCGATCCAGCCGGAACGGGCAAACGACGGCAGCAGCAGGGTGTAGGCCCAGACGACGAAACCGGCGAGCAGGCCGGCCAGCGCCCCGGCGCGCGTTCCCTGCTTCCAGTACATGCCGCCGAACAGTGCCGGCGCGAACTGGGCGACGGCGGCAAAGGAAATGAGCCCGATGCCGACCAGCGCGTAGGCTTCGCCGGCCGCCCGGAAATAGATGTAGCCGAGGAGCAGGATGAGGACGATGGCGACGCGCCGGATGGCGATCAGCGTTCTTGAAATATCGGAGGACTGGCGCCGCGCCAGCCAGTTCGAGCGCAGCAGCGCCGGCATTGCCAGGTCGTTGCAGACCATCGTCGACAACGCGATGGTTTCGACGATGACCATGCCGGTCGCCGCCGAGAGGCCGCCGACGAAAGCCAGCAGGACCAGCGCCTCGGCGCCATGGGCGAGCGGCAGGGTGAGCACGAAGGTATCCGGATTCTGCCCGGCCAGTAGCGGGTCGGTGAGACCGCTGGCCGCCAGCGGCAGGACGAAGATGTTGATCAGCAGCAGGTAGAGCGGGAACAGCCAGACCGCGCGCTTGAGATGCGACTCGTCGACATTCTCGACGACGATGATCTGGAACTGTCGCGGCAGCAGCAGGATCGCCAGCCCGGAAAGCAGGATCAGCGCCGTCCAGTTACCGGCGCGCGCCGCATCCGGCGCGAACAGGCCGGCCAGCGCCGGCTGCGCCGTCGCCCGGGCGAAGACGTCGGCGAAACCGTCATGGATGCCGTAGGTGACGAAAAGGCCCACGCCAAGGAAAGCCACCAGCTTGACCACCGACTCGACGGCGACCGCCGCCACCATCCCTTCGTGGCGCTCGGTGGCATCGAGATGGCGGGTGCCGAAGAGGATGGTGAACAAGGCCAGCACCGCCGCCACCAGCAAGGTCGAATCGATGCCGAGCAGACCGGCGGCGGTCCCGGAATCGGGAAACAGGATGTCGAGGCTGGCCGCCACCGCCTTCAGTTGCAGCGCGATATAGGGAACGACGCCGATCACCGCGATCACCGTGACCAGTCCGGCAAGCAGCGGACTCTTGCCGTAGCGGGCGGCAATGAAGTCGGCGATCGAAGTGATGCGCTGCGCCTTGGCGATACGGATCATCTTGATGACGACACCGACGCAGAGCAGCATCAGCGTCGGTCCGAGATAGATGGTGAGGAAGGACAGCCCGCCCGAGGTGGCGCGACCGACGCTGCCGAAAAAGGTCCACGACGTGCAATAGACGGCGAGCGACAGTGCATAGACGTTGGCGTTGATGATCGAGCGCCCGGCGTCGGCGCGCGCGTCGCCCCAGCGGGCAACACCGAACAGGAGGCCGAAATAGGCCACCGTCACCAGCGCGACGAAGCCGCCCGACAGCATCTAGCGCCCCGGCCTTTCGGCAACCCAGGCGGCCAGCGCGATCGCCCCCGCCCAGACGCCGAACAAGTAGACCAAACCGGCCGGGAAGCCCAGGCATTCGCCCTGCGGCAGGCCGAGCAAAGGAAAGGTCAAGAGCGGCAGCGCCGCCAGCGCGACTGCCGTCAGGCGTTGCCGGATCGGCCCGCTGCGTTTCATCTTGCCCCCGGAAAAAATGAAAAAACGGCTGACACGCCAAGCGTGTCAGCCGTTCTTGGCATGCAGTCTGGTGCGACCGCATCGGCGGTCACCTTATGGGCGACCATTGTCTCCTCCTTGCCCTTTTTGTCTTGTCGAAGCAGCCTGGCAAGCGTGCTGCCTCGTGATTGGCGCGACCGCCCCGTGGGGTCGGCCGCAGATACTGCCTTAGCCCTTCAACTGCTCGAGAATCGCCGGATTCTCCAGGGTCGAGATGTCCTGCGTCAGTTCCTCGCCCTTCGCCAGACCACGCAGCAGACGACGCATGATCTTGCCGGAACGGGTCTTCGGCAGGTTGTCACCGAAACGGATGTCCTTCGGCTTGGCGATCGGACCAATTTCCTTGGCCACCCAGTCGCACAGTTCCTTGACCATCTTCTTGGTCGCTTCCGGATCGGTCGGACGCTGGCCCTTGAGCACGACGAAGGCGACGATCGCTTCACCGGTCAGGTCATCCGGGCGGCCGACGACGGCGGCTTCGGCAACCAGCGGGTTGGCAACCAGCGCCGATTCGATTTCCATCGTGCCCATGCGGTGACCGGAGACGTTCAGCACGTCGTCGATACGACCGGTGATCGTGAAGTAGCCGGTGTCCTTGTCGCGGATCGCGCCGTCGCCAGCCAGGTAGAGCTTGCCCTGGAAGTCGGCCGGGAAGTAGGACTTCACGAAACGCTCATCGTCGTTCCAGATGGTACGGATCATCGACGGCCACGGCTTCTTGCAGACGAGGATGCCACCCTGGCCCCACGGCAGTTCGGCGCCGGTCTCGTCGACCACGGCGAACTGGATGCCCGGGAAGGGCAGCGTGCAGGAACCCGGCACCAGCGGCGTCGCGCCCGGCAGCGGGGTGATCATGTGACCGCCGGTTTCGGTCTGCCAGAAGGTATCGACGATCGGGCAACGCGAGCCGCCGACGTTCTGGTAGTACCACTCCCAGGCGGCCGGGTTGATCGGTTCGCCGACCGAACCGAGGATACGCAGGCTGGACAGGTCGTAGCTCTTCGGATGCACCGCCGGGTTGGCATCGGCCGCCTTGATCAGCGAGCGGATCGCGGTCGGCGCGGTGTAGAAGATGGAAACCTTGTGATCCTGGATCATCTTCCAGAAACGCCCGGCGTCCGGATAGGTCGGCACGCCTTCGAAGACGATTTCGGTGGCGCCGCAGGCGAGCGGGCCGTAGGTGATGTAGGTGTGACCGGTAACCCAGCCGATGTCGGCGGTACACCAGAAGGTGTCGCTATCCTTGATGTCGAAGGTGTACTTCATGGTCAGGATGGCGTGCAGCAGGTAGCCGCCGGTGGAGTGCTGGACGCCCTTCGGCTTGCCGGTGGAACCCGAGGTGTAGAGCAGGAACAGCGGGTGTTCAGCGTCGACCCATTCCGGTTCGCAGGTTTCCGGCTGGTTGGCCAGGCCTTCGTGCAGCCATTCGTCGCGGCCGGCAACCATGGTGACGTCCATGCCGGTGCGCTTGAAGACGACGACGCCCTTCAGCGTGTCGCAACCGCCCATGGCGATGGCTTCGTCGGCGATCGCCTTGAGCGGCAGCGACTTGCCGCCGCGGAACTGGCCGTCGGCGGTGATCAGCAGGGTGGCGCCGGCGTCGTTGATGCGGTCGCGCAGGGCCTGGGCGGAGAAGCCGCCGAAAACGATCGAGTGGGTGGCGCCGATGCGGGCACAGGCCTGCATGGCGACGACGCCTTCAACGGTCATCGGCAGGTAGATGACGACGCGGTCGCCCTTCTGCACGCCCTTGGCCTTGAGCAGGTTGGCCATCTTGCAGACCTTGACCAGCAGTTCCTTATAGGTGACCTTGGTGACGTCGCCGTTGTCGGCTTCGAAGATGATGGCGACCTTGTCGCCCTTGCCGGCTTCGACCTGACGATCGAGACAGTTGTAGGAGACATTCAGCTTGCCGTCGGCAAACCACTTGTAGAACGGTGCGTTGGACTCGTCGAGCACCTGGGTGAAAGGTTCCTTCCAGGTAATCAATTCGCGGGCCCGCTTGGCCCAGAACCCCTCGTAGTCGGCCTCCGCTTCCGCGCACAGCGCCCGGTAGGCGTCCATCCCGGAAACCGCCGCGTTCTTGACGATTTCGTCAGACGGATAGTAAAGCTGCACGGACTCATTCGACATATTCTTCTCCTCTGCGTTACATCGCATTTATGTTGAAAACAACCGGTCGGGCCTCGGGAAACTCCCGGATTGCAGCAAGGCCTTGCGCGCCGCCACCACCGTTTTCCCGGCGCAGCGTCAAGGCCGAATTACACTTTGATAATCTTACAAAGGCCTTACGAAATCACGCTGCGGCGCAGCATTCGGCGCTTTCGGGCAAGCCGCCCGCGCCATGCTAAACTTTGCGCCCCCGATTCCATGCCATTTCAAAAAAACCAACATGCCCTCGCCTAGCGCCCCCTCGCCGGCCCGCTTCCTGCAGTCCTTCATCTTTGCCAGCCGCTGGATCCAGGCCCCGCTCTACGTCGGCCTGATCGTCGCCCAACTGGTCTATGTCTGGCTGTTCATGGTCGAACTCAGCCACCTGGTATCGGGTGCCTTCGGCCCGCACAAGATGACCGAGACCGACATCATGCTGATCGTCCTTGGCCTGATCGACGTCGTCATGATCGCCAACCTGCTGATCATGGTCATCGTCGGCGGTTACGAAACCTTCGTCTCGCGCCTCGAACTCGAGGACCACCCGGACCAGCCTGAATGGCTCAGCCACGTCAATGCTGGGGTGCTGAAGATCAAACTATCGACGGCGATCATCGGCATCTCGTCGATCCATCTACTGAAAAGTTTCATCAACGCCGGCAACCTGCCCGAGCAAACCTTGCTCTGGCAGGTGGCGATCCACCTGGTGTTCATCGTCTCGGCCGTCGCCATGGCGATGGTGGACAAGATCATGACCCAGACCCTCATTCTTCAACACAACAACCACTGACCCCGGAGTTGCGCATGACCGCCATCAAGCAGGAAGATCTGATCCAGTCCGTCGCCGATGCCTTCCAGTACATCAGCTACTACCACCCGCTCGATTACATCAAGGCGCTCGGTGAAGCCTACGAGCGCGAGGAAGCCCCCGCCGCCAAGGACGCCATCGCCCAGATCCTGACCAACTCCCGCATGGCCGCCGAAGGCCATCGCCCGATCTGCCAGGACACCGGCATCGGCATGGTCTTCATCAAGGTCGGCATGCACGTCACCTGGCCGGATGCGACGATGAGCATCCAGGAAATGATCAACGAGGGCGTCCGCCGCGCCTACAGCAACCCGGATAACCCGCTGCGCGCCTCCGTGCTGTCCGACCCGGCCGGCGCCCGCAAGAACACCAAGGACAACACCCCGGCCGTGGTGCATTTCGAGATCGTCGAAGGCCATCACGTCGAAGTCATCTGCGCGGCCAAGGGCGGCGGCTCGGAAGCCAAGTCCAAGTTCGCCATGCTCAACCCGTCCGACGACCTGGTCGACTGGGTGCTGCACAAGATTCCGGAAATGGGCGCCGGCTGGTGCCCGCCGGGGATCATCGGCATCGGCATCGGCGGCACGCCGGAAAAGGCCATGCTGCTGGCCAAGGAATCGATCATGGCGCCGGTGGACATCCATGAACTGAAGGCACGCGGTCCGCAGAACCGTGCCGAGGAACTGCGCCTTGAACTGTTCGAGAAGATCAACGCGCTGGGCGTCGGTGCCCAGGGCCTCGGCGGCCTGACCACCGTCCTCGACGTCAAGGTGCTCGACTACCCCTGCCACGCCGCCAACCTGCCGATCGCGCTGGTGCCGAACTGCGCCGCCACCCGCCACTGCCACTTCCATCTCGACGGCAGCGGCCCGGCCAAGCTGGAAGTGCCGAAGCTGGAAGACTGGCCGGCCGTCACCTGGACGCCGGACCTGAAGTCGGCCACCCGCGTCAATCTCGACACCCTGACCAAGGAAGAAGTCGCTTCCTGGAAGGTCGGCCAGAAGCTGCTGCTGAACGGCAAGATGCTCACCGGCCGCGACGCCGCGCACAAGCGCATCGCCGACATGCTGGCCGCCGGCGAGAAGCTGCCGGTGGACTTCACCAACCGCATCATCTACTACGTCGGCCCGGTCGATCCGGTGCGCGACGAAGTCGTCGGCCCGGCCGGCCCGACCACCGCCACCCGCATGGACAAGTTCACCCGCATGATGCTGGAAAAGACCGGACTCATCTCGATGGTCGGCAAGTCCGAACGCGGCCCGGTCGCCATCGAGGCGATCAAGGACAACAAGTCGGCCTACCTGATGGCCGTCGGCGGCGCCGCCTACCTGGTTGCCAAGGCGATCAAGTCGGCCAAGGTGGTCGGTTTCGCCGATCTCGGCATGGAAGCCATCTACGAGTTCGACGTGCAGGACATGCCGGTGACGGTGGCCGTCGATTCGACCGGCGCCAACGTGCATGAGAGCGGCCCCAAGGAATGGCAGGTCAAGATCGGCAAGATTCCGGTCAAGAGCTGATCCGGCACCACCGCCGGCAAAGGCCGTCCGCGCTGCGCGGACGGCCTTTTTTCTTGGTGGAGGACGATCCGGATAAATTTCGTAACAAATCGTCGCACAAGGACTGATGGAAAAATCGCCGGCGAGCGCAAATATACGGCCCGTAACCATCATCCGAGGAGGACCGCATGTCACTCAACCGCCTGAAGCTCACCGTCGGCGCCGTTGCCGTTTCCGCTGCCATCGGTGGGGCCTGGGCCCTGGGCCAGGCCCCCGTTGCCACCAGCACGCCGCTGGCCCCGCTCCCGGCGCCGGTCGTGGCGCCCGTGGCAGCCCCCGTCCCCGCCGGCTATCCCGATATGCGCAGCATCGTCGCCAGCAACGCGCCGGCAGTCGTCAATATCAGCGTCAGCGGCAACCGCAAGACCGCCGCCAACGTTCCCAGCATGCCGCAGATCGACCCTGACGATCCTTTCTTCCAGTTCTTCCGCCAGTTCCGCGGCATGGTGCCGCAGGACAACACGCCGGTACGCGGCCTCGGTTCCGGTTTCATCGTCAGCCCCGACGGCACCGTGCTGACCAACGCCCACGTCGTCGCCGATGCCGACGAAGTGATCGTCAAGCTCAACGACAAGCGCGAGTTCAAGGCCAAGATCATCGGCATGGACCAGGCGAGCGACGTCGCCGTGCTCAAGATCGACGGCAAGAACCTGCCCACGGTGCGCGTCGGCAGCGCCAAGGCTTCGCAGGTCGGCGAATGGGTGCTCGCCATCGGCTCGCCCTACGGCTTCGAATCGAGCGCCAGCGCCGGCATCATCTCCGCCAAGTCGCGCAGCCTGCCGGACGGCAGCTACGTTCCCTTCCTGCAGACCGACGTCGCGGTCAACCCCGGCAACTCCGGCGGCCCGCTGTTCAACATGCGCGGCGAAGTGATCGGCATCAACTCGCAGATCTACTCGCGCAGCGGCGGTTACCAGGGTCTCTCCTTCGCCATCCCGATCGAGGTGGCGATGAACGTCGAGCGGCAGATCGTCGCTCACGGCAAGGTCGAACGCGGCCGCCTCGGCGTCGCCATCCAGGAAGTCGACCAGGCGCTGGCCGACAGCTTCGGCCTCGCCCGTCCCGCCGGCGCCCTCGTTTCCTCGGTCGACAAGGACGGTCCGGCCGGCCGCGCCGGCCTCGAAGCGGGCGACGTGATCCTCGGCATCGACGGCCAGGCAGTGGAGATTTCCGGCGAACTGCCGTCGATCATCGCCGCCAAGCGACCGGGCGAAACGGTGCGCCTGCAAATCTGGCGCAACAAGACGGCACGCGACATCACGGTGAAGGTCGGCACTTTCCAGGACGACAAGGTGGCAACCGCCGAACCGGTCAAGGCCGACAAGGGCCGCCTCGGCGTCGCCGTCCGTCCGCTGACCCCGGAAGAACGCCGGCAAAGCGGCATCGCCAGCGGTCTCCTCGTCGAACAGGCGGGCGGTGCCGCCGCCCGCGCCGGCATCCGGCCGGGCGACGTGATCCTGTCGGTCAACGGCGAAGTCGTGAACGACACCGAACAGTTGCGCCAGTTGATCGGCAAATCCGGCAAGAAAGTCGCCCTGCTGATCGAGCGCGGCAACGCCCGACTGTTCGTGCCGGTCGAACTGGGATGAGCCGACGACGCGGAAAATGACACAGGGGCCGGCGCCATGCCGGCCCTTTTTGCTGTTCGGCAAGCATGCGAATCGGGCATTGCCGTAGAATCACGGCGTCGACCGCGGCGGCAACGCCCATCATGAACGCGCAAGATCTCGCCCACCTAATTCCTCTCTCGGACCTCTCCAGCGCCGCCTTGACCCAGGCCTGCGCGCTGGCTCGCCCCTTCATCGCCGAACCCGGGCAACTCGTCTTCCCGCAGAAAAGCGCCGATGCGCACAGCTACTACCTGCTCTCCGGCGAAGTCGCGCTCGACCGCGAGGACGGTTCGGAGCCGACCCGCCTGAGCGCCGGCACGCCCGCCGCGCGTCACCCGCTGGCACGCCAGAAACCGCGCGCCTTCAGTTGCCGGGCGATGTGCCGCTCGCTGCTGGTGGTCTTCGGCGACGACGACCTCGACCACCTGCTGACCCGCGACCAGGCCACCGCCTACGAAGTCACCGAGTTCGAAGGTGACGATCCGCAATGGATGTTCGACGTGCTCAGGAATCCCGCCTTCAGCAAGGTGCCGCCGGGCAACCTGCATCGCCTGTTCGGCCGCTTCGAACCGGTACCGGTTGCCGCCGGCCAGGTCGTCGTCCGCCAGGGCGAGCCGGGCGACCACTACTACCTGATCCGTTCCGGCAGCGCGCGCGTCAGCCGTCGTTCCGGCGAGCAGAAAGAGATCGCCCTCGCCGAACTGACCGCCGGCCAGGGTTTCGGCGAGGAAGCACTGCTTTCCGGCGAGCCGCGCAACGCGACGGTGACGATGAGCAGCGCCGGCGAACTGATGCGCCTGCCGGCCGCCGATTTCAATGCCCTGCTGCGCGATCCGCTGGTCCGCCAGGTGACGCTGATCGAAGGCGCCCGCCTGATCAAGCAGGGCGCGCGCCTGATCGACGTCCGGCTGGAAGCGGAGTTCGCTGCCGGCAGCCTGAAGGGCAGTTGCAACATTCCCTTGTACCTGTTGCGCCTGAAAGCCGACAGCCTAGATCGCCGCGTCCCCTGCATCCTGTTCTGCCAGAGCGGTCGCCGCAGCAATGCCGCCGCCTTCCTGCTCGCCCAGCGCGGTTTCGATGCACGGGTGCTGAGCGGCGGCCTGGATGCCCTGGACGGAACGGCCTGAGGCCGGAAAATCCCCGGAAAACGCTCAAGTTCGGGTAAAGTGCGCGGCTTTTGCCGCGAATCCGCTTGCCATGAAATCCGCCAAACGCCGTACCACCTACCCCGCCGTTTCCTTCTCCGCCGAACTCGACGCCCTAGTCGATGCCGAAGTTCAGGAAAAGGGCTACAGCAACCACCCGGAAGCGATGCAGTGCTTCAGCAAGTACCTGAAGCGGGCCATCGCCTTCGAGCAGAAACAGCGTACCGGCCGCTGAGCGGCCGTAAGCGGCGGATCAGTTCAGCTTTTCCGGACTGCCGCAACACTGCTTGAACTTTTTGCCGCTGCCGCAGGGACAGGGATCGTTGCGGCCGGTTTTGGGCTCCTCGCGCTGCACCGTGCCGCCGCCGCGCTTGGCGCGCCAGAAGTTGTACAGGGTCTGCACGATCACCGGCAGGTTTTCCTGGATGTCGGCGACCAGCCGCGCTTCCTCAGCCGGCGGGAACCAGCGCTCGCCGTTCTTCTCGGCGTCTTCCTTGAGCATGCCGTTGAGCACGAACATCGGTTCGAGCAGTTCGTCGAGATCGTCGGCATGCTTGCCGGCGAGGTCGTACCAGTCGCCGCCCAGCCCCGCGCCGTAGACGTAGGCGTCGGCCCAGGCCGCGAAATCGTATTCCTCGGAACCTTCGTCCACCGGGTAGAGCAGCGGCGAAACCATTTCGTCGGCGAGCAGCGAGGCGGCGATGTCGTTGTTCAGGCGCATCAGCAGTTCGACGGTTTCGCCGACCAGCGGATCGTCACTCTTCTCGATGCCGGCGCCGAGTACCTCGGGCAGCCATTCGCCCGGCGGGATAGGCTGCGGGCAACTGACGACAGCGCAGATCAGCGCCTGCGCCTCGTCGAGGCGCATCGCCTCCTCGCCGAAAACTTCTGCCTCGAGCAATTCTTCAAGCCGGTCGAGATCGGCTTCGGTCAATGGATTCGGGTTCATCTGCGGTTCCTCGGGAATGGTTGAATCATAGCCCAGATTGACGGCCGATCAGGCGCGGCCGGCAAATTCGCGGTCCTCGCCGCCGTCTTCGCCATCCCTCGGGGAGGCGTCGATCGGCCGCGGCGGGATCAGAATTCGTTCTGCAAACGTTTGTAGCCCTGGACCAGTTCGTGGTTGGTACGCACGACATCTTCGGAAAACTCGGTGGCGGCGGCGCTGACGCGCGGAACGCTGGAGAGGTCGGTCTTCGGCCCGATGCGCAGGGTCGAGGAGACGTAGAAACCGGCCGGCAGGTCGGTGCCGTCGACGACGGCATTGTGCCGGACGACGCAGCCGTCGCCGATGCGGCAATTGAAGACGACGCTGTTGAAGCCGATGAAGACGTTGTTGCCGATCACGCAAGGACCATGGACGATGGAGCGGTGGGCGATCGAGCTGTGCTCGCCGATATCGACCAGGGCGCCGGACTTGGAGTGGATGACGACGCCGTCCTGGATGTTGGAGTGGGCACGGATGCGGATCGGTTCGAGTTCGCCGTCGGCATCGACTTCGTCGGCGCGGATCACGGCGTAGGGACCGACGAAGACGTTTTCCTCGATGATGACCTTGCCGCAGATGATGGCGGTTTGATCGACGTAGGCGGATTCATGGATTTGCGGCAGGTCGCCGCGCGGGTTCTTGCGGATCATGGTTCTGACTCGGTTGGAATTGACGATGCGCCGGCCGCGCCCGAGCTTGCAACACAAGCCCCGGCAGGCCAGCCACTGCGAAGAGGAGTGCGCGCGATGGGCGCGTTTGCGAAGGCGAAGCGCCTGCGGATCAGCATTCGGCTTTCGTCTCGCCGACGTCGCGCACCCCGCAGAACATGGCGAAGGCCTGTTCGATCATGCCCCGCGGAATGTCCCGCACGATGAAGACCAGGCGGCTACGCCGGTCGTTGTAGGGAGCCTGCGCCGGCCAGTCGTCGAGCCTGCTGTAGGGATACATGACGTGCTGCACGCACTGCACGACGCGCGGCTTGTGGTCGCCGACCACATTGAGCAACCCCTTGATGCGCAGGATGCGGTCGCCCATGCCGTCGAGCAGGGTCGCCACGGCGTCGGCGAACGAAACCCAGGCCAGAGGCTGATCGAAGGTCAGGGCAAAACTGTAGACATGGGCGTCGTGACGATCGATATCGTGCTCGTGGTGGTGATGGCCAGACGCCCGCCGAGCTTCTTCGCGCACTTTCTCCTCGGCCAGCCAGCCGGCAACGTCCGGCGTCTTGGCGGCGGGGTCGTAGAGACCGCAATCGGTCAACGCGGCGACGGCCAGCACGCCTTGCCGCACCTGGAGCTGGGCGGCGGCCGGGTTGAGGCGGGCCAGGGTGCGGCCGACCGCGGCCAGTTGCTCACCGCTGGCCAGGTCGCACTTGCTGAGCAGCAGCCGATCGGCCATCGCCACCTGCTTGACCGGCTCGGGATGCTGGGCGAGCTGGCCGAGGATATGGGTGCTATCGACGACGGTGACGACGCCGTCGGTACGGAAGCGCTCGCCAATGAAGAAATCTTCCATCAGCGTGAAAATGACCGGCGCCGGATCGGCAAGCCCCGTCGTTTCGATGATGACCCGGTTGAGCGGCGGCAGTTCGCGCCGCAGGCTGCGCATGAAAAGTTCCTTGAGGCTCTTCTCGAGGTCGCTGCGCACCGTGCAGCAGATGCAACCGGAATCGAGCATGACCAGGTCTTCGTCGATCTTGGTCACCAGATGGTGATCGACCGCG
This sequence comes from uncultured Dechloromonas sp., assembly GCA_964523045.1. Taxonomy (GTDB): domain Bacteria; phylum Pseudomonadota; class Gammaproteobacteria; order Burkholderiales; family Rhodocyclaceae; genus Azonexus. The sequence continues at coordinate 1,276 of CAZFXO010000022.1, read as the reverse complement.
ACACTGCCGAATTCGTTGATCAATACCGCGGTCCGGTTCATCTCGGGCTGCGTCAGCAGGTGATTGAGCAGGGTCGTCTTGCCGGCACCGAGGAAGCCGGTAAGCAGGGTGACCGGAATGCGCCGGTCGCTGGCGGAAGGATTCATGACCTTGCCTCGCTGTTGTGCTCGCCGCCAATGCGGCAAGCGGACAGGACGGCGGCGCGCCCGGCAGGCGTGGAGTTTTTCATCGGACTGGGTTCCGGAAGGCGGCTCGCTGGACACGCGCAGCGGCGGGATCGGGGGAGGAAAAATGCAATGTTATAACACCGCACCGCCGACTTCCATGCCGGACAGGCAGCCAGCACGTATTCGCAAGGCTCAAGGCCATCCACAAGCGCCCTTCCCTTAGCCGTTCGCCCTGGCATGCGCTGCTCCGCCTCGCTGCTGCATGAAGCGCCCCGGCGGCACGCCGAAGGCGCGTTTGAACATGGCCGAGAAGGCGGCCGGGCTGGCGTAGCCGAGTTCGGCGGCGACTTCGCCACTGGGGCGGCCGCGGCCGATCAGGTCGAGGGCGCGGGCCAGGCGCAGTTGCTGGCGCCAGGCGCCGAAGCTCATCTTCAGTTCGTCGGCGAAGAGGCGCGCCAGCGTGCGTTCGCTGGCGCCGACACGAGCCGCCCAGTCGGCCAGCGGGCGGTTGTCGGCGGGGTCGTCGAAGAGCGCGCCGCACAGCGCCTGCAACCGGCGATCGCGCGGTAGCGGCAGGCCGAGCGAAAGCGGCGGGGCGATGCCGATTTCGCTGAGCAGGAGCTGGATCATCTTCTGGCGGCGCGCCGTTTCGCTCTCGCCAAGCGCGCTCAGGGCTTCGATCAGCGCCCGCATCAGGTCGGACACTTCGACCACCGAGCAGGCGTCGAGCGGCAGCGGCGCGGCTTCGGTGGCGATGTAGACGGTGCGCAGCTCGACCTGGCCTAGCATCACCACTTCATGCTCGATGTGCGGCGGTATCCACACCGCGCGGAAAGCCGGCACTAGCCAGGCCATGCCGGCGGCGGCGATGCGCAGCGCGCCGCGCAGCGGGAAGGCGAGTTGCGCCCAGTCGTGGCTGTGCGCCGGCACATGGACGTCGGCCGGCAGGCGGCGCAGGTTGACGGTGAGCGGCTCGGCGGCGGTCGGCGCGCGACGCGGGCAGGGATCGAAAGGCAGGGTTGTCAGCATTGCGATAATTTTTGTCGGACTATCGCGTTCGCGTCAATAGGCCGGCTGGTTAAACTCGTCGCATAACAAAAGCCCCACCC
>CAZFXO010000021.1:0-51241 GCA_964523045.1 uncultured Dechloromonas sp. | reverse complement strand
TTCGAGCGAATGATTTGGTGTGGAAACTCAATCATGGCAGCGACCGCTGCACGCGCCTTCCGCCGCTACCTCGGGACGGGGAAGTCCCTTTCATTCGTTAGGCCTCTTCGCATCCTTCGGCATCTGCCACCCGCTTTGGAATTAGCCACCAACTCCCTTTCTTGGCGGGGACAAGGCGTTCAATTGCGACGCTTTCGAGTTCTTCAGTCGGAATCTCGGCTACATCCGGTGCGGTGGGTGCCTTTGCGAAGGAGTTGAGATGCTGAACCAACTTTCGTTCTGCTTCGGGAGACAATGGCTCTTCCGAATCCACATGGGAACGCGAGCCGGTGGCATGCTTCTCCCATAGTGACACTAACAAGCTACCTGAGTCGCCAGTGGGATGAGGAGCCAGTTTATGCAATCCCTGTTGGCGCTGTACTTCAGGTGTAGCCATTAATTCGCGGTTAATCCGCGCCAAGTCGTCTTTTAGATGCTGTGCCCAGACGAAATCCTGCTGCTTCGTTAAGAAAACTGGAGCGCAGCGCTTGTGCAACTTATCCCCTGATACAAAGATATGGCAGAAAGGAAGATAGAAAAGATAGGCAATGTCAGCGCGATTGGACGGACGATCTGCCGAAATGAGATTCGCCGCCAGTGCGATCTGAAAGAACAATTCAACCTTCAGCACGTGAGCAGCGTAGCTGGCGAACTTGGCAAGCGGTGGGAAACCTGCTGCTGACCAATTGTGAAATATCGGCGCCCATAGGTTGGCGGGTAATTGAACAAAGGAGAACAAGAGTCCGAGTTGCTGTTCGGGTTCGAAGCGCGAGTGCACCAGTGACGCCGCAATACCATAGGCCTCTTCCACACTTTTGCAGGTCTGCGGTGTGATGCCCAGCGCACGCATGCGTTGCGCGACTTCTGGAAGGTCCAGATCTGAAAGCATCGCTCGCCAGTTAGAGGCAAGGTCACGCTCTACCTCATGGAATTGTCCACGCTGCCAGCGCGCAAATGCCTCGGCCTCGGGCGACTGTTCAAAGACAACCCCTGGCTTTCCATCGGCAGCTCGCACGGGACGCCCGCCGGCGAGAGGAACCTGACCAAAGTGCGGTGCTTGGTAGCCCAGTAGATTTGCTATGCAAAGCTGCGAATGATGCACGCACGGAGCTCCCGATAGAACGGGAGTCTTTTCTGCAATAACTCTGACCTCGTCCTCTGGAGTCCTCGAACCGCCGGATCGCTGTTGCTTGGTCAAATCGGCCAGTGTCTCAACAAAGAAGAGCGGGCATACCACTGGCAGAAAGAAGTGGTCGAACCAGACAGACTCATCGACCGAGAGCGACTGCAAGAAGGATTTGTCGAAGAGCGCTATGGGACCCACAGTGTCTCCAAAAAGGCGCAACGTTAAGGAAACAGCCTGCCAGAGCGCGAAGCAGGGAGGAAACCCGTATGCGCAGCTTGCGGGCGATCCGGTTGACCAAAAGATTATCGATGCAACTAAAGAGCATATAGGCCAGGCGCACGGAGCATAGCACTCTGCGCAAGGTTTCTTACGTCATCTATGGGTTTCGAGCGAAAGTGCTGCGTGTACCGTCTGTATTTCGGCCACTCCGAAATGTACCTACTACCGCCATGCACGATTTCGTTTCGGAGGTCAAACAGCCAAGACACCTTCTTGGTTAAAGATACATCGAGGTTGAGCGCTTGCACTCCCTCAAGGATGGAGGCCTCGACCGAGCCTCTCTGCCCGAACAAGGCGTCCAGCGCCACGAAATAGTTGATATACGACTCGATATCGTCTGAGTTCATCCCTCTGTTAACGAAATGTGCCGCCTTCTCGATCCGACCTTGATGCTCATCTCCGCACCGATCAAGTCGCTCGTACCATTTGGAGATCGAAGCAACGTCTTCAGAGAGCAGGCAAACGTCTGAGACAAAGTAGGGAATTACAGGATCACAATCACTTCGGGTCACATTGGCATCGGCAATTGACTTGTGTGGAAACTGGACGCAGAACTCGAATGGTCGTGCCGCTGCCTTGTGGATCTTTTGCGGAGATCGCTCACAGGCAAATGCGAATAGAAGAGCAGCTAGCTTTCTGAACTTCAGGATGCTGTTGAAACGCGCACCTCGCTGGGTTCCATTCTCTTCGGCGACCAGAACACACTCGAAATCGCCCGGGGGAGAGAAGGTCCGGTCTTCTCTCTGCCCCAGTTTTGGACATAGCGGCGACCACCCGTCAAACTGATATCCCTCGTCTATCAATTTCTGCCACGCGTCCTCATCGTTTTTGGAAATCAGTCGAATTGACCTGCCAGCAACAACAAAGCTAGGAACCTTGAATCGAGGTACTGCATAGATTGTGCATCTCCGCCCTATACAGCTTCTCAGGTTGGCAGTGATTTCCTGAAGGATCGAGTCGGCAAACTGTGGTGCAGGTGCCACGCGACAGGCAAATAGTGTGTCATGTCGGCCGAGAAACACAGCATCACCGTCAAACAGCCTCTTTTCAAGGCACAACTCCTGCAACGTCTTTGACACCACATTTGAGACGGATTCTATGTCGCAGTCCATGAATTCTGCGCTGCTTTCAATCAGCAGTGTCGCGACTGCGTCGAGAGCATGAAATGTGTCATCTGCATACCACCAAGACACTCCTATACCGCCAGTAAACCCCATGAGGGAACGTTTACCAGCGATGAATTGCGCTGACGGGCGCCTGGACGAATCTTCCGGTCTCAAGAGAATGCTTTTTGTGAGCCGAATGATTTGGCTTTGGATCACTGTGTTCGCTGCCAAGGTAATACTCGCAGGAGAGAGAAAATATGATTACTACTAAATGGACCCGCTGGGTACGGATATACATTGACATCCACCCACCGATTATGACCAGTGGATCAACTCCCCGGCAAGAAGAATGCCTTTGGTGAGTCCGTATACCGCCAACAATATACGAATGTGGCGAAGGTCAGCTTTCAGTGCAGAAGTTTGACCGTCCGCTCCTGGCCGTCTGTTGTCGTTCGTGGCACCGTTTCTAATAATCCCCCGGTCAGTTTCCCGTCAATCGCAGTCTGATCTCCGGTGCGTCAACGCAAACAGGCCGCCCATCGGGCGGCCTGCTTCGATTCAGCCTTCTTCCCGAGCGATCAGAAGTGGTATTCGGCGCGCACCATCGGCGTCTTGGCGAAGGCTCCATCGCCGGCCGGGCCGCTGTGGTCGTTGCCGAACTTGTTGCGCCAGTACTGGTATTCCAGACCGACGCGGAAGGTCTTGGCCTTGGCGCCGACCAGGCTGCTGGCGTCGTACATGATCATTGCGTCGATGTTGGTTTCCGGCTTGGTCGCCACGCCGAATTCGTTCTTGCCCTTGGAGGCGATGTAGTTCAGGTAGCCCTCGAAGGAGAGCGGCAGCGAGCCGAGCGGAATGCCCCAGGCGGCGGTGAGCATGGGGTGGGCGTCGTAGTGGTAGCGTTGCGGATGGGTGCGCGGGGCGTTGCTTTCCCACAGTTGCAGGACGCTGACGTTGAGGAAGCCGGGGACGTCGAACATCACCGTCGGGCCGGCGACCAGCATGCGTTTGCGCGACTGGTAGCCGTCGCCCGACTTGTTGTTGTAGTCGAAGCCGGCGGTGAAGCCGACGCCGCGCAGCGGGCCCCATTTGAACATTTCCGGCTTGCCGGCGATCTTGCCGAAGTCTAGGGTGTGGCGATAGACGACGTAGGCTTCGTGGGCGCCGCTGCTGCCGTTGAGCGAATCCTTGTCGTCGGAGAGCAGCATGTCGACGTTGAGGAAGTTGGTGCCGTACTTGTAGCCGCTGACGTGGCCGAAGTTGAAGATGTTCTTCTTGATGTCGTTCTTGTTGAACGGCTCGCCGAACTGGGTGCCGTAGCGCCAGCCGATGTAGGTGTCGCTCCAGTCGGCGGCGCTGGCGCCGGTAATGCCGACGGCGAGCAGGACGCTGGCGGCGACGATGGACTTCTTGGCAAACATGATTGAACCTCCGGTTTTGAGTTTGGTTCATCTCGGGCGGATGCTGCGCTGCAGCAGCCTGGCGATGGGCAAAATCTATCAGGAAGCCTCGCGCATATCCGGCATACCCGGTATCGCTCAAACCATATAGTCGGTTTCTTATATCCTGTTGAATATAATGGGATTGTCTCGTGGTAAATATTGATTTTTCATGCACAGCGCAGGGGCGTTTCCGGCCTCTTGGCACCAAATTGAGGCGCGTTTTTGCGCCAAATCCGGGAAAAACCGCCCGCCGCGCACTCCGGCACCGGGCCGAAAAATTCGGCTTGCCAAAAAATTCTTTTAAAACAATGTGTTGCTGATTGGCACGGCGATTGCCTAAGGACGGTCATTACAAACCGTTCAGGAGAACCCTTCATGTCCGTCCCGTTCAATGCCTGCCGTCGCCTTCTGCTTGCCGCCGGCCTCGCCTGCCTGACCGCGCCGGCGCTCGCCCAGGCGCCGCTGAAACTCAAGTTCACGCTCGACTGGCGTTTCGAAGGGCCGTCGGCGCCTTTCCTGATGGCCAAGGCCAAGGGTTACTTTGCGGCGGAAGGGCTCGATGTCGAGATCGATTCCGGCGCCGGTTCGGCCGGTGCCGTCACCCGCGTTGCCACCGGCGCCTACGAGATGGGCTTTGCCGACTTCAACGCCCTGGTCGAGCATGACGCGAAGACGCCGGGTTCCAAGATCCAGGCCGTCTACATGGTGTACAACGCGACGCCGGCCGCCGTCTTCGTGTTGAAGAAGTCGGGTATCACGAAGCCCGCCGACCTGGTCGGCAAGACCCTGGCGGCGCCGGTCTTCGATGCCGGGCGCAAGGCCTGGCCGGCGTTTGCCAAGTCGAACAAGCTGGCGGTCGATGCCGTCAAGTGGCAGAGCGTCGAACCGGCGCTGCGCGAGACCCTGCTGGCGCGCGGCGACGTGGACGGCATCACCGGTTTCTACTTCACCAGCCTGCTCAACCTCGAAGCGCGCGGCGTCAAGCCGGCCGACATCGTCGCCCTGAAGTACCCGGATTACGGCGTTTCGCTGTACGGCAACGCGATCATCGCCAGCCCGAAGATGATCGCCGAGCAGCCCAAGGCGGTGGCTGGCCTGCTGCGCGCCTTCAACAAGGCGCTCAAGGAAACCATCGCCAACCCGGACGCCGCCATCGCCTACGTCAAGGAACGCGACCCGCTGATCAACGTCGCGCTGGAAACCCGCCGCCTCAAGCTGGCGCTCGAATCGAGCGTGATCACGGCGGAAGTCAAGGCGAACGGCCTCGGTGCCGTCACCGCCGACCGCCTGCAGCGCTCGCTGGCCGAAACCGTCGAGGCCTACGGTCTGCCGACGACGCCGAAGGCCGCCGACCTGTTCAACGCCGCCTTCCTGCCGGCGGCCGCCGAGCGCGCGCTCAAGTAAGGCGCCCCGGGCCGGCGGCAGCCGCCGCCGGTCGACGCTGTCACCGATAGGGAATCCGCATGTCTTTCGTCAAGTTCGAGAACGTCAGCCTGGCCTACGCGCCGGGCGGCGCCAACGCCATCGAGGATGTCAGCCTGGACATCCGCGAGGGCGAATTCGTCGCCGTCGTCGGTCCTTCCGGCTGCGGCAAATCCACGCTGATGAAGCTGGTCTCCGGCCTCAAGCCGCCGAGCAACGGTTACGTCTTCGTCGATGGCCGCGAGGTCGGCGGGCCGCTGAAGATCGTCGGCATGGCCTTCCAGGCCGCCAACCTGCTGCCCTGGCGCAACACGCTGGACAACGTGATGCTGCCGCTGGAAATCGTCGAACCCTTCCGCAGCAACCTGAAGAAGGAAAAGGCGCAATACACCGCCGACGCCGAAGCGCTGCTCGCCCGCGTCGGGCTGGCCGGTTACGGCAGCAAGTTTCCCTGGGAACTGTCCGGCGGCATGCAGCAGCGGGCGTCGATCTGCCGCGCGCTGATCCACCAGCCGCGCCTGCTGATGCTCGACGAACCCTTCGGCGCGCTCGACGCCTTCACCCGCGAAGAACTCTGGTGCATGCTGCGCGACCTCTGGCAGGAGAAACCGTTCACCGTCATCCTGGTCACTCACGACCTGCGCGAAGCGGTCTTCCTCGCCGACACCGTCTACGTGATGAGCAAGCGCCCGGGCCGCATCCTGGTGCGCAAGGAAATCGACCTGCCGCGCCCGCGCCCGCTCGACGTCACCTATACCGACAGCTTTGCCGCCTACGTGCACGAACTGCGCGACCACATCGGCCGCATCCGCGAATCCTGAGGAATCCCCATGGCCATCAAAACCTCCACCGCCATCAAGGCTGCGCCCTGGCTGCTTACCGTCGCCATCTTCCTGGTCTGGGAAATCATCTGCAGCGGCCTGAAGATTCCCGATTACCTGATGCCGGCGCCGAGCGCGATCTGGGCTTCCGGCCTCGAATACGGCGGGCCGATCATGATGCACGCGCTGCAGACGCTATGGACGACGCTCGCCGGCTTCGCGCTTGCCGTCGTCGTCGGCATGCTGCTCGGCCTCGCGGTCGGCGCCTCGCCGCTCATCTACAAGGCGACCTATCCGCTGCTGGTCGGTTTCAACAGCATTCCCAAGGTCGCCTTCGTGCCGGTGCTGGTCGTCTGGTTCGGCATCGGCACCATCCCGGCCATCCTCACCGCCTTCCTGATTTCCTTCTTCCCGGTCGTGGTCAACGTTGCCACCGGGCTGGCGACGCTGGAGCCGGAACTGGAAGATGTGCTCCGTTCGCTCGGCGCCCGCCGCTGGCAGATCCTGGTCAAGGTCGGCATCCCGCGTTCCTTGCCCTTCTTCTTCGCCTCGCTGAAGGTGGCGATCACGCTCGCCTTCGTCGGCTCGGTGATCTCGGAGACGGTCGCCTCCAACCTCGGTATCGGCTACCTGATGATGTCGGCCAGCTCGTCGATGAACATGCCGCTCGTTTTTGCCGGGCTGATCGTCATCGGCGTCATGGGCGTCGTCATGTACGAACTCTTCGCGCTGGCCGAAAAGCGCCTGACCGGCTGGGCGCACCGCAACCCGAACGCGCCGGGCTGAGCTTGCGCAACTGTCGCGACAACGGCGCCCGCGGGCGCCGTTTTTCATGGCCGGGCGGTGAACTCGCCGAAAATCGCCGGCGCGTTGGCGCGCACGATCTCGACGAAGCGGCGCAGGCGCGCCGGGTAGAAGCGGGCGTAGGGATAGACCAGGCTGATCGGCAGCGGCTGCGCTTGCCACTCGGGTGCCAGATGGACCAGGTCGCCGCGCGCGATGTCGTCGGCGAGTATCCAGGCCGAGGCGATGCCGGCGCCGATGCCGCGCAGCATGGCGCTGCGCAGGGCGTACAGGTTGTCGGTGCTGAAGCGCGGGGTGATCGGGAAACGCCGCTTCTTGCCGCTGCTGACGTGGTTCAGCGCCACCTCGTTGCGGTAATAGGTGCGCAGCGCCAGCCAGGGCAGATCGGCCAGTTCGCCGGCGTCGACCGGCAGCGGCCGGCCGGCGAGCACGGCGGGGGCGGCGGCGGCGATGCGATGCACCTCGCCGAGGCGGATCGCCACCAGGCCCGGATCGCCGATCTCGCCGACCTGTATCGCGCAGTCGATGCCGGCGGCGATGTAGTCCTGGATGCTGCGGTCGTCGTGCAGCAGCCATTCGACGGTCATCCCCGGATAGCGCCCGAGGTACTCGGTCAGCGATGCGATCAGCCGGTCCTGCCCGAAGGCGTGCGGGACGATGACGCGCAGCGTGCCTTCCGGCGCGTCGTCGGCGCCGCGCAGCTCGGACTCGAACGAGGCCCAGCTGGCGAGCAGTTCGCGGGCACGTTCGTAGCAGCGCTCGCCGTCCTGGGTCAGGCCCATGTGGTGCGTCGTGCGTTGCAGCAGGCGCACGCCGAGCGAGCGTTCCAGCGTCTGCAGGCGGCGGCTGACCGTCGGTTGCGTGGTGCCCATCTGCTCGGCGGCGGCCGACAGGCTGCCGGCTTCGACGATGCGGACGAAGGTCTGCATCAGTTCGATGCGGTCGCCGCTGGCGAGCGGCGCTGTTTGGACTGGTTTTGTCATGCGATCAATGTATAACAAATCTGCATTTCAATGCACTACACAATCTATTTGTGAATGATCAACATGTCGTCTCGTCATTCCTGAAACCGAGTCCATCATGTCCGCTTCCCCGAACTCCCCCGCCGGCGGGCTGACGCCGCTGCTGATCCTGTTGCTGGCGATGAGTGCCGGCCTCTCGGTCGCCTCCTTGTACTACAGCCAGCCCATGCTCGGCGTGCTGGGCGCCGACATCGGCGCTTCCAGCCGCAGCATCGGCCTGGTGCCGACGCTGACCCAGCTCGGCTACGCCCTCGGCATCCTGCTGCTGGCGCCGCTCGGCGACCGCTACGACCGGCGGAGCATCATCCTGGTCAAGAGCGGCGTGCTCTTGCTGGCGCTGCTGGCAGCCGGGCTGGCGCCGTCGATCCACTTGCTGCTGCTGGCCAGCCTGATCGTCGGCCTCGCCGCCACGCTGGCGCAGGACATCGTGCCGGCCGCCGCCGCGCTGGCTTCCGCCGAACAGCGCGGCCGTGTCGTCGGCACCGTGATGACCGGGCTGTTGCTCGGCATCCTGCTGTCGCGCGTGGTCAGCGGCGTGGTCGCCGAACTGTTCGGCTGGCGCAGCATGTTCGTGATTGCCGCGCTGAGCATCCTGGCCGTCGTCTACACCGCCTGGCGCCACATGCAGCCGGCGCGGCCGGCGACCAATCTGAGCTACGGCGCCTTGCTCGCGTCGCTGCTCGGCCTGTGGCGCGCCCATCCGCCGCTGCGCCGCGCGGCGCTGGCGCAGGGGCTGCTGGCGCTCAGCTTCAGTGCCTTCTGGTCGACGCTGGCGGTCATGCTGCACGGCGAACCCTTCCATCTCGGCAGCGCCGCCGCCGGTGCCTTCGGCCTCGCCGGTGCGGCCGGCGCGCTGGTCGCGCCGCTTGCCGGGCACCTGGCGGATCGGCGCGGCCCCGGCTTGGTGACGCGCCTGGGGGCGGCGCTGACGGCGCTCGCCTTTGCCGGCCTGACCGCCGCCTGGTTGTGGGCACCGAGCGGGGCCCAACTGACGCTGCTGGCCATCGGCACGGTGCTCTTCGACCTCGGCGTGCAGGCGACGCTGATCGCCCATCAGACACAGGTTTACCAGATCGATCCGGGCGCCCGCAGCCGCTTGAACGCGGTGCTCTTTGTCGGGATGTTCTCCGGCATGGCGAGCGGCGCGGTCCTCGGCAGCCTGTTGCTGGCCAGTTGGGGCTGGGCGGCGGTGATGGGGATGGCGACGCTGAGCGCCGCTGGCGCGCTGGGGGTGCGTCTGCGCGCGGCGTGAAGCCGGTGTCGATGCCGAGTCTTTGCGGCGCCACCGCCGGGCCGGGGGCGACCTGGTTTTACGGGCGCGGCGGGTCGCGCCTGATCTCGACCTCGTCGGTGTAGCGGTCGGCCGCCGCGCCGCAGGGCGCCGGGCGGCGCAGCGGCTGGCCGGGGCCGGTGGTGAGCAGGGTCAGCCGCTGCTGCGCCTGGTCGATTTCCAGCGAGCGCTCGGCGACGATGCTGCCGTCGTCCTGGAAATACAGGGTGACGTCGGTCAGGTGGGCGCGGCCGGCCGGTCGGTACGGCGTAGAGAATTTCGGCACCTGGGCCAGCGCTTCGTGCCAGCGCGGGTTCGCCTCGGCGAATTGCCAGCGCACGCGTAGCGGGCCGCTCAGTTCGTTGATCGCAAACGTCGAGTAATTGCGGCTGGTACAGGCGTCATCCGGGCTTTCGCTGGTGAAGGCGTGGTCGCCGAGGGCGACCGCCTGGCCGTCGATTTCCAGCCGGGCCAGGGGCAAGGTGTGCAGGTTGGCGAGATGGAAGGCAACAAGCGGGATTTTTCGTCCCCAGAAATCCATCTCTTGCGAACCGGAAAGGCGCAGTGCCGGCGTCACTTCGACCCGGTCGGCGTAGTGGAAGTAGAGGTAGGTCAGCAGCGCTGCCTCATCGCTTGCGCTCGGCTGTCTGCCTTTGAATAGTTTGGAAAATTCCGGGTAAGGCGTGGCGACGAGCGCCGGCAGCCGGGTCGCCGGCGTATTGCCTGGATGGCCGTAATGCACGGCGAGGCTGTTGAAATTCGGCGCCAGACGGCTGCCGGCATAGGGCCATAGTCGGTCGAGGTCGTCGTTGTTCCAGACGTAACGCGTCAGGCGGGCAAAGCTTTCCGGCTGCGCGCCGGGCAGTTCGCCTGAAAAGGTCGAACTGCCGGAAGTGGTTTCCGGGTCCAGCCACAGGCTGCGCCCGGAAAGATTGATATGAACTTCCTCGATGTTCGGGTGCGCCTGGTGGAAGCGGTGGCGGCGGATCTCATCGAAGAGGTCGTACAGCCACAGGCATGCCAGTACAGCCAGCGGCGGTCCCCAGATCGACCAGTAGGCCTTGGCCGGCGCCCGCCGTCTGAAATGGACGATCGACATCAGCAGGGCGATCAGGCCCAGCGGGGCGAGAACCACCATGGCGACGCCGACCGCCAGGTAGATGCCGGCCACGTTGTCGCCGCTGGAGAGCAGCACGATGCCGAGCATGACCAGCGCCATCAGCCCGCCGAGAATGCGGGCGCCGAGATAGGGTTTCATGACATCTCCCGGTGTTCGTCGCCGGCCTGCGCGTCGGCCAGCCAGGCGAGCAGGATGCCTTGCAGGAAGAGCACCTGGGCGGCGAGTTCCAGGCATTCCTCGATGGTCTGCAGCAGGCGCTGGCCGGCGAGGTCGAGGCGGTGGATGTCCCAGGCGTCGACCAGTACGGCCAGCGCGGCGACGCCGACGCCGGTCAGGAAACGGCGGCGGGCCGCCGGATGCTGGCGCCAGAGCGGCAGCAGCCAGGGCAGGACGAGCAGGCCGCCGAGCATGTAGAGGAGCAGGACGAAGTCGCCCGGGGCGAGCGGCAGGAAGGGCAGGCTGATGGCGTGCGGCGCCAGGAACTGGTCGCGAATCCGCTCGTGGATGGCGAAGCGGTCGTCCAGGCTGAGGAACAGGAAGCCGGCGCCGAGCACCAGCCAGCGCCGTGCCGGATCGGCGGCGCCGCGCAGATGGTGCATGGCGGCGGCAGCCCAGGCGGCGAGGGCGCAGGTGTACATCACCGCGACTTCGAGCGAGGTCATCGGCGTGTCCTCGCTGGCGATCCACTTCCAGTATTCCGGCCAGCGACCGACGATGAAGATTGCCGTCATCGACAGCGGCAGGAGGCTGCTGGCGAGCAGCAGGGTGCGGCGCAGGCGGCGGGTGAGGTCGGTCATGTTTGGGCGAGTTCGATCAGATGCTGGACCCAGGCCTCGGCGCCGCGCGCCATGGCCTCGTTCGAATACCAGGCGGTGTGCCCGGTCTGCAGGATGCGGCCGGCTTCCAGGCCGGCCAGTTGGGCGGCGCAAAAGACCCGTTCGTCGACCGCGTAACCGGCCAGGTGGCCGCTGGCGATGGCGGCGCGGACCGCGTCGTGGTCCACCAGTTGCGGGCGCGAGGGGTTGATCAGGTAGCCGCCGGCCGGCATCGCCCGCAACTGTTCGCTGCCGATCAGCGGCGCTGCACCGCGCTCGACGCTGGCCGCCAGCATCACCACCGGGCAGCAGGCCAGCAGCTCGCCGAGCGCCATCGCGCGCCAGCCGTCCGCCGCCGGCACGGCCGGGTCGCAGTAGTGGATGTCCATGCCGAAGGCGGCGGCGAGCTGCGCGATGCGCCGGCCGATGCGGCCGAGGCCGACGATGCCGAGCTTCTTGCCGGCCAGTTCCCAGCCGCGCAGCGAGATCGTCTCTGGCAGTTCGCCGCGCACCACCCGGTCGCTCAGGTGGAGCCGGCGCGACAGCCCGAGCAGCATTGCCAGGGCGTGCTCGGCAACGCTCTGCGCCGAATAGTCGGGGAGCAGGCGGACGTCGACCTGACGTCGGGCGAGCGCCGGGCGGTCCAGCCATTCGTCGCCGGTCGCGTAGACGGCGAGGCCGCGCAGGCGCGGCAGGCGGTCCACCAGAGCGGCGTGGAAATCCTTGCAGGCGCGCCGGGTGAGGCCGACGACCTCGGCCTGCGCGCATTGTTCGACGAGGTCGGCGTCGGAGAGCAGGCCCGGCGTCGTCCGGTAAGCGACGGCGGCCACCGCTTCCAGCCGGCAGGCGAGCGCGTCGGGCAGGCTGGCGCGGCCGCGGGCGGAAAACAGGACGAGGTTTTTCTTGCGCATCGCGGTTTCAGCGGCAGCTTGCCTTGCCGGCGGGCCAGATCGCCTTGCCCTGGCCGTCGAGCAAGACCGCTTGCGTGCCGCAACGCCAGCCGCCGTGCACCAGCAGCTTGCCCCGCTCGTCGATCAGGCCGAGATTGCCCTGGTAGACCACCGCGGCGCGCCCCTCGCTGAAGTTGCTGGCGGCTTCGTAGCGCGGCGGAATCACCAGCTTGCCCCGGGTGTCGATGAAACCGATGCGCTGTATCGCCTCGGGCTGGCGCGGTCCGGCCGGCAGCGTCTTGACCACCATGGCCAGGCCGCCGCTCACCGGCTCGACCTCGTCGTAGGGCAGCGGGCCGACCAGGCGCCCGTCGCTGCCGGCGAGATAGCGCTGCTCCCGGTAGTGGCGGGTGAGTACCGTCCAGCCTTCGGCAAAATCGTGCAAGGCTTCGCCGCGCAGTTGCAGGCGCTGCTGCCAGTCGAAACCGCGATAGGTGAGCAGCGGGTCGCTTTCGCCCTCGATCTCGGTCTCCGTCTTTTGCCACGCCGCCGCCGTTTCCTCCGGCCAGGCGAGCGGTTGCGATGGGGTCGAGATGCTGCCGTCGCCGCGCACGTTGGCGGGCTCGCCGGCGACGGTTTCCCGGGCGTAGCCCGCGGGCGAGAGTTCGCTGAGACGGTATCTGCCCGGCGCCAGAACCCAGCGGCCGGCGCTATCCATGATGCCTGTCAGGGTTTGCGGCTGGGCCAGGAACCAGCCGTCGCCGAGGGCGCGGATGTTGGCCTGCGCCGGGGCGATGAACTGGCTGCCGTCGGGCCTGAACAGGCCGCGGTAGGTTTCGCCGCCGGCGTGTTCCTCGACTTCGATCAGGGCTACGTCGCTGTCCTCCAGAACCCTCAGGCTGTGGTAACGCGGTGCGATGACCACCTTGCCGTCCGGCGCGAGCAGGCCGCTGCCGGCGCTTTCCCCATGAGCCTCGGCGGGCGCTGCCTCGAAGCGCCAACCCAGGAATTTTCCTTCCTGCCAGAGCGCTTCCGGCTCGCGTCTCGAGGTCGGTGGAAGCACCCAGCGCAGTTCGTTGTCGAGCACTCCCCAGCCGCTTTTCAGGCGCGCCGGAACGAGCCCGGCAATGGCTGCGTTGCCCAGGTCTTCGATGCCTTCCGGGCCGGGCACGGGGGTTACGCCGTCGTTGCCAAGGCGCAGGAAGCGGCTTTCGTCGTCGGCGTTCTCGTCGGCCAGCAAGCCGTTGCCCAGGCGCTGGTAGCGGCCTTCCTCGGGCAGCGGCCAGCTGCGGCCGTGGCTGTCGATGGCCAGCCGTTGGCCGTCGCTGCGGGCCAGGGCGAGACCGTCGATGAAGTCGCCAAGGCTGTTGTAGCGCGGCGGGATCGCCCATGCGCCGGTGGCCGTGATGGCGCCGAACTTGTCGCCGGCTTTCATGACCAGCGGCCCGTGCAGCGGCAGCCTGCCGTTGTAGTTGCTGTCACTGTTGCGATCGTATTGCCAGGCCAGGTCGCTGACGATATTGCCGTCGGCGGTGACGATGCCGACCGTTTTGTAGCCCTTGTGCAAACGGGCGAGGGGCAGGTCGGTGAGGTGGCGGCGGGGATGCTGCTGATCGGTGATCAGGTCGATACCGTCGAACTGGCCGGCGAAGGCGGGCGAGCTGTCGGTCAGTAGCACCTTGTCCGGGGTCAGCAACGCGAAGCGGACGCCGTCCACATAGCTGTCGGGTTTCGTATAGCGGCGCTGCACGAGCAGGCGGTCGGCCTGGGCGGCAATCTGGATCGGGGCCGCGTCTTCCTCCTCGTCGGCTGTTGGCTTCACTGGCGGCGGGCGGAGGTCGAGGGCGAACTGCTGGCCAGCGGCGTGGAAGACCCAGGCCTGGCTCCCGCAAGCGCTGAGCACCAGCCAGTCGCCGTACTGCCGGGAATCCGGCCACTGGCATTGCAGGACCAGGCGCTCCTTGCCCTGGCGGTCGAAGATGTGGCGCGTCGTGCTATCGACTTTGGGCATCGTCAGGTACATTCCATTGGGCAGGGCGTCGATGCGCTCGAACTCGGCCGGGACGATGAATTTCCCCGCCTCGTCGATCACGCCATAGCTTTTTCCGACGCGCACGGTGGCCTGGCCACGGGTGAAGTCCGCGGCTTCCGAAAAACGGGTGGCGACAATCTCCCGGCCTTGCCCGTCGATCAGGCGATAGCGGGTTTCGTCGTTTTCCTTTTTCTCGCTGAAACAGGCCTGGCGGCCGCAGTGCTCGCGGGGTGCAGAATCGCTGGCGAGTGCCTGGCGGCGGCCGTCGCCATGGTGCAGTTCCGGGGCGAATTTCTGCGTCGCCTTGAAGTGGCCGGGCCAGACCTGGGCGCCGATGTCGAGGTCGTCGGCAAAGCGATGGACGATACGGCCCTGGCGGTCGAGCAGTTCCTGTCGCCATGCCTTGGTGCGGGCCAGCGCCAGACCGTTCGCGTAAGGCTCGATCAGCATGTAGCCGGGCGGCACGATCCAGCGTCCGTTACGGTCGATGACGCCATCCTGGCCGTCCTCGTTCTCGACGACGGCGAGCCCTTCGCTGAAGTGGCGGGCTTCCCGGTGGGTTGGGGCGATTGCCCAGCGCCCCGTGCTGTCGATGTAACCCCATTTGTCGTCGGCGGCAGCCGGCGCCAGGCCTTCGCTGAAGCCTTGGGTCTCGTCGAAGGTCGGCGGGATCGCCAGTCGGCCTTGGCGGTCGAGGTAGCCCCAGGCGCCGCCGATGGAGAAGGCGGCGAGGCCCTCGCTAAAGGGGCAAAGATCCTCGATGGCGGAGTATTCGCTCTGCGGCAGCTTGCAGGCGTATTCGGCGTGGAGCGGGAAGGCCGCGCCTAAAGCGAGGACGGAAACGAGACGGGCAACAGGGAGTGTGGACATGGACGGGATATCAGAAACGGCCGATGGCGCAAGTTGGCGTGAATTGATCGCGGGCTGCCTGCTGCATCCGGCGGACGGCCAACAGCAGCGCTTCGGGGGTGTCGGCGGCGTTTACTGCCGCCAGCATGGCGGCGGCGTCGGCTGGCGCCGGCGTTTCACCCCGGCACAGGCGGGCTGCCGCCTGGCACACCGCCTGTGCCTCGCCGCCCGCGCTGGCGGGGTCGTTGACATTGATCCTGAACCCCTCGCCATCGCTGCTGTCGCGCTGGCGTAGCTGGGCCAGCAGCCCGTCCACCGGCGGCGCTTGCCTGGCCAGCGCTTTGCCTGCGGCGTCGCGCCAGATGATCTGTTCGGGATGGCTGAGGCCGAGCTGGCAGTGGGCCAGATACACGACGTCCAGGCCGGCCACCTTTTCCAGCGCCGCGCCGCTGAGCGGTGGGGCGATATCCGAATAGGCGTAGTAGGCGGCGCCGGGCTGGCGGTAACGCACCATGCCGTCCGGCGTCGCGGCCAGCAACTGGAAGTCGCCTTCTTGCGCCGGCGCGGCCTTGGCAACTGCCGCCGATGGCGAGGCAAGGAAGGTGAAAGGTTTCTGCCATTGGGCAAAGCGCTGCTGCAAGGTCGCGAAGATCTGGCGCGTGGTTTTCCGGGCCGGCTTGGCGAAGCTCTGCAATGCCGGACGGAAGCCAAGTTGCTGCCAGAGTCGGCTGACGTCCGCTGCCAGTGCCTTGCGCAGCGGTTCGTGGC
The DNA here is from genome assembly GCA_964523045.1 of uncultured Dechloromonas sp. Lineage (GTDB taxonomy): Bacteria > Pseudomonadota > Gammaproteobacteria > Burkholderiales > Rhodocyclaceae > Azonexus. Next base: position 35,436 of record CAZFXO010000021.1, on the reverse strand, counting down.
GGATGGCGACGGTGTTCTGGCGTCGCTCCTCGGCCGCGCGCCGCGCCAGCAAGGTCGGGTCGGCGTGGGCGGCGCAGGCCAGGAAGATTTCGCTGCCGGCCGGCCAGGTCTCGAGTCCTTGCCCTTCGCGCAGACGCGATGCGATCTCGGCCTTCCAGGTGTCGAAATCCTCTCGCGGCGTCGCGCGACTGGCGACGACGCTGCCGTCCCTGGCCAGCAGCCGGGTTTCGTAAGTGAAATGGAGGCCGCTCTGGCAATCGATCAGTCGCCGCTCGTATTCATGCTGGCCCTGCGCGTTTTCCGGCGCTGACCACATTTCCTCGTTGTGGCCGGGATAGCGCGAGGCCGCTTCGAGCAGGCCGTCCGGGCGCAGCTTGAGTGCCTTGAGGTGTACGGCGTGCGCGCTGTCGCGCGAATACATCGGGAAGTTCAGCCACTCGCTCGAACTCGCCTGGGCCGGCAGCGACAACAGGCAGGCCGGCAAGATTGCCAGTTGGGCCGGGATGCGTCGGAGTACGTGGCGAGAAAAATCGCCGAAACCGCGATGCCATGAGTTGTCATCTGTCATCGATTGCCTGCGTTTTCATGTCATTGGTTTTGGGAAAGGCGGTGATTCTGTCGAGGCTGGGAGGAATTCGCAATGAATATTTGCGCGCGCCGCGGCCATGATCGTGGGATCGCCGGCGTCGGCATCGAGGCGGTTTTCATGGATTCCTGCCTGGACGCTCCCGGCTTGCGCTCGTCCGACGGGATATGCACAGCGCGAGCGCGAGGGGGGCGAAAGGCTGGGAGTCGATTCATGAAGTAGGTGTATCCTTATGGAATCATCCACTTGGTCTGGATACAGGGGGGGACCCCGATGGCTTTCCAAAACCCGACGCTGCGCCTGTCGATCCTGGCTGCGGTCATGTGGACCGTCGTGCTCGCGCTTTCGCTCGTCTGGAATCTGCACCAAGTCAGCCATCAGACGATGTCGATGGCCTATGCCGAAGCGCGGGCCAACCTCAACAAGGACATCACTTTCCGCCGCTGGGGCACGCATCACGGTGGCGTTTACGTGCCGATCACCGAAACCCAGAAGTCGATTCCCTGGTTGTCGCATGTGCCGGGGCGTGACGTGACGACGACCGACGGCCGCCAGTTGACCCTGCTCAATCCGGCGTCGATGCTGCGCCAGATGATGGACATGTATGCCGAGTCCTACGGCATCCGGGGGCGGATCACCGGCCTCAAATACCTCAATCCCGGCAACGCGCCGGACGACTGGGAGCGCCGGCAGCTCGAAGCCTTCACCCGCGGCGAGCGGAGCGAGGTCTGGGAAACCACCGAGATCGGCGGCCAGCCCTATCTGCGCTACCTGCGCGCCATGTACATGGAAGATGGCTGCGAGAAATGCCACGCCATCCTCGGTTACAAGAAGGGCGACATGCGCGGCGCGACCGGGCTCAACCTGCCGCTGGCGCCCTATCTGGAACAGATCAGGGAAGCGCGCTGGCAATTCGGCCTCAGTCACGCCTTGATCTGGCTGGTCGGCCTCGCCGGCATCGCCTTCGGTGCCCGGATGTCGGCGCGCTGGGAGCGCGAGCGCGAAGCCGTTCAGCGTGAGCTGACGCAGCATCGCGACCGCCTGGAAAACCAGGTCCGCGAGCGAACGGCGGCGCTGTTCGTGGCCAAGGAAGCCGCCGAGACGGCGAGTCGGGCGAAGAGCGCCTTCCTTGCCAACATGAGCCACGAACTGCGCACGCCAATGAACGGCATCATGGGGATGCTTGAACTCTCGCTGAAGCGCAGCAGCGATCCCAAGGTCCGCGAACAACTGCAGAAGGCCAGACAATCGTCGAAGATGCTGCTCGCCGTGATCAACGACATCCTCGACCTGTCGAAGATCGAGGCCGAACGCCTGGTGCTGGAAAGCATCGAGTTCCGGCTCGGCGAGGTCCTGGAAAACGTCATCAGCCTGATGGCCGAGCGGGTCGCCGAAAAGGGCCTGCTGTTGCACGTCGATATGGCCGAGGGGTTGGCCGCCCAGGCCTTCCGGGGCGATCCGCTGCGCCTGGGCCAGGTCCTGCTCAACCTGACCAGCAACGCCGTCAAATTCACCAACAGCGGCAGCGTCACCATTCGCGTTCGTCCGCTTGCCGATGACGCCGACCGGATGCAGTTGCGCTTCGAGGTCCAGGATACCGGCATCGGCATTGCGCCTGCCGAACAGCAACGCCTCTTCGAAGCCTTCGAGCAGGCCGACAGTTCGATGACCCGCAAGTACGGCGGCTCCGGCCTCGGGTTGGCAATCTGCAAGCAACTGGTGCGCCTGATGGGCGGTGAGGTGGAAGTCGAGAGCGCGCTGGGGCAGGGCAGTACCTTCCTTTTCTCGGTCTGGCTGGCGAAGTCGGCGGCGCACACGGCGCCGAACGGCCAGGCGGCGGCCGGAACGGCCGAAGAGGCCGCGCTCTGGCGCGATTTCGCCGGCGTGCGGGTGCTGCTGGCAGAGGATGAACCGATCAACCAGGAAGTGTCGCGCTGCCTGCTCGAAGACGCCGGCTTCGTCGTCGATCTTGCCGGCGATGGGCGGATCGCCGTCGAACTGGCCGACCGCCGTCCCTACGGACTGATCCTGATGGACATGCAGATGCCCAACATGAACGGCCTCGAGGCCACGCGGGCCATCCGCAAGAGCGAAATGAACCGGCACACGCCGATCGTCGCGATGACCGCCAACGCCTACGACGAAGACCGCAAGACCTGCCTCGACGCCGGCATGGACGACCACGTCAGCAAACCGGTCGACCCCGAACGCCTGTTCCTCACCCTGGCCCACTGGCTGACGCGGAGTTGCCGGGAGTAGGGGCGCAGGCGGGAGGCCTCAAGCTTGCCGCTGATCTTGGCCTTGTCTGCATCGAATTGGTTTGAATTTTAATGGATGCATTTAAGTCTCTTGGTGTGTATTATTTTATTATTAGATTTAATTTAATCTATTAATGGAAAATACAAAGACAGTCGATGAATGGGCTTTTGAATTAGGCGAGCAGATGCGCGCCTTGCGTCTGCGTGCCGATCTCGATCAGATTTCTTTGGCTGAACGCGCCGGCGTTAGCCTGACAGCCGTCAAGAACATCGAGTCCGGTAAAGGGGCGACGCTCAAGACCTTGATCAGGATGCTGCGGGCGCTGGGTCGGGCCGATTGGCTCTCCAGTCTGGCACCACCGGTCAGCATCAGCCCGCTACAGATGCTCAAGGCCCGGCCGGTGCGTCAGCGTGCCTCGCGCAAGCGCCCGCCAGGAAAGCCGGACAATGCATAAACCCGTCTCTGCCGTCGAGATTCGCCTGTGGGGTCGGCGGGTCGGTGCCGTGGCGCTTGATCCCCGCCTCGGCTATTACGCCTTCGAATACGACCCGGCCTTCGTCAGGCAGGGCATCGAAGTGGCACCGCTTACCCTGCCGCTGGCGCAAGCCGGCAATCCCTTCATATTTACCGATCTGCCGATCGCCACTTTCAAGCGTTTGCCGGCGCTTCTGGCCGATGCGCTGCCGGACGATTTCGGCAACGCCCTGATCGATGCCTGGATGGCCAACAAAGGCATCGCCAGGGACGCCATCACCCCCCTCGACCGACTCGCCTATATGGGCAAGCGCGGCATGGGCGCGCTCGAGTTCCGGCCGGCGCGCGGTCCCAACGTTGCCAGTCATACCGCGATCAAGCTCAAGCGCCTGGTCGATAGCGCCCGTCTGGCAGTGCATGGGCAACTCGACAGCGATCCTCATGCTCAGGCGGCGCTGGCGCAGATCATCCAGGTCGGCACCAGTGCCGGGGGCGCCCGGGCCAAGGCCGCCATCGTCTGGAACCCGCAAACGGATGAAATCCGCGCCGGCCAGTTCGACGCTGACCCCGGTTTCGAACACTGGTTGCTCAAATTCGATGGCATGGGCACCGACCGCGAGCTTGGCAGTCCTCAGGACTACGGACGTATCGAATACGCTTACTCCCTGATGGCACAGGCCGCCGGTATCGACATGGCGCCTTGCCGGCTGCTCGAAGAAGGCGGCCGCGCCCACTTCATGACGCGGCGTTTCGACCGCGAGCCCGGCGCCGATGGCAAAACCGTCAAGCATCACATGCAAAGCCTTTGCGCGATGGCCCACCTTGACTACAAGCAGAAGGCCACGCACGACTACGCCCAGCTATTCCAGACCATCCTGCGTCTCAAGCTGGGCCACGATGCCATGGCCGAAGCCTTCCGCCGCATGGTCTTCAACGTGCTGACCGCCAACTGCGACGATCACAGCAAGAACTTCGGCTTCCTGCTCCCCGCCGGCGGCCGGCAATGGCTGCTTGCCCCGGCCTACGACATTACCCACGCCTATAACCCCAAGGGCGAATGGACCTATCAGCACCTGCTGGGCGTCAATGGGAAATTCGGCAACATCAGCCGCGACGACCTGCTCCACCTCGCCGACCGCTACGCCATCGGCCCGGCGTCGAAGATCATCGACAAGACCCAGGAAATCATTGCCCACTGGCCAGAATTCGCCCGCCAGGCTGGGCTGGGCGAAACGATCACGCAATCGGTGGCGCAGGATTTCGGGCGGCTGTAATGCTTGAACGATAAAAGAAAGTCTCACCACTGGCGCGACAATTCCCGCGCGCCACCGCGGGCTGGGGAAATGTCCGGCAGCGTTGAGAGAATGCGCGAACTGGTGAGAGCACTGCTGGCACCATTTCGAACCACTCCGAGTTACTCGCTCTTGCCCGGCTGCTCTGGGCGAGGCGGTGGCATGTGTCGGGGCAAGGCTTGGCTCGAGTATCCAGATTCCGGGGAGGGCTTGGTCGGAGATATACCGGTTTCGTGGAAAGCAAGGCCACTGTTTTCGCTGGTGGTCTCAGCGCTTTTGGACAGTGGCGCCGCCCACCAGAACCAGATGCTGCAATTGCTGGCCGACCCGCAGAAGGAAGCTGCCTTCGGGCGGGTGGTGTTCGACCTGCTGCTGGCGGGGAAGGGGAATCCGCCGGCTTGAGCGGGCGGAATTTCCGGGTCAGCGCTGTGCCGCGACCCTTTCCCCCAGCACATGCGTCGCCGTCACGCAGCGTTCGTCGCCGAGGATCATCAGCGCGAACAGCGTGGCCGCCAGTCCGTCGGTTTTCTCCAGGCGGAAGTCGAGTTCCGGCGTGGCGCGCGGGTTGAGGACGATGAAGTCGGCTTCCTTGCCGGCGGTGAAGTTGCCGATGCAGTCGTCGAGGTAGAGGGCGCGGGCGCCGCCCAGCGTGGCGAGGAACCAGGCGCGCAGCGGCGGCAGCGGGCGGCGGTGCACCTGCGAGACCTTGTAGGCTTCGTCGAGCGTGCGCAGCATGCTGAACGAGGTGCCGCCGCCGACGTCGGTGGCGAGGCCGACACGGATGCCGCCATCGACGGCGGCAGCGTGGTTGAAGAAGCCGCTGCCGAGGAAGAGATTGGAGGTCGGGCAGAAGGCTGCTGCCGTGCCGGTTTCGGCCATGCGCGCGGCTTCGGCTGGCGACAGGTGGATGCAGTGGCCGTAGATGCTGCGCGGGCCGAGCAGGCTGTGGCGGTCGTAGACGTCGAGGTAGTCGCGCGCTTCGGGAAACAGCGATCTGACCCAGGCGATCTCGTCGAGGTTTTCGGCGAGGTGAGATTGCACGTGCAGGTCCGGTTTGCTGCGGTAAAGCTCGCCGGCCAGGGTGAGTTGGGCCGGGGTCGAGGTCGGCGCGAAGCGCGGCGTCACGCAGTAGCGCAGCCGGCCTTTGCCGTGCCAGCGTTCGATCAACGCCAAGCAGTCGCGTTCGGCGTCGGCGACGGTGTCGCACAGCGCGGGCGGCGCGTGGCGGTCCATCATGACCTTGCCGGTCAACATGCGTAAACGCCGTTTTTCCGCGCCGGCCATGAAGGCGTCGACCGAGCCGGCATGCACCGTCGAGAAGACAGCGGCGGTGGTCGTGCCGTGGGCGAGCAGGCGGTCGAGGAAGTAATCGGCGGTGCGCGCGGCGACTTCCGGGTTGGCGAAGGCGGTTTCGGCCGGGAAGGTGTAGTCGTTGAGCCAGTCGAGCAACTGCCGGCCGAAGGAGGCGATCACCGCCGATTGCGGGTAGTGGCAGTGGGTGTCGACCAGACCGGGCAGGATCAACTGCTTGCCGTAGTCGATGACCGTGGCGGCGGCGCGTTCGGCCGGGGCAATGCCGGCTTCGACCGTGGCGCGCGGGCCGGCGGCGGCGATGCGGCCGGCGACGATCCACAGCGCGCCGTCGGGGAAATATTCGTAGCTGTCGGCGGCATCCTGCTCGCCGGGGTCGGCGAGGAAGTGGAGGACGCGGCCGAAGACCAGCGTGTTGTGGCTGTCGGCCGGGGCGGTTGACGGAGCGGTCATGGCGTTGTGTCCTGGGGGCGCGCTCAGTGCGCGGTGTTGGCCAGTTGCCGCGCCAGCCGGTTGTGTTCGGCAACCAGCGGCGGCAGGTCGAGCGGCAGCAAGTGGCCGTCGCTAACGACCGGCTTGCCATTGATGATCGAGTGGCGCACGGTTTGCGGTGTGCAGAAGACCAGCGCGGCGACCGGGTCGTGCACGGCGGCGCCGGCCAGGTCGAGGCCGCCGGTAGCGAAGGCGACGAGGTCGGCGCTCATGCCCGGGGCGAGGGCGCCGATGTCGTCGCGGTTGAGGACTCTGGCACCGCCCAGCGTCGCCAGTTCCAGCGCCTGGCGGGCGCTCATCGCCGCCGGGCCATGGCCGACACGGGCGAGCAGCATCGCCTGCCGGGCTTCGCCGAGCAGGTGGGCGGCGTCGTTCGAGGCACAGCCGTCGACGCCGAGGCCGACATTGACGCCGGCGGCGCGCATGGCCGGGATCGGTGCGATGCCGGAAGCCAGCCGCATGTTCGAGCACGGGCAGTGGGCGACGCCGGTGCCGCTGCGGGCGAACAGCGCTATGCCCGGCGTGTCGAGCTTGACGCAGTGGGCGTGCCAGACGTCGTGGCCGACCCAGCCCAGCGATTCGGCGTATTCGGCCGGCGTCATGCCGAACTTTTCGCGGCTGTAGGCGACGTCGTTGTCGTTCTCGGCGAGATGGGTGTGCAGCGAAATACCATAACTGCGCCCGTAGCTGCGCGCCAGTTCGGCGGCGTCGCGCATCAGTTCGCGACTGACCGAGAACGGCGAGCAGGGGGCGACGACGATGCGCTGCATGGCGTGGCGTTTGGGATCGTGCCAGGTTTCGATCAGGCGTTGCGTGTCCTTGAGGATGGACGCTTCGTTTTCCACGAGACGATCCGGCGGCAGGCCGCCCTGGCTTTCGCCGACGCTCATGCTGCCGCGCGCGGCGTGAAAGCGCATGCCGATGGTGGCGGCGGCTTCGATACTGTCGTCGAGCCGGCTGCCGTTCGGGTAAAGGTAGAGATGATCGCTGGAGGTGGTGCAGCCGGAGAGGATCAGCTCGGCCATCGCGGTTAGCGTCGATACGCGGATCATTTCCGGCGTCAGCCCGGCCCAGATCGGGTAGAGCCGGCGTAGCCAGCCGAACAGCTCGGCGTCCTGCGCGCCGGGGATGGCGCGGGTCAGGCTCTGGTACATGTGGTGGTGGGTGTTCACCAGACCGGGCAGGGCGACCGTGCCGGCCAGCGAAATCACCTGGTCTGCGCTGGCCGGCAGCTCGGCGCTGGGGCCGACCGCCTCGATCACCCCGTCGCGGATGAAGACGCCGCCGCCGGGGATTTCGCGGCGGGCAGCGTCCATCGTCACCAGGACGTCGGCGTCCTTGAGGAGCAGGGTGGTCATGGGAGGAAGGGTTTGCCGAGCGAAGCCGGCAGGTTCAGTTGCAGCAGCTTGCGGTCGCGCGAGATCAGCACCAGAACGACGATGGTCGCCAGGTAAGGCAGCGCCGCCAGCAGTTGCACCGGCACCTCGATGCCGAGGCCCTGGGCGTGGAACTGCAGGATGGTGACGAAGCCGAACAGGTAGGCGCCAAGCATCAGCCGGGTCGGTTTCCAGGTGGCGAAGACGACCAGCGCGACGGCGATCCAGCCGCGCCCGGCGCTCATGTTCTGGACCCACAGCGGCGTATAGACCGTGGACAGATAGGCTCCGGCAATGCCGGCCATCGCACCGCCGAAGACCACCGCGCCGTAGCGGATGGCGATCACCGGGTAGCCGATCGCGTGCGCGGCGTCCGGCGCTTCGCCGACCGCCTTGAGCAGCAGGCCGAGGCGGGTTTTGCTCAGGGTCCAGGCGACCAGCGCGAAGGCGACCAGTGACAGGTAGACCACCCAATCCTGCTTGAACAGCACCGGGCCGAGCAGCGGGATGTCGCTGAGCAGCGGCACGACCACCGGTTGCAGACCGGGCAGGCTGTAGCTGACGTAGTGCTGGCCGATGAAGGCCGAGAGGCCGATGCCGAAGATGGTCAGGGCCAGCCCGCAGGCGGCCTGGTTGGCGGCCAGTGACAGTGCGAAGAAGCCGAAGATGGCGGCGGCCGCGGCGCCGGCCAGGGCGCCAGCCGGCAGCCCGGCGACGACACCGAGGCCGGTTTCGGCCGCGGCGGCGAAGCCGGCGATGGCGCCGATCAGCATCATGCCTTCGACGCCGAGGTTGATGACGCCGCTGCGTTCGGCGACCAGTTCGCCGAGGCCGGCGAAGATCAGCGGGGTGGCGGCGGCGAGGGTGCCGGCGAGGATCAGGGGAAGGTAGTCGAGCATCGCGGTCTCCGGTCAGCGGGCGCGGCGGCGCAGGCGGTTGTCGATGAAGGCGTCGGCGCCGAGCAGGAAGAAGAGCAGCATGCCCTGGAAGATGCCGGTGATCGCCGCCGGCATCTGCAGGCTCAGTTGCGCCGCTTCGCCGCCCAGGTAGATCAGCGCCATCAGGCTGCCGGCCAGCACGATGCCGAGCGGGTGCAGGCGGCCGAGGTAGGCAACGATGATCGCCGCGAAGCCGTAGCCGGGCGAGATGTTGAGGTTCAACTGGCCGACCGGCCCGGCGATCTCGCCGACCCCGGCGAGGCCGGCGGTCATTCCGGAAATGACCAGGCTGAACCACACCGTCTGTTTGGCCGGGAAGCCGGCGTAGCGTGCCGCAGCCGGCGCCTGGCCGCCGACTTCGAGGCGGTAGGCGAGAAAGCTCCTGGCGTTGAACAGCCAGAAGGCGAGCACCGCGAAAATGACGATCCACAGCGAACTGTTGACCCGGAAACCCTCGACCAGCAGGCCGAACAGCGCCGCGTCGTCGAACAGGATCGATTGCGGGAAGTTCATCCCCTCCGGGTCGCGCCACGGGCCGTGCATCATGTACGACAGGAGGTGGGTGGCAACGTAGGTCAGCATCAGCGTGGTCAGCGTTTCCTCGGCGTTGAAGCGAGTCTTGAGCAGCGCCGGGATGGCGCCCCACAGCGCCCCGCCGATGGCGCCGGCAACGACCATGGCCGGCAGCACCCAGGCGGCGCCGGTTTCGCCGTAAGCGATGCCGATGCCGCCGCCGAACAGCGCGCCGACGATCAACTGGCCTTCGGCGCCGATGTTGTAGATGCGCGCCTTGAAGCCGATCGCCAGGCCCTGGGCGATGAGGATCAGCGGGCAGGCCTTGATCAGCAGTTCGCTCCAGCCGTAGCCGGTGGTCAGCGGTTCGACGAAGAAGACGTGGAAGGATTCGAGCGGCGATTTGCCGAGCGCCTCGAACAGCACGGAGCCGACCAGCAGTGTGGCGACGATGGCGATCAGCGGCGCCGTCCAGCGCATGACTTGCGACGGCTGGGCGCGGGGTTCAAGCAGGTGCATGGCTGGTCTCCGCTGCGTTGCCTTCGTTGAACAGGCCCGCCATCTGCAGGCCGACCGATTCGGCATCGGCCAGTTCGCGCGCCTGCGGCGCCGACAGGCGGCCGGCGGCGAGGACGGCGATGCGGTCGCTGATTTCGAACAATTCCTCAAGCTCCTCGGAAATGACCAGGATGGCGACGCCGGTGCGCGACAGGTCGAGCAGCGTCTGGCGCAGGAAGGCCGAGGCGCCGACATCGACGCCCCAGGTCGGCTGGGCGACGATCATCAGCTTGGGTGCCAGCATGATCTCGCGGCCGACGATGAATTTCTGCAGGTTGCCGCCGGACAGCGAGCGGGCGGCGGCGCCGGTACCGCCGCAACGGACGTCGAAGCGTTCGATGCAGCGCGCGGCAAAATCGCGCGCCGCGTGGCGGGCGAGCAACCCCCAGCGCTTCATGCCCTGGCGGTGGCCGGTGAGCAGCGCGTTGGCGTCCAGCGACATGGCTGGCACCGCGCCGCGCCCGAGGCGTTCTTCGGGGACGAAGACCAGCCCACGGTCGCGTCGCCGCCCGGCGTCGAGGTGGCCGATGGCTTCGCCGTCGAGCCAGACCGCCTCGCGGTCGACCGTCGTTTCACCCGACAAGGCGGCCAGCAGTTCGGCCTGACCGTTGCCGGAAATGCCGGCGATGCCGACGATTTCGCCGGCATTTACGGTCAGCGAGACATCCTTGAGCGCGGTCCCGAAAGGATCGTCGGACGCCAGGCTGAGGCGCTCGACCTGCAGTACCGGATGGACCGCGCCGTGGTAGGGCGGCGCCTCGCACACCGGGAGTTCGCGGCCGATCATCATGCGCGCCAGCGAGGCCGGTGTTTCGTCGCGCGGGATCGCGTTGCCGGTCACCTTGCCGCCGCGCATGATCGTCGCGCTGTCGCACAGCGACTGGATCTCGTGCAGCTTGTGGCTGATGTAGAGGATGGAGACGCCTTCGGAAGCCAGCCGGCGCAAGGTCTCGAACAGCTTCTGCACCGCCTGCGGGGTGAGCACCGAGGTCGGCTCGTCGAGGATCAGGAGCTTGGGGTCCTGCAGCAGGCAGCGCACGATCTCGACCCGCTGCCGTTCGCCGACCGACAGGCTATGCACCAGCCGGTGCGGATCGAGCGGCAGGCCGTAGCGTTCGGAAACTTCCTTGACCCGGACGGCCAGCCCGGCGAGATCGAAAGGTTCATCGAGGACCAGCGCGATGTTCTCGACCACGGTCAAGGTCTCGAACAGCGAAAAATGCTGGAACACCATGCCGATGCCCAGCTTGCGCGCCTGTGCCGGGTTGGCGATGACGACCTGGCGACCGTTCCACAGCATCTCGCCGCTGTCGGCCTTGACCGCGCCGTAGATGATCTTCATCAGCGTGCTTTTGCCGGCGCCGTTTTCGCCGAGGATGGCGTGGATCTCGCCGGGCATCACGGTCAGGCTGATATCGTCGTTGGCGACGACGCTCGGGTAGCGCTTGCTGATGTGCAACAGCTTCAGGCGGGGTTCGGGCGGGCTCATGCTTACTCCGGCTGGTCGGGACGGACGGGGGATGCGCTCAGGCGCGGACGGCCGGCCTGGTGCAGCAGTTGGCGTGCATGATGCAGGCTGAGCAGTTCGGCGGCAACCGCCAGGGCGATCGCCGCCGGCTCTTTGCCGACGATGCCGGGGATGCCGATCGGGCAGGTCAGTTCGCCCAGGCGGGCCGGATCGAGGCCGCGGTCGACGAAACGGCGCTCGAAACCGGCGCGCTTGCTGCGCGAGCCGATCAGCCCGAAATAGGCGAAATCGCGGCGGCGGAAGATCGCCTCGCAGAGCGAAAAATCGAGCGCGTGGCTGTGCGTCATGACGACGAAGAAGGTGCCGGCCGGTGCCTGTGCCACTTCGCTTTCCGCCAGGTCGGTGGCGCGGATGTCGAGGCCGCTGGTGTCGAACCCGGCAAAGGCATCGTCGCGCGTGTCGATCCAGGTGATGGCGGCGCCGAGCGGCTGCAACTGGCGGACCAGCGCGCGAGCGACGTGGCCGGCGCCGAAAATCCACACCGGGAAAGCGACGCTGGCGATGTCCTGCACGAAATGCCAGTCCTCCAGCCCGCCGAGCAAGGCGGTGGCGCAGGCGGCGGCGCCGGTCTGCCAGGTCGATGCGCTGTCGCCGGCGGCCAGTCGGCGTTGCAGGCGGGCACCGCCGGCCAGCGCGGCGCTGCGCTGCGCCCAGACGGCAGCCTCGTTGGCGGAAATCTTTTCATAGGCCAGCCAGACGACGCCGCCGCAACACTGGCCGAGCCCGGCGCCGAGCGCGTAGCGCACCACCTGCGGCCGGCCGCCGCCGGCCAGCAGGCGGTCGGCGTGGGCGGTCGCCTGCCATTCGAGATGGCCGCCGCCGATGGTCAGTTCGGTGTCGCTGGCGCCGACCAGCATCGTCGTCCCGGCGTCGCGCGGCGCCGAGCCCTGGACGGCGGCGACGGTGACCAGCACGACATCCTCGCCGGCGGCGAGGCGGGCGGCCAGCGGCGCGACCCAGTCGGCGGCCATGTCAGCTGCCCCCGCCGGAGAGTGCGCGCAGGATCGCTTCCGGCGTTGCCGGGGCGTCGAGCTGCAGCGGCTGGCCGGCCGGCAGGGCGGCGGCAACCGCGTCGCGCAGCGCCTGGTAGACCGAGAGGGCGAGCATGAACGGCGGTTCGCCGACCGCCTTCGAGCGATGGATGCTGTCCTCGACGTTGGCGTTGTCGTAGAGGCGGACGTTGAAGACGTCCGGCAGGTCGCTGGCGGTCGGGATCTTGTAGGTCGACGGGGCGTGGCTCATCAGCCGGCCGGCTTGCGGGCCGTCCGGGCGCCACCATAGTTCCTCGCTGGTCAGCCAGCCCATGCCCTGAACGAAGCCGCCCTCGATCTGGCCGATGTCGAGCGCCGGATTGATCGAGCGGCCGGCGTCGTGGAGGATGTCCACGCGCAGCACGCGCGTCTCGCCGGTCAGCGTATCGATTGCCACCTCGCTGCAGGCGGCGCCGTAGGCGAAGTAGTAGAAGGGGCGGCCGAGCTTGGTCACCGGGTCGAAATGGATTTTCGGCGTCTTGTAGAAACCGGCGTCCCACAACTGGATGCGCGCGCGGTAGGCGCGCATGATCAGGTCAGCGAAGGCTTCGTCGAAGGCGCTGCTGGCGCGTACCCGGCCATCGGCGAACTGCACGTCGGCAGCGGCGACCGCGCCGTTGGTCAGTTCGCCGACGAAGGCGGCGAGCCGCGCCTTGATGTTGGTGCACGCCGCCTGCGCCGCCTTGCCGTTGAGGTCGGTGCCGCTCGACGCGGCGGTGGCCGAGGTGTTGGCAACGCGCCGGGTATCGGTGGACGAGAGGCGGACGTCGTCGAAAGGCAGGCCGAATTCGTGGGCGACGATCTGCCGCACCTTGGTGTACAAGCCCTGGCCCATCTCGGTGCCGCCGTGCGAGACGAGCACGCTGCCGTCGGTATAGACATGGACCAGCGCGCCGGCCTGGTTGTAATGCGTGGCGTTGAACGAGATGCCGAACTTGATCGGGGTCAGCGCGATGCCGCGCTTCAACACCGGGCTGCCGGCGTTGAACGCGGCAATCGCCGCGCGGCGGGCGGCGTAGGCGCAATCGCGCGCGAGTTCGGCGACCAGCGCCGGGGCGACGTTGTCTTCGATCGTCGTGCCGTAGGGCGTCAGCGAACGGGCGCCCGGTTCGACGTCGTAAAAGTTGACGCGGCGGATGTCCAGCGGGTCGCGGCCGAGGTGGCGGGCGATGTCGTCGAGCACGTTCTCGATGACGAACATCCCCTGCGGCCCGCCGAAACCGCGAAACGCCGTGTTGGAGACGCGGTTGGTCTTGCAGCGCAGGCTCTTCAGGGCCACCGCGTCGAGGTAGTAGGCGTTGTCGATGTGGCAGATCGTGCGGTCGTTGACCGGCCCCGAGAGGTCGGCGGAGTGGCCGCAGTCGGAAGCGAATTCGAGGCGCAGGCCAAGCAGGCGGCCGCTGTCGTCGAAGGCGCTTTCCCACTGGTAGCGGTAGGGGTGGCGCTTGCCGGTGGCGACCATGTCGTCGTCGCGGTCGAGGCGCATTTTTACCGGTTTGCCGGTGTTGACCGCAAGCAGGGCGGCGAGGCAGGCCCATTGCGCCGACTGCGATTCCTTGCCGCCGAAGGCGCCGCCCATGCGCCGGCATTCGACGCTGACGCGGTGGGCGCGCCAGCCCAGACAGTGGGCGACCATCTGCTGCATCTCGGTCGGGTGCTGGGTCGAGCAGAGCACGTGCAGCGTGCCGTCGTCGCCCGGCTGGGCATAGGAAATCTGCCCTTCGAGGTAGAAATGCTCCTGGCTGCCGAGCACGGCGCTGCCGCTCAGCCGGTGCGGCGCGTCGGCGAAGGCGGCATCGACGGCGCCGCGCTGCATGGAAAACGGCGGCAGGACCCAGGATTCGGCGGCAATCGCTGCGTCCATGTCGAGGATGGGCGGCTCGATCTCGTAGTCGATCTTCGCCAGGCGCACCGCCCGGCGGGCGATGTCGCGCGTCTCGGCGGCGACGACGAAGACCGGCTGGCCGTGAAAGCGGATTTCGCCGTCGGCGAGGATCGGGTCGTCGTGCAGGATCGGCCCGCAGTTGTTGTCGCCGGGAATGTCGGCGGCGGTAAGCACGGCGCGCACGCCGGGATACGCGCGCACGGCGCTGAGGTCCATGCTGCGGATGCGGCCACGGGCGATGGTCGACAGACCGGGCGCCGCGTGCAGCGTGCCGGCGGCTTGCGGCAGGTCGTCGACGTAGTGGGCGCGGCCGCTGACGTGCAGGCGGGCGCTTTCGTGCGGCAGCGGGCGGCCGATCAGCGAGGCGCTCATGGCTGGTCCTCCGGCGCAATCGGCGCCAGCGCGGCGAGGCGCACCGGCGCGTCGGCGGCACCCGAGGTTTCCAGCCAGAAGCGTTGCAGCAGGTTGGCGGCGACGCTCAGCCGGTAGGCGCTGCTCGCGCGCACATCGGTGAAGGGGGCGAAATCGCTGCCCAGCGCGTCCATGGCGCGGCGCACGGCGGTGGCGTCCCACGCCCGGCCGAGCAGCGCCGCTTCGGCGCCGGCCGCCCGTTTCGGCGTTGCGGCCATGCCGCCGAAGGCGAGGCGGGCGCGGCGGATGCAGCCTTCGTCGTCAAGATGGACGGCCAGCCCGCAGGCGACCGCCGAGATGTCCTGGTCCAGCCGCTTGGCTACCTTGTAGCTGCGGAAGTGGCGTTGCAGCCCGGCAGCCGGTGCATCGAGGACGAGCGCGCGGACGAACTCGCCGGTCTGCAGCGCCGTCTTCTGGTAATCGAGGTAGAAATCTTCCAGCGCCATTTCGCGCGTCGCCGCGCCGCGCTGCAGCACGATGCGCGCGCCGAGGGCGATCAGCGCCGGCATCGAATCGCCGATCGGCGAACCGTTGGCGACGTTGCCGCCGAGCGTGCCGGCGTTCTTGACCGGCGTCGAGGCAAAACGGCGGGCCAGTTCGGCCCATTGCGGCTCGAAGGCGGTGAGCGCTGCGAAGGCGTCGGTCAACGTCGCACCGGCAGCGATTTCCAGCCGGCCGGGGCCGATCTGGATGCGCTTGAGTTCGGCGACGGCGCCGGTCAGGATCAGTTCGCCGAGGTCGCGCCCCTGCTTGGTCACCCACAGGCCGACGTCGGTACCGCCGGCGACCAGCCGGGCGTTCGGCAGCTGTTCGCGCAGTTCGGCCAGTTCGGCCAGTGTGCGCGGGCTGTGGCTGCGCCGGCCGTCGCCGAGGTAGTCGAGCGGCGGCAGGTCGGCCAGCGTCTGCAAGGCAGCGATCACCGGCAGGCGGTCGAGATTGCGGCGCGGCAGCGCGTAGGCGTCGCGCGCGGCATCGACGATCGGCCGGTAGCCGGTGCAGCGGCACAGGTTGCCGGACAGCGTGTGGTCGATCTCGTCGCGTTCCGGGCAGTGGTCCTGGTTTTCATAGAGGGCGAACAGCGACATGGCGAAGCCCGGCGTGCAGAAACCGCATTGCGAACCGTGCCGGTCGACCAGCGCCTGCTGTACCGGGTGCAGTTGTTCGCCGGCCGCCAGGTCCTCGACCGTGAACAGCGCCTTGCCGTCGAGCGAGGGCAGGAACTGGATGCAGGCATTGACCGCACGCAGGCGCAGTTCCTCGGCGCCGGTCTCGCCGACCAGCTCGCCGATCACCACCGTGCACGCGCCGCAGTCGCCTTCGGCGCAGCCTTCCTTGGTGCCGGTCTGCTGCAGGTCTTCGCGCAGGTACTGGAGCACCGTGCGCGTCGGCGCCGGCCCTTGCACCGACTGGATGGCGCCGCGGAAATAGAACTGGATGGGACGTTCGGACATGGACGGAAAGTTCGTTGATGGCATGGACCAAAGTTAGCACAGGGCAAACGCGCCGGGCAGCGCCCGCCATGGATAAGGACTATGCGCCCTGGCTTATGGTTCGCCCGGCGCTTGCCAGAATCCGGCGTGCGGCGCCGCCGCCTCGTCTTCCAGACAGGGACCGACGACCTCGATGCGGCGCTGGCCGCGCGCAAAGACCTCGCGGCAGGGCAGGGCGAAGGTCGGATTTTCCGGGTGGTCGCCGGTCAGCGTCAGCAGGCGGTGTTCGGACAGCGCATAGACGACGCGGCCGATGCCGCACCAGTAGATCGCGCCGGCACACATGGCGCACGGTTCGGCGCTCGAATACAGCGTGCACCGGGCCAGTTGCGCCGGGGTCAGCAAGCGGGCGGCGCGGCTGGCGGCGAGCAGTTCGGCATGGCGGGTCGGATCGCCTTCGGGCGGCAGGGAATCGTTGCCGGCCTCGGCCACGATGTTGTCGTTCTCATCGACGACGATGGCGGCAAACGGGTGCTTGCCGGCGTCGCGCACCTGGCGGGAGAGCGTGATGCAATGCTGCAGGAAACGGGTATCCTTGCGGTCGGGCTGGGGGAGCATGGGGAACCTCCGGTCGATGTTGCCCCGCATTATCCGGTGCGTGGCCGCGGCCTGATGACAGTGGCGAGCAATACTGTTCATAACGTTGGCAGGATAGGTTGCGGCGGCGTGCGTTGCTAGAGTGAAGGCGACCCAACCGACCCCGCACAGGAGATACCCGCATGATTCCGAAAAGCTTCAAGACCCTTGCCGCCGCAGGCCTGCTGGCCCTGTCGGCGATTACCGGCGCATCGGCCGCCGAGCCGCTGAAGGCCGGCTTCGTCTATATCGGACCGGTCGGCGACCACGGCTGGACCTATGCCCACGACGTCGGCCGCAAGAACGTCGAAGCGCAGTCCGGCGGCAAGGTGCAGACCACCTATGTCGAAAACGTCCCGGAAACCGCCGATGCCGAGCGCGTCTTCCGCGACATGGCGCAAAAGGGCCACAAGGTCGTCTTCGCCACTTCCTTCGGTTACATGAACCAGATGGTCAAGGTCGCCAAGGCCTTCCCCAACACCATCTTCATGCACGCCACCGGCTACAAGACGAGCAAGAACCTCGGCGTCTACGACGTGCGCACCTATGAAGGCGCCTACATGCTCGGCGTCGTCGCCGGCAAGATGAGCAAGGGCAACAAGCTCGGCGTCGTCGCCTCGATCCCCATCCCGGAAGTCATCCGCAACATCAACGCCTTCACCCTCGGCGCGCGCAGCGTCAACCCGGCGATCACCACCCGTGCCATCTGGGTCAATAGCTGGTTCGATCCGGGCAAGGAACGCGAAGCCGCGCTGGCGCTGATCGCCCAGGGCTGCGACGTGCTGATGCAGAACACCGATTCCCCGGCCGTCGTCCAGACCGCCCAGGAAAAAGGCGTCCTCGCCTTCGGCTGGGACTCCGACATGAGCAAGTTCGGCGGCAAGGCGCAACTTGCCGCGTCGATCCTGAACTGGGGCGTCATCTACAAGAAGACCCTCGACGACGTCGCCGCCGGTACCTGGAAGAGCGGCGACATCTGGTGGGGCGTCAAGGAAGGCGCGGTCAACATCGAAAACTTCGGCCCGGCCGTCCCGGCCGCCGTCAAGAAGCTCGCCGAAGAACGCCGCGTGAAGCGCGGCGCGATAAAAGCGGTTCGTTTTGCGAGATAAGTTGAACCGAGCGATTGTTGCATGCATTGAAAGCGAATTGCAGTATAAGGGGCCGAGAGGCCCCTTTGTCACCTTACCGGTTCCGGATAACCTGGCTGGCGATCATCGCCGCCGCATGTGCCGGGGTAATACCGAGGTCGTAGTGGGAAGCCGCCATCATGTCGGCGGCGTCATAGATGAGTAGCCGCTGACCGTGGGCGTCCGGATGCTGGGTCTGGATTGCGTAGGCACGAGCTTCGCACCAGGCGCGGTAGCGGCGGACGAAGCGGTACAGCGCGCCGTGGGCGATCATGCCAAGGCTGGACAGCACGATCAGCCATGATGCACCGGCGCCCAGCGCGGCAGCGACGGGCAGCACGGCGGCGATGTAGATGGCCCAGGCGATATACCACTGCCGGACGTGTTCGGCCTCATGGGCATGCAGGCCGACGTCGTTGCGGTAGCGTGGCCGGATCAGGACCAGCGGGCCGCGCGCCTGGCCGCCAACGTCGGCAGGCAGGCGGTCGGTGTAAATGGCCAGGCTGGGCAACATCACGGCTGAATCCCCTCCGGCCAGACGATGGCCGGGAGTTCGGCGAGCAGCTCTTCGCGGGTCGGTACCTGGCGCTGCCCGGCGCGGACGGCGTCGACGATTTCATAGCAGGCAGCCCAGACGGCATCGCGCCAGGCGACGCCGGCTTTGCCTTCGGCGCCGAAGCGCAGTTGATCGCTGGCGGCGTAGGAGCAGAGCGAGAGGATGCCGTCGTAGCCACGCGCGCGCGCGGTGGCGTCCAAATGGCGCTGCACGTCGGCAGTAAAACCGGCGAGCTGCGCTTCGGCGATGGCCTGGTCGATGACTTCCTGCGGCACGCCGGCGTCGCGCGCGGCTTCCGGCGTCCAGTTGTCGTAGTGTCGGTTGTCGAAATCAAATGAGATGCTCATGGTAGCTCCGGCTTAGGTGTTGGGGAGGGAGAGGTCGATGTTGGAAATGACGTTCAGCGGCATACCAGTAGCTTGGTGATGGCTGATTCCTGCGATGTGATCCTTCCATGTGGTACCGGCGGGAAGAATTGACTGATGCATGCACAAGACTGCTGGCATGCCATCGAGGATGGCAAAATCGGTTGATCGATGCTGGCCGATGATCTCCAGCGTGAGGGCGTACGTTCCAACGTCAATCGTTGCAGCGCCGGCCGAGCGCCTGATGAACGGAGTGTCGCCAATTGAGATTCGTCCATTAAAAAAGAATACTTTCGCAGCGGAGATATCGAATCGCTTGATGACGCCCTCCCAGGTTGACGTCGGCAGCGCTGCGTCATTCCAGCTTGCAGTTACGATATCAAGATCAGAAAACGCGATGATCGCGTTGCGCATTTGAAATCCCGTCGTGTGCCTTGCGCCGTTGTAGTCATAGGACAGATTACGCACTTTTGGACGGCTTGCCGGCGATGCTGATTTGAGGATGATGGATTTGTTGTACAAAGTGATATCCGACGTGATTTCCGCTGTGACAGCCTCGTTTCCGACTACCGTGATGGTTCCGTAACCGCCGATAGGCACTGAATCGCAAGCCTTCCTTATCGTCTTGAACGGTGAATCTTGCGTTCCGGAGTTGGTATCAAGCCCGGCGACCGGGTCGACGTAGTAGTTCTTGTTGTTCGCGAGGACGGCAGTCTGCGCCGCAGTGACAGCGGCGTCGATCTCGGTTTTCTTGGTGTTGTATGCTGCAATGAGTGCCGAGACGTCGGACATCAATTTATTGAGCCCCATGGTTAATCTCCTTGAGTGAGGTGTTGCAAACGAGCTTCGAGTACGCGAATGCGCTCGGCTTGAGATGAGAGTGAGTCATCGTGTTGCTGTTGGCGGGTGAGCGCCGGAATGACGAGTTGAGACACTTCGCCGGCCAGGGCGGAAATCATCGATTGGGCATGGCCACCCTCCCAAAACAGCGGATAGACGGGGTGGCGAATGCGGAGATTTCCAACACCGTCGATGGCGGGCAGGATGGCGCGGATTCCGCTGCCGCGTACAAGTCGGGCGACGCCGCCAGCGTCTTTGACATATTTCGTGCTGCCACCGGTGTCGGCGGGGTCTGGCGCGGGGGCGTCTCCGGCAAAAAATTCCGCAGGGACGCGATAGTGATAGGCCTCTGCACGCTGGCCGCTGTAGGCTGTCGCTGCCGTGTTTCCGTCGCCAGAAACGCTCGCGACGGTTGGGATTGCGTAGGGGTCCCAGGATTCAAGGGGCGTGCGCAAAACAAGTTCGAGCGGGATCGCATACGTGAAACGGTAGCTCTGTCCGGCGTCGTCGAAGCCTGCGACCTGCTGATGCGTGGTTCTGGCGACAAACAACGAGGGATCGTTGTAACCACGCATGGCGCTGCTGCGATTGCTTGCATCGGCCACAGCGGAATAGCGGCGGCTATAGCGGGCTGCGTTGAGTTGGTTGGCAGTTCCGTACTGAGTCAGCGTCACGAGCTGGCCATCATCCATGTAGCTCTCGCTCAGGTTTGCTGCTGGCCCGTCGAAGCCTGCGACCTTGGCCATCAACTCGTCGAGCAGATCGTAGCTGGCTGCGGAGCCGAAAGTAGGATCGGTTGATAGCTGCGTGTTGATCCGGTATCTGGCCGCGCGGCTGGCCTTGAGCTGATCGGGTGAGTAGTTGAAATGCCAGCGTTCGCCCGGACGGTCGACGGCAGTGAGCAGTTGATCAATCGGGTAGTCGCCGACCGATCCGACATCCGCAGCGACAATGCGGAACCGCCACACGATCCACTGCGGCTTTCCGCTGCTGAACACCTGGCGAAGCGACGCAGGAATGAAGCTGACGTTCTCGAATCGTCCTTTATGTCCTGCGCTGTTGAGTCGCAGTGTCTTGAGCATCTGCAGGCGCAGGCTGGCGGTGTCCTCGGCGTGACGAAAACTGTCGAAAGTATCGGCAAGCGCATCGCCATCGAGCAATTCAGGCCATAGCTCAAGGACTGACAACGTCCAGCGAAAATGCGGTCGGTAGTCGCGCAACGTGTGATCGCTGGTGGCCAGGGCCTGAAAATACGCGCGCATTTCTGCGGCCTGAGCAGCAACCGAACCGGCAGCGGTAACGCTGGCCGGAACAGCAGGTGGCTGGATCGGTGCAGTAGCGAGATAGGCGCCGCCAGTTGTGGCGTTGAGGCGGTAATCGTTATGCCTGGTCCTCAAGTAGTAGCCGTTGAGCACTGCCGACAACTCACCGAGACCTGGCATGCCGGGATAATTCGGGTGGTCGTGTAGGTTGATTGCGCTGTATGAGCCGTCGAATGGACGATTGAAGGCTTCTGTGCCAGCGCGGTTGTAGCAGCGGGCGAGATAGATTCCGCTCTGGCCGATGCCACGCATGATCTCGGCGTGGTATTCCCACAGGTTCGCTTCGTTGTTCCAGTCTCGCTCGATCCAGTTTGTCAGCGGGTAATGATGGCTTACACCGACGGCGTGTTCGCCGGATAGGTCTGCCTCAATATTGCCGATGTAGAGTTCGAGCGGTTGGCCTTGATCGACGATCTGGATGCTGCCGATCGGCACCTCGGTGACGATCATCGATAGGCCGAGCAGAAATCGGGCGGGGGCCGATTTATAGCCAAGCGCACGGGTCGGGTCGGACCAGACAAAAATCAGCGTTCCATCTTCGTCAAGGAAGCCCACTTCGCGGACCCAGAACTCCTCTTCGCCCTGCGCGGCGGCTGCGATGTCGAGTTGGCGCGTCGTGTCGTTCTTGCGCGACGATGCGATCGGCACGCGGACGACCTCATGCAGCAAGCTGGTCCTGGCACGAGCGGATTGCAGCGTGTATGCACCGTCGCCCAGGGCAATTTTGCTGATTGACAGCTTGATACCGGCGTCCTGAGCCGAGAGGACTTTTGATAGCCCGGCGTCGGTTGCAACGACCTGAAGGTTGATGGTTTCTGCCATGCGAATCTCCGTTGTGTTTAGGCGGCGCGCGCCACGATGGCGACGACAGGTCGCGCCAGTGTTGTGGCGTGCTGGATGGTGAGCGTGCCGCGCAGATCGCGGTCGGGCTGCTGTGCAGCGATTGGCGAGACCAGGGTTGCCGGCCTGGACATGGCGGCGCCGTGCTGAATGTGCGTTTTGGCAAGCATGTCGCGATCCGGTCGCTGCGTGACGAGCGGGGCGACCAGCGCGGATGGCCGACCAATAACCCCGCCCGTTGCAAGTGGGCCGAGGTATGAGGCGCCTAGGCGCAGGGTGTAATGGCTGCGAACAGGCTTGACGCTGTTGATCAGGTCCGCCATTCGTTTTGTTGCAACCTCGCCGAGCAGCGGCGAATTGCCAGTGACAGGCAGGGACCCGGCGTAGACATCGATTTCAAATGTATGCGGTACGCCCGGCGGGTCCATTTCCCACCATTCGCGCAGCTCGGCTCTCGCGCCTACGGATTCAAGAAGGCGTTCGATCGCCCATGGCGTTCCTTTGTGCCGGTGCACCTCGATCGATCGCTTGATCAGCTCGCGGCGCGCCTGGTCGGTGGTCGCCAGTAGCCACCCTTCTTCACCGACTACATGGAACTGCTCAGCCAAGTGGGGAATGGCCTGTTCGTCGACGAGGTCGATCAGGTAGATCAGCAGCTTTGACAGATCGGCGTGATGCGCATCGACAGCCAGTTTAGAGAGCGGTCCGAAGCGGGGATCAAGGGCCAGAACGTTCGGGATATGCTCAGCCATTGACCCCTCCGATCAGTTCGATGTCGATCCCGGTGCAGTGCGCCCAGCCGTGTTCCGGTACGACCATCAGAGCGGCCGGGGATAGCAACTCAACTTGATACACGCCTGGCACCGATAGTGCGGCGATGATTTGCGATGGCACCACGTCCCGCCCCAGAACTGCCTGGTGCCTGCTGGCGAAACCAGCGGCGGCCTCCTGGGCGGCAGTCAGAACAACAGCGGGTTCGCTCGCGTCGTACAGCACCAGGCGGGCGGTGATCGTGTAGGCGAACTCGACCGGCGGCAACACCACGACGTGGTCGGTAAGCGGCCGAACCTTTTTATGTGAGGTGGTATCGGCCACCGCATCCATAATCGCCGCGCCGGGGAGGCCAGTCTTTGCCAGCGGGTGCAAATTGACGACGCCGGGTGACGGCGACAGGACTGCCACGTCCAGAATATCCGGATGAGCGCGTAGGGCATGATGCCGGTAGGCCAGCAGGCTGCCGGCCACGCTGAAGCTCTCCGGTGCCAACTGGATGCGTTCCCTCAGGCGGTCATCGCTTTCCTGGTCTGAGCCGCCCGCAGTCACAACGAGGTTGCCTACGCTCTCGACATCGACGCCAAGATCGTCAATCAGATTATTGACCTGGCTGGTCAGGAGCCCATTGCTGCCGGTGCCTGGTTCGATGGCCACCATGGTCAGGTCGATCGAGGTGGCGCCGGCCGGCACGATCAACGCTTCCTCGGTCTGAAACTGAATGCTGCCGGCCGCCTTGGCTCGCAAGCCGGCGGGGATGGCCAGGCCGGTATCGAGCGGTGCGGCGAAGGTAATGCGCACCTGTGTGCGGGCGCTCTGGGCTGGAAGACGGGATACGCCGACCAGCTCGCCCAGGTAGTCGATGATGGGCGCACGGCTGAAGGCGAGCAGCAACTGGCAGCCGACATCGTTGATGGCCGACATGGTCAGAGTTTTGCTGTACGCCACCAGGTCAATGAACACCCGATCCACATGGGCCGGATAAACGGTTTTTCCCGTCATGGCCTCGTAGGCAGTAATCAGCTCCTGAGTGATGTTGGCGGAGTCGTCGTCGACGAACTTCGGTCGGGTGCTCACAGCAGCACCTCCGTTTCATTCAGAACCCCTGCAGCGACTTTCCAGACAACGCGAACCAGGATGGTCGACGTTTCCACCACCTCAACCACTACATCCACTACGGTCAGCCGTTTTTCCCAGGTGCGGATCGCTTCGATGCTCTCGCGCACGATATGAGGCCGCGCCCGACTGATGGGGTAATCGATGTACAGGCGCAGGTTGGAACCGAACTCTGGCCGCAGCGGATCGGCACCCTTTGGGGTGCGCAGGATCACCTGGATTGCCTGGTCGAGGTCGCCGAGGTTTTCGACGACACCGTCACCGCCGAATGCGGGTTGCCAGTGTAGGGATTGGATGTCAGCGAGCCGAGTCATGGCGACATGATCGCCAAGCCCAGCCGCGCGGGATATTAATGAGGTTTATAGACGCTCGCCGTCTAGTGGCTGTGGTGGTTGCTGTTTCCGCTGCTGTCCATGATCGATCCCGAGGCATCGATATCGCCGTCGACTTCGACGTCGCCCGCGATGACGGCCGCCGCGCCCGATTCGCTGGAACCAGCCATGCCGCCCTGGTAGGTGAGCTTGCCCTTGACCAGCAGATTGCCGGTGCATTCGGTTTCCGGCACGTCGATCGTCACCTTGGTACCAGCCTTGAGCAGAATGGTCTCGCCGACCTCGACGATCACCTTCTGGATGCCGCCGCGCACGGTCAGCGTATGGCTGGCACGGTCATACTCCAGCTCGGCCGAGTCGTCGAAGCGGCGGTGCCACTTGTCACGGCTGATCACTGGCACCGCGTCAGCCTCCGAAAAGATGGCTCCCAGCACCACGCCATCGTCGCCGTTGGCATCCAGCAACACCGCCACGTGCTCGCCGACGTCGGGCAGCCAGTAGTCCTTGTCGCGCAGGCTCTTGCGGGTCAGCACCGGCAGCCAGTCCGTGCGTAGGTTGTCCAGCTCGGGCAGGCGAACCCGCACACGCATCGTCTTTTCGTCGACGGCCGATACGGTGCCGAACTTCAGCGTAGGGGCTGATTCATCGAAGGTATCGTTCTTCACTTTTCTTCCACCGTCGTACCCAACACCTCTACTTGGCCATCCTTCATGCCATAGACCTTCAGCCCCTGAGGCTGGGCAGGGGTTGCCGGCGCCGCGCTGGCCGGCGGCGCCGCCCGCTTCAGCTCCAGCGACATGGTGTAGCCCGCGTTGCGGACGATGGCATGAGTGGCGCGAGTGACGGTGTAAAGGCCGGACAGCTTGCCGAAGCCGACTAGCTCGATATTGGCGCCAGCAGCTAGGGCAGGATCGCCTTCGAGGTTGATCTCACCGCTGGTCCGTTCCAACAGGCGCCGGTCCAGCTCGGCCTCTGCCTGAGACTCGGCCGAGGCTTGGCTTTTCGCCCGGCTCGTCATTTTCACCGTGTCGGCGCTGGTGGCCTTGCCGGCCGTAGTGCTGCCGACGACTGTTGTTTCTCCGTCCTTCACTTCATAGACCACCAGCTTCTTGGTCTTGGTGTCGTGATGCTTCACCTCAACGCCGGCCGGTACGTCGGACACCTTGTCGCGGAAATTCCAGCTCGCCAGGTCTTCCGGGGCATAACTGCGGATGGCCTTCTGCAGGTGCAGGTCGGCCGTTTTCCAGAACACCAGGCGAGAGTTGTTCTCGGTCACCTTGAAGGCGTAGCCGTACTGATTCGCCAGGCGCTGCAGGAAAGAGATATCGCCTTCCTGGTACTGCGTCACCCGGTCGATCCGCAGCGGCTCGATCTTGCCCACCAGCGTCATCTTGTGCCGCTTGGCGATGCGCTGGGCGATCGCCGCCAGAGTGGTATTTTCGTAGGCGCGGCCCTTACGGGTGCGTACGGCATCTTGCACGCCCGTGGCCAGCGCCCTGATGCGTACTATCGACGGCGGCCCGCCAAGCTCTAGTTCGTCGACGTCGAAGCGGCCGGCCGAGATCAGCGGCGTATCCGCGTAGCCGAATCGATAGGCCAGGCTGGCGCCTTTTTCCGGGTACCAGCTATCCAGCCAGCGCCCGTCCGTGTCTTCCAGCTCAATGTCGAGGCTATCCGTATCGCCCGTTAGCTGGTCGGTGTAGGTAGCAGATATCACGTAGGGCGCGATTTCCTGGGTGATCGCGCGGCCGTTGTAACTCAGCTCGAAGGCCGGCACAGGCACGGTTTCGTGAATCAACGCTTCCACGGCGGCAGCTCCTCGAGGCTGGAGGTTTGGTCGGGTTCGATGATGGGGATGAGTAGCGTCATGCCGCTGGGCAGCGTTTCACGGATCGGTGCCTGCGGGTTCGTTTCCACCAGGAGTGAAATTTTCGTCACGTCGCGGTAGTAGCGCCAAGCAATCAAGTCCCAGCGGTCGCCCTCGGCGGTGATGTGGGTCAGATACATGGCCCGGGCCTCATACACTTCGGGTGGCCGCGACCGCGGCCAGACGGGCGAGCGGTAGAGCAGCCTTCTGAATTTCGACACTGGCCAGCGCCACAGGCCCCTCGGCGATGGACAGCCTATCGATCAGGTTACCCGGCGAGGCGGCCGAGAGGTGGCTGTTAACGGTTTCGACCTCGGCCCGTACCAGCGCGATGCGCTGAGCCATATTGCCGGCGTCGACCGCGACGCGGATCAGACCGTTGAATTGCGCCATCCGATCGGCAGCCAGGCCCAGGCCCGGCAGTACGGCCGCCAGGGATCGTGTCAGATTGGGCAGGCGGGCGATTGCTCCGAGCGGATCGGCATTGGCCAGGTTGCGCACGATTGCAACGACTGAAAGCGCCTTGCTGGCTGTGGAAAACGCGCTTTTGGTCGCGGCGACTGCTTGGGCAAGACCACTGACGGAAGTCGCTGGCACGTTGGCCGGGAGTGCTGCCACTAGGGCGCCTGTGGAAGGCACACGCGGCGTACTACCGGCAGCTTGGACGGCTGGCGCAGTCGGCAGGGCTGGATCGCCGGTGAACTCCAGCAGTTCCAGGCTGGCCTCTACCGCCAGCAGCGTGCCGGCGCTATCGGTATGGCGTCCGGTGGCAGTCAAGCCGGTGATGACGAAGCGCCCCTTGTAATCGCCGTTTCCCAGCACCAGGGAAAGAGCATCGTGGCTGGCCAGCGCCTGGCGCAGCCGCACCAGTTCGGCCTCCGGGTTGCAATAACTGGCGTGCAGGACCAGGTCAATGCGCACCTCATCCAGCTTGTCGCCAACGAACTGCAAGCGCGGCTTGCGGGCGATCAGCGGGTGTTCAGCGTAGTCCGCACCGAAGCGGGTTTCCAGCCCGTCGAAGTAGGTGATCAGGTCGAACTCGACCTTGCCCAGGATGGCAAACATCAGGCATTCCTCCCGTAAGTGGTGCGCCGCTTCTCATGCTCGTAGCGCTTCATCATGCGCTCGAACTCAGTGAACGAGAGCTGCATGGCCTGATTGACCTGGCCGCGCATGGCCGCCGGATCGCCGCCCTGGATCGTGATCTGCGGCGAGAAGTGAATGACCATGCCGCCCGATCCGGCAGGGGCTGTCCTGTGCTCGGCCACCTGAGTATTGCCGATCCGGCTGGCCAGATCGACCAGCGGTGCGGCCAGTTGCGGCTTGCCCCAGGCAGTCGCTGTAGCCAGGGCCATGCCGGCAACGGCTTTGCCTGCCAAGGCGGCGGAACGGGTAACCCCGAGCGCTGCGCCCTGGGCGATGTTGTCGCCGAAACCCATGAACACCCGGGAGGGCGATTTGATGCCCAGGGTGCTGGTGAACCAGCCCTTGATGCTGGAGCCGAACGAAACGATGCTGTCGCGGGCGGCCGTCAGCTTGGAAGTGACGCCATTCACCAGGCCGTTGATCAGGTCGGCGCCGGCCGAGAAGAACTGGTTCTTCATCTCCTTCAGCCAGTTCCATCCAGCCATGACCGCGCCCTTCACCTTATCCCAGTTCTTCCACACCAGGTAGGCAGCCACGCCGATCGCAGTTACCGCCAAGCCGATGGGGTTCATCAGCATGGCGCGGCCAACGGTGAGGATGCCAGTCCCCACCGAGCGCAAGCCCGCGATCGCCGGGGCGAAGCGGCCCGCCTGCCACATGGCGCGCAGCAGCGTCCACTTGCCTGAAACTGCCGTGATCGAGGTGGTCAGCGCGTTGAACGGCGAGAGCACCAGGTTGAGGCCGTACTTGATGCCGATGAAGGCCATCTTTCCCGCCAACAGGCCGCCTACCAGGCCGATCACGCCCTTGATCAGGCCGGGGTGTTCCTTGGCCCAGTCGCCGAAGGCTTTGATGCCCGGCCGCACTTCCTGGAGCAGCTCGGTCAGCGGCGGTAGTAGCGCGTCACCGATGGTGATGCCGATGTCCATCACGCCGATCTTGAACGCCTTGAACTGCTCGGTGGCACCTTCCATCCGCTTCTTGAAGTCAGCATCGAGCAGGCCCTTGCCGGCCGCGTCCATGCTGCCTTGCTTGATCTCCTTCATTTCGCCCATATTGGCGATCGCTGGGCGGATGAACGACATGGCCTGCATGTCCTGGAACAGTTCGCCCAGCTTGTAGGCTTCGGACAGGCGCTGCATGGCCAGTTCGCGCTCTTTGTCATCCTTGAGGGCCATTACCTTCTGGAACTGGCCGGCGGCGGCCGGTCCCTTGGACTGCATGTACTGCGTGATGATCGCCAGCATGGACTGCACCGGCGTCAGTCCTTGAGCGCGAAGGTTCATCATGCTGCCCTTGAGGTCGATGCCGGCCTTCTCGAAGTCCTTGAGCGTGTCCGGAGCGGTGATCTTCTGCAGGAAGTTCTTGAAGTTGTTGGCCGCCTCGTCGTTCGATCCGGCGCCCTTGCGGGCAATCTGCAGGGCAGCACCGATTTCGGCCACGGCTTCCTTGCCGGTCACACCGAGTGCCTGGAAGGAAGGCGACAGCGCCGGGAGCCACTTGGCCATGTCACGGATTTCAAACTGGCCGCGCTTGCCGGCGTAGGCCAGCATGTTGAGCGCGCCCTCGAAGCCTTCCTCGCCGACCTTGAGGTTGTCCTTGAGGGCGATGGCCACACTGCCCAGGTCGTCCATGCTGGCGCGGGTTGCCGTGGCCGCCTTGGCCATGACCGGGGCGTAATACTCCAGCGCCTTCGCGTCCTGGATGCCACCCGCCACCAGCACGCCGAGGCCCCGGCCGATCTCGGCCTGGGTCTGGTTCCACCGGGTGGCCGAATCGCGGACGGTGCCGCTAATCCTGGCCTCTTCGGCCCTGGTGAATTCGCCAGTAATGGCGATGTCCCGCATCTGGTCCTGGAAGCCGGCCGCCAGGCGTACCGATTGCACGATAGGTGCCCCCAGGGCGACCCCTGTGCCGGCCGTCTCCATCGCCTGGCCACGCAGATCGGTGCGGGCGGCCTTGAGCGCCTCGCCCCGTGCCATGCTCGCCGTCAGCTTCTCCTGCTTGGCGCGTAGCTGATCGATGGTCTGGCCGAGCCGCTCGTATTGGCGGCGTAGCTCGCCCACGTTGCGGGTGGGGTGCGACATGGCGCGGGCCATGACCTCGCCCAGCCGAGCGTGCTTGACGCGCAGTTCATCGGCTGCCTGGCCAAGCTTCAGCGAGGTGCCGCGCGCAGAGGCAAACGCGGACTGGAAGGTGCCGGACAGCACCGCGCCGATCTTGACCCCTACGAGCAGTTCATTCGCCATGCAGTTCGACCTTTTGCTATCCTTGATACATGTTTGAAAAAACCGCCCTCACTACCGCCAAGACGCTCTACTGGCTGGCTATCGGCAGCGGTGCCGTGTGGCTTGCCTGGGCATGCTTTGCGCACTTGCCGTTCTGGGCGGCGCTTTTGCTTTTTCCCTTCGCGCTCGCCCTGGCGGCGATGGCCGGTTCTCCCTTGGCAGCCGGCGCTTCCTTCATCGGCGGTTTGCTGGTGGCCGCGGTGGTGTTCATTGGCCGTAAAGCGACTGCATCATCTCGTTCCGGCGCTTGACCTCGCGCTCGGCGACCCCGATCCAGAACCAGTAGTCCTCCATGTCGAGGCCGTCGATTTCGGACGGCTGAATGCGCAGCACGGTGAGCAGCACTTCATCCAGCGGACGCAGCGCTTCCTCAGTTGTCAACCATGCTGCGAAAGATGTCCTGCAGCGCCTTCGAGTCGGCCAGGTCGAGCTGGTCGATGTCTTCCAACGTCAGACCGGTGATCTGGGCAAACAGGAAGTCTTCCTGCTCACCTTCGTCCTTGCTGTACTTGCTGGCGGCCTTCATGTCGGCGCGCTTGGCGCGGCGGACGGTGAGCGTTTCGATGCGCTGGCCAGCGGGGTTGGTAAACGGGTGCTTGAGGGGGAGTTCCATGAGGCTTCCTTCGCGTGGGTTGAGAAATAAAGAGGTACGCGATGGATTGTCGGCCGGCGCCGAACGCGGGTCAGTTAAACGGCTTTATCAAATGAAAAGGCCCACCGAAGTGGGCCAGTGGGTAGGGTTTGCCAGTTTGCGCAAATTCGCAAACTGAGCCGATCACCCGCCGATGTTTCTGCGATAGTCGGCCAGCATGTCCTCACCGCCGACGCGGAAGATGTTGGCCATGTAGTCCAGCTCGAGCACTTCGTCGCCATCGATCACCTGTTTGATGTAGGTGGCCGAGAAGCCGGAGCCGAACTCGGCGTTGTCATGTTGCTTGTAGGTGCCGAGCGGGTTCTTCTTGAACATCACGGTCAGGAAGGTGACCAGACTCACTTCCTGGATACGTCCCTGGGCACCATAGGTTTCGATGCTTGAACGGCATTGCAGTTGCACGGCCTTGTACGGATTGGCCACGATCTTGGCCACGTCCTTATACAGCGAGTTCCACTTGATCTCGCCTTCCAGCTTGTCGAAGCCCGCCGGCAGCTCGATCTTTCCCACCATGCCGAGCGCCTTGTGCTCCTGCATGATGGCCGAGATGTCGGGCAGTTTAATCTCCTCGGCGCGGCCGAGCAGCGAGTTGCCATTCACGTAGATGTTGGCGTTGGTGATGCGGTTGATTTCGATCTTGCCGGCCATGATCAGTTACCTCCCTTCAGGGTCAGCAGGTATTCCGAGGTGATCTCGGTCTCAAAGGTCAGGCGCTCCAGGGGCGGCGGCGGGGTGTACTTGTAGCTGATCAGCAGGTGCCCGTTGGCCAGCTCGGTCTCCTCGTTGCGCGCCGGGTCGAACCACGCCTTGAAGCCCAGCAGCGCACCGTCGCCGATCAGCTTGCGGCCGTAGCCGTTCACCGACTCCACCAGGGCGTCGATCAGCGCCTGGGTGATCGGCATGTCGATGAACTGCTGGCTGAAATAGCGCAGTGACTCGTTGATCACGTCGCCGGTGCGGCGCACGTTCTCGAAGTTGCGCATGTGGCTGACGGTCGGCCAGGCGGCCGTGCGGTTGCCCCATAGGCGGAAGCCCGAACCGTAGCTGGAGAACACCGTAGTAATGCCCTGTTCGTTGAGCAGGTTCACCTCAGACTGCGGGTCGTCGATCATCGCCGAGAGCTGGCGCTCGACGCCGATCACCCCGGCCAGTTCCTGATTGGAGCTTGACCACCAGAAGCCCTTGTCCAGGTCGACCTTGGCGCGCAAGCCTGCGGCGCGGGCGCTCAACGGCTCCAGGCGTTCGGCGTTGAGCACCGTGTCGTACACCTTCACGTGCGGGTAGCACAGCCGGACGCGGTCGCTGGAGGTGTTGAAGTTGATCGTTCCAGCCGGTCCGCGACCAGCCAGCGCCTGAGCGTAGGTGGTGCCGATCGGCGCGTCGATGTAGGTCACCGCGTCCAACTGGTCGGCCATCGCAATCAGCTCGACCGCCACCGAGTTCTGCGTACAGAAGGCCGGGGCGATCAGAATCTTGGCGAAGAAGCCGAACAGGTTATAAGTGTCCTTGAGTGCCTTCATGCCGGTGCGCACGCCCGCCGCATTGACCGCACCGATGATATCCGCCGCCGTGACCTTGGTCGGGTCGGCGTAGTCATAGCTGGCCTTGACGCTGGCGCCCGCTGCGATGCCGCCGCCTTTGACGCGGGTCAGCTCGCCGGTAAGCGTGTCGACCGCGTAGTCGGTGCCGAGCACGTAGGTGGCCGCGCCGTCGTTGCTCTTCACCACCAGGGCGGCCACGGCGCCGTGGGCGAGCTTCACGCGGTCGGTGGAGGCGTCGAAGGTGATGGCCTCGGAGACCACGGGCGTCTTGTGGATCGCCGGATCGAGCACGTTGATCACGATCACCGTGCCGGCGCCGTGGTCGTAGATCGCATCCAGCGCCTGGGGGATGGTGAAGCCCGGAAGCTGGGAGCCGAAGGCAGCCGCATCCTTCTCGGACAGGGTCAGGGTGGCGACGTTGACCGCGCCGATCGGCGCCGTGCCGATCAGACCGATCACGGCCGACTTCACCGTGCGAACGGGACGCGGGCCGCGCTCGACCTCGATGGTTTCTACGCCATGCAAGTAGTTTGCAGCCATCGCTTATGCTCCTTTCGCTGCGGATTCATCGGTGCCGGCGCTGGTGCGCGCTGACGTCTTGGTGACCTGCTTGACCGGGGTCAGGTGACCCAGTGCCAGCAGGGTCTTGGTGTATTCGTGCTCTTCCGGAAGCTCGACCTCGGCGCCGGTGTGCAGCATCACCTCCTGGGCGCTTTTATCTTCTGCGCCCTTTTGCAGCGTCACGCCGCTGGTCGGCCCGCTGTAACGGTATTTCATGGGTTCTCCTCGTAAGTAACCAGGGTCAGGGGTGTTTCGGTGTTGACGTCGGCGTCCTCGACCAGCATGGCTTCGGAGGCCAAATCCACGGCGTACTGCCACAGGCCGGCTGTTTCGCCCAGGAACTTCTCGGACATCGCCCAAACCTTGCGGCAGTCCGGCGGGCGAAAACCCACTATTGCCAGGCGCACCGCATCCACCACATCGACGGCGCCGCCCTTGCCGTTGAGCTGGCGCAGGATCACCGTGACCGACAGCTTCACGGTGCGCGGCTGGGCGATGTAGGTAACATCGACGGTCGGCTCGAACTGGCTCCCCAAGTAGCTCACCAGGAGCGCGCCCCTGGGATGGTTGAGCCGGTATTCCGCCGGCCGGTCGGGGAAATACTCGACCGCCAGTTGGGGGAGCTTCACCTTTAGGCGCTCCACCACGGCGTCGATGATCTCCAGGGTGGTGGCCATCAGTAGCAATCCAGCAGATCAGAGCCGAAGCGGCGCGGCCGTGCCCGCACCTTCATCTCGCCTGGCTCCGGGGCGGCTTCCCCGGTCGGTACGCCAATGGTCAGCTTGCCGTCGCGGATGGACTCCAGCATCTGCAGGGCGGACTTGTAGGTGCGGGTCACTGCGTCGGGCAGATCGCTGCCTTCCGGCCGCCGGGCATACAGCCAGTGCCGCGCCAGATTGACCGTCATGTCCTTGACGACAGACGACACCGGCTCGAGCGGCAGGTTGTAGCGTCCGCGCAGATGCGCATCGACCAGCTCTTCCGCCTGCCTGACGGCTTCCTCGACCACTGCCTGGTTCATGGCGTTGGCCGACTCGTCGTCGTTGGAGAGCCAGATCAGCGTCTGTGGCGGGATGGCCAGTTGCAGGTCGGCGAGCGAGCAGTAACGCATGGCCGCCTTAGAACGTGGTCGGCCGGGCCACGGCGCGGGTCAGCGCCATGAAGCCTTGCTGCAGGTGGTCCGTACCGATCGTCATCCAGCGGTCGGTCTCGTAAGCCTCCTCGCTGACGCCGATCAGGGTCTGGTCGCCGACCTGGACGGGTTCGCCGTCCATCTTGAAGGCCGGCAGGCGCTCGCGCAGCTTCTCTACGAGCATACCGACCTCGGCTGCTTTGGCTTTCACCTCGTTCATCAAGGCGATTTCATCCTCGGTCAGGTCGCGGTAACCGGCGATGAGCTTGTGCTGGTTGTCCATGCTCAGATGCCCCGAACGATGCGGATCACGTCGCCGGCCGCCGCGGCGGCGTCCAGGGCGAAGCCGTTGCTGATGCCGGCGGCCTTGGTGATGGCCTTGCCGTTGGCGTCGGACTCGACTTCGGCACCTGCGGCGATGGCGGCGCCAGCTTCCACCAGCAGAATTCCGTGGGTGTTCACCGGGGCCTGTTCGCCGAGGTCGGCGGCGGTCTCGGTGATGCCCAGGGCCTTGGCACCGGCGGCGCACACGGCGCCGGCCAGGCCGACGAAGCGCAGCCGGCTCAGGGCGGCTGCAGCCGTGACCGAGGTGGTCAGGCAGGATTGTTGGGTCTTCACGCTTTAGCTCCTTTCTTGGGGGCATTCGATTCGTCGCCGGCACTGGCCGCATCGGCGGCCGCCGGGGACACGTGGTCGCCGAGGGCAGCCGCTTCCTTGTCGGTCAGCTCGACGATGTTGCCGGGTTCGGCGCGCTCGCCGTCGAGCAGCAGCGGCGTGGCGCCGACCTGATAGGGTTTCTTTTCCTGTTCCATCAGCGGCTCCCGGTTAGGCGTTGGTGTCGGCGATCAGGAAGCCGGCTTCGGCACCGAGCAGATACACACCGAAGTTGTCGGTGTTGCGCACCAGCTCCAGCTTGCCGTCCTCAGTACGCTTGTCGATCTGCGGCATGCCCTTCTTGCGCAGCGTGTAGCCGAAGGAGGCTTCGTAAGGCGTGCGCTCGGCGCCCTGGCGCTGCTGGGCAACGTAGGCGAGCACGATGTTGTCGCTCCACAGGTCGCCAAAGGTGCCCGTGTCGCTGGAATAGACGGCTCGTCCGACCACGATGCGCTCGACCTCCAGGATTTCCTTGAGCAGTTCGATGGTCAGCACACCCTTCATGCTGTACTTGATGCGCTCCAGGAACTGCGGGTGCTGCTTGATCGCCTTCCAGGAGGCGGCGCCAATGACAGCGGTGTTCGGGTACTTGCCGATCTTGCCGCGCACGGCTTCCTTGCCGTCCTCGAAGACGCCGATCGGGTCGGAGTTGGCCTTGTCGGTGAAGCGGCTGGTGCCGGCCAGGACGATCTTGTTGCTGGCCGCGTAGTTCGCGGTGTTCTGCGCCAGATCGGCCACCTTCTTCTCGTGGCGCAGGCGGATGCCCTCGGTCACGACGTGGGTGGCGTGCGCTTCCAAGGGGAAGGCTGCCTCGTCGCTCTCGCGGTAGTCGATCGGGTATTCCAGATCGTGCTCGTCGAGGGAGACGGTGACGCTGTCCGCGTCCTCGGGATTGATGCGGTTGGACTTGGCCCGCAGCGCCCGTTCGGTGTTGTAAATCTTGAAGGCTTCCTTGCCGAACTTCGGAATCTTGCCGCCTTCCTTGTCCACCGGAACGAAGGGAAAGAGGACATCGCCTACCAGGTCGGCGTTGCTGTAGCCGACCGACAGGTTGGTCAGAACCGGGTCAACGACCCGCAGGTTGGATAAACGGCCCATTGAAATCTCCTGGGTTGGGTTACTTGATCACGCAGGAGGCAGCGCTGGCGTAATCCACCTTGTGCTCCTGCATGTACTGGCGAATCTTCCCGTCGAGGGCGAGGCGGTCCTGATCGACGTTCTCGCCGTAGTCCACCGAGTTGCTGGCGGCTTGCTGGCCGGCCTTGCCCTTGGTGGCGGTTTCGCCGAACTCGACAACCTTGGGCATGTCGCCCAGGAAGGACTTGAAGGCACTGGCAAGCGGCTGCTTGGCATCGCCCTCGCCGAACTCCAGGGCGGTCTCGCCATCCGAGAAATCCAGGAAGGCGACCACGGCGTCCTTGTGCTTGGGCGCGAGCTTGCCTTCGCCGACGAGCTGCTCGGCGTAGGCCAGGTGTTCGCCATGGCGCTTATCCGCCGCTGCTGTCTTCTGCTCGGCTTCGGCCGCCGCCAGTTTCTGTTTTAGCTGGGCGTTTTCGGCCTCCAGTGCGGCCTTTTCCTCGGGTGTCACTGCGTGGTTCTCCTCGTG
>CAZFXO010000020.1:0-54205 GCA_964523045.1 uncultured Dechloromonas sp. | reverse complement strand
CAAGGCGGCAGTTTCCTGCCAAAAGTCCGTTTACACAAAATTCTGCACACCCTCCTAGACGACCGGCTGGCTGATTAATGGTGCGCTTGCCATCGGCCATTTCCTCTATCAGCAAATAACGTCCCGCATTTTCGACCACCCCGGCCACGATGACCTGATGGCGAATTGAACTGACAGAGGGGTTTTTGCTGAGGAGCAAGCTGGCAAGGTCGCCCCATGCTTCCGGATTCATCTCTGTTTGCAGCAAATTGCCCCCTATAAGCCGAAGGTGCAATCACATGTTAATCATATTAACATGTGATTAATCATTAGTTAGTAGACTATACAACTCAGTTGTGTATAGCGTTAGAATTATAGTTATACGGTTTTAGATAGCAATTTGCATTTGATTAACATGTTGAGATTCCGCTGATGGAACATCGCACAGCACGACTTACCTTGTTGGTTGATCCCCGAAAGAAAAAGCTGTTTGAAGAGATTTGCGCTCAGCAGGATCTGACCCCCTCCCAAGTCGTCAGGAAATTGATCCGGCAGTACATGGTCGATCACGCGGGTTCAATCGAAATACCGGAGTGGATGACCCGTGGCACCCAGCGGCCGGACGAAGTCGAGTAATTCTTTTTGCGAGCCGAGGGAGATTCATGGAACTGATTGCGCGCATCTCGACCCGTCGCTATGACACGGGTGAAACCATGGCGGACAACCTGCTCAAGGCTGTACCGGGTAGTTCTTCGGTGGTATTTCGAGTGTCCGGCAAATCCGTGGAGCGAGCGATGAAATTGCTGGCCCAAGAGATTGGGGGGCGTGATGAGCAAACGGTCGTTCTGGTGCTCGATGGCAACAAACATAGCGATGCCCAAAAGGGCACATTCGAAGCAGCCTACTCAAAGGCCAAGTCGCTTTCGGCAAAAACGGTCGTATGTGGCGGCAATCCAGAACAAATTTTCGATCGGCTGGCGGTGTATCGGGATTCGCTCCGGTGGTTCCCTGACCTGCATACCTATGTTTTCTCACTGGAACTGAACAGTCGTCACTAGCGAGGTGGTTCGCGAATGAACTCGGCAAGAATTGGCTTTCGGGTGCTTTTTGTTTGCATGGGCAACGTCTGCCGTTCGCCTACCGCGCAGGCCGTATTTCGTCGCAAGCTTCAAGTGGCACGCGTTGCTGATTCGGTAGAAGTCGATTCCGCTGGAACGCACGGGTATCACATCGGGGAAGCGGTCGATCCTAGAACACGTCGTGCGGCCGAAGCGCGCGGCTATGATTTGTCCTGGCACCGCGCACGCAAGATCGCCTGGCAGGATTTTCAAGACTTTGACTTGATTTTGGCGATGGATAAGGCGAATTTGGACAATTTGCGCCGCATTGCTACGCCCGAACAACAAAAACACATACGGTTATTCATGGATTATTCGGCGCACTTTGATGATGAAGAAGTGCCCGATCCCTACTACGGGCTAGGTCATACCTTCGATTTGGTGCTCGATATGATCGAAGACGCCTCTGCCGGGTTGCTCAAAGTCGTTAAGAAAGCTCTCAAGGAAAGCGCACGCAATGAGTGAACTCATCATTTCGGTCCTTGTGCTGATGGTTGGTGCCGGCCTCGGGTTGTTGCCACTCAGCAATCAATTGCGGGTGGGGATTGGTCTTGTCTCGCAAGTGCTAGCCAACGTCATTGCACTGTCCGTTGTCATGCCAGTCTTGTTCGGGGCGCCGGATATCACCGGCTCCATGCCTTGGGCCTACCCGATCGGCGACCTCCATTTTCAACTGGATGCCTTGGGGGCCTTTTTCCTGAGTTGGTCGCTCCCGATGACCTTGCTCGGTGCCATATATGCGGTTGGCTATATGGACAAATATTTTCGGAGTCCGCGCCATTTGGGCGTGCACTTCGCACTGCTGAACATGATTTCCGTATCGTTCCTGTTGGTCTACACCGGTGAGCATACGGTCACTTTCCTGTTCGGCTGGGAAATCGCGGCACTGGCCGCCTGGTTGCTGGTGATCTGGGATTACCAGAGCGAACGCATCCGATTTGCAGGATTCAACTATCTGGTCTCAACGCACATTGGCCTGATTTTTCTGGTCGCAGCGGTGATGATTCTCTATACCCGCACGGAATCCTGGTTCCTGGATGATTTCGGCACCTGGATGAGCCAGAACCCGGGTGCTTTGCGAAACACGGTATTTCTACTGCTGGTGACAAGCTTTGGGCTGAAGTCGGCATTTTTTCCGTTCCACTCCTGGTTGCCTCGGGCGCATGCCGCAGCGCCAGCCCATGTGTCGGCCTTGATGTCCGGAGTCATTCACAAGGCTGGTCTCTATGCCCTGGTACGCTTTCTGTGGTTGTCCGGTAAGCCGGATGAATGGATGGGGTGGTTTCTGATTATTTTTTCCATCACTTCGGCGCTGGTCGGCGGGATATATACCGTGGGTCAGCGCGACCTGAAAAGGCTGCTCGGCTATTCATCAACCGAAAATGTGGGCATCGCCGGCATCGGATTTGGTGTCGGTTGCCTGGGGCTCACCTGGGATATCCCTTCGCTGGTGGCCTTGGGGTTCGGTGGCGGACTGCTGCACGTCCTCAATCACGCTTTCTTCAAGTGCCAGTTGTTCTATGCAGCCGGGTGCGTTTACCAGATCAAGCATGTGGTCGATATCGAACGACTGGGTGGGCTGTTCAGGGCCATGCCGATAACCGCTCTTTGCTTCCTGATCGGCGGCGTGGCGATTTCCGCGCTGCCGCCCTTCAACGGATTTGCCAGCGAATTCCTGATTTATTCCGGGCTGTTCAGTAACCTTGCGCCGAGCATCTGGAGCAAATTGGCGCTCGGCTTGATTGCAGCAGCACTTGCTTTTGTCGGTGCCGTCTCCGCATTGAGCATTACCCGGGCGTACGGTGTGACCTTTCTCGGGGTGTCGCGTGACGAGACCCTGCCGGAGGCAAAGGAAGCGAGCGGGTGGATGCTCTTCCCGCTCGGCATCCATACGTTGGGAACAATCCTGCTGGGCGTTTTCCCTTTGCTTGGGCTCATGATCGTGGCCGGGCCAACGACCATGATGACGCATGCACTTAACCATCATGAAACCATCCCTCTGCTGCAAGGCAGCTCGGAAATTCTGGGGCGGATTGCGCTGGTCTCCAGTGGCCTTTTCATCTGCCTTGGTGGCATCTTGTGGTGGCGTCTACGTCCGCGAAAAATGGGCGAGCCGCGTACGCATGTTACTTGGGGTTGTGGCTACAACGCACCCAATCCACGAATGCAATATACCGGGGCCAGTTTCTCGACCGATTTCTCGGCGTATTTTCGTAACATCATGGTGTTGATCAAGCGACGCAAGGCCCCATCCGGTTATTTCCCTACCGATAGCTATGCCATTACTGACTGTGTCGATGCGGTTGAGCGCCGCTTGTACTCGGTGATCAATCACGGTGACGAAACGGCGAGCGATGTGTCACGCAAGATGCAGGAAGACGATCCGCGACTGGCTTTCTCTGCCGGTCTGGTTGCGATTGTGATCATCTCGGCATTGGTGCTGTTGGCAGAAGGAGTTTTGCCATGAGCATCATGCTGACGATCGCGCACTGGATGGTGGTGCTGTCGATGCCGATTCTCCTGATCGGCTTGATCAATCGCGTGAAATCCTGGTGGGTCGGGCGCAAGGGGCCGGGTTTGATCCAGTCGTTTTTCGATTTGCGACGCTTGCTGGGCAAGAAATCGGTGGTCAGCCAAACCGCGTCGCCGCTATTCAGGGCAGGTGCCTATATCGTGCTGTGTTGCAGCCTGATCGCCGCCAGCATGGTGCCGCTGCTCGGCCAGTTCGCTCCGTTGCATTTCTCCCATGATTTTGTCGTGGTGGCCTACACGCTGGGCTTGGCACGCATCGCCATGATGGTTTCCGCCATGGATGTCGGTAGTTCTTTCGAAGGGATGGGAACAACTCGCGAGGCCGCCTTTGCTAGCTTCGCCGAACCGGCACTTTTTGTCCTGATCGGCTCAGCAGCGGCGACGACAGGCATAACCAGCTTTTCCGGAATGATGGGGTATCTGCACCACTCCCCTCATTACGGCCTGATCGTCGCACCGTTCGTCCTGGCACTGCTGATTCTTTTGCAGACCGAGGCAGCACGCGTGCCGGTCGATGATCCGATGACGCACCTCGAACTGACCATGATTCATGAGGTAATGATCCTCGACCATAGCGGGCCGGAACTGGCAGCGATGCAATATGCCGCAGCCCTGAAGATGACTTTTTATGCGGGATTGATTGCTTCCTTGCTCAATCCCTTCGATCCATGGGTTTCCCCCATGCCTGCGGTTTTCACGTCGATAGTGCTGATGGCCGTGGTTGGGGTGAGTGTTGGTTGCATCGAATCACTGACTGCCCGACTGCCCATGCGCTGGGTGCCTCGTTACATCCAGCTGGCCTTGCTGGCCGGCTTGGGCGGTATGTTGATGATTGGCCTTGGAGGGCAGGCAGCATGACTTTGCCTTTGATTCTCTGCCTGGTGGCAACGGTGATTCCGGTCTTCTTCAGCCGTATTTCAGCAACGCCGGTCTGGCTCTGCATTCAGGCGTTAACGCTGGCCTGGATTACCGCTGTCGGTGAAGAAATGATGTCGCTCCATGCCTGGATCTCGATTGTCGAGATTGTGCTGATCCGGGCGCTATTGGTGCCCTATCTGCTCTATCGCGCCATTCACAAAACGTCGCCGGCTCGCCTCAGCGTGATGCCTTCGAATCTGTTTGCCTGGGGGGTCGCAATTACCCTGATCATTCTTGCCTTCAAGTTTGGCGATGGCGCACGGGCTGATTTCCGGGCGTTGACGCTCGGTGTGGTCGCGGCCACCGCCATGATTGCCTTTTTGATTCTGGCGACGAACCACGAACCGGCAGCGCAACTGGTCGCCGTACTCTTCATGGAAAACGCCCTTGCGCTTTTCGAGTCGCTGATGCCGGAAAGCTGGCCACTGCCGGTGCATGTGGCGGTGAGCGGGGTGTACGTCCTGACCGTGCTGGTCGGTAGCTGGCTGGTTCGCGAGCATTCCGTCACAATCCCGGCGCTCGAAGCGAAGGATGAAACCGCATGAACCCGACACAAACCATGGATTCGCAACAGGCGATGGCCGTAAACGCAAACTCCCGCGATAGCGGGCAATGGATTGCACCGGCCTTGGTGGTGGTCGCTTTCGCCAGTTTCCTGGGCAGTGTTGCCGTATTTTTGTCGAATAATCTGGCCGGTTTGCCGAAATATTTCGCCAATCATTATCTCGTTTTAGACCCGACCTCGATGTTGTTCGTGCTGGTGATCAATACGGTCTTTCTCGGCATCAGCGTTTATATGCTGTCGCGTGAACGTGGCTCTCCGGAACTGACCAAGGACATTCGAACCCGGGCATCTCTGACGGTGTTGTTCATGTTGGCGATGAACCTTGGCATCCTCTCGAACCATCTCATCGTGATGTGGGTGCTGATTGAGGTCACCACCTCCTGTGCGGCGTTGATGATGGTATGTGGTGAATTCGGTACGTCGAAACACACAGCTTGGCGCTACATGTTGTATTCGTCGATGTCCTTGGCGATCACCTTCCTTGGCTTCATGTGCTTGACCCAATCGGCAACGTTGCGAGGCATTGAAATCAGTTTTCGTATCGACGAATTGGGCAACGCACTCACTGTGGCCAAAGATGGCTGGCAGCGCCTCGGCTTGGCGCTGATGCTCTTCGGTCTCGGTGGGAAGCTGGGACTGGCCCCGCTCTATAGCTGGTTGCCGGAAACCTATGAGGCAGCGCCGACCAGCACCAGCGCTTTGCTCGCGGCTGTTCAGTTAAACATCAGCATCGTGTTGATGTTCCGCATCCTGCAAATATTCCAGGGAGTCGATATCAGTTTTGCCGGCCAGGAGTTGCTGGTCATGGGCTATATCTCGCTGGTCGTCGCGGCCATCCAGATCATGGCCGCCCGCAATTACAAACGGCTCATCGCTTATGCCTGCATCAGTTCCTCCGGCGTCATCGCCCTGGGGCTTTCGGTGGGCAAAGCGGCTGCCTACGGGGTGGTGCTGTATATCGTCAGCAACGCCTTCGTCAAATCCCTGTTATTCATTACGGCCGGACGTATGCGCTCGGTCTATGGGACCAATGAGGTTGCGCCGCTGAGTGGCGTTATTCGCGTGCTGCCCTTTGCCGGGCTCTTGTTTACCGGCGGGATTTTTGCGCTTCTCGGTTTCCCGCCATTCGCCAGCTTCCTGGCGGAAATGCTGATTCTGTCGGGGATCGTTCAGGCCGGGAATCTGATGGCCTTTACCCTGATGTGTGTGATGCTCACGGTCATATTTGTCGCTACAGGCCGAACGGTTTTTCCGATGTTGTGGGGAGAGCCGAAACAGGAAATTCCACGGGTCAGGGAGTCGATGATGGCGATCCTTCCGAAAGTCGGCTTCGTCGGGGTACTCAGTATGTTGGGCACCTACACGCCGGCCGTGTTCACTGATTTGCTACGTGCCGTTGCGCGTTCGATCGGAGGTATTTGATGATCTCGCGTGCCACCCGAGTCTGGCCACTCGGTCAGTTGAAACTGAAACATCTCAATCAGTTTGTGCAGGTCTGTAATCAGCACTTCGAGGCCGGAAGCCGCCTGTTGACCCTTTTCGGACGTGAGGAGAAAAGCAACCGGATGTGGGGCGTTCTGGTGACGGCCGTTTTCCAGGATCAACAAGGAGAACTGATTGCGCTTCACTGCCTGACCGAAAGCGCCAAGAGCTACCCGTCACTGACGCCGAAATATCCTGCGGCCCATATCTTTGAGCGTGAACTGTGGGAGCAAACCGGGCTGCTTCCAGAAGGGCATCCCTGGTTGAAACCGGTGCGCTTTGAGGGTAAAGGTCAGGGACAGATGGCCGACTATCCGTTCTTTCCCGTGCGCGGGCAGGAAATTCACGAGGTTGGGGTCGGCCCGATCCATGCCGGGGTGATTGAACCCGGTCATTTCCGCTTCATGTGCCTCGGAGAGCAGGTGCATCACCTGGAGATTCAGTTGGGCTACCAGCATCGCGGTGTCGAGAATCTCTTGTTGCGCCAGAAGCCCATGTTACTGGCCCCCATTGTCGAAATGATTTGTGGCGACTCCAGTGTGGCCTATGCTTGGGGTTACTGCGCCGCCGTTGAAGCCTTGGCCGGCCAAAATGTCACCCCAGTCAGCGATTTGCGTCGTGCCATTGGCCTTGAGATGGAGCGTATTGCCATTCATCTGGCAACCTTGAACGGTCTGGCTACCGATATCGCGTTCCTGCAAGGTGGCGGCACCTATGGCCGCCTGCGGACGGCCATCATCAATGCTTCGCAACGTGTTTGCGGCAACCGCTTTGGCCGCGGCTGGATACGGCCTGGCAAGACGAAGCCGCTGTCTGAGTCGCTACGGGACGATTTACTACTGACGCTGACCGCGTTCGCACGTGATTTCGATGAAGTAAATCAGTTGATGTTAGGCAGTCGGAGTGTCAAGGCGAGGTTCCGTGGAACCGGGATTGTTACACGGCAAACTGTCCAGGAATTGGGATTGCTTGGTGTCGTGGCGCGGGCCAGTGGCGTCTCCATCGATACCCGCGTGCAAACGCCGAGCCAGCCTTATCAACGCTTCCCGATTGCATCCCCGGTCGAGGAGAGCGGCGATTGCTGGGCACGCATGACACAGCGGATGCGGGAGGTGGATGCATCCGTCGCGTGGTTGCTGAACGCCCTGAAAGATGAAGAACTAACCTCAACCGCTGAGCCGGAACGGCAGTTGGCTGCAGATACAGCGTTGCAGCCCGACTCCCTGGCCATTTCAGTGGTTGAAGGGCCGCGAGGCGTCATCGTGCAAGTCATCGAAACCTCGTTGACCGGAGAAATCGCGCATTACAAAGTACAAGACCCGTCGTTGCCGAACTGGTTCGGTTTAGCGATGGCCTTACGGGATAACGAAATTTCCGACTTCCCGATTTGCAACAAGAGTTTCGATCTCTCCTACTGCGGCAACGACTTGTAAGACAAGATCATGAGAAAAACCTTATCGGTAAGAAAATCCCAGGGCTCCCAGTACATCCCCGTATTACGGACAGCCAACCCTGTCGGCTTTCGCGCCAAGCCTGTCATTTCCCACCAGGAGTGCGAGGCTGGCTGTTCTGCTTGCCAGACGCTTTGCCCAAGTTCGGCGATTAGCCTGTCGCCTGTACGGATTGATTTGGGGCGTTGCGTACTCTGTGGCGACTGCGAACCCATCTGCCCCTCCAACAAGATCGGATTTAGCAACGATTTTCGTTTGGCGGCGACGGATCGAAAAGGTCTGACCATTAGCGCAGATCACCCGAACATCGATCCAATCCATGTTTCCGATGCACTCCATCGGCGTTATGGCCGATCGATGAAGCTACGTTCGGTATCGGCGGGGGGCTGCAACGGCTGCGAGATGGAAATCAACGCGATGAGCAATGTGAACTTCGATTTCGGCCGCTATGGCATCGATATGGTTGCCTCGCCGCGTCATGCCGATGGCCTGGTTCTGTCCGGCCCAATCACCCGCAACATGGTGACTGCGCTGCATAGCTGCTGGGAAGCTATTCCCGACCCAAAGATTGTGATCGCGGTGGGATCCTGCGCGATTTCTGGCGGTGTTTTCGCCGAGTGCAATGAAGTGGAGCGCAGTTTTCTGGATAGCTTCCAACCCTCGCTCTATGTGCCAGGATGCCCCGCACATCCTCTATCCATCATTACCGGCATCATGGACCTTCTGGATATTGCCGATTAATTTCTTTCATGATTATCAACGGAGAACACCTTTTATGAGCAAGCTTCCCAACTGCCCGCAATGCAATTCCGAAT
The DNA here is from genome assembly GCA_964523045.1 of uncultured Dechloromonas sp. GTDB lineage: Bacteria > Pseudomonadota > Gammaproteobacteria > Burkholderiales > Rhodocyclaceae > Azonexus. The sequence goes on along the minus strand of CAZFXO010000020.1, from coordinate 45,345 downwards.
TCACTTACGAGGATGGCGCTTTGTACATTTGTCCCGAGTGCGCCCATGAGTGGAGCAAGGAGGAAGCGGCTGAGAGTGCCGTCGAGCGTGTGTGGAAGGATGCCCATGGCAACATTCTGAATAACGGTGACAGCGTGACCGTCATCAAGGATCTCAAGATCAAAGGCTCGTCGTCGGTCGTCAAGGTGGGGACCAAGGTCAAGAATATCCGTCTGATCGAAGGCGACCACGATATCGATTGTAAGATCGATGGGATTGGCGCCATGCAGTTGAAGTCCGAGTTCGTGAAGAAGGCCTGAGATGCGGGATATTCAGCGCTTTGGAACGACGCGACGTTATTCAAATGCGGTTGTGCACGGAAGAACGGCTTATCTCGTTGAGGTGGCCGACAATCTAGAAGCGGACATTACCGGTCAGACGGAAAATGTTTTGGGCAAAATTGACCGTTTACTCGGTGATTTGGGTAGCAATAAATCGCTGCTATTAACGGCAACGATTTATCTGGCAAACATGGCTGACTATGATGCAATGAATTTGGTTTGGGATCGCTGGGTTCCCGAGGGGGAGGCACCAGTACGGGCGTGCATGGAGGTTAAACTTTCTGCACCGGGGTATCGCATCGAAGTAGCAGCTACGGCGGCTATCGACCACATTGCAGACTAAGTCTGCTCACATTCGGAATGTCAGCATTGGCCGAGCAGTTCGCGTTCAGCCTTCGAGTTGTACGGCCGAATCAATCCGAAAGCCGCCAGAGCTGCTGCTCGCTCCGGCCCCGTCCGGAGCGTTCAATTAGACAATTGAGCGCAGCGAACAAATGGACTGGGATGGTTGTGATCAGCGCTCTCGGTCGAAAATGCAAAGCGCGCCATATACTGAAGCAGGCCAAATTGCGACAGTCAGCGATACGGCACCGGTGCGCCAACACCTTCGACCTGCGGGTTAGGGGGCGCGCCAACGCCCACCTGACATGTTCTTGACGCTGGCTGTGCCAGCACCTGGGCGCCACCCAGGTAGTCACGTAGCGCGTGGTGCTCTTAATCGAGCCCGCCACGTGCGAGAGGGAGGGTGAGGACTAATCCGTGCATTGCACGAGTAACCCCTTGTCTTTATCTCATGCAATATCGGAAGCGATTTGCCTCGGACGGGTGCGAACGTGCAAAGGCGCCGGACGGAAATGTCCGGTCGCCGAGATTAAAAGGAAAGCGGGTGTAAATCCCGTCGACGGAGCCGCATGCAAGTGCGGAACGTCGCCAACGCGGCGAACCCCTAAAACGCTGATCGGAAGGTCAGCATCGGCATGACAAATCAAGTGATTTGGACGTGTCGGGCCAGCGGTTCTGTGAGATCGGTAGCGCGATCAAGCGGACAGCGGCGGGTGATAGCTTAAGTCGAAAGCCACCCCATCCCTGCGGGGACGGTGGCGAGTTGGTAAGCGTGGCAGCGATGTAGGGCCTTCAGTGCCTGGTCATGGTGGAAGCACCACGGAAACACAATCCATTCAAGAGTAAGCGAACCGCTTTTCCCGGTCCGGGTCGCTGAAATGGGGAGATGCTCCCTTTGGATTGCCGTGGTGTGAGCCAGTCGCAAAGTACGTAGAAAGACCTTTCATGAACGCGGTGCAAAATGCTCCTTGGAGCGCGCTCGGTGGCACGAGCGCGACGGCTGTTACGAAGCCGAAAAATCTCTCGGGTGTATAAGCGAGTGACCTCAGGAAAGCCGTTCTTCCGTGACATGGAAAACGTGCGGTAGCTGGCAACGCCGGCTTGCCTGTGGGAACGACGTGACGAAAAGCAAGACAAGCACCTTGGCGGGTGCGGCAGGTGAAATGAGTCTGACGGGGTTGGCGCCCCTCAGACTTCCGATTCAACGCTCCGTTTGGCGACGGTAGCGCGGTCGTTCTGCTTCATGCTGTGCATGATCCTGAGCGGGATGTATCAAGACTGAAAGGACATCGGCGCAAGCCGGCCGGGTGCTGACCCCGGTTACTCACTCCGCCTCCAGCGTCAGCACTGCTGGAGGCACCCCTGCTCAATCATGCAAGGTCAGAACAACTGACTTCCAGATTCATTTCTTTCGAATTGATGCCTTGCCAATACTGGCGAGTAGTTTGAGAACCTCATTCACGCCTTCTTTGCAGTTCAGAAGGTCAGCAGGCCTTCGGCTGCCCAGGGCGGAGTTAGGCTCAAACAACCAGTTCTGAAAACACCTCTTCCCAAGCACATCACAAGCCTTGGAAACCACTTTGAACAGGTCTGCGGTGTTCGGTTTGTTGGTAGGCCCGGCCTGATCACGCAAACCAGCCCTAAGTGAGGCATCAAGTGACGAAAAAAGCGCCGGGTTCCAGCGTTTAAGTATGCGATGAGCCCGTGGATGGGATACACAAACCCAAACCCAGGCTTCATCCGCCTCGGAATACTGTTCGGCCATTCGCGATCCGCATTGGGCGCAACGAGGGAAGGCCTGACGCGGTAGGGTCTTGCGATCGGGTTTCGTTTGACTGAACGACTCTAGTGACTCAGGAACATCGCCATCGACGTAAAACGTGTTTGTGCTGGCGTCGAACTGAGCGCCATGTGCAATGGCGTACTCACGATGACTAAGGGGAACCTTCAAGACATAGCGGCGCATTGCGATCACCGAGAATTGAAAATTCAATTGTGACGCAAACGCGGCTGACACAAAAGCAGCAATGACTGACCATCAAGCCCCGCTTGTTGTCAGCCCCCCGACATGGAATCACCCGCCGCGCGTTTGACCCTGGCTACGAATCTCAAGGCTCGACGAAACGAACTTGGTTTGTCGCAAGAGGATTTGGCGCTGGAGGCGGGGTTGCATCGAACCTTTGTCGCACACGTCGAAAGGGGTGTCCGGAACATCTCAATCGACAACATCGAGAAGTTGGCGATCGCGCTGAAGATTGAAGCGTATTGGCTGCTGATGCCGCCCGAACACCAGGACAGACCCGCGGTTGTTTCGGACACGAACCACAAGTAACCGAAAGCCGTACCCAAGTCCTGCTTCAGAGTAGCGCGGTATCGTTCTTGTCAGCGGTTCAATTCCCTAAACGCTGCCTGCGAGAGCCAGCCCCCTTGCCGGACTGGCGTCTGGCAATCTGCTCTGCTTTGGTCGGACGCCCGCGACGACGTGGCGTCGTCGATACGGGTTCAAGCTGCGGCAGCGGTTTGATTTCTACGCTCTCGTACTGCCCATCGAGCCAGGCTTCTACATCGCGGGCCCGAAAACGCAGCAGACGACCGAGCTTCAGGCACTCGGGCAGTGAGCCACCATTCGAATGGCGGTTATAGATGGTCTGGAGGGCCAGACCGGTCAATTCGGCAAGCGCCTGTGGGGTAATGAGTGGTTCCATGCATCGTCCTGGTCACGCCGGAACAACCCGGCTGGCAGTATAGACGACATGAAGGAATTTCGTCCGCGGCAGGTCTGGTAGGCAACGCGAGCGATGGCGAACAGATATAATCGGCTGCAGCAATGCTGCAATTTTGCTGCAGTTGGTGCAGCAAATAGCAGGAATCAGCGGTAAGAGGCGGTAACACAAGTCATTGAAAACAAAAGACTTCGCACTCAGACCCCAAGCCGTTTCAGGGGCCTAGAACGGACTCTTAATCCGTAGGTCGAGTGTTCGAATCACTCACGACCCACCAGAATTTCAATGACTTAGGCCGCCTCCGGGCGGCCTAAGTCGTTTCTGACGGCTTATTTGCTGCATTTCTGCCGCACTTCCTACGCGACGTTCGCTACTGCATTCCTACACCTTGATTTAGGAATCAGAACTGGCCAGCATCAATAGGCGCAGAAGCCATCAGTTCCAAACCATCATCCGCCGCAAAGGCTACCCAACCTAAATCCAAGCCTTCGAAACCCGGCCCGAAGCAGAAAGCTGGGCACGGATCGCCGAAGCCCAAATGAACACCGGCCAATTCCAGGACCGCCGGGAGAGCGAGAACACGGCTTTCGGGCAACTTCTCAAAGTATGCTGAAGAAGTCAGCGTGAAGAAGAGCTATGCTGCGGAACGCAACCGCATCTTCCAGCTGCAGCACCATCTATTGGCACAACGCCCGCTGGCATCCTTGCGTTTCACGACACAAGCCCTTTTTCTTTGCCTGGAGGTTTGCCCATGGCCGGAACCAGCGCCTTTCCCGCCGACCTGGTCGACGCTTTGCGCCACAGCCAGCGCATCGTCGTTCTTACCGGCGCCGGCGCTTCGGCGGAAAGCGGCATTCCGACTTTCCGCGATGCGCTGACCGGTCTCTGGGAACGTTTCGATGCCAGCGAGCTGGCGACGGCCGAAGCCTTCCGGCGCGATCCCGAACTCGTCTGGGGCTGGTATCTCTGGCGCCTGGCGAAGATCCGCCGCGCCCAACCTAACCCCGGCCATCTGGCGATCGCCGCGCTGGCCGACATCCGGCCGACGCTGACGTTGATCACGCAGAATGTAGACGACCTGCACGAACGCGCCGGTAGCCGCCGGGTGAGCCATCTGCACGGTCGCCTCGATGCCTTTCGCTGTTTCGACTGCGCCCGCCCCCTCGCCACCCCGATTCCCGAGACGGACGAACCCGAGGGCGGACGGCGCCAGGCGCCGCCGCGCTGCGCGCATTGCGGCGGTGCGATCCGACCCGGTGTTGTCTGGTTTGGGGAAAGCTTGCCAGTGGATGCGCTGGACGCCGCCTTCTCGGCGGTCACCGATTGCGATTTGCTGATCAGCATCGGCACCTCCGGCGTCGTCATGCCGGCCGCGCAGTTGGTGCCACTGGCCAGACAGGCCGGCGCCCGTGTGCTCGAAATCAATCCGCTCGGCAGCGGGCAAGCTGTGGACTGGCAACTCGCAGCGCCGTCCGGAGAGGCACTACCGGCCTTGCTGAAAGCCGCCTTCGGTATCTGAAAAAACAAAGGCCCGTCCGCAGACGGGCCTCACAGGTACGACGAGAGCGCTTACTTGCGTCCGAATTTTTCGGCCAGTTCGAGCAGCTTCTTCTGCTTCATGGCTTCGGCCTTGGCCGCGGCTTCGGTGGCCTTGCGTTGCTCGGCCTGCTTCTTGAAGCGTTCCTTGAGCTGCTCGGTAGCATGCTGGCGGTTCTCGTCGGTCACTTCGCCGGCCGGCGTACCGTCCAGATTCAGACGCTGCGTCGCCTTTTCCATTTCCTTCAGGTAGCGCGTGCTCATCGTGTGGCTGCGCATCGCCAGCCGCACCGATTTGCGGCTCAGGTCCGGCAGCGCGGCGAACAACTGCTTGTCGATGCCGATCGCCAGCGGGCTATGGTTGCGGAAGACCGCGAAGCGCTCCTGCAGGTCCTTGAGCAAGGCACGAACGTCGGTGGTTTTTTCGGTGGTGGCGGTTTCGGCGGTGGTCATGATCGACGGCGGGCAGGACAAGGGGCGAAGCGTAGCACGAAAGCGCTGCGCCGTGCCCCGGAATGGCGTTTACACGCCATTCCGGCGGAACCACTCAAGCATCCGGCGCCAGCCATCTTCGGCCTCTTCCTTGCGGTAGCTGGGCCGATAATCGGCGTGGAAAGCATGCGGCGCGTTGTCGTAGAGATGAATCTGCGAAGCCTTCGCCGCCGGGCTACCGTTCTTCAGCGCCGCTTCCATGGCGTCGATGGTGTCGATCGGAATCCCGGTATCGACCCCGCCGTAAAGGCCGAGTACCGGCGCCTTCAGTTCGCCGACCAGATCGATCGGATGGCGCGGGTTGTAGGCATTGACCGGGCTGACCAGCCGGCCGTACCAGGCGACCCCGGCCTTGACGCCGGGATTGTGGGCGCTGTACAGCCAGGTGATGCGGCCGCCCCAGCAGAAGCCGGTGATCGCCAGGCGGGCCGTGTCGGCACCCTGCCCGGCAGCCCAGGCAAGCGTTGCGTCGAGATCCTGCATGACCTCCGCATCCGGCGTCTTGCTGCTGATCTTGTCGATGATCTCGGCGACGCTTTCGATCTTGCGCGGATCGCCCTGCCGGGCAAACAGCTCCGGTGCGACGACGAAATAGCCGAGCTTGGCCAAGCGACGGGCGGTGTCGCGGATGTAATCATGAACGCCAAAAATCTCCGAGATCAGGAGGACGACAGGCGGCTTCTCCAGACCGGCCGGCACAGCCCGATAGGCGACCATTTCGCCGCTGCCGACCGCTATCCTGACCTCGCCCTCGCGCAGCCCCGCGGCGTCGGTATGGATCGCCGTCTGCGCGGCCACCGGCTGGGTGGCCAGGGCAAACCCAGCCCCCAGGCTGGTGACCAGGAAATCGCGCCGGCTGAAACCTTGCGCCGGAACCAGGCTGTCGAATTCTGCTGTGTCGTTCATGTCGTTCTCCTCGGTTGGGTCACATCAGGACGATGTCGTACTGCTCGGGCGAATAACTGGGTTCAGACTGCAGGGAAACCGCCTTGCCGATGAAGTCGGAAAGCATGGCCAGCGACTGCGATTCCTCGTCGAGAAACAGGTCGACGACGGCCGGGCCGGCCAGGATGCGGTACTCGCGGGCGTTGAACTGGCGCGCTTCGCGCAGCAGTTCGCGGAGGATTTCGTAGGCGACGGTACGCGCCGTCTTCACCTCGCCGCGGCCGCCGCAGGTCGGACACGGCTCGCACAGCACGTGCGCCAGCGATTCGCGGGTGCGCTTGCGGGTCATTTCGACCAGGCCGAGATGGGTGAAGCCGTTCACCGTCAACCGCGTGTGGTCGCGCGACAGCGCCTTGTTGAACTCTTCCAGCACCGACTTCTTGTGCTCCTCGTTTTCCATGTCGATGAAATCGACAATGATGATGCCGCCGAGGTTCCGCAACCGGAGCTGACGGGCAATCGTCACCGCCGCTTCGAGGTTGGTCTTGAAGATGGTGTCGTCGAAATTGCGCACGCCGACGAAACCGCCGGTGTTGACGTCGATGGTGGTCATCGCTTCGGTCTGGTCGATGATCAGGTAACCGCCGGACTTCAGGTCGACGCGGCGGGCCAGCGCCTTCTGGATTTCATCCTCGACACCGTGCAGGTCGAATAACGGCCGTTGGCCGGTGTAATGCTCGAGCAGCGACTGCACCGCCGGCGTGTATTCGCCAGCGAACAGCGACAGCTTCTGGAAGTTCTCCCGCGAGTCGATGACGATGCGCGTCGTCTCCGGATTGACGAAGTCACGCAGCACGCGCTGACCGAGCGACAGCTCTTGGTAGAGCAGACTGGGTGGCGCGCAGGTCCGCGAGCGCTGACGGATGTCGGCGCAGATCTTCTTGAGGTAGGCGATGTCGGTGGCAAATTCCTCGTCGCTGGCGTTCTCGGCCATCGTCCGGACGATGAAGCCGCCGGTTTCGTCGGCCGGCACCAGCCGGGTCAGGCGTTCGCGCAGCATTTCGCGCTCGGTTTCCGATTCGATCCGCTGCGAGATGCCGATGTGCTTTTCCTGCGGCAGATAGACCAGCATGCGGCCGGCGATCGACAACTGCGTGGTCAGCCGCGCCCCCTTGGTGCCGATCGGGTCCTTGACCACCTGGACGACGATGCTCTGGCCCTCGGCCAGGATCTTCTCGATCGGCCGCTCGGTCGCCGTCTCGCGCGGCTGCCAGATGTCGGCAACGTGCAGAAAGGCGGTGCGTTCGAGGCCGACATCGACAAAGGCCGACTGCATGCCGGGCAGGATGCGGACGATGCGGCCGAGATAGACGTTGCCAACCAGCCCGCGGCTGGCAGTGCGCTCGATGTGGAGTTCCTGGACGACCCCTTGTTGCATCACGGCAACACGGGTCTCCTGAGGCGTGAAGTTGATCAGGATTTCTTCGGTCATGAGGGTAAAATTCGCGGTTTTTCAAGATTTTACTATGCGCAAGGCGCCAGAACTCCTCGCCCCGGCCGGTTCGCTCGAAATGATGCGCACCGCCTTTGCCTTTGGTGCTGACGCGATCTACGCCGGCCAACCGCGCTACAGCCTGCGCGTACGCAACAACGAGTTCGGCGACCTGGCGATCCTCGGCGACGCGATTGCCGAAGCGCACGCCGGCGGCAAGCAGTTTTTCGTCGTCAGCAACATCTTTCCGCACAATGCCAAGCTGAAGACCTACCTCGACGACATGGCGCCGGTCGTCGCGCTCGGGCCGGACGCGCTGATCATGTCCGACCCCGGGCTGATCGACATGGTGCGCACGCAATGGCCGGAACAGGTCATCCACCTGTCGGTGCAGTCGAACACGGTGAACTGGGCGGCAGTCAGGTTCTGGCAGAAGATGGGCATTTCCCGCGTCATCCTGTCGCGCGAGCTGTCGCTCGACGAAGTCGCCGAAATCCGCCAGCAATGCCCGGACATCGAACTCGAAGTCTTCGTCCATGGCGCGCTGTGCATCGCCTATTCCGGCCGCTGTCTGCTCTCCGGTTATTTCAACCACCGCGACCCGAACCAGGGCACCTGCACCAATTCCTGTCGCTGGGACTACAAGGTATCGACCTCCGACGGCACGCCCTTGCCGGCCGGCCAGCCGGTCAATTTCTACAGCAGCCCGGAACAGGAAATCCTCCTTGAGGAGCGCCAGCGCCCCGGCGAACTGATGCCGATCGAGGAAGACGAGCACGGCACCTACATCATGAACTCGAAGGACCTGCGCGCCATCGAGCACGTGCTCCGGCTCACCGAAATCGGCGTCGACTCGCTGAAGATCGAGGGCCGCACCAAGAGCCCCTACTACGTCGCCCGGACCTGCCAGGCCTACCGCCAGGCGATCGACGACGCCGTCGCCGGCCGCCCCTTCGACCCGAGCCTGCTCGGCGAACTGGAGAACCTGGCCAGCCGCGGCTACACCGACGGCTTCTACCAGCGCCATCACGACGCCGACTACCAGAACTACCTGCGCGGCCATTCCGAGTCGGACAAGAGCCAGTACGTCGGCGATGCCGTCGCTTTCGACCCGGCGCGCGGCCTGATGCAGGTCGCCGTCAAGAACCGCTTCGCGCTCGGCGACACTGTCGAATGCGTGCATCCGCTGGGCAATCAGCGGCTGACCATCGACCGCATGGAAAACGCGGTCGGCGAACCGATCGCCATCGCGCCAGGCAGTGGCCACACGGTATGGATCGCCCTGCCCGCGGATAAAACCGGCGCCTTTGTCAGCCGACTCTTCTGAAACGGATTTTGTGCAACGCAACAAATCGCGTAACATTACCGTCATGAAGCCGACAACTTCGCGCATGCCTCTGCTTGATGCACTCAAGGCCGGCGCCTCGCAGCTCGTCCTGCTGCACCACTTCGCGCTCTACGGGCCGCTGGCCGTGGCTTTCGGCGCGACTTTCCCGGATCTCGGTGCCTGGCTGGTCGATTACGGACGGATGGCGGTCCAGGTCTTCCTCGTCAGCGCCGGTTTCCTCGCCGCCCGCGGCCTGGCGCCGGACGGTCGCCTGCTGGCCGACAATCCCTTGCCGCTGATCGGCCGCCGCTACCTGCGGCTTGCCCTCCCCTTCGTCGCCGCGATCAGCATCGCCGTCATCGTCTCGGCGATCGCCGACCAGTGGCTCGACGATCCGGCGGTGCCCGACCGCGCCACCTTCAGCCAGTGGCTGGCCCACGTCTTCCTGCTGCACGGCGTACTTGGCGCCGAATCATTGTCCGCCGGCGTCTGGTACGTCGCCATCGACTTCCAGCTCTTCGCCGTGATGGCGCTGCTGCTGTGGCTGGGGCGCAAGCCGCCCGGCGCACTGCTGGCGGTGCTCGGACTGGCGTGTGCCTCGTTGTTTCATTTCAACCGCGACAGCAGTCTCGACAACTGGGCGATCTACTTCTTCGGCTCCTACGGCCTCGGCGCCGCTGCCTGGTGGGCTTCGGCACGCGGCCGCCTGCGGCTCTGGCTGGGACTCATCGCCACCGTCGGCATCGCCGCGCTGGTCGAAGACTTCCGCCTGCGCATCGCGATCGCCCTGACGGTCGCGCTGCTGCTCGCTTTCAGCCGGCGCAGCGGCCTCCTCGAACGCTGGCCGCAGGGGCGGCTGACGGCTTTCTTCGGGCGCATTTCCTACTCGGTCTTTCTGGTTCATTTCCCGGTCCTGCTACTCGCCAACACCCTGTTCGCCCATAGCGCGCCGCGCGATGCGGCGGCGATCACCTGGTGGACGCTGGTCACCTGGGGCGCCTGCATCGGCGCCGGCATGGCCTTCCATCGCTGGATCGAAGTCCCGGCCGGCAAGGTGCGGATGCCGGCGCTGCTCCGCGACTGGGGCCGCCGTGCCCTGCACACCCTGCCTGGGCGCGGTTAATCCGCCAGTTCCGGACGCTGGCGGAAGCCGTCCAGCGCTTCCGGATTGGCCAGTGCCTCGACGTTTTTCACCGGCCGCTCGTGCACCACGTTGCGCACCGCCAGTTCGACGATCTTGCCCGACTTGGTGCGCGGAATGTCCTGCACCTGAACAACCTTCGCCGGCACGTGGCGTGGCGTCGTGTTGGCGCGGATCTGCTGCTTGATGCGCTCGACCAGCGCGGCATCGAGCACGGCCCCCTCGGCCAGCTTGACGAAGAGCACCACGCGCACGTCGTCGTTGCGGCCCGGCGGCCAGTCCTGTCCGATTACCAGCGCTTCCAGCACTTCCGGCAACTGTTCGACCTGGCGGTAGATTTCGGCGGTGCCGATGCGCACGCCGCCCGGATTGAGCGTCGCGTCCGAGCGGCCGTAGATGATCATACCGTCGTGCGCGGTCAGTTCCGAGAAATCGCCGTGGCACCAGATGTTGTCGAAACGTTCGAAATAGGCGGCGTGGTACTTGCTGCCGTCGGGGTCGTTCCAGAAGCCGACCGGCATCACCGGGAAGGGCCGGGTACACACCAGTTCGCCCTTCTCTCCGCGCACCGGGCTGCCGTCTTCGTCGAACACGTCGACCGCCATGCCCAGCCCGCGACACTGGATTTCGCCGCGATAGACGGGTAGCACCGGGTTGCCCAAAACGAAGCAGGAGACGATGTCGGTGCCGCCGGAGATCGACGCCAGCAGCAGGTCTTCCTTGACCTCGCGATAAACCCAGTCGAAGCCTTCCGGCGACAGCGGGCTGCCGGTCGAGAACAACGCGCGCAGGGCGCCCAGGTCGTGCGTGCGGGCCGGCGTCAGGCCCTGCTTGGCGGCGGCGTCGATGAACTTGGCCGAGGTGCCGAAGTGGGTCATGCGCTCGGCCTCGGCGTAGTCGAACAGTACCTTGCCGCCGGCCGCGAACGGCGAGCCGTCGTAGAGCAGCAGCGTGGCGCCGGTGGCCAGCCCGGAGACCAGCCAGTTCCACATCATCCAGCCGCAGGTGGTGAAGTAGAACAGGCGGTCGCCGGGGCGCACGTCGCTGTGCAGGACGTGCTCCTTCAGGTGTTGCAGCAGCACGCCGCCGTGGCAATGGACGATGCACTTGGGCACGCCGGTGGTACCCGACGAGTACATGATGAATAGCGGATGGTCGAAGGCGAGGCGTTTGAACACCGGCATCGTCGCCGCGTCGGCCAGCGGCAGCGCCGGCCAGGCGACGGCGTTGGCGATACCGTCAATCTCCGGTGTCGGGCTCAGATACGGCACTACCACGGTCTTCACCAGCGACGGCATCTGCGCCACGACTTCCGCGTTCTTGGTGAGGCAATCGACCGCCTTGCCGTTGTACCAGTAGCCATCGACACAGACCAGCACCTTGGGCTCGATCTGGCCGAAGCGGTCGAGCACACCCTGCACGCCGAAATCCGGCGAGGCCGACGACCAGATGGCGCCGAGCGCCGTTGTCGCCAGCATGGCGGCGAGCGTTTCCGGCAGGTTGGGCAGATAACCGGCGACGCGATCGCCTTCGCCGACGCCGGCATCGATCAGGAAGCGCTGGAAGCGGGCGACCTCGCGGCGCAGTTCGCTGCGGCTCATGCGCCGCCTGACCTTGTCTTCGCCCCAGAAGACCAGCGCTTCGCCATCGTCGGCGTGGCGCAGCAGGTTTTCAGCGTAGTTCAGGCGGGCCTGCGGAAACCAGCGCGCGCCGGGCATCCTGCCGCCGTCTTCGAGCACCGTTTCGCCGCGCTCACCGAGTGCACCGCAGAAGCGCCAGACCTGCGACCAGAATTCCTCAGGCTGATCGACCGACCACTGCCACAGTTCGGCGTAGCGGCCATGGCCGGTCGCCTGCATGAACTGCGCCATGCGGGTATCGCCGACCGTGGCCGGATTCGGGGTCCACAACGGGGTCGCGGCTATCGGGTAGGTCATCTTGTCTCCTCCGGGATGGTTTTTCGTGACAGCTTAGCAGGTTAACGTTAACGTCAACTGTCGCTCGCCGGACAATGCGGCGGCGGACCCCGATAACAATACCCAGGAGAAAGCAATGAGCAACGTCGTACTGAGCGAAATCCACGGCAAGGTTGGCCTGATCCGCATCAACCGGCCGGAAGCGATGAACGCGCTGAACAACGATGTCGTCGACGGCATCGCCGCCGCCATCGACGCCTTCGAGGCCGACGAGAACATCGGCTGCATCGTCCTCACCGGCAACGAAAAGGCCTTCGCCGCCGGCGCCGACATCGGCTTCATGAAGGACTTCGACTACATGCACGCGTACAAGACCGACTTCATCACCCGCAACTGGGAACGCATCAAGACCACGCGCAAACCGGTGATCGCGGCGGTGGCCGGCTTCGCGCTGGGCGGCGGCTGCGAGATGGCGATGATGTGCGACATGATCTTCGCCGCCGACAGCGCCAAGTTCGGCCAGCCGGAAATCCGCCTCGGCACGATGCCCGGCGCCGGCGGCACGCAGCGCCTGCCGCGCGCCGTCGGCAAGGCTAAGGCGATGGATATGTGCCTGACCGCACGCATGATGGACGCCGCCGAAGCCGAGAAAGCCGGCCTGGTCGCCCGCGTCATTCCGGCCGAGCAACTGCTGGACGAAACGCTGAAGGCCGCCGCGACCATCGCCGGCTATTCGCTGCCGGTGGTGATGATGATCAAGGAGTCGGTCAACCGCGCTTTCGAATCCTCGCTCAACGAAGGCCTGCTCTTCGAGCGCCGCGCCTTCCATGCGGCTTTCGCGCTCGAAGACCAGAAGGAAGGCATGGCCGCCTTCGTCGAGAAACGCAAACCGGCGTTCAAGAACCGCTGAGGCGAAAAGCGCGTTCGCCGCGTACGGTCAACGCCCGCTAATCGGGAATATCGGCGACCTCGCGGACGATCACCGCCTGCGTGTCGCTCAGGCCGATCAGGCTGGCCTCATGCAGCAGTTCGGCGGCCATCGCCCCGCCCTGCCCGTCGGGCAGCGGCCGGGTAGCACAGGCCGGCGCGACGACGGTGCACCGGAAGCCGCGCCCGGTCGCCGCGCGCACCGTCGAACTGACGCAATTGTGGGTCATGAAGCCGATCACGATCAGCTTCGAGCGCCCCGTCGCTTCCAGCACCGCCTGCAGTTCGGTGCCGGCAAAGGCGTCGGCCAGCGTTTTGTTGACCACGCTTTCGCCGGGCAGCGGCTGCATTTCATCGAGCGGCCGGTAAGCCGGCGTTTCCGGGTTGAAGATCGGTCCGGCGCCGCGATGCAGGACGTGCACGACCGGTGTGCCGGCGGCGCGAGCACGCGCCAGCAACTGAGCACCGGCAGCCAGCGCAGGAGCGATGCCGGGCAGCGCCAGTTGGCCGTCGAGGTATTCGCGCTGGGCATCGATGATCAGCAGCACGCTGTCGGCGAGCCGGTTTGGCGGGCTTGGCGGGGCAAAGCGCTGGAGGATGGTGAAGGCGTCGGTAGTCATGGCAAGCTCCGTGTAAGTGGGCAAGGCAATGATGCGCGTCGGCAAAAGGCGCCGACAGCGGCATAATTGACATTCTTCATGCCGAATCTGCCATGACCGCCATCGCCCTCCTCGTCGCCCCCGGCTCCACGCCATCGAGTGTCACCAGCACGCTGGACATGGTCGCCGTCGCCCGCCGCCAACCGGCCGCCGCCGACTGCCGGCTCGACCTGTTTTCGGCAAGCGGCGGCGAGATCGAACTGGCGCCGGGCCTGCGTTTGCAGACCACCGCGCTACCGGAATCGCTGGCCGACTACGCGGCGGTCCTCGTCTCCGGTTTTTTCGCGGCGGACATCGAGGGCCTGCTTCGCCAGCTCGATACCGTCTGGCAGCCGGCGATCCGTCGCCTCGCGGCTTTGCCAGCGGATCATCTGGTCGCCGCCAGTTGTTACGGCACTTTCGTCCTCGCCGAAAGCGGCCGCCTCGATGGACGCCCGGCGACCACCCCGTGGTGGCTGGCCGACGCCTTTCGCCAGCGCTATCCGCACGTCCGCCTCGACGCCGATCAGGCGCTGGTCGATGCCGGTGCGGCGCTCACCGCCGGGGCGATGACGGCGCATGTCGATCTGTCGCTGCACGTGCTGCGCCGCCTGTTCGGCGCCCGACTCGCCCGTCAGGTCGCCGGCATCATGCTGATCGACGGTGCCCGCCGCTCGCAACGGCCGTTCAAGTCCTTGCCGCAACGCTTCGCCGACCCACTGGTCGACGCGGCGGCGGCCTGGATGAGCCGCCACGCCGCGCGCGACTTCAGCACCCAGGAACTCGCCGCCGCGCTGGCCGTCAGCTATCGCACCCTGCACCGCCGTTTCGCGGCAGCGGCCGGCATGCCGCCGCTCGCCTACCTGCAGGCGCTGCGCATCGAACACGCTCGCGAACTGCTGGAAACGACGCGCGACAGCGTCGAACGCATCGTCGAAACGGTCGGCTATCGCGACAGCTCGGCCTTCCGCCGCCTGTTCGCGCGCCAGCTCGGGCTCACACCGGCCGAATATCGCCAGCGCTTCCACCACCCGCAACTGCCAGACACCGAGGATTCCTGAGCATGCATCTGTTCGCCGACATCACCGCACACGGCTTCGGCCACCTGGCGATCAGCGCCCCGGTCCTCAACGCGCTGGCCGAGATCGCGCCCCAACTGCGCCTGACCGTGCGCAGCCGCTTGCCGCTTGCCAAACTGCGCGAGCGGATCATACCGCCCTTCACCCTGATCGAAGCCGCCAGCGATTTCGGCTACCTCATGCACGACGCCCTGCGCGTCGACCGGGAGGCCAGCGCCGCCGCCTACCGCGCCGCGCATGCCGACTGGCCGGCGCGGGTTGCGGCGGAAGCGGAATTCCTGCGTTCGCTGGCGCCGCACGCGGTGCTCAGCAACGTTGCCTACCTGCCGCTGGCCGGCGCCCGGCGGGCCGGCATTCCGGCGCTGGCGATCTGCTCGCTGAACTGGGCCGACCTGTTTGCCCACCATTTTCCCGGCGACCCCTGGGCGCCGCCGATCCACGCCCAGATCCTCGCCGCCTACCGCGACGCCGACGTCTTCCTGCGCTTGACGCCGGGCATGCCGATGCGTGACCTGGCCCGCGTCGAACCGATCGCTCCGATCGCTGCCCGCGGCACCCGGCACGATCTCGGACTCGGCGACGACCGCCGGATACTGGTTGCCCTCGGCGGTTTCGAGCATCGCCTGCCGGTCGACGACTGGCCGCGGCTGCCCGCCACCCGCTGGCTGGTACCGGCCAGCTGGCAATGCCGGCATCCGGACGCGCTCGCCTTCGATGACTACGGATTGCCTTTCCCCGACCTCCTCGCCTCGGTGGACGCCGTACTCACCAAGCCGGGTTACGGAATCGTCGCCGAAGCGGCCTGCAACGGCACACCGCTGCTTTACCTGCGACGCGACGACTGGCCGGAGCAGGATTGCCTGATCGACTGGCTAGAACGCCATGGCCGTTGCCGCGAAATCGCCGCCAACCGCCTGCTCGAGGGCGACATCGTGCCCGACCTGGAAGCCCTGCTGGCGCTGCCGGCACCGCCCATCCCGCAGCCGGACGGCGCGCTGCAGGCGGCACGCCGCATCCTGGCAGCGCTCTAGGAAGTCGCCAGCCGCTGCAGCATGGTCAGCTGGGCGACCGCTTCCTGCATCGCCTCCATGCCTTGCGCCAGTTCATCCAGGCGGGCCAGGCTGGCCTTGAGTTCGTCGCGTTCCGTGCCGGCATTCTGGCTCATGTTGACGATCTGGTCGGCGGCAACGGTGCTCTTGTCGGCCATCTCCTGCGTCGTGCCGACGGTTTCGGTCGCCACGGCGCGGATTTTGGCGATCGTTGCCACCGCCTCGCTGATGCTCTTGGTCGTTGCCTGCGCCTGATCCTTGGCCGACTGGGCGAGCTTGCGCACCTCGTCGGCAACCACCGCGAAACCACGCCCGGCCTCACCGGCGCGCGCCGCTTCGATTGCCGCGTTGAGCGCCAGCAGGTTGGTCTGATCGGCAATCGCACCGATACCGCCGGTGATCTGGCTGATCCCCTGCGAGATGCGCTCCAGTTCGTCGAGTTCGCTGCCCAGCCGGGATTGCGCCGAACGCGTCTGGCTGGCTGCCTCGCTGATCGAGCGAATGCTGCGCTGGGCAATGTCCAGGGTATCGGCCTGGTGCAAGGTCGCCTGTTCGAGTTGCGGCAACGCCGCAAGCAAGGGGGCAATCGCCTGCTGGTAGTCGACGACGCGCTCGGTCACCGCCGACTGGATACCGTTGAGGGCCGCCCAGCGATGCAGGGCGCGCTGCGCGTAATGCCCGGCATAAGCCGCGTAATCGACCGGAAAGCGGGCCATCGCCTCGTTGCGCTGGTCGAAGAAGGCAAGTGCCGACAGGGTCTGGTTGATCGGCACGCCGAGGATTTCGCCAAAGGTCGAGAAACCGGCGGCCGGCACGTCGTCGAAAAAACGCGCCTCGCTCAGCCGCCCGCTGTTGCCGACGCGGCGCAGCACGCAGTCGTTGAGCAGGACAGCGTTCGGTCTTCCGTGGCGGCTGACGAACTGCTGCCAGTCGTTGCGCGTGGCGGCGATGAAATCGGTCGCCTTGAGCAGATGCAGACGGTCGCCGAATTCGAGGTCGCAGAAAAAGGCGATGCAGTCATCGCGGATCTCCGCCACCGAGCGGATGAAATATTCGTCTTCGACCTTGACCGCGAAAGTCTTGCCTTCGAGTTGTTTGGCCAGCTCAGTGCGCGCGCAGCGCAGGTGAGCGGCGAGCACGTCGAGGATGGGTTGCGGCCGGCCGTCGCTGCCGAACAGCGAGGTGACGGTGCGGGCCACCGGGTCGGCTTCGGCGACCAGCCAGCTCTGCTGGGTCGGCTCGAAGTTCTGGCTCTTGAACGGCGCGAAGGACTTGCCCTCGGCCATCTGACAGAAGACCAGCACCGCCTTGCCCTGCAGCACCGAGCCGCCGGCAGCGATGTAGGTTCCGCTGAAATTGAGCCGGCCGCCGGCGGAACCGCCGATCGCCAGACAGGGAAAGCGGCCGCTCTGGTACCAGGCCTGCATCAGGAAACCTTCGGAGGCCGACAGCCCGTCGCAGAAAACGAGGGTGAAACTGCGCTCGCCGGAAAGTGGGATGGCCGGCCGGATCTGCTCCAGTTCGCGGCGGATGGCGGCAACGCGCTGACTGGCCGTCGCCGTGTCCTTGATGTGGAGATCGACGACATGCACTTCGTGGCGGGCGATCAGGCCCTGCGGCAACCACAGCCAACTCCCCTGCGCCCCCTGCATCTCGCAGTAGGGCGAAGCGCCGGCCTGACCACACAGGGCACCGGTCGAAGACAGGCTGACGACCGAGCGACCGTCTGCGGAAAAACGCTGCCAGGCGGCGCTGACCCGGGAAAAATCGGTTTCCGGCGGCACGAAGGAAAGCAGCAGACCGGATTCGCCGGCGACGCCAAGCTGGCTGAAGCTGGCCGGCGGCGCGTTGCAATCGAAGCGCCCACTCTGCGGCTGCCCCCCCTGACGCGGCGCTGACGACGGCCGCACTTCCGGTGTATCACTGGAAAACAGCGAAAACAGGCCCATGATCCCTCTCCTCGTTTGTTGTTATGAGGAGAATGTAACGAGCCGCGACAGCGCCGGCAAGCACCGACTGCAGCCGGTCAGAAGCGCCAGCCGAATTCCTTGAGAAGCTCCCCGGTTTCGCAGACCGGCAGGCCCATGATGCCGGTATAGCTGCCGGCGATGTGGGCGACGAACAAGCCGGCGCGGCCCTGAATGCCGTAGGCGCCAGCCTTGTCCATCGGCTCGCCGGAGAGGACGTAGTGACGGATTTCGTCGTCGGAAAGTTCGCGGAAGGAAACTTCGCTGACCGAGAGAACAAAGGCACAGCGCTCGGCATCGGCGACGGCGACGCCGGTCAGGACGCGGTGCGTCTGCCCGGAGAGACGGTGCAGGATGGCCTCGGCGTCGGCCGCATCGACCGGCTTGCCGATGATATCGCCGGCGAATTCGAGCGTGGTGTCGGCGGCCAGTACCGGGTGAGCAACCAGGTGGCGTTCCTTGAGCAGCGACAGACCGAGCGTCGCCTTCGCCCGCGTCACGCGTTCGACGTAGGCGGCGGCCGGCTCGCCGGGCAAGGGCGTTTCGTCGACGTCGCCGATCAGGGTGTCGAAGTCGACGCCGATCTGGTGCAACAGTTCGCGGCGGCGCGGGCTGCGTGAGGCAAGGTAGAGACGCATCAGCCTTCCCGGTGGTAAGGGTGGTTCTTGAGCACGCTGACCGCCCGGTACAACTGCTCGCATAGCAGCAGGCGCGCCATGCCATGCGGCAGGGTCAGGCTGGATAAGCGGATCTTCTCGGCGGCGCGCTGCTTGAGCGCTTCGTCGATGCCGTCGGCGCCGCCGATCAGCAAGGCGATGTCGCGCCCGTCCTGCATCCAGTGTTCGAGCCGTTGCGCCAGTTTCATGGTGGTCAGGTCGTCGCCCTTCTCGTCGAGAACGACCAGGCGACAGGACGCCGGCAAGGCATCCTCGATCCGGTTCCGTTCGGCGGCAAGGAGTTGCTCGCGGGTTTTCGAGCCGCGCGTTTCGGGCTTGATCTCGACGACACTGGCCACCGCCTCGCGCGGCATGCGCTTGAGGTATTCGGCGCATCCGGCGTCGACCCAGGCGGGTTGCCGGTGGCCGACGGCAAGGATGGCCAGCTTCATTCGCCGGTCGTCGCGCCCGCCAGTTTGCGCCGCTGGGCCGGGGTCACCTGCCAGAGTTCTTCGAGGTTGTAATAGGTGCGCACCGCCGGCTGCATGACATGGACGACCAGATCGCCGATGTCGACCAGCACCCATTCCCCGGCATCTTCACCTTCGACCGAGACGATCTCGCCGCCGGCCTCACGTACCTTGTCCTGAACGTTGCGGGCCAGAGCCTTGACCTGGCGGTTGGAGTCGCCGGTCGCGATGACCAGACGATCGAACATCGAGGTCAGCTTGGTGGTGTTGATGACTTCGATATCCTTGCCCTTGATGTCTTCGAGGGCGGAAACGACGATTTTTTGCAGCTTGCGTATGTCCATCAGGGATTTCGGTAAAGGGAACGGGCCCGAATATAGTCGAGAACGGTGTCCGGCAGCAAATAACGGGCCGACAAATCGTTGGCCAGCAGCTTGCGAATCTGCGTCGCCGAGATGGCGAGCTGGGTCATCGCGAAGGTCACGATGCCGCCGCCCGGAACGGCACGCAAACCGCTCGCGTCGGCCATTCGGCGCTGCAGGAAGGCGGCGGCCAGCTCCGTCGGCAGGCTGGCAGCTTCGACCGGAAACCCCGGACGGTGCGAGACCGCGACGTGGGCAAGTTCGAGGATGTCGCGCCAGCGATGCCAGCCCGCCAGCCCGGCAAAGGCATCGGCGCCGACGAGCAGGACCAGCGGCCGCCCAGGCCCGAGTTCGGCGCGCAGGCGTTCCAGCGTGTGCACCGTGTAGCTCGGTGCACTGGCTTCGATTTCAGCGGCATCGACCGTGAAGCGGGGATTACCGGCGGTCGCCAGGCGAACCATCGCCAGCCGCTGCTCGCCGCTTACCTGCGGCACCCCGCGGTGCGGCGGATTACCGGCGGGCAGCCAACGCACGCCGCCCAGGCCGAGATGGGCAATCGACTCCTCGGCCAGCCGCAAGTGTCCGAAATGCACCGGATCGAAGGTGCCGCCGAAAATCGCCAGCGGCTCAGACAATTTCCGAGATGCCGAAGATGTCGCGATAGACGACGTAAAAGCTGGCGAACACGGTCGGCGCGATGACCAGCCCCATCAACAGGCTGACCAGTGTCGTCGCCAGACCCTGCAGCCCCGGCAGCAGGCTGAGCAGCAAACCGAGCACCAGGCCGGGCAGCATGGCGGCGACGATCAGCAGACCCAGCGCGTAAACGACGAAGGGGCGCCAGTTCATCTGGCAGGCGACGAAACTGAAGAACAGCGATTTGCCGAGGGGCAGCCGGTGCCAGGCAGCGAGTACCGGCGCGAACCACCAGGCCATCAACACCGGCACCATGCCGACGACGACGATCAGCGCCGAAAAGCTGAAATCGGCATCCTCGACCAGTGCGCGCTCGGCGCGGCTGTCGGCGAGCATGAACTTGAGCAGGGCACCGCCGTCGGCGACGGTCGACAGGCCGAGCACGGCGAAGGTAGCCAGCAGGTAGAGGGCGCCGAGCACGACCAGAGTCTTGGTATTGTCGCGGAAACCGCCAAACAGGGTCTGGATGGAAACCGGCTGGTGACGTTCGATATTGCGGGCGGCCAGCATCAGACCGACCGACAGGCCGGGGATGACCAGCGAAGCGGCCAGCGCACCGAGCATCGGGAACAGGTTGAGAAAGACGACGATGAACCAGTAGGTGATGACCAGCAGCGACAGCATCAGCGGGCTGCGGCGATAGATGGCGAAGCCACCGAGCACCCATTGCCAGCCGCTGGCTGCCGGAAGCGTCTGCGCACGCATCGCTCAGGCCCCCGCAAAGATGTCGCGGTAGGACGCGTACACCGCCGCCGAGAAGATCGGCAGCAGCAGCAGCAGTCCAAGACCGATCGGCAGCATGGCGAAGAACGCCGCGACCACCAGGAAGATGCCGAAGATCACCATCACCAGCCAGTTCTTCGCCCCGGCGGCGAAACTTGCCTTCATCGCCGGCAACGGCGCCATACCGTGAAAATAGACCAGCGCCGGCGCGAACCAGGTGGCCATGATGACCGGCACCGAAAGCAGCATGACGAGCAGGCCGGCCAGCATGAGACCGCCGAAGGCAATGCCGAAACCACCGATCCGCCCGGAAACCGCCCCGCCCAGCAAGCCGCCGCTGATCAGCAGGAAGGCGATCAGCGCGATACCGAAAACACCGAGCGCGAAGAAGACGCCGACCATCACCAGTTGCCCGGCATGCTGGCGGAAACCGGCGAAGAGGTCGCCGATCTGCGGCTCGCCGCCCTCGGCAATGGCCCGTGAAATCTGCAGCATGCCGGCGCCGAACAAGGGCACCAGCAAGTGGGCGGCAACCTGCCCGAACAGGGGGACGATCGAAATCGCCATCAGGATGACCAGCAACAGGATAGTCGCCCCCAACCAGATACCGGGGTGGGCGAGGAACATGACCCAGCCTTGGGCCAACCAGTCGAAACAGGCGCCGGCGTCAACCTCGCGGCTGTCGCCCTTAAAGGGCGCGGGGGGAATCGGGAATTGCGGACTTTCGCTCATGGCCGGATGCTAGCCGGGGAGCGCGTCGGCGGCAAGGCGCAAGCGCTCCAGCAGGGTCCGGAAATCATCCGGATTCTTGATCGTCACCACTTCGCCGGCTCGTGGGCGCAATTTGGCATCGAGCCGCAACAACCAGAAGCGCAGTGCCGCCGCCCGCCGCAACGCCGGCCAGGCCGCCCGTTCGGCGGGCTGTGGCGGGCGCACGCCGGCATAGCCGGCAAACAGCGCCGCCAGTTGCCCGGCGTCGCCACACCAGTCGTTGGCGACGACGGCCAGGTCGAACAGCCAGGCATCGACGCCGGCAAAATAGAAATCGAGCAGGCCGCCGAGTTCGCCATCGTCGCGCCAGAGCACGTTGTCGCGGAACAGGTCGGCGTGAATCACGCCCTGCGGCAGCGCCGAGCGGTCCTGCCGCGACTGGAATTCGAGTTCGTCGGCAAGCAGCGCGGCGTCGGCCGCCGGCAACAGCGGCAGCAAGCTGTCGCCCAAAGCCTGACACCAGGCGGCGCCGCAAGGGTTGGCCGGCGCTCCGGCGAGATCGGCCGCTGCCAGGTGCAGACGGGCGAGCGCGGCGCCGACGCGCTGGCATTGCCCGGCGTCCGGCAGCTCGACTGCCCGCCCCGGCAGGCAGCTCAGCAAGGCGGCCGGCTTGCCGCACAGGGTGCGCCAGAGACGGCCTTGTGCATCGGCCAGCGGCCGCGGACAGGGCAGGCCGGCATCGGCGAGATGCGCCTGCAGGCGCAGGTAGAAATCGAGCGCTGCCGGATCGATCGCCTCGAACAGCGTCAGCACGAAGCGGCCGCCGCCGGTCGTCACGAAATAATTGGAGTTCTGCATGCCGGCGGCGATGCCGGCATGCTCGATCAACTCACCGGCCGCCAGCGGCGCCAGCCAGGCTGCGAGTTCGGCGCGCCCGACCGTGGTGTAGACGGACAAGACTTACCAGCTATGAATGACCCACATCGGCGGCCGCACCGGGTTGGGATTGATCTCGCTCTCGACCATCACGCCGTCACCCTGGCGGTCCACCAGGTAATAGGGTTTGCCGTGCGTCGGCGTCACCTTGACCATGTAGAGCTTGCCGTTGGCGCGGAATTCCTCGCGCGTTTCCTTGTCGTTGCGGACGATGGTCACTTGTGGTTCGAGTGCGGCGTCGAACGGTTCCATTTCCGGCGGCGGAGGCGGCACGGCGGGCAGCGGTTGCAGTTCGCCCTGTTGCGCCCAGACGGGCAAGGCGGCGAAGAGCAGGATGGGGAGAAGACGGCGCATGGTTTTTCCTTTCGGTATGCCGGCCATTTTATTACAGGTTGAGCATCATCTCCCGCTCGTTCGGCAAGGGGCTGAACGGGCGTGCTTCGTAATGCTTGAAGATCGCTTCGACGACCTTTTCCGGGTCGTCGATGATCTGGATCAGTTCGGTGTCTTCGGGGTCAATCATCTTCTCGCGCACCAGCGTGTCGCGGAACCAGTCGACCAGGCCTTTCCAGAACTCGCCGCAGACGAGGATGAGCGGAATCTTGCGCGCCTTGCCGGTCTGGATCAGCGTCAGGGCCTCCATCAGTTCGTCGAGCGTGCCGAAGCCGCCGGGCATCACGACGTAGGCGCTGGCGAAGCGGACGAACATGTACTTGCGCGCGAAGAAGTGGCGGAAGGTCTGCGAGATGTCCTGGTAGGGATTGCTCTGCTGTTCGTGCGGCAACTGGATGTTGAGGCCGACCGACGGCGACTTGCCGTGGAACGCCCCCTTGTTGGCCGCTTCCATGATGCCCGGGCCGCCGCCGGAGATCACCGAGAAGCCGGAGTCGGACAGCAAACGCGCCACGCGCTCGGTCAGTTCGTAGTACGGCGTGCCTTCCTTGACCCGGGCCGAACCGAAAATGGTCACCGCCGGCTTGATCGCCGCCAGGCGGTCGGTGGCCTCGACGAACTCTGACATAATGCCGAAAATCCGCCAGGACTCGCGGGCCGTCGCGCTTTTCAGCAGCGCCTCGGTCTCGATCCCCATCACCAGTTTATCGCTCTCGGTCATCCCATGCCTCTTCTCTTGTTGGTGGACGGTTCGTCCTATCTGTACCGCGCCTATCACGCCCTGCCCGACCTGCGGAATCCGGCCGGCGAGCCGACTGGCGCGCTGTATGGCGTGCTGAACATGCTACGTCGTCTGGAAAACGACCACAAGGCGGACTACAAGGCCGTCGTCTTCGACGCCAAGGGCAAGACCTTCCGCGACGATTGGTATCCCGAGTACAAGTCGCACCGTCCGCCGATGCCCGACGACCTGCGCGCCCAGATCGAACCGATCCACGCCGCCATCGCCGCCGCCGGCTGGCCGGTGCTGTGCGTGGATGGCGTCGAGGCCGACGACGTGATCGGCACGCTGGCGACGAAAGCTGCGAACGACGGCATTGACACCTTGATTTCCACCGGCGACAAGGATTTGACCCAGTTGGTCGGGCCAAAGATCCGCTGGTACAACACGATGAGCGAGGAAATGCTCGACGCGGCCGGCGTCGAGGCCAAGTTCGGCGTGCCGCCGGAAAAGATCGTCGATTACCTGGCACTGGTCGGCGATACCGTCGACGGCGTCCCCGGCGTCGCCAAGTGCGGGCCGAAGACCGCCGTCAAATGGCTGACGCAATACGGCTCGCTCGACGCCATCGTCGCCAACGCCACCGACATCAAGGGCGTGGTCGGCCAGAACCTGCGCGACCATCTCGATTTCCTGCCGCTCGGCAAAAAGCTCGTCACCGTCGTCTGCGACCTACCGGATTTGCCGGCGCCGACCGCGTTGACCGCAACGGCCCGCGACCGCGACACCTTGCGCGACCTGTACACGCGCTACAACTTCCGCACCTGGACGCGTGAGCTCGACGCACCGAGCGCCAGCGATACTGCCGCCCCGACGGATAGCGCCACGCCACCCGCCGCACCGAGCGAGGTCCGCTACGACACGGTGTTCACCTGGGAACAGTTCGAGCCCTGGCTGCAAAAGATCGAAACCGCGCCGCTGACCGCGCTCGACACCGAAACCACCAGCCTCGACAGCTTTGCCGCGCGCATCGTCGGCCTCTCGCTGTCGGTGACGCCCGGTGAGGCCTGCTACATTCCGCTCGCCCACAACGGCCCGGGCGTCGCCGAGCAATTGCCGCGCGACGAAGTGCTGGCCCGGCTGAAACCCTGGCTGGAAAACGCCGAGCGCCGTAAGGTGCTGCAGAACGCCAAGTACGACCAGCACGTCTTCGCCAACCACGGCATCGCGCTCGCCGGCATCGCCCACGACACGATGCTGCAGAGCTACGTCATCGAATCCGACAAGGGCCACGACCTCGGCCAGTTGTGCAGCCGCCACCTCGGCCTCGCAACGATCGCCTACGAAGACCTGTGCGGCAAGGGCGCCAAGCAGATCGGCTTCGACCAGGTCGACATCGAGCGCGCCGCCACCTACGCCGCCGAGGACGCCGACGTCACGCTGCGCGTCCATGACGTGCTGCACCCGCAGTTCGCCAACGAACCCGGTCTATCGCGCATCTACCACGAGATCGAACTGCCGGCCCGGCAGGTGATCTGGCAGATGGAGCGTACCGGCATCCTGATCGACGGCGAGACGCTCGCCCGTCAGAGCCACGAGATCGGCCAGAAGATCATGGCGCTGGAAGCGCAAGCCTACGAACTCGCCGGCCAGCCGTTCAACCTCGCCTCGCCCAAGCAACTGGGCGAAATCCTGTTCGGCAAGCTGGGCCTGCCGGTGAAGAAGAAAACCGCGTCCGGCGGCCCTTCGACCGACGAGGAAGTGCTCTCCGAACTGGCGCTCGACTATCCGCTGCCCAAGCTCTTGCTCGAACACCGCTCGCTGTCGAAACTGAAGGGCACCTACACCGACAAGCTGCCGCGCATGATTAACCCGGACACCGGCAGAGTACATACTCACTTCTCGCAGGCTTCCGTGGTGACGGGACGGCTCGCGTCCAGCGAACCCAATCTGCAGAACATCCCGGTGCGTACCGACGAAGGCCGCAAGATCCGCACCGCCTTCGTCGCCCCCGAAGGCAGCAGCATCGTTTCGGCCGACTATTCGCAGATCGAACTGCGCATCATGGCCCACCTCTCCGGCGACGCCCGCCTGCTTGAAGCCTTCGCCCACGGCGAGGACGTGCACCGCGCCACCGCTGCCGAAATCTTCGGCGTTACGCCCCTGGAAGTCGGCCCCGATCAACGCCGCGTCGCCAAGAGCATCAACTTCGGCCTGATCTACGGCATGAGCGCCTTCGGCCTGGCCCGCCAGTTGGGCCTGGAGCGCAGCGCCGCGCAGACCTACATCGACCGCTACTTCGCCCGTTACCCCGGCGTCGCCCGCTACATGGAAGAAGCTCGGGCGACGGTGCGCGAGCACGGTTACGTCGAGACCGTCTTCGGTCGCCGCCTGTGGCTGCCGGAAATCCGTTCGAGCAACGGCAACCGCCGCCAGGCAGCGGAGCGCGCGGCAATCAATGCGCCGATGCAGGGCACCGCCGCCGACCTTATCAAGCTCGCGATGATCGCCGTGCAGGGCTGGCTGGAGCAGACCGCCCGCCAGTCGAAACTGGTCCTGCAGGTGCACGACGAACTTGTGCTCGAAGTGCCGGACGGCGAGCTGATGGAAATCCGCCCCCACCTGCCGCGCCTGATGACCCAGGTGGCGCAGTTGAAGGTGCCGCTGGTGGTCGAAGTCGGGGTCGGGCCGAACTGGGAAGCCGCCCACTAAGACGGTGATTTATTGCATAATTTTTCCGTCGACCGCAGGAGGGCGCCATGAAACTCGCCGATGACATCTACGTGACGGAAACCGAATACCTGGCCCACGAAGTGCGCAGCCCGGTGCGCCACGAATACGTCGCTGGCCGCATCCACGCGATGACCGGCGCTTCGCTACGCCACAACGTCATCGCGCTCAACATCGCGTCGCTGTTGCGCAATCACCTGCGCGGTTCGCCGTGCCGCGCCTTCATGGCCGACACCAAGCTGCGCGTCGCCAAGACGCACAGCATCTACTACCCCGATGTGCTGGTCACCTGCGACCCGCAGCACCTGAGCGTCGGCCCGGCCGACCAGGTGGTCGACAACCCGCGCCTGATCGTCGAAGTGCTTTCCGAAAGCACCGCCGCCACCGACCGCCGGGAAAAACTGCAGGCCTACCGCAGCCTGCCGACCCTGCTCGAATACGTGCTGGTCAGCCAGGACGAGGTGCTGATCGAAATCCATCGGCGCAGCGGCGACATCGGCTGGCAACTGGCAACGCTGACGGCGGGCGACCCGGTCGAACTGAAGAGCGTCGAACTGCTCACCGATTTCGCGGCGATCTACGAGGAAAGCGGGCTGGCGCTCCAGCCCGGCAGCGACTGACGCCGCCTGGCCGCTTCAGCAAATCATCCGGAACGCCGCGTTGGCCCCTGGCGGCACGGTGGCAATCGGTTCAAAGCGGTACATCCCCGCCGTCGCATCGCGCACGGCATCGGTCACCAAGACTTCGCCGGCGCGGGCGATGTCCTCGCCGAGCTTGGCCGCCGCGTTGACCTCGCTGCCGTAGACATCGCGGTCGCCGATCCGCAGCACCCGCCCGAAGCCGAGACCGACGCAGAGGCCGATGCATTCGGCCGGCTCACGCCCGACGTTATAGTCCTGGCAGACGCGCCGCATGGCATCGGCACATTCGATCGCCTTGACGACGTTGCGGAAAATGATCAGCAGGCTGTCGCCCTCGACCTTGAGCAGGATACCGTCGTGCGCGTCGATGCACGGCGTGAGCAGTCGCTGCGACTCGTAGATCACCTGCAGGAAGTGAATGATCCCGAATGACGCGACACCGCTGGAAAAGCCCGCCAGGTCGGTGAACATCACCGCCCATTCCTCGCCGAACAAATCCCAGATGCGGGCGTCGATCTTGCCCTTGTCGGCGCCGGGCGCCAGGCGCTCGGTAATCAGTTTCTCGATGCGGTCCTCGGATGCGCTGAGGCCGACGTTGCGCGTATAAGCCATGTTCCCCCCGGAAGTCCTGCCTGTTCAAGGAAGCAATGATGCACGAATCGGCGCGCTAGCGGAAAACGCCGCCCGAAAGCACGCAAAGCGTTTGCGCATGGCAAAAAAAAAAACACTTAAGTTTCCTTTAATTTGCTGCTCCCATCCTTGGCGCCATAGTGTTCAACGAGGTCATCATCGTGGCTGCCATACAGAAGATCTTCCAGACCCGCCGACCGGTGGCGATGGTTCGTCACACCATCGTCGGCGCGCCGCGCCGGGCGGAGGCGGAAGCCTTCATCAGCGATATTTTCCGCCGCCATCACGGCGCCGAGGTCAAACGTTTCGCCCCCAACCTGATGCTGCTCGAAGACACCGGCCGCATCACCGCGGTTGCCGGTTGGCGTTGCGCCGGCGAAGACCGGCTGTTCCTCGAAACCTATCTCGACGAACCGATCGAAACGGCGATCGCCCGGCTGGCCGGACAAGCGGTCAAGCGCGAAGCGATCGTCGAAGTCGGCAACCTGGCCGCCGACCGCCCGGGCAGCAGCGTCGATGTCATCCTCAACCTGGCCCGCCATCTCGACCGGCTCGGTTACGAGTGGGTGGTGGTCACCGCCACCCGCGAATTGCTCGGCATTTTCCGTCGCCTCGGGTTGCCATCCCTGGCCCTGGCACCGGCCGATCCGGCCAGGCTCGGCGATGAAGCGGCGAACTGGGGCAATTACTACGACACCCGGCCGATCGTCGTCGCCGGCCGCATCGCCCTGGCCCTGGAAATGGTGAAGCGCCATGGCTGATTTTTCCTGGCAAACCGAACTCGCCGCCCACCCCGCCGACACCCCGCTGTTGCTCGGCAGCCAGCGCAACTGGAACGCCGGCGAGATCGTCGCCGAACTGCTCAACCTGCGCGAACGCTTGGCCGCCAGCCGCGTTGTCGGCGTGCTCGCCGACAACAGCCCGGCCTGGATCATCGCCGACCTCGCCTGTCAGGACAGTGGCCGCGTACACCTGCCGCTGCCCGCCTTTTTTCACCCGGAACAACTGCGCAACGCGCTCGAACAGGCCGGCGCCGACACCGTGCTCACCGACCAGCCGGAACGCATCGGCGCCCTCGACCTCGGCTTCGCCATCACCGGTCGCTGGCAGGGTCTGACCTGGATGCGCCGGATTGTCGAAGCGGTCGAGTTGCCGCCGGGCACCACCAAGATTTCCTTCACCTCGGGCAGCACCGGCGCGCCCAAGGGCGTCTGCCTGAGTCGCGACGGCCTGCTCGACACCGCTCGCGCGGTCCAGGAGCGCCTCGCCGACCTGCCGCTCGAACGCCACCTGGCGGTGTTGCCGCTGGCCCTGCTGCTGGAAAACGTTGCCGGCGTCTATGCGCCGCTGCTGCGCGGCATGCCGGTGCATCTGCCGTCGCTCGCCGAACTCGGCTGGGCCGGCATGCAGGGTTTCGACCCGGCGGCGCTCGACCGCAAGGTCAAGGAAACCGGCGTCGGCAGCGTGATCCTGGTGCCCGAACTGCTCAAGGCCTGGGCCACTTACCTCGGTTTCACGCGCAGCCAGCCGTCGGCTGCACTGCAGTTCGTCGCCGTCGGCGGCGCCCGCGTCGCCCCGGAACTGCTGGCCGGTTCCCGCGCGCTCGGCATCCCCGCCTACCAGGGCTACGGCCTGACCGAGGGCGGCTCGGTGCTGGCGATCAACCGCCCCGGCGACGACGCCGACGGCGTTGGCCGCCCGCTCGCTCACGCCCGGCTGAGCATCGACAACGGCGAGCTGACCGTGCGCACCCGCGCCTTCCTCGGCTATACCGGGCAGGCGGCGACCAGCGACGATGCTTTCCCGACCGGCGACCTCGCCAGCATCGACGGCAACGGCCACCTGCATCTGCAAGGCCGACGCAAGAACCTGCTGATCACCTCGTTCGGCCGCAACGTCTCGCCGGAATGGGTCGAGGCGGCGCTCCTCGCCCAGCCGCAGATCATCCAGGCGGTGGTTACCGGCGACGGCCAGCCGGCACTGTCCGCCATCGTCGTGCCGCTGCCCGGCATCCCCGACGGCGCGCTCGGCGAAGCGATCGCCCGCGCCAACGCCGGCCTGCCGGATTACGCGCGGATCGCCCATTTCATCGCCAGCCCAGCCTTCACCCCGGGCAACGGGCTGGCCACCGGCAACGGCCGGCCGCGCCGGCAAGCCATCATCGACCATCACCGTGCCGCCCTGGCGGCGCTCCATTCTTCAGAGGAGTCCCCGATGTCCTTCTACGACACGCTCAAGTTCGAAACCGCCCAGGCCCGCGCCCACCTGCTCTCCGCGCCGATCGTCGGCGAGTGCCTGCAGGGCCGGGCCAGCCTGCCCAGCTATATCGCCTTCCTGACCCAGGCCTACCACCACGTGCGCCACACGACGCCGCTGCTGATGACCCTGGGCGGCCGCCTGCCCGAACGCCTGACCTGGATGCGCGCCGGCGTCGCCGAATACATTGAAGAAGAGATCGGCCACGAGGAATGGATCCTCAACGACATCGCCGCCGCCGGCGGCGACGCCGAGGCGGTGCGCCACAGCCGGCCCGAACTGCCCGCCGAACTGATGGTCGCCTACGCCTACGACCTGATCAACCGTGGCAACCCGGCGGCCTTCTTCGGCATGGTCTTCGTTCTCGAAGGCACCAGCGTCGATCTCGCGCTGACCGCCGCCGACCGCATCCAGGCGGCGCTGGGCCTGCCCGACAGCGCCTTCACCTACCTGCGCTCGCACGGCACCCTCGACCAGGAGCACACGCAACAACTGGCCGGCATCCTCGACCTGATGACACCCGCCGATCAGGCCGACGTGCTGCACGCCGCCAAGGTCTTCTTCAAGCTTTACGGCGACATCTTCCACGCCCTGCCGGTCGAGGTCGCAGCATGCAACTGAAAGGCGCCCGCATCGTCCTCACCGGCGCCAACGGCGGTCTCGGCCGGGTGCTTGCGCGCGAACTGGCCAACGCCGGCGCCGCCCTGTTGCTGACCGGCCGCGACCCGGCGGCGCTGGCCCGCATCGACCTGCCGGCCGGTTGCAACTACCAGTTGCTGCAGGCCGACCTGACGCACGGCGGCGGCATCGAAAGTACCGTCCAGGCCGCCCGCAGTTTCGGCGCCAACATCCTGATCAACAACGCTGGCGTCGCCAGCTTCGGCCTGCTCGCCGAGCAGGAGTGGAACGACGTCGAACGCATCCTGGCGACCAATCTGCAAGCGCCGATCCGCCTCACCCAGGCCCTGCTGCCCTGGCTGACGCAACAGCCGGAAGCGGCGGTGGTCAATATCGGCTCGACCTTCGGCAGCGTTCCCTTCGCCGGCTTCACCGCCTACTCGGCGGCGAAGGCCGGACTGCGCGGCTTTTCCCAGGCCCTGCGGCGCGAACTCGCCGACAGCACGGTGCGCGTCATCCACGTCGCTCCGCGCGCCATCGACACGCCGATCAACCCGCCAGCGGTGCGCGCCCTGAACCGCGCTCTGGGCAGTGCCACCGACACGCCGGAGACGGTCGCCCGGCAGGTCGTCGCCATGCTCGCCAACGACGTCGCCGAAGGCCACATCGGTTTCCCGGAACGCTTCTTCGCCTGGCTCAACGGCTTCGCCCCCGGCCTCGTCGACCAGGGCCTGCGCGGCAAGCTCGCCAAGATCAAGCAACACGCCGCCAAGGCGTAACTTTCACCCAGACTCGCCCCAAGGAGCCATCATGTCCCGATTGAAATCCCTGCTTTTCGCCGTCGGCGTCAGTTTCGCCACGCTACTCCACGCCGCCCCCGGCGACGAACTGATCCGCCCGATCCAGGACCGCTGGGCGGAAATCAAGTACAAGGCACCGGAAAAGCAGCAGGCCGACCTCTACCGCGAACTCGCCGTCCAGGCGAACCAGATTGCCAAGGCCAATCCGAATCTTGCCGCCGCGCTGATCTGGGAAGCCATCGTCGTTTCCAGCGAAGCCGGCGCACGCGGCGGCCTCGGCGGTCTGTCGCTGGCCAAGGAAGCCCGGACGCTGCTGGAAGAGAGCCTGAAGCTCGACGAAAAGTCGCTCAACGGTTCCGCCTACACCAGCCTGGCGACGCTCTACGCCAAGGTGCCGCGCTGGCCGCTCGGTTTTGGCGACAAGGAAAAAGCCGAAGGACTGTTCCGCAAATCCCTGGCCGTCAACCCGGACGGGATTGACCCGAATTTCTTTTACGGCGAGTATCTGATCGACCAGGACAAGGTGGCCGAAGGTCGCCGCTACCTGGAAAAGGCCCTTGCCGCGCCGCCCCGTCCGGGACGCGAACTGGCCGACCAGGGCCGGCGCCAGGAAATTCGCGCCCTGCTCGCCAAGACTGCCGGAGATGCACGCTAATTGAGACTGTTGCTGGTTGAAGACGATCCCCTGCTCGGCGACGGCATCCGCGCCGGGCTGATGCTTGCCGCCTACGCCGTCGACTGGGTGCCGGACGGCAAGCAGGCGCTGCTGGCCCTGGCCGACCACCGCTACGACGCCTGCGTCCTCGACCTCGGCCTGCCCGGCAAGGATGGACTCGAAGTGCTGCGCGAGATGCGCGGGAACGGCGACCAGACGCCGGTCCTGCTGCTGACCGCGCGCGACACCCCGGAAGACAAGATCGCCGGCCTCGACCACGGCGCCGACGATTACCTGACCAAACCCTTCGACCTCGGCGAACTGCAGGCGCGCATCCGCGCCCTGCTCCGCCGCGCCGGCGGCAAGGCGAAGCCGCAGCTTGAACATCGCGGCGTCAGCCTCGACCCGGCGAGCAAGCGGGTTAGCTTCAACGGCCAGGAAGTGCCGCTGTCGGGCCGCGAATACGCCCTGCTCCATGCCCTGCTCAGCCAGCCCGGCCACATCAAAAGCCGCAGCCAACTCGAGGAAAGCCTCTATGCCTGGGGCGACGAGGCCGGCAGCAACACCGTCGAAGTCTATATCCACCATCTGCGCAAGAAATTCGGCGCCGATTTCATCAAGACGGTACGCGGCCTCGGCTACCAGCTGACTGACGACTGACGATGCGCCGTCTGTTGCCGCCGGAACGTCTCCATTCGCTGCGCTGGCGGCTGCTCGCCGCGATCGGCGCCGCCGTCCTGCTGCTTTGGCTGCTCACCGCCCGCTTCAGCTACACCAAGGCGCAGCACGAAGCTGAGGAACTGATGGACGGCAGCCTGGCGCAAACCGCCCGCCTGCTGCTGGCGATCACCTACGACAACGAGAACGATCTCGCCGAACTGGCCCCGCGCCTGGCCACGGTGCGCGGCGCCGCGGACGTTTACGAGCCGCCGCTGGAGTTCCAGATTGGCTATGGCGACGGCAGCATCCTCGCCCGCTCGCCGGACGCGCCGGACTTCCCCATCCTGGGCGTTGCCGGCTACAACGACATCGTCCGTCACCAGGAAGCCTGGCGCGTGCTCAATGCCGTGTCGGCCGACGGCCGCTACCGGATCCAGGTTGCCCAGGCGATCGGCCTGCGCGACCGCGCCGCGCTGGAAGTCGCCACCCAGACGGTGCTGCCGCTATTGCTCATCACGCCGGTGCTGATCCTCCTGATCTATTTCTCGATCACCCAGGCCCTGCGTCCACTCGAACAACTGGCCGGCGAGGTGGCGTCGCGCACGCCGGACAGCCTGGCCCCACTGAGCACCAGCCCGGTCCCGACCGAAGCGCGCCCGCTGGTCGTGGCAATCAATCGCCTGTTCCGCCGTGTCGGCCGGACGCTCGATAACGAACGCCGCTTCACTGCCGACGCCGCCCATGAACTGCGCACCCCGCTCGCCGCGCTCAAGGTGCAGACGCAAGTGGCGCGCCTGAGCGGCGATACGCCGATGCGCGAGCACGCGCTGCAGCAGATCGAAGCCGGCGTTGACCGCGCCGGCCGCCTGGTCGAGCAACTGTTGCGCCTGGCCCGCCTCGACCCGCTGAGCAGCCCGCCGCACGACCAGTCGATCGACCTCGGACAACTGGTCGACCGTGTCATCGCCGCCAGTCATGCCGAGCGTCCCGTCGCCAGCCCGCAACTGGACGCCCCCTGCCTGGTCCGGGGCGACGACGATCTGCTGCAGATCGCCGTGCGCAACCTGGTGGACAACGCATTGCGCTATTCGCCGCCGGACAGCGCCGTCCGCGTCGCCATCGCCCGCCGCGCCGACGCCAGCTACGACCTGACGGTCAGCGACAACGGCCCCGGCGTTCCCGAGGCCGTCCTGACCCGGCTCGGCGAGCGCTTCTTCCGTGCCGAGCCAGGCAAGACCGAAGGCAACGGGCTCGGCCTGGCGATCGTTGCCCGCATCGCCGAACTGCACGGCGCTCGCCTGCATCTAGCCAACCAGCCGGGCGGCGGCCTGGCGGTCAGCCTGCAGGGCTTGCGGGCGGCGAACGCCTGAAACGCGTGGAAATGTTTGCTGCCGTCGACCGCATGGAGCCAGCCCAACGGCGAAGCTCGTCCATTGCGCGGATCGCTGCAGCGGATCAAGCGCCGCAATCGGCGCGGCCTTTAGCAGAGCGGCGGATACCTCACCAAGGCGCGTTCGGCGACGATTGCCTTGCGCTTGGGGCACAATAGCGCTCCCGGACGAACTTAATGACCGTTTAATCGCTCTGATCCAAACTTTTCCGGCCCGCTTCCAACGAGATTTCCATGCCCCAAGCCGTTACCCCTGCTTCCCGCCTCTCCCGCCTCTGGCAACGCCTCGATTTCTGCGGCCCCTACGCCGGCATCGCCATGCTTTTCCTGATCGGCCTGCCGCTGCTGAGCTTGTCGCGCGCCGCGCTGATGCTCTGGCAGTCGGAACGGGTCGCCGCCACCGGCATCTGGAGCACGATGCTGCTGCAGGGCGTGCGCGTCGACGTGATCCAGCTTTCGCTGCTCGCCCTGCCGCTGCTGCTGCTTGCCCCGCTGCTCGCCGGCAAACGCCTGTGGCCGGCCTGGCGGCGGCTGAACATCGGCTGGATGACGCTGATCATCGGCACCCTGGCCTTGCTCGAGATTGCCTCGCCGGCCTTCATCAGCGAATACGACAGCCGGCCGAACCGCCTCTTCATCGAATACCTGAAATACCCGAACGAAGTCGTCGCCATGTTGTGGAGCG
Organism: uncultured Dechloromonas sp.; assembly: GCA_964523045.1. Classification (GTDB taxonomy): domain Bacteria; phylum Pseudomonadota; class Gammaproteobacteria; order Burkholderiales; family Rhodocyclaceae; genus Azonexus. The sequence goes on along the minus strand of CAZFXO010000020.1, from coordinate 10,778 downwards.
GTTTCCGCCTGCACCTCGTAGGTGGCCTGTTGGTTACCGGCCTCTGCGGCTGGTCTGCCTGGCGGATCATGCGTGCCTGGCAGCGGCGCGAGGCGCCGTGGTCGGGCTGGAAGCTGTGGCTGAGCTGGCCGCTGCTGGTACTGATCTGCGCCCTGGCGATCCGCTCCAGCCTGCAGCACCGGCCGGCCAACCCGGCCACCTTCGCGCTGACCGCCGACCCGATGGTCAACACACTGATCCTCAACTCCGCCTGGTCGGTCGTTTACGCCATCTACGACATGCAGCACGAAGCCAATTCGAGCGAGATCTACGGCAAGATGGACACCGCCGACATGCTGGCCGAGTTCCGCAACGCCCGCGCCAGCTTCGGCAATCCACACCCGCTGGTGGGCGATCCGGAAATCCCGACGCTGGTTGACCAAAAAGCGACGATCCGCCGCGCCAAGCCGCTGAACCTGGTAATCATCCTGGAAGAAAGCCTGGGCGCGACCTTCGTCGAATCGCTCGGCGGCGTCCCGGTGACGCCCAACCTGGAAAAGCTCAAGCAAGAGGGCTGGTGGTTCGAACAGCTCTACGCCACCGGCACCCGCTCGGTGCGCGGCATCGAGGCGGTCACCACCGGTTTCCTGCCGACGCCGGCGCAGGCCGTCGTCAAGCTGTCGCTGGCGCAGCGCAATTTCGCGACGCTGGCTTCCATCCTCGGCCGGCGCGGCTATGAATCGGAATTCATCTACGGCGGCGAAGCGCATTTCGACAATATGCGTGGCTTCTTCACCGGTAACGGCTTCAACCGGGTGACCGACGAGAAGGACTACAAGAACCCGATTTTCATGGGCAGTTGGGGCGCCTCCGACGAAGATCTGTTCAACAAGACGCTCGAACGCCTGGACACCAAGCACAAGGAAGGGATTTCCAGCTTCACCCTGGTCTTCACCTCGTCCAACCACTCGCCCTTCGAGTTCCCGGACGGCCGCATTGAGCTTTACGAGCAGCCGAAGGCGACCGACAACAACGCCGTCAAATACACCGATCACGCACTCGGCGACTTCATCGCCAAGGCCAAGGCCAGCCCGTACTGGCAGGACACGCTGTTCGTCGTCGTCGCCGACCACGACATCCGCGTGCGCGGCGACAGCATGGTGCCGGTCGAGCGTTTCCACATCCCCGGCCTGATCCTCGGCGCCGACCTCAAGCCGAAGCGGGTGAAGACCGTCGCCAGCCAGATCGACCTGGCACCGACACTGCTTTCGCTGATGGGCATCGACGCCAAACACCCGATGCCCGGCCGCGACCTGACCCGCGAAGCCGACGACGTGCCGGGCCGGGCGATGATGCAGTACGAACAGAACTACGGCTGGATGGAAGGCAACCGGATGGTCGTCCTGCGCCCCGAAAAGGCGCCGGCCTTCGCCCATTACGACCGCACGAAGAAGCGCCTGGGCAACGAGGAAGCCGCCCCCGCCGACGGCGACGCGCTGGCGAAGCGGGCGCTGGCGCACGCGCTGCTGCCGGCCTGGCTGTATCGCGAACAGCGCTACCAGCTTCCCGAGGAATAAGCGAGCCGGGTCAGGCTGCCGTAATCGGGCGCCGGCCGCTGCAGGGCGGCCGCCAGGGTTTCCCCGGCGGCCGCTGCGAGCAGCGCGCGGATCACGCCGGCGTGGGTGACCAGCAGATGCGCTCCGGCCGGCAGTTCATCGACGAAGGCGAGCACGCGCTGTTGCAACTGACGCGGCGCTTCGCCGCCGGGCGGCGCGTAACCGTCGATATCGGCGGCCCAGGCGTCGAGTTCCGGGCGCGGAATGTCGTCCCACGGTCGACCTTCCCAAGTGCCGAAATTCATTTCCATCAGCCGCGCATCGAGCCGCGGCGCCGGCAGCATTACTTCGGCCAGCGTCCGGCAGCGCTGCAGCGGACTGCTCCAGACCGGCAGATCGGCCGGCAGTTCGCGGCGCAGGCGGGCAACAATGGGCGCCGGATCTTCGGCCTCAACATCGAGTTGACCGTAACAGACGCCGGGTGCGATCAAGGGGCGCGGGTGGCGCACCAGGTAGAGCGTCAGCGCGGCCATTGTGCGAGCAGCCCGAGGTAGAAGGCGATTTCGGCGAGCTGCTGGGTGGCGCCCAGGCAATCGCCGGTGTAGCCGCCCAGCCAGCGGCGGAATTTGGCCGCCAGCCAGGCCGTCGCCAGCAGCGCGAGCAAGAGCCCGAGCCCGGCCTGCTGCCAGGGCAGCCAGAGTAGCGGCGCCAGCGCGAACGCCAGGGCGAACAGCAGCGGCCCCGGCGCCAGCCGGGTGGCCAGCGGTTTGGCCTTGGCCTGCGCGTCGTCGCGCACGTAGTCCATCGTCGCCAGCAACAAGGTCGCGCAGCCGCGCGACAAGGCATGGCCGGCGAGCAGAGCCAGCGGGACCAACGCCGGATCGAACCCGGCGAGCAGCACGAACTTGCCGGTCAGCCCCAGCCATAACGCGACGACGCCGTAACTGCCGACCCGCGAATCCTTCATGATCGCCAGGATGCGCGACTTCTCCCAGCCGCCGCCGAGACCGTCGGCGGTGTCGGACAGGCCGTCCTCGTGGAAGGCACCGGTGGCGTAAAGCGTCGCCGCCATCGCCAGCAGTACCGCTACCGGCTGCGGCCAGAGCTGCAACGCAGCCAGGTAGACCAGTGCGGCAATGGCGCCGACGACCAGGCCGACCGCCGGGAACCAACGCGCCGAATGCTGCAGCGCCTCGGCCGAATGGCCGACCCAGGCCGGCACCGGCAGGCGCGTGAAGAAACGCACGGCGCCGAGGAAGTACTCCAGTTCGCGGCGCAGCATGGCTAGCCGGCGACGCCGGCCGACTCGAAGCTGGCCATCTCGTTGAGGAAGGCGACCGCCGCCTGGACCAGCGGAAAGGCGAGCGCGGCGCCGGTGCCCTCGCCCAGGCGCAGGCCCAGGTCGAGCAGCGGTTCGGCCTGCAACGCCTGCAATTGGGCGCGGTGACCGGGCTCGGCCGAGCGATGGCAGAACACGCAGTAATCGAGCAAGGCCGGTTCGAGGCGCGCGGCGACCAGCGCGGCCGAACCGACGATGAAGCCGTCGATGAGCAGCACCATCTTCGCTTCCGCCGCCGCCAGCATGGCGCCGACCATGGCAGCGATCTCGAAACCGCCGAATTCGGCGAGCACGGCAAAGGGATCATCGCCACCGCCGGCAGCGCGGTAACGGGTCAGCGCCTGTTCCAGCAGCACCTGCTTGCGCGCCAGCCCGGCATCGTCGAGACCGGTACCGCGACCGACGCAATCGGCGAGCGGCACACCGGTCAGGCAGTGGGTGATCAGCGACGCTGAAGCGGTATTGCCAATGCCCATCTCGCCGAAGCCGACCGCCTGGCAACCCGCCGCCGCCAGACCGAGGACGACGCCGGCACCCTGTTCGATCGCCTGCGCGCATTGCGCCGCCGTCATCGCGGGAGTTTCCAGATAATTGGCGGTACCCGGTGCCACCTTGAGATCAATCAAGCCTTCGCGTGGGCCGCCGAAATCGTGCGCCACACCGGCATCGACCACCGCCAGACCAAGCCCGTTCTGGCGCGCGAAGACGTTGATCGCCGCGCCGCCGGCCAGGAAGTTCTCGACCATCTGCCAGGTGACATCCTGCGGATAAGCCGAGACGCCAGCCCTCGCGGCGCCGTGATCGCCGGCGAAGACCAGCATCTGCGGCTTGTCGAGCGACGGCGTCAGCGTCTGCTGGATCAGGCCGATCTGCACGGCGATCGCCTCCAGCTGGCCGAGCGCACCGAGCGGCTTGGTCTTGCGGTCGACCTTGTGTCTGAGCGAATTTTCCATGCCCCGGTCGGGGGCAACGATAGCGAAGGAATGCATCCGATTCTCCAAAAGCAAAAGGGCCTCGTGCCCGCATCGTCCAGACGCGAACACGAAGCCCTTTCCACAGGCTTTCTGATTTTCCGTCCGACAGGTCTTCTGGCTTCCGGATCGTCCAGTCCGCTGCGCCTTCCCGGCAGGTCTGTTTCCCCGCGTAGTGGCATCGTGCAGCGGCCGTCCCCGGTTACAGCGGCGGGCCCGCCCCGGAATTGCGTTTGCGTATTAGCCAGCGCGCACCGGGTTCCGTTTTGTCGAACGCGGCGATTATACCCGCGCCGCCTTAGCCGGCGACCAGCGATGGCGCCATGCGGGCGAGGATTTCCCGCGCCGGCAGCCTGATTTCGGGCGCCACGTCGTTGAGCAGACCGGCATCGCCGGCCACCGCCGCCAGCAAGGCCGCACGCACCGGCGGCAGGAACTCGGCGAGGCCGGCCGCATCAAGTTCGGCCAGGAAGCGCTCGCCGAGTTGCAGTTCGACAGCCGGCGGCAGTAGTTCAGCGACTGCCCGCAGAATTGCCGGAGCAAGCACCGTCTCGTTGTTCTGCACAGCGAACAGGCGACGCACTTCGCCGATCAGTTGCTCCGGTTGGCGGACTTGTAATGCCTGGGATGACGTCGGTTCGGCACAAATCAAGACGTCCGGCCCGGCGACCGAATCGAGGCTGTAGTAGGCATGCAGGAATCCAACCAGGCGCATCAACCTGCGCCGCGCACGGTAGCCGGCGCGCATCAGATACCAGATATTGAAGAAGCGTTCGGCAAGCTGAAAGGCCATGCGCTTACCCTGGCCTGCCTTGACCTTTTCGACAATGCCCGCCTGGGCCAGACGCTCGAGCTGGGCCGAGGCCTGGTTGACGCTCCAGCCCAATGCATTGGCAACCTGTCGGGCACTCATTGGGTCCCAGTGTAGCGCCAACTTGTCGAGCAGCAGTTGCGCCTGCGTCGGCAGTTCGTCGAAACGCGCCTTGTATTGGGGCGTCACTTCATCGAGCAGGCCTTCGAGGTCAGCGCATACATCGCTGCCAATTCCCTTCAGTAATACGCCATAGACCAGCACGGCGAGACGTGGATTGCCGCCGGTCAGCGTGTGCAGCACGCGCAGGCGCCCGGCGTCAGTCTGCAAATGCCGGATCAGATCTTCGGCACCTTGTCGGCGAGCTAAATTGACGATGGTCTCGCGCATTTCGTCTTCGCTGAGAGCACGTAGTTCGTCAATGCGGAAGAAATCGTAAAAAGCCCGGCCGTAGTCGTAACTGGCTTCCAGCGCACGGCTGCTGGCGCCGATCAGCATCAGCTGCGGATATTCCTGCAGGGCTTCGCGCAAGGCCCAATCCTTGTCCTTGAGGCGGTCAAGAATCAAGTCGATGTTGTCGACGAGCAGGATCAACCGACGCCCCAGCTTTTCCGCGATACGCAACAAGGTTTGTAAGAGTCCTTCGCCATCCCTGCGGTCGAGACGCTCGACTTCGGCGTCGATGGCGTTCATTTCGGCAGTCCGACCGTGGCTTTCCAGATAATCGCCCAGTGCATCAAGGCAGTTGAGCCAGAAGTCGGCCAGACTGCCGACGTTGTATTGCTCCTCCGGGAAAACCAGCGGTATCCAGGCGGCGGCGAGTTCCTCGTCGTCATCGACGGCAATCGCCAAGCGGCGCAGCAGGGTGGATTTGCCCATGCCGCGCTGGCCGAGAATTAGCCGGTGTTGCGGACGGGTGCCCGGTTTTTCGCGACGGAAATCGTCGATGAAACGGGCGAGCAGTTTCGGGCGGGCGACGTAGTAGGTGCGCACCTCGTCGCGGCTCCATAGCGCCGGGTTATAGAGGGCGGGGCGTTTCAGGGCGGTATCGAGACTCATGCGGCCAACCTCCGTTGCCAGAAAACGCGCAGCCATTCCAGCCTGAAGGCGTAGCGTCCTTCCCGCTCAATCAGGTAACCATCGCTGGTCAGCACTTCGAGCAGGTAATTGAGCATCTTGTCGCGTGCCGCCGGATCGCCGATGACGGTTGCCATTGCCTGCGCCAGGTTGTCTCGGGTGTTGCCCGCGGCCGACCGGCAGATTAGGGTCAGTATCCTTGCCGCATGCGCCGCTTCCGGCTGGCCAAGCTCCTCGTCCAGTCGCTGGCGCCAGTAGTCGAAGTGGTTTCGATACCCCATGCCCAGCAGTTTCTCGAACACCCGCTCGACCATTGCCGCATCCGGCGCTCTACCGCTTTCCACGCATTCTTCACGCAAGTGCTCGAACATCAGTTGCAGGTAGTAAGGTACCGGCCAGCCTACCCGCCGGACGATGACGGCGCGCAAGCCTTCATCAAGATCGATGGCGTAGCTCCTGGCAAGTTCAGCCAGAAAGCGAAGCGCGCTTTCCTCACTGAATGCATCGAGCGGAAAAGGCTCAAGATCGTTGATCGTATCGCTCAGGCCCAAGCGGGCAGCGAGCGTATCCAGGCCGATGGAACCGGCAAGCAGCCATTTGATCCGCCGATAGTGGGTTTGCCGCAGATCGCGCAGCCAATAGAGAAAGGCCCGCGCCCGCCGTCGACCGTCATCGCCCTGTTGCAGCAGGTTGATGATGAAGACGGGAAGTTCATCGACACACACCAGCCAGTCGTCGCCGCCATCCGCCAGCGCCTTGCCCAGTTCCTCGCCGGCCTCGCGCCAGCTTTCGGGCCGGGCTTCGTGCCAATCAATACCCAACGGCCCCAACTTGACGCTTTTGATCTTGTCGAACAAGACCTTCCGCCGCTGTTCGATGGTGTGCTCGGTCGCCAGTGCCTTGAACAATTCGCGGATACAGTCGCTCTCGTTTTCACACTTGGCAAAACTGCAATGTACGGCGTAGCGCCCATGCTGCCGAGCAGTGGCACACAGGCGCAGGATCAGCGAAGTCTTGCCGATGCGCCGAGGCGCAAGCATCAGCAGGTGGCTACCCGCCAGCTTGCGCCAGGCACGCGCCTGCTCCTGCTCACGGTCGAAAAAGTCTTCACCTTCCACCGGATTACCGACACTGATTTTCATCGCCATCTCACAACAGAAAATTTGTACAACTATTTTGTTGTAAAAAATTTTTGTTGTAAAGCAACTCGCCGCGCAAACCTTCACTAATAACAGGGGAGACGCCACAATGCCGGCCATGGCAAACAACATTCTGATCCTCGGCGGCGCCCGTTCGGGCAAGAGCCGCCATGCCGAACAATGCGCGCTCGACGCCGGCCTGCGGGTGGTCTACGTCGCCACCGCCGAATCACGCGACGGCGAGATGGCGCGCCGCATCGCCCACCATCGCGAACGTCGCCCGGCCGACTGGGGCTGCGTCGAGGAGCCGCTCTATCTGGCCGCCCGCCTGCGCGAGCTGGCAGCCCCCGACACCTGCCTCCTGGTCGACTGCCTGACGCTGTGGCTGTCCAACCTGCTCTTCGCCGGCCGCGCCGCGGCGCAGGCGGAAGCCGGCGATGCCATCGCCTGCCCGCTATTCACCGGCGAAACGGCGGCGCTGGTCGAAACGCTGCCGCAGCTACCCGGGCAGATCATCCTGGTGTCCAATGAGGTCGGCTGGGGTATCGTCCCGATGCACCCGGTTTCGCGCCTGTTCGCCGACGAGCAGGGGCGCCTGAACCAGCGCGTCGCGGCGGTCTGCGAGCGGGTGACGCTGGTTGCCGCCGGCCTGCCGCTGACGCTGAAATAGTCAGCCGCGCTTGCGCAGCGTATAGACCCGCCACATCGCGTAGCCGGGCAGGAAATCCCGGTAGCCGACAATGTCGAAGCCGGCCTCGGCGAACTCCGCCTCAATGACGCGGCGCGGCACGACGAAGCGGTTGTTGTTGGCCGGGCGCCGCGCTTCCAGCCGGGCTCGCCGCCAGGCCTTGAAGTTGCCGTCCACCCACAGCGAGAGGACAACGGTTTCACGGGAGACCCGGTGAAACTCGCGCAGCATCGCCAGCCGGTGCGCCGGCTCGGCGATGTGGTGCAGCAGGCGCATGCTGAACACGCAATCGACAGCGCCATCGGCCAGGTCGATGGCGAAGGCCGAGGTCTGGAAAGCCTCGACGCGGGCGACGATCTCCGGTGCCTGCGTGGCTTGGGCGACGGCGATCATGTCGGCCGAATTGTCGGCAGCGAGAATGCGGCGCCCCGTCTGTTCCGCCAACATCGGCCAGAAGCGCCCCGCGCCGCAGGGCAGATCGAGCACTCTGGCTGGATCGCCAGCCATGCTCAAGGCCGCCCGCGCGATCTGCTGTTCGCGCCAGTCGGAAAGACGGCGCATCGGGCCATCCCGGTGCTTGTCAAAATACTGCTGGGCGTGCTTTCGGTCGTACTTGCGGGAAAACTCGAGTTCGATCGGTTCTGATTGGCTCATGCAGGGTATCCGGATATCAGCGAACCTGGATTCTAGGGAGGCCCCGCTTAACCAAACGTGAACAAAACTCGACAGATTGCTACCGGATGTTTCTAGCTCACGTTTTCGCCGAACAGAGGCAGCACGACGCCCAACTTTTGCCAGTCGAACGCCGCCTCGACCGAATCAGCCAGTCGTTCCAGATCAGCTTCGCGCCGGGCCGCGAAATTGACCCGCTCTACCTCGCCGGCGCCGGCCCAGCGTAGCAAGGCTGTCAAGGCGTCTGGATGGTCGAAAACACCGTGGCAATAGGTGCCGAGTACCTGCTCATCCGCTGAGACGGCACCGTCGCTGCGACCGTCGGCAAGCTGCACGGCAGCCCGCGTCAGACCGTCGCCAACCGTGACGCCGAGGTGGATTTCGTATCCGGCCATTGCCGGCCTGCCTTCCAGAAGCAAATGACCGCTCACATTTCGCAACTGCTTTTCCGCTTCCAAGGTCGTATCCACCGCCAGGAAGCCGAGACCAGGCGCCGTTCCCGGTTGGCCCTCAAGGCCGAGCGGGTCGGCGATGCTGCGGCCAAGCATCTGGTAACCGCCGCACAGACCGATCACCTTGCCGCCGTAGCGCAGATGACGGGCAATGGTTTGGTCGTGCCCCTGGGCGCGCAGCCAGTCGAGGTCGGCGCGTACCGCTTTCGAGCCGGGCAGAACGATCAGGTCGGCCGGCGGCAGCGCCTCGCCCGGCGCGATCCAGCGAAAATCGACTTGCGGATGCAGGCGCAGCGGATCGAGATCGTTGTGGTTCGAGGTACGCGGATAGGCCGGCGCGACGACGCGGATTTTTGCCGCTTGCTTGCCGTCGACCGTAGACGTTGCGATGGCATCCTCAGCGTCGAGCATCAAGCCGTGCAGGTAGGGCAGAACACCAAGCACCGGCTTGCCGGTGCGTTGTTCGAGCCAGGCCAGGCCGGGTTCGAGCAGCGCGATGTCGCCCCGGAAGCGGTTGATGACGAAGCCGACGACACGCGCCTGTTCGCTCGCCGAGAGCAATTCCAGCGTGCCGACCAGGTGGGCGAAAACGCCGCCGCGATCGATATCGGCGACGATGATCACCGGACAATCGACCGCCTCGGCAAAGCCCATGTTGGCGATATCACGGGCGCGCAGGTTGATCTCGGCCGGCGAGCCAGCACCTTCGACCAGCACGCAATCGTATTGCGCCGTCAGCCGCGCCCATGATTCCAGCACTGCGCCCATCGCGCGCGGCTTGTACGCGTGGTAAGCCTTGGCGTCGAGGTCAGTGGCAACCTTGCCGTGGATGATCACCTGCGCCTTCTTGTCGGTGGTCGGTTTGAGCAGCACCGGATTGAAATCGGTATGCGGCGCCAGACCACAGGCCAGCGCCTGTAGCGCCTGCGCCCGACCGATCTCGCCCCCGTCCACGGTAACCGCCGAATTGAGCGCCATGTTCTGCGGCTTGAACGGCGCCACACGCACCCCGCGCCGCTTGAGAATCCGGCACAGCGCCGCCACCAGCGTCGATTTGCCGGCGTCCGACGTCGTTCCCTGCACCATCAGCGCGTTGTTCAGCATCGTTGCGGCCTGCAAAAAAGACGACATTATCGCCACAAGCATGGAGCTACGCGAATCTGGCAGAATGTCGCGACCATTCCGACCGCATGTTGCTGATCGCGTTTAGCGACGCGCATTCGCGAAGACGACCTCAGCGTTTTCGGCTTTGGCCGCAAGCACACCCCCAAAGCCTTTGTCAGTGCCGGCGAACGCTACACCGATGGCGAAAATCTGGGCATGGCGCCGGCCGCCAGCGAAAAAGGAAAGGCCAGCATCGCCCCCTCAACGCGCCAACCCATAGTAGCGATTGAAATAGCCCACCAGCCGCGTCGTCTCCTCCGGCGTCAGCGGCGCGACGCCGCGCAGTTTGCGGTAGGAATGCATGCGCGTCAGGCTCGGCGTCCAGTCGCTGCGCCGCGACAGCAGCAGGCGACGGGCGTCGTGGCAGACCAGGCACTTCTGTTCGACCAGCTTTTCCGTGCCGGCACCGTCGGCCTTGAAGCGGCCGCTACGAACTTCCTCGGCGCGCTTTTGGTCCATCTCCGCCTTGCCGGCGATGCGCGCGGCGAATTGGACGTAGCAGACTTCGCCGTCGCGCACTTCGCGACTGCCCCGGCGTTCCTCGATATTGACCAGGTGTTCGACGTAGTCGCCGTCCTTCGTGCGGCGGTTGATGTTGTAGTTGTAGAACTCGGAGAACACGACGTCGCCGTTGCGCAGCACCTTGATGGCCATAGCCTGATCGTCGCTGGCCGGCCGTTCCGGCAGGTAGGCGACGGCGCCATCCGGGGCAATACGGCCGATCCGGCCGCGTTGGTCGCCGGAAAACCACAGCACGCCGTCCGGCGCCGCCGACATTTGCTGGATGTAGGTGCCGTCGGGCAGTTTCTGCTCGCTGACACTGCCGTCGGCGGCAACCCGGCCGAGGAAAAAGCGGCAGTGGTCGGAGAAGGCGAGGCCGCCGGCGGCCGGCGTCAGGTTGCTCGGGCAACTGTTCTCCCAGGCCGCCAC
>CAZFXO010000019.1:0-57593 GCA_964523045.1 uncultured Dechloromonas sp. | reverse complement strand
AGAACGGGTAAGAACCCTTGACCGACTCGACGAAGCTGTAAGCCAGCGTACCGTCGGTGTTGACCGCGCGCCACATCAAACCCTGCATCACACCAGCAATCCACATCGAGGCGATATAGAGAACGGTACCGATGGTGGCAATCCAGAAGTGAGCCGTAACCAGCGCGGTGCTATGCATTTCCTTCTTGCCGAACAGACGCGGCAGCAGGTAATACATCGAACCGATCGAAACCATTGCCACCCAGCCAAGCGCACCGGAGTGAACGTGACCAACAGTCCAGTCGGTGTAGTGGGAGAGTGCATTAACCGTCTTGATCGACATCATCGGACCTTCAAAGGTAGACATACCGTAGAAGGAGAGAGAGGTGATCAGGAACTTCAGGATCGGATCATCGCGCAGCTTATGCCAAGCACCCGACAGCGTCATGATGCCGTTGATCATGCCCCCCCAAGACGGCGCAAGCAGGATCAGCGAGAACAGCATACCAACGGACTGGGTCCAATCAGGCAGCGCGGTGTAATGCAGGTGGTGCGGACCAGCCCACATGTAGGTAAAAATCAGCGCCCAGAAGTGCACCACGGACAGGCGGTAGGAGTACACCGGACGGCCAGCCTGCTTCGGCACGAAGTAGTACATCATGCCAAGGAAGCCTGCTGTCAGGAAGAAACCGACCGCGTTGTGGCCATACCACCACTGAACCATCGCATCTTGAACGCCGGCATACATGGAATAGGACTTGGTCAGCGTGACCGGCATTTCCATGCTGTTAAAGATGTGAAGCAGAGCAATGGCGATGATGAAAGCACCGTAGAACCAGTTAGCCACGTAAATATGCGAGGCCTTGCGTACGGCGATCGTACCGAAGAACACCAACGCGTAAGCGACCCAGACCAAGGTGATCAGGATGTCAATCGGCCACTCGAGCTCGGCATACTCCTTGCCGGTGGTGATACCCAACGGGAAGGAAACCGCAGCCAAGAGGATGATCAGTTGCCACCCCCAAAAGGTGAAGGGAACCAAGGGGCCGCCCCAGAGACGGACATGGCTGGTACGTTGAACGCACCAATAAGACGTTGCAAAAAGCGCAGAACCACCAAACGCGAAAATTACCGCGTTGGTATGCAACGGACGCAAGCGACCGAAGTGCAACCACGGGCCGATATTCAATTCCGGCCAAACAAGTTGTGCTGCAATAATGACACCGACCAACATGCCGACGATGCCCCAGATGACGGTCATGAAGGCAAACTGCCGTACGACCTTATCATTGTATGTGGTTTGTGTTCCAGACATGAACCCACCTCTCGTTAATAAAAAACGGAATGCCCACCTTCCCTGAACCCAAGGAGGCACTTGAAAGCGGATGGTATTCTAGTTGCGGAGGGGCGTTTTGACCTAGATCAATCTAGCGATTATCTGCCGGCGAAGCGGGCAAGACCTAGGTGGCACAAAGCAATCTGCCACAGAGATACACACAAAAACAGCAAATCTGCAACACGCAAAAAGCTTGCAGTACACAATTAAAAATTTGCCAACACCATCAGGCAAGGAAATTTTTTCCCAAAAAAAAAGGGTGCGTCGCAACGCACCCCAACCCCAACAGAGAATCAACGCAAGACCACACGCCTTGCATGGGCACTATATTGCCCGCTTCATCACCCTGTCACATTGATGCAGGTCAAATCTTTTCTTTTTTTTCTTCCTGTTCCGCAAGTTTCCCTTTGGGAGCTTCATCATCTTCCATGAGAACCTTGAAACCGGGGCCCTCCAGATCGTCGAACTGGCCGCTTCGAACAGACCACCAGAAAGCCCCAGCAATACCGAAAACCAGAACGACCGATACCGGAACCAGCAAATAGACGCTTTCCATCACTCACACTCCTTACGCTGAATGCGCAACGAATTCAGGACCACCAGCAGCGAACTCAGCGACATACCAATCCCAGCCAACCATGGCGTCACATAACCCGCAATTGCCGCAGGCAAGGCAACAACATTGTAGAAAAACGACCACCAAAGATTCTGTCGTATAACGAACAAACTAAAAGTAGCACGCTTCAACCCGCGGTTCAGGTGCTCTAGATTTTCCGAAAGGAGGATCAAGTCCGACTGCGTCCGGGCTAACTGCGCACCGCCCCCCATGGCAATCGAAACCTGCGCCTGCGCCAACACCGGCGCATCGTTAACCCCATCCCCTACCATCGCCACGACCGCGCCATTCGCCTGCAAGGAACTGACACATTGATGCTTGCCCGCAGGCGTTGCCCCGGCCCTAACATCCTCGATCCCCAGCGCCTCGGCTACCCGGTTGGCAACGGACGGCGCGTCACCGGTCAGCAGTGTCACGTGGCGGCCTGCCTTACGCAGATCGCCGATCAAGCGCCGAGCTTCGGGCCGCACTTCATCACCAATACGAAACAATGCCAGACAGCGCCCCGCATCCGCCAGCAAGATGGTGGTATCGCCACTATTCAGCCATGGCATCGCTTCATCGGGCAGAGCAAGCCCGCCCAGGGCCAGGGCGTAATCAGGACGCCCAATACGGAAACGCTCTCCATTGATAACCGCCTCAACTCCTTGCCCGGACTCGCTGACCGAATCGTGTGCTTGATATTTAGCGGACGGCACCGCATGGCGCAAAGCCAAGGCCAGCGGATGCTCCGAAGCCTGCTCCAATGCAGCCGCAAGCTCGAGACAGTGCTCCCGAGTCAAGCCTGCGAATGGAACAACATCGAGCAGATGCATTCTCCCCGTTGTCAACGTACCTGTCTTATCAAATACAAAATGCGTCGCTCGAGCCAGGGTTTCGATTGCATGTCCGCGCGTCACCAACAGACCGTCACGGGCCAACGCGCCGGAAGCAACTGTCAGGGCAATCGGCGTCGCCAAGGAAAGTGCGCAAGGACAAGTCACCACGAGCACGGAAACGGTAATCCACAACGCCTGAGCCGGATCGAACAGATACCAGCCGACCGCAGTCAATACAGCAACCACAAGAAGCGTACCGACAAAGTAACTGGCAATGCGATCGGCAATCTCGACAATTCTGGGTTTTTCCAGCGACGCCCGCTCCATTAGCTCGATGATTGCCGACAGGCGCGTCCCTTCGCCGACCTGCTCGACCCGCACGACGAGCGGACTTTCTGTATTAATCGAGCCCCCAGTTACGATATCGTCGAGGCGCTTGGCAACCGGCAAGCTTTCACCGGTCAACAAGGCTTCGTTGACGTAACTGCCCCCTTCAACGACCTTGCCATCGGCTGGAATAATTTCCCCTGGGCGGACCAATACATGGTCGCCGACCAGCAGATCGGCAACGACCACCTGCTCGGTTTCACGATCGGCCGGAAAACCCCGCATCCTTTGGGCAAACGCTGGCAACAGCTTGGTCAGTGCTTCCGTCAGGCTCAGCGCCTTCTGGCGTGCGTTCATTTCCAGATAACGCCCACCGAGCAGGAAAAAGACGAACATGGCCACGGAGTCGAAGTAAACCTCCCCCGCCTGGATCAGTGTCGCCCAACAACTGGCGAGAAAGGCCACACCGACCCCCAGCGCTACCGGCACATCCATGCCGACACGGCGCAATTTGAGATCGCGCCAAGCATTGCGAAAAAACGGCGCCGACGAGTAAAAAACAACAGGCAGAGTCAGAACCAGGCTAGCCCAGCGCATCAGCGACTCAATGTCGGCGGACATGTCACCATTGGCGATGTACACCGGAAAAGCATACATCATGACCTGCATCATGCCGAAACCGGCAACCCACAGACGCCACATCGCATCGCGCCTTTCGTTGCGCGAGATTTCTTCATTTTTCGCAGCGTCGTAGGGAAACGCCCGATAGCCAATCGCAGCGACTGCCAGCAGAATTTCCGAAAGCTTGATGCGACTATCGTCCCAACGCACACGAGCCCGCCGCGAGGCGTAATTGATATTGATAGCGACGACGCCTGGCAGCTTGCCGATGTGCTGCTCGTTTAACCAAATACAGGCGGCACAGGTAATGCCTTCAAGCATCAGGGAAGCTTCACGCTCGTTTGCCCCCAACTCCTTGACGAAACTCTTCTGGAAATCCGCGTGATCGAAAAGAGCGATCTGTTCGAGGATCGGCGGCATGGCTTCGCGCGGCGACTCGGGTAACGCATCGCGACTACGGTAATAGTCCGCCAGGCCATTATCAACAATGGACTGGGCCACCGCCTGACATCCGTAACAACACATTGCCCGCGGTTCGCCGTTGATCGTGACGGACAGTTCGAAATCGTCGGGAATAGGCAGACCGCAGTGATAGCAGGAAGCTTGTGACATGCAACAAAAAAGGCACCGAAGTGCCTTTGCGGATCAGGACGGGAAACTAGTATAGTTTATTTGACCCCCATCCGGATGGCGCCATCCAGACGAATCACTTCACCGTTGAGATAGGCGTTCTCGGCGATATGTCGCACCAGCGCGGCATACTCGGCCGGCTTGCCCATACGGGTCGGGAAAGGCACCATCTTGTTCAGCGAATCCTGAACTTCCGGCGGCATACCGAGCAGCATCGGCGTTTCCATGATCCCGGGCGCGATCGTCATGCAACGGATTCCGCTACGCGCCAATTCCCGGGCGACAGGCAGGGTCAGCGCCACAATTCCGCCCTTCGAAGCCGCATAAGCGGCCTGCCCAAGCTGCCCCTCGAAAGCCGCCACCGAAGCAGTGTTGATGATGACGCCTCGTTCGCCGCCGGCATCCGGTTCATTTTTCATCATGGCCTCGGCCGCCAGACGCAACATGTTGAAGGTACCGACCAGATTGATATTGATCACTTTGGCGAAACTCTCCAGGCGATGCGGCCCCTCCTTGCCCAGAACCTTTTCCGCCGGCGCGACGCCCGCGCAGTTGACCAGACCATGGACAGCGCCGAAAGCGGAAATCGCTGCCTGTAGCGCATTACGGGCCGAGGCTTCGCTCGTCACGTCGGTCTCTACGAAACGGGCTGCCGCGCCCAATTCGTCCGCCAGCGTCTGACCCGCCTCGCGATTCACGTCGACCAGGACGACCCGCGCCCCGGCCTCGACCAGCCCGCGCGCAGTAGCCGCCCCCAGGCCGGAGCCCCCGCCGGTGACGATGAAAACCTTGTCATTCAATTGCATGTGCTTTCTCCTTGATTTGTTATATCGCGTACGACTCCAGACGGTAGCGTATGGAGCAGGGACAGATATTACCTCGGCCCCGCTCGACGAAAAAGTGGACGGCAAGCCGGCGGGGGTCGGTGCTATGATTTGCCCTCATCATTTTCTGCCAGCTCCCGATGCCTGCCGGAAAGTACGAAATCCTCGTCGTCGACAGCTCCGCTGCGAATCGTGCCCTGCTCGGCGAATGCCTTTCCCAACTCGGCGATGTCGATGTCGCCTTTGCCCACGACGGAAACGAGGCCATTCAGCAGATCGCCGCTCGTCCGCCCAGCCTGGTGCTCATCGACATGCATCTGCGCGACGGCAATGGCATCGAACTCGTCCGGCGCATTCGCAATCGCGAAATACTGAAGGACGAATCCGACTTTTCGCTGTGGATGCCCGTAGTCTTCCTGTCGCCACTGATCGATGACGACATGGTCGCCCGCGGCATCATTGCCGGCGGTGACGATTTCCTGCACAAACCGGTATCGGAAGTCATCCTGCTGGCCAAGATCCGCGCCATGCTGCGCATCGTTGGCATGCAGCGTGACATCCACGCTGCCCACCGCCGCCTCAAGCAGATATCCACGCTCGACGGCCTGACCTGCATTCCCAACCGCCGCTACTTCGACGACACCCTGAACACCGAATGGAAACGCTGTCAGCGGGCGGGCGCCCCTCTAAGCCTGATTCTTTGCGACGTCGACTATTTCAAGCAGTTCAACGATATCTACGGCCACCAAGCGGGCGACCTTTGCCTCAAGGCCGTCGCCAACGCTCTCAGCGAATCCCTGTTCCGTGTCGAAGACTGCGTAGCCCGCTACGGCGGTGAAGAATTCGCGGTGATCCTGCCCGGCACCGACCAGCGCGGAGCAAACGCAGTCGGCGAACGCATGCGTGCCGCCATCCGCGAACTACGCATACCGCACGCGCAGGGAATCGAAGCGTTCGTTTCGTGCAGCTTTGGCGTCGCCGCCGGTCGTAGCTTGGGCGACAGTTCGGCGGAACAACTCATCAAGTCGGCCGACCAGCAACTCTATCAGGCGAAGAATCGGGGGCGAAACCGCGTCGAAACCTTCGCCCCCGCCACGCATCCCAGCCCGCTCCGGGAGGAAAGCCTTACCTGATGCTCACGGGGGCCAATGCCCGCGTCAAACTCGCCTCGCCACGACCGTAAACACTGGCACGGTAATTTCTCAGCGTATCGGTGCGCGCTGTCGTCAGCAGTTGATTGGTAATCTGCGTCGGCGTCGCACTGGTAAACTTACTGCCGATCACGGCAGCGTAACCGCTGATGATTGGCGCAGCGAACGAAGTCCCATACAAACCGGTGGCATCGCCCTTAACCCCGACCACCAGGAAGTTCTTCTGGATCGTGCTATCCGTGCCAGCGTAATTCGAATAAGAAGCCATGCTGGCTTTTGCCGTTGTGCTTCCATTGCTGCTCAAGGCACCGACATAAATCACAGACGGCGCACCCTTGAGCGCGAGATTCAGATAGTCGACATTGCCACTTCGATTGGCCTTTCCCACTGCGACGGCATCGTTGCCAGCCGCCTTGGCGATCACCGCAGCGCCAGCTTTCGCGTAACTGATGATGGACTGCTCCTGGCCGGACCAGGAAATGCGGCTCACGTTATAGCCGGAACGCGCATACATACCGTAGCTCATATTCAGAACGTTCAAGCGGCCTTGCGCCAGAGCTACCGCATCAGAACTCCAGTTTCTCTGCACCACCACGGCCTCCGGCGCGATCATTGACGCTTGCAACGCAGTCCAGTCACCATGCCCCTGCAGCTTTGTTCCGCTCCCGAGATTGCCGGAAAATGGTGAGTCCCCGGAAAAATCATCAACCACGGTGATTGTCGTCCCCTGACCTTTGTAGCCAAGATCCCACGCCTTCCCGACATCCGGACTCATCCAGGAATAAGTGCTTTGCCCGTGAACCGAAAACGCCACCGATAGCAAACCGACGGTTAATGACATTTTCAGGCTGGAATGAAAATCGACAGACTTCATCAGAATTCCTTTCTATACTCGATTGAAATGAAATTGCGGTCTTCAGGTTTTTCGTTGAAGTTGAAACGAAGCGTTTCCTCTGGCGCCATCGGCGAAGCCGCCAAGCGGCAGTTAACCTCGCGCACCCCGCCGATTTCGCCATAGTCGGCAGAACAATTCTTTTCCCTGAGCGCACCGGAAAACACGTGGTAAGCCTTGATGGACAACCGCCCCTTGCCCCACAACGAAAAACCATAGAGCAAGCCAAGCTTGAAACTGGGAGCGATGACATATTTTTCGCCTCGCTCTCCGGTACTCACACCCCAGATAACTCCAAGATCACGATCGATCTGCGTCAGGAAACTGACCTGCACATCTACCCAGCGCGTGGCATACCAACGCCCAACGGGAAGCGTCGAACCATAAGCCGATTCGTAGCTGTAATTTTGCAAGCCACTGACCTTGGCCGATAGCGACGATCCCTGGCGCAGATCAATCAAATGGGTCGCTTCGAAGAAATCAAACGCGCGAGCCGAGGCAAAGCCCCCGAATGGAGAAATGCAGAAACACAACAAGAAGACTGCAAGGTTGCGCACGATACTGACTCCGCTCATCGAAAACACCGAAGAACAAACCAATCAGCATATTATATGCATTTAGCAATAGCGGTTCGAAAAACTTCGCCCGAAGAACGTTTTGCCATGAGCAGACCAACGGCAGTATCTCGGCGTTGCCAGACACGATCACCGGCACGATCAAAAGCGTGCGGCGCAGGTAAAAACAAAAAGGCCAACCCGAAAGAGTTGGCCTTTTTGTCTGAATTGATTGGTGCCGTTGAAGTGAATCGAACACTCGACCTACTGATTACGAATCAGTTGCTCTACCAACTGAGCTACAACGGCACGTCTCACCCAGGCGGGGAGCACAGCGTAGAATTATAGCTTTTCCTCCTGCCTTCAGGCAACAAGGCTGAACCAACATGAATCTGCTACGCACGCTGGCCACGGTCAGCGGCATGACCTTGCTATCTCGCATCCTCGGCTTCGTCCGCGATTTCGTCATTGCCCGAGCCTTTGGTGCCGGTCTGGCCAGCGACGCCTTCTTCATCGCATTCAAGCTACCCAACCTGCTGCGGCGCATGTTTGCCGAAGGTGCCTTCTCACAAGCTTTCGTGCCGATCCTCGGCGAGTACCGCAACCAGCGCAGCGCGGACGAAACCCGGCTCCTGGTCGACCATGTCGCCAGCGTCCTGCTGCTGATCCTGTTCGTGGTCACTGCCATCGGCGTTGCCGCCGCGCCCTGGCTAGTCTGGATATCTGCGCCGGGTTTCGCCGCAACGCCGGACAAATTCGAGTTAACGGTGACGCTAACGCGGATCACCTTCCCCTACATCCTGTTCATGTCGCTGGTCGCGCTCGCCGGCGGCATCCTGAACTCGTGGAGCCGCTTTGCGCTGCCGGCATTCACCCCGGTACTGCTCAACCTGTCGTTCATCGCCATGGCCCTGTTCGCCGCCCCTTATTTCGACCCGCCGGTGCTGGCGCTGGGCTGGGCGGTTTTCATCGGCGGCCTCCTGCAACTGTTGATCCAGTTTCCGGCCCTGCGCAAAATCTCGATGCTGCCGCGACCGACCCTGCGCTGGCGCGCAGCCTGGAACGACCCCGGCGTCCGCCGTATCACCCGCCTGATGCTACCGGCGCTGCTCGGTGTTTCGGTGGCGCAGATCAGCCTGCTGCTGAACACGATCTTCGCCTCCTTCCTGCAGACTGGCAGTGTTTCCTGGCTGTACTACGCCGACCGCCTGATGGAGTTTCCTTCCGGCATGCTCGGCGCGGCGCTGGGGACCATACTTCTGCCCTCGCTGTCGCGTTCGCACGCCCGCCGGGATACAGAGGAATATTCGCGCCTGCTCGACTGGGGTCTGCGCCTGACTTTTCTGCTCGCCGCGCCGGCCGCACTGGCGCTGGCGATCCTGGCTGTGCCGCTGGTGGCAACTCTGTTCTACCACGGCGCCTTCACCCCTGATGATGTCGAGCAGACGCGACGAGCGCTGATCGCCTACTCGGTCGGCCTGACCGGTCTGATCCTGGTCAAGGTGCTCGCCCCGGGTTTCTATGCGCAACAGAACGTGCGCACACCGGTGAAGATCGCCCTGATTTCGCTGCTCGCAACGCAAGCGATGAACCTCGCATTTATCGGCTGGATTGCCCATGCCGGACTGGCGCTGTCGATCGGATTGGCCGCCTGCCTGAATGCGGGCTTGCTGTTCCGCGGTTTGCGCCAACGAGAAATCTATACGCCACAAGCGGGCTGGCCGGGATTCATCCTCCGACTGTCGATTGCCCTAGCGCTCATGGGAGGCGCCCTGTGGTTGAGCATGGGGACGGCGGAAAGCTGGTTGGAGATGGAACTGGCGGCCCGGGTCCTGTATTTGGGCGTACTGGTTGTTGTCGGCTCAACGACATATTTCGCTACACTATGGCTTCTCGGTTTCCGCCTGGGCGACTTCAAACGCCGGGCCGCCGAATGACTGGAGACAAGCTCATGAAACTGACCAGCACAAGCTTTGCGGACTGCCAGCACATCCCCGGCGACCACGCCTTTTGCATGCCAGACCCGGCTCACCACGTCTGCCTCGGCCACAACCGCAACCCGCAACTGACCTGGCTGGATGCCCCCGCTGCAACCCGTTCCTTCGCCCTGCTCTGCCATGACCCGGACGTCCCCAGCCAGGGAGACGATGTGAACCAGGAAGGACGGACGATTCCCGCCACCCTGCCGCGTGTCGATTTCTTCCACTGGGTTCTGATTGATCTGCCGGCAACGCTGACCACGATCGCCGAAGGCGAATTCAGCCACGCCGTGACGCCACGCGGCAAATCTGGTCCGCAGGCCGCGCACGGCACCCGCCAGGGAATCAACAACTATACTGACTGGTTCGCCAGCGACCACGACATGAGCGGCGACTACTACGGCTATGACGGCCCCTGCCCACCGTGGAACGATGAGATCGTCCATCGCTATGTCTTCACGGTCTACGCACTCGACATCGAAAAGCTGCCGTTGCAAGGCCGCTTCGGCGGCCCGGAAGTGCGCGCCGCGATGCAGGGACACATTCTGGCCGAAGCCGCGCTCACCGGCACCTATACGCTGAACTCCAGTCTCGCGGGATAACGGCAAGCGCCATGAACCGCCCCCGGCTGCGCCTGCCGATACTGGTTCTACTGGCCTGGATCGGGGCGGGTTCGGCACTCGGTCTCAATCTGGAGCGCATCCAGCAATCCTTCTCGGCGCGCTTCGGACAGATCTCCGACGTCATCTTCGGCGAGTGGCGGCAGATGCTCGCCAGCGCCAGCCGCGGCGGCGAACGCGACAAAGTGGAACAGGTCAACGATTTCTTCAACCGGCGTATCGCATTCGACGACGACTTTTCCCTATGGGGCCAGCGCGACTACTGGGCGACGCCGCTCGAAACGATGGCGCAGGGACGCGGCGACTGCGAGGATTTCTCGATCGCCAAATATTTCTCCCTGCTCGAACTCGGCGTCCCGGTGAACAAGCTGCGCTTGGTCTATGTCCGCGCCACGCAGGAAATCGCCGGCGGCGGCGGCTCGATCCAGCAAGCCCACATGGTGCTCGCCTATTACCCGAAGCCGAACGCCGACCCGCTCGTTCTCGACAACCTGAACAAGCGCATCCTGCCGGCGTCGCAACGCTACGATCTATCCCCGGTTTTCAGTTTCAACAGTGCAGGCCTCTGGCAAGGCACCGGCAACCAGGCCAGCGGGAGCAATCTCTCCCGCTGGCAGGATTTGCTGGCGCGTGCCCGGGCCGAAGGTTTCCAGTGAGGTAACGCATGTCCCTGTTCCGACAACTCTGGCTGGCGGTCATCGCCATCACCATCCTGGCCTTTGCCGGCAGCTTCGTCGTCAGCATGGTGACTGCCCGCGACTATCTCGAACAGCAACTGGCGATCAAGAACAACGACAACGCCGCCTCGCTCGCCTTGTCGATGTCGCAGATGGAAAAGGACCCGGTCACCGTCGAGCTGCAGGTTGCCGCCGTGTTCGATAGCGGCCAGTACGCGCTGGTCCGGGTACGCGACCCGGAAGGCAAGACGATGATCGAAAAGGCCAGCCCAGCCAGCGTCGGCGAAGTGCCAAGCTGGTTCGTCAGCCTCTTCCCGATCCACTCGCCGCCAGGCCTGGCCCAAGTATCTTCCGGCTGGACCCAGTTCGGCACCATCGAACTGGTCAGCCACAGCCGTTTCGCCTACCGCGAGTTGTGGCAGGGCGCCTTCCGCCTGTTGCTCTGGTTCGGTTTCGGCGGCGTCGCCGCCGGCCTCCTCGGCACCTTGGTCCTGCGCCGGATCAAGCGCCCGCTCGACGCCGTGGTCGGGCAGGCGCAGGCGATCGGCGAACGCCGCTTCATCCGCATCGCCGAGCCTGCAACGCCGGAACTGAAGAGCCTGGCCCGGGCAATGAACTCGATGGTGATGCGAGTCAAGGCGATGTTCGAGGAAGAAGCCGCCCGCCTCGAACAAGTCCGCCGCGAAGCGACGCAGGATCAGCTCACCGGCCTGGCCAACCGGGGCTACTTCATGAACCAACTCGCCGCAGCGTTGAGCGACGACGACGCGCCGCCCCAAGGCAGCCTGATCATGCTGCGTCTGGCGGACCTGGCCGGTCTCAACCGGCGCGCCGGCCGGCAGACTGCCGACGACGTGCTGCGCCAGCTCGGCACCACCTTGGGCAAACTGAGTGAAGCTCATCCGCGGGCAGCCGCGGCACGTCTCAACGGTTCCGACTTCGCCCTTCTCCTGCCCGGCGAAAGCGACCCGAGCGAGGCCAGCAACCGCTTGCTCGAACTGCTGCGCAACCTGGTGGCCTGCGGCCAGATCGACGGCCAACAGGTCGGCCATCTTGGCCATGGCGTCTACCACCATGGCGAGAACCTGCCCGGCCTGCTCTCACGCATCGACGCGGCGATCGCCGCCGCCGAGGGCGAAGGCGGCATCGCCTGCCGCTGCGCCGAGGGCGAAGCCGTGCAATGCGCCCACAACAGCGCCGACTGGCGCAAGCTGCTGGAAAGCGCGATCGAATCCCACCGCCTGCGTCTGGTCGATTTCCCGGTCAACCAGAGCACCGGCGACCTGCTGCACCTCGAATGTCCGCTGCGCCTGCAGACCACTGAGAACGGCGAGTGGCTGGCCGCCGGCAGTTTCATGCCGGTCGCCTCCCGCCTGGCGATGACCTGCGAGCTTGACCTTGTCGCCGTCAGCCTCGCCCTCGACCGCCTGGCGGCAGGCACCGCCGCAGTCGCGGTCAACCTGTCTGGCGAATCGGTACTCGACGCCAGCTTCCGGCAACGACTGGAAAAACTCATCGCCAGCCGCCGCGAACTGGCGCCGCGACTCTGGCTGGAAGTCGCCGAAAATGGCGCCTTCCAGCACTTCGACGCCTTCGTCGCCTTCACCCGCGAACTCCATCCGCTCTGCTGCCGGCTCGGCATCGAGCATTTCGGCCGGCAATTCAGCCAGGTCGGCCGCCTGCACGACATCGGCCTGGACTACCTCAAGATCGACGGCAGCTTCATCCGCGGCATCGACACCCATAGCGGCAACCAATCCTTCCTCAAGGGCGTCTGCAATATCGCGCACAATATCGGCCTCACCGTCATCGCCGAAGGCGTGTCGACCGCGGAAGAACTCGCCGCCCTGCCGGCGCTCGGCTTCGACGGCGCCACCGGCCCGGCCATCCCAAGAGAAAAAATACATGGCGACTGAAATCGAACTCAAGCTGCGACTGGAAGCCAGACATGTCCGCAAACTTCTCGCGCATCCTCTCCTGAAGGGCATCGCCAGCCAGAAGCAGCACCTGCTCAACACCTACTACGACACACCGGACCTGACGCTGCGCCAGCGCCGCATTGCCCTTCGCCTGCGCAAGAAAGGCTGGGAATGGTTGCAGACAGTGAAATCAGCCGAGCCAGCCAGCGGCGGTCTGGCCATCCGTAGCGAATGGGAAGTTCCGGCAACGCCGGGCCAATTCGACTTCTCCCACATCGACAACGCGGAATTGCGCAACCTGCTCGACGCCGCCCACGACCATCTGGAGCCGATCTTCACCACCGACTTCCGGCGCCAAGCTTGGCAAATCGCCTGCGGCGACTCGCTGATCGAAATGGCGCTGGACCGTGGAAAAATTTCCGCAAAAGAAAGCAGCACTGGAATCTGCGAAGTCGAACTCGAACTGATCTCCGGGCGCGTTGAAGACATCTTCGAACTGACCCGGCGACTACAGCAGCATGTCACGCTTCACCCCGATGTCGCGAGCAAGGCAGAACGGGGATACCGGCTGTTCCGCAACGAACTCGAACAGCCCTTCCGCGCCAAACCGTTACCCATCCATGCCGAGCAGAGCCCGGTCGAAGCCTTCCGCACCATCGCCCTCGGCTGCCTGGAACATTTCCAGCGCAACGAAGCCGGCCTGCTCGCCGGCGGCGAACCGGAATTCATCCACCAAGCCCGCGTCGCTCTACGCCGCCTACGTTCGGCAATCAAACTCTTCGCCCCGGTCCTACCGGAGAACTTCGTCGCCGCCTATGGCCAGAGCTGGCAGACGCTGGCCGGGGCGCTGGGCGAAGCCCGCAACTGGGACGTTTTCCTCGAAGAAACCCTCCCTCCGATTATCCGGGCCTTTCCGCACAATCACGATGTCCATCGCCTGCAGAACGAAGCGAAACGCCGCGTCAAGGCAGCACGGCGCGCCATCACCAGCCTACTCCGGCTCAAGGAGTACCCGCGCCTGATGGTCGAATTCACCGCAGCCGTGCATGCCCTCAGCGACACGGTAGACACCCCTCTCAAGCGCTTCGCCAGCGAACGCATTGCCGCCCACACCCGCAGCGCCCGCAAACTGGCCGAACGTTACGACGAACTCGACGACGAACAACGCCACATCATGCGCCTGCGCTTCAAGAAACTGCGCTACGCGCTGGAGTTCATGACTCCGCTGTTGCCGAGCCGGCAGATGAAGCGCTACCTTGAAACACTGAGCCGACTCCAGGAAGCACTGGGGCTGATCAATGACCAAGTCACCGCCAGGCTCTTGATCGACGAAGCGCTTTGCGACAAGGACGCAACGGTTGCACAGGCCTGGATAGCAGGACGACAGGAATTCCTTGTACAGGATGTCCCCCAAATACTTGCCGCATGGCTTAAATCCAGCAGGCTAAATAGCGAGACTCGTACTTCACTCCCAATCCCAATCCCAATCTCAAACAAAACATCCAAAATTCGTTAGTGAAAACTGCCGAATATTGTCACCCCCAGCGATCTCAAACACCATAAAAAATCCAAACCCCACGAAAAATCAAAGAGATAAAAAAACACAGCCAACAGCCCGCCCCTGGCATGAAATGCGCTTTAACACCAACAGCAAAGCAGCCCCCTTACTTTCATTAGGAGATTCTCATGAAAAAGACGCAACAAGGTTTTACCCTGATCGAACTGATGATCGTCGTCGCGATCATCGGCATTCTGGCCGCTATCGCCTTGCCGCAATACCAGAACTACACCAAGAAATCCTCTGAAACTGCTTGCCTGGCAGAAACCAAGGCGTTTGCCAACGTTGAATACGCCTACTGGGCTGACCCACTCCGTGACTCCACAACCCCCACGACCAATGCCAAGGCCTGCTCCACTCTTGTCGCCGCTGGCAGCATGAGCGGAACGGTCACCGGCACGCCGAAGACCCCGGGGACGAGGACGGCCACCTGTAACTTCGCCAGCGGTGCAACCTGTCAGCTCAACTAACAGACTGCCTGTAGGCCAGCGTTGTCTTGGCCTATTGACCGCATGACCGAAAACGCCGCCGCTCTCGACGGCGTTTTTTTAGCACCTGAAATGTGCAACACGGGAGATAGCATGACAAAATCCCTGCGCGGTTTTACTTTGGTGGAGCTGATGACCGTCGTTGCCATCCTCGCCATTCTTGCCGCCATTGCCCTGCCCGCCTACCGGGACTATGCCGGCCGCTCCGCTGATCGCGCATGCTTACAGGAAGCCAAGGCTTATGCGGGGAATGCGCTGGTAATTCTCCATCAACAGGATGCATCGCTATCCATCCCCGCACCGCCGCTGAAGGCATGCTCTTCGCTAACCCAGGCAGTCGATTTTTCGACCACCCTGAACGGCGTTCCTCGCTTGCCGGGTACAGCAACTGTGACGTGCGAAATGACAACGGGCCATTGTCATCTGTAGTTCTCGTTCAGCGATGGCTCCCGGCACTACTTTATGAGGCTTTTCAGCATATTTCCGTATTGGGTAGCAAGCGAGTCCCAACCCCACGAATATCTAACCTCTGCCGCTGTCCGCCGCCAGAGATTTGCCCCACCGCTCGCAAGCAAACGATCAATAGCAGCCAACCAGGCAGCAACATCTGGCTTACCAGGATCAAGGGGTATTGATGTGATCCCTCCAGGAATCTCTGGGCCTCCCGCGGCAGTCTCTTCGGAGATGAGCACAGGAGTTCCACTAGCCAGCGCCTCTTGAACCACAAGCGGGAAACCCTCTCCGTAGCTCGGCAAGATCAAAAGGTCTGCCATTTGATAGAGTTCAGCAAGCCCCTCGCCCTGAAGATCATGCCAGACCCTCACTTGAGGAATTCCCCACGCCTCAGGATCAAGAGGCCCCCAGCCAGCGAAACACCACTGCCACCCCGGCCTGGCTCTTACCATACTCTTCAGCAAGCGAAGCCCCTTTCGCTCGACAAATCTTCCAACAAACAGAATCAGCGGTTTCTCCTGATCCAAACCATATCGCTTTCGCTTCCGAAAACGGGCCTCATCGTTAACCGGGAAAAATGTTCGGTTATCGACGCCGTTTGGCCAATATAAAGGTGGGCGCGAGAAACCCACGACCTTTTCAAATTCTTGCTTAACGCGCGGACTGATAAATATCACCTGGGTCGCAGACGCCAGCGCCCAACGCCCGAACGTCCGGTTCACTGCCTTCAAAAGCCAGCGCAGCCCCAGATTCCGGTAGGCAATTTCTCCAATGTGCTGCGTCAGAAGCACCGGCTTCCCTTCCCTTGAAGCAAGGAAAATCGCCACGAGATGGGAGGGATAAATGAAGTCATGGACATGAAGAACATCGTTGGCCCGGATCGCAGCGATAAGATTCTTCCAACCTTGCCAAGACCAGAGTGGCCACGGCAGCCCATACCTTTCCAATTCATTCCACGCACGCTGCGGCTGGCAGTGGAGCCCAACGATCTTTGGCGCAGAATCGCAATCGGCGGCCAGCCAGCTTATCGAAAAGTCATCGACAAGGCGCGCGGCAAGCTGCCCCGCAACAATTTCTACCCCGCCTCGGTGCGCGGGGAAATAATGCGTCAAAAGCAACAATCTGGGCTTTTGGGAAAGACAATTCATATCAAGGGAAGAATTTCCGCTTCCTAGCCTGCTACGCGCGCCAGCACCAAATAAGTCGATGCATTATTTCGCCTTATACTTTCCGGGGTAATGCGGTCCTCAAAACTCATTCTTAGATACATAAATAAGCAAAGTAAAGCCGAAAACAATTTTCCCGGCCACCCTAGATAGCCCAACAGATTGTGATACCCCAGGGTTCGAAATTGTGTCGTCCAAGCCAACGGACCAACGATCGACCAAGTGCTGACGATGGAAAATCCACGACTCGACAACTCCCGCTGCAGGCCATCCAAAGTCCAGCGACGAAAATCCGTGGGATGCGGATGATATAGCCAACTCCCGTGAGTTGAGAGAATCAGGAGACCATCATCAGAAAGCAAGCGGCGACACTCGCCCAAATAGACATCAATATCCCAGACATGTTCCAACACCTGAAACGAGGTAACACATGGCACCGAGTTCGCGTCGAGAGGTACGACACCACCATTCTCCAACAAGACGTCGGTATGAGGACCAGGGGATATGTCACAGCCGATATATTTGGCGCCATTCTCGGTCAACATCTGCTTGTATGGCGCGTCCCCGCAGCCCAAGTCAACAACAATACTCCCCGCCTGAAGATTTCCTAGTTGCTTGGCTTGCCGGATACACTTGGCAATTGCACCGCTCAGCTTTCGTAAGCTATATGCATCATGACGCCAAAATGGAGGATCAGCCCTATGAGTGTGATATTGCACCATATCCCCGGATAAACTGAGATGACAAACAAACGGTTTACGCGATTCGTTCTTGTCGGAGGCCTCTGCTTCTCAAGCAATTTACTAACCCTATACTTGGGAACAGAGATTTTCGGATGTCACTATCTTGTTTCGATGTGCTTATCAATCATCATTGCAAACTCACTTGGCTGGAGGCTTAACAGAAGTTGGACATTTGCCTCGCGGGAAAAATTCTGGTGGCTTGAATACGGCAGATACACAGTCGTCTCTTTCTCGAGCATTATTTTCAGCCTTGGACTAATGTATATTTGCGTAGATATTCTTGGCATAAACTACCTAATATCCAGCGCAGCTATAGCGATATCAATGTTGGCAATAAACTATTTTGCACACAGAAAAATAAGCTTCAAATCCTCCCGGTGATCCTACTTATTGTATTCATAAAGAGCAACATATTGAAGGTGATTTGTCACCCCCCCAAGTAATCCGGAATGAGACTCGCACGGCCAAATCAATCTAATCTGGCGCCAGCCGTTTTTCTCGAAAGACCTCCCCCACTGCCAGCCCCACTGATAATTTCCAGGTGACGGAATACCAAAGCGCCGATTACCCAATTCATCAAGCATAAACAACATCAAAAAATCCAATCGATTCCTGCACACGTGGTCTTTGATGAGTATGTAACGACGAGAAACACGCATCAACTCTTGCAAATAAAACTCTGGCGAATGGCAGTGATGCAAAACATCGATAGCATACGATAGATCAAAGGAATTATCCGCGAACGGCAGCGGGTCTTTCGGCTTGTAAATAATCGGCGTTACCAGAGCATTTTTTCTAGCTACAACATCAACAGCAACAACGCCGGCCTCCGGGAGAAGGTCCATAACTTGCCCAGCAAACCACCCATCGCCAGCACCGAAATCGAGGATATCACTCGGAGAATGAACCTCGCGCAGCAGCTCAGCAATATACGACCAAGTTCGAATGCGGTAGGGATTCATTTCGGATTAACTTCAGGACAGGTCGTTAACAACCGCTCTCCTTTGGAGCTCTCCAGGTGAACAACGGCAGTACTCTTAAAACCTGTCAAAGCAATAAGCTCACCTTTCTTTTCGGAAATAACAAAATCGCTTGACGGATAATACCGGTAACGACTCCTCGTCGTCTGAGTACTCCACTGACCAGGTGGAGAAAACACCCTTGGGCATTTGCTTTCCCAGTAGTTGATACGCTGATCAATCATCTCCCGTCTAGAGCGCTCTGCAATTTCAATCGACTGCGCTGCCTCTACAGCGCAACTAACCAACACCAAGTCATAAACCGGTGATTTTATCAATTGACAGTCGTTCTCGTTAACGCGGTAACCGTAATCTGACAAGCGGGAATTTTGCTCTTCAATTGCATAAGCAAGACCACCATTCGTAAAAACCCGCAGGGTACGAAAACCTATATTATTAGATTTAGCAAGACTCTGAACTGCACGAAACACTTTCCCACCGGGAGGAAATCCTTCCAGATTGAAAAATCTGGATTCGTGAGGAAAAAACACTGCAAAACTCGCGTAAGAAAGGCGTTGCAACGATAAATAATAAGCTGCCTTCTGATTCAAAGGCGGCGGCACAGACAAACTAACCCAAGCATTATCCCAGCCCCAACCATCCGATTCAGCTATATTCGGGGTATTTAAATTGCTAGCCAAAGCTCCTTGAGCCACAATGGGAAGCAACAATACAAAAATAGGAA
Source organism: uncultured Dechloromonas sp. (assembly GCA_964523045.1). Classification (GTDB taxonomy): domain Bacteria; phylum Pseudomonadota; class Gammaproteobacteria; order Burkholderiales; family Rhodocyclaceae; genus Azonexus. The sequence continues at coordinate 38,538 of CAZFXO010000019.1, read as the reverse complement.
AGAAGGGGCGTCGAGTCTTCAACTTCAGCACCAATAGGGAAATAGCTGGGCCAAGCAAAAGCAGGAAGGGCACCGCGTAGCGAATGTTATTACTGCTGTACGCCCAGAGCGGAGTAAATAACAGAAATACAACCCAAAACATTCGTTGAACTGGACGAGGTGCGGCGTATCCCGATCGCCCAGAAATATATCGCCAGAATTTCCAAGCGAGCGCCGCCATCACCAAGCCGAGCAACCATATCGGTCGGATATCCACCGTCATCGCTTCAAACCCCGTACGCTGTGCGCTGTCTGCCATGCTAAGCGGGAGCATAAGAACATCACGCCAACTATCTGGGCGAAATCTCTCAGAAACAATGTTGACCGGAAAAAACCAGTCCGAAGAAAAATACCCATTGAACAAAGGGAAGACTGGATTAGAAAATGCATCCCAGAGCATCGACGCATGCCCCCCCCCCACGAGCACCGCGCCAAAAATCGAAGAAAATACTGCTTGCCAAGCAAAAGTAAGTTTACTTTTCCGAAGCACAAAAAGTGTTGCAAAAAAAACAGCAACGCAAAATATCAAGGAAGACGGCTTCAACCCCAACGAAATACCACTTAGGAAACCTGCCAGATAGACGAGTTTTCGGTCAGAGTCTCGCTCTTCCTTTTTCAAAAAAAACATCAGGGTTGCCAAGGAGCCCAGTGCGGGTATGGAGGTAATAATATCTGCATAGCTCCCCCCAACCTCAAACAAGAATCCCGGACTCAGAAACCCTAAAACAACGGCACAAAAAATGGCTAATCGCGCAATCCTGCTACTCGGGGCGATAAGTTGGCATGCCACAAAATGTAACAACCATAAATTTATACTGTGAAGCAAAGCCATCAGTAGCGAAACAAAAAAAGTACTGGCACCTGAAAGATAAGCAAAATAAAATGGGAGATGAGGAAACGGATTAAGATAGCCCTGAGCACCAGCGGCAAAGAGTTCTTCTGGAAGGCGATTCTGCCACCATGCATGAGCCACATATAAATGATAGTGATTGTAATCCCAAGTGAATTTTATTCCGATCTTGGCGACCCATAGCATACAGAGCACGGTATATATCGCACAGGATACATAATGAAAAGTTTTATTATCGTTCATGCTCTGCTTTTGGGGCGAATTGTAAAAAAGTAATCCAGAAACTGGTCGACATTATCTCCATTCCGGAAATGGCCAATGCTGCCGCAGGAATAGCACGACGCATGGTTTCGCGCGGATCAAGCGCGGAAAACCCAGCTGCTTCCCACCCAGAAAACGTTTGCCAAGCGAGAAGCCCGCTCGCGACCAACAAGGTGAACGCACACGCGAGCCCGAATTCCAAACGAAACCTCTCAAGCATCCAACGTGTTGTTGGTGAATCAGGCAAAAAACCAAGGCGAACACCCGTACACCGCGCCAGGAGCCCAAAAAACACCAATTGCATGCCAATTAATGCACTCGCCGTGAAGTAGAGAAGCGAATGAATATCAAAACCGATGCCTGTCACGACACGCAATTCAGGAAGGACCCAGAAACTTCCGAAAAACCCCAATAAAAACAGGAAAACACCTGGATAAACAAACAACCATCTTGGAGAATGCAACATCATGAAGCGCAGGTGCCTCCAGCCGTCACGCCAACTGCGTAGGTGCGGAGGCCGACTGCGGCCGTCAGGTTTCAACGTTGTTGGTACCTCGCGAATATCCAAGCCAGCCATCGCAGACTTGATGACCATTTCGCTAGCGAATTCCATGCCGCTGGTCTGCAAGCGCAAACTTAAAATCGAATCACGGTTAAAACCCCTTAAACCACAATGAAAATCACCAACCGGAATACGAAAGAAAAGTCGGCCGATGAAGCTTAATACAGGATTACCTAGATAACGATGTAGCGCTGGCATAGCCCCAGGAAAGATACCACCGCGAAAGCGATTTCCCATAACCAGTTGCGCGCCATTTCTGAGGTTGCTGTAAAAATCCTCTATCGCATCAAACGCGTAGCTATCATCTGCATCACCCATAATTATGTACTTACCTGACGCAGCAGAAATCCCGGCTCGCAGCGCAGCGCCGTAACCTCGTTCTTTTACATGGATTACGCGGGCCCCGAGCGAGTGTCCTATATCCAGTGAGCCATCCGTTGAGCCATTATCAGCCACCAATATTTCCGCGCAAACCCCCAGTCTAGCGATGCTTTCCTGAGCCTTTTCGATACATGCGCCAAGAGTTTCTGCTTCGTTAAGGCAGGGCATCAAGATAGTAAGACAGCACTCAGCGTCAGAATCATTCATTTAATATTTTTACAGCCTGAAATTCATAATTTAGCCAACAAAACAAGCCTTTCATTCGCCATCTTCGCTCAATGTATCAGACAACAAGCCTCCCCTTCTCCCCGCAAAAAAACACCTCACGCAAAAAGGGGATACTGACACTTTCGACACTCCGCTAGATTCGCCGAATGAACGCCATTTTTTCTGACTCTACACGCCTGACAGCGAACCAGATGCGCGGACCAAGCTTGCTTCGACATTGCACTACATCTCTCGCGGCTTAAAGAAAAATCTCTTCGCGGGGAAGTTCCCGATAGCGTCGCACACTTCATCCCGAATCGCAGAATTAAAACCACTCAAGCCTTGAAGAAGAACTCCATCTTGGTCCCGGCAATTTCGATCACATCGTGGTCGCCCAGCGGATGCGCCTGGGTGTCGAGGGTCTCGCCGTTGAGGATGGGGAAGACGGTACCTTCGACGTGAGTGATGAAGTAGCCATGCGGCCGGCGGGCGATGACGGCGACCTGGGTGCCCGGCTTGCCAAGAGTGGTGAGGGTTTTCTGCAGCATCAGTTCCTTGCCGGCATTGGGGCCGTTGAGTAGCTGAATGGCAGCCGGCGGCAGCGCCGTTGGGCGGGAAGTGGTGCCGATATTGGATCGCGTAGGCTCGCCACTTGGCGCCAGCGCCAGCTCGGCGGGCGTCTTTGGGGGGGGGACACGGCCGGGAGCGGCACTCTCCGTCGGCTGCGCCTGGGCATCGGTAAGGTACTTGAGACGGTACTTGCCGAGTTCAATGACGTCATGGTTGCGCAGGAAGTGTTTCTTTACCGCCTGCCCGTTAACCAAGGTGCCATTGGTGCTGTTGAGATCTTCGAGAAAAGAATCGTCGAGGATGGTGACAACGACGGCGTGCTCGCCGGAAATAGCCAGATTGTCGATCTGGATGTCGTTGTGTGGCTTGCGGCCGATCGTCAGACGCTCCTTGTCCAACTGGATTTCCTTGAGCACCAGACCATCCATGGAAAGGATCAGTTTCGCCATCTTCTTCCCCTCGTTTATTTGAGTTTTGCCAGCAGCCTGTGCCACCAGCTACCCGTTGCCCCGCCAACACCCGGCATGCGGACCAGTATGACCGAAACATTATCGCGCCCGCCGGCATCGTTGGCGCGTTCGATCAGACACTCGGCCGCGCTTACCAGACAATCGGCATGCTGATCCAGGATTTCGGAAATCTCGTCGTCGCTGAGCATGTCATTCAGGCCATCCGAGCAGAGCAGGAGCAGATCGCCTTCGATAAATTCGTGCGCGGCAATATCGACTTCAACTTCTGGCTCGATGCCCAGCGCTCGCGTCACGAGATTGCGGTTGGCGGAATAACGCGCTTCCTCGAGGCTGATCGTACCGCTGTCGATTTGCTCCTGGAGTAGCGAGTGATCCTTGGTCAGGCGCTGCAGATCCTGATTGCGCCAGCGGTAGGCGCGGGAGTCGCCGACGTGTGCAAGGTAAAGGCGTTGCCCCAGAAGCCAGGCAAAAACCAGGGTGGTTCCCATGCCGGAGTACTGCGGCTCGCTTTGCGAGGCATTGAATATCGCGGCATTGGTACCGCAGATTTCATCGTGGATCAGTTGCTCGGGACGACGGAGCAATTCGGGATCGGCGGCCGGGCCGACCAGCAGGCGGGAAAAACTGTTGGCCAGCAGAGTCGTCGCCATGCCGCTTGCCACTTCGCCAGCCTTGTAACCGCCCATGCCGTCGGCAAGAATGGCGAGCCCGAGCTCCGCGTCGACGAACACTGCGTCTTCGTTATGCGAACGCACGATGCCGGGATCGCTGCGCATTGCCACATCCAGCACCTCGTGCTGCATCGTCCGTTCCTCGGGCGTCTGCATTTCCTTGTCGTTCCTTCCCTTCGCCTCATGCCGGCGTATTATCAGGATTGCCTCGTCAGCGGTCAAACTCACTACACCGGCAATTCCTGGCCAAGGCCCGCTGCCGCCGCGGCCTCCAGCACGCGGCGGGCAAGCGCGAGATCCTGAATGGCCATCCCCTGCGATTCGAACAGGGTCAACTGCTCCGCATCGCTTCGCCCGCAATGGCGACCGATGATGATGTCGCCCAACTCGGTCAATTGCCGGGGATGCAACCGTCCCTTCTCCAGCAACGGCAGCAGGTCGCCGGCCTCCGCCTGCGCCGTCGGCACGGCATCGACGACGATCAGTTCGCAGCGCCGGACAGCCGCCTCCGACAACTCCTGGCGAATCAAGGCATTCGAACCAGCGGCATTGATGTGCGCCCCCGGTCGTAACCACTCGGCCTCGAACAGCGGCCGATTCGCACTGGTAACCGTGCCAAGCAGGTCGCTATCGCGGACGACATCTTCGGCATCGGCAGCGGCGACTACGCGACGCCCGGTGGCCTCGCTCATGCGGGCGCAGAAGTCCTGCAGCTTTTCCGGCTGGCGCCCATACACTTTGACCAACTCGATCGGCAATGCAGCGCAGATCGCTCTGACATGCCCCTCGGCCTGCCAGCCACTGCCAAAGACACCTGCCACCGCCGCGTCCGGCCGCGCCAGCCAGCGTGCGGCAACGCCGCTGGCTGCGCCGGTGCGCATCATGCCGAGATAGTCGGCCTCGATGATTGCCTGCAGAACTCCGCTCGCCGCATCGAACAGATGAACCAGGAAACGATTGCCGGAACGGTTGCTGGTATAGGCCTTGTAGCCGATTACGCCTTGTGCCGGCAGCGCCCCTTGCAGAATATGCAACACGGTCTGCGGTAGCCGGCTGCGCTGGCGTGGGGTATCGATGGCTTGCCCCAGTGCCAGGTCGCGATGCGCCGACTCGACCGCGGCGAGCGCCATATCCACGGTCAACACCTGCCTGACATCATTTTCGGAAAGGAATACTGCCACGCTTGTTTTCTCCAGCGATTGGCCAAAAAAAAGGCGGGCACGTGGCCCGCCTTTCCGGTTGAGCTTGCGCCGTATTTTACAGCATCGCCTTCAGCAGCTTGGCCATTTCCGACGGGTTCTTGGTGACCTTGAAGCCGCACTCTTCCATGATGGCGAGCTTGGCATCAGCGGTGTCAGCACCACCGGAGATGAGGGCGCCAGCATGGCCCATGCGCTTGCCGGCCGGCGCGGTGACGCCAGCGATGAAGCCAACGATCGGCTTCTTCATGTTGGCCTTGCACCATTGAGCGGCTTCAGCTTCGTCCGGGCCACCGATTTCGCCGATCATGATGACCGCGTCGGTATCCGGATCGTCGTTGAACATCTTCATGACGTCGATGTGCTTCAGACCGTTGATCGGGTCACCACCGATACCGACGGCGGACGACTGGCCGAGGCCCAGTTCGGTCAGCTGACCGACGGCTTCGTAGGTCAGCGTGCCGGAACGGGAAACCACGCCGATGCGGCCCTTGCGGTGGATGTGACCCGGCATGATGCCGATCTTCACTTCGTCCGGGGTGATCAGGCCGGGGCAGTTCGGGCCGAGCAGCAGGGTCTTCTTGCCGCCCTTGGCTTCCTTTTCCTTCATCTTGTTGCGCACCATCAGCATGTCGCGGACGGGGATGCCTTCGGTGATGCAGATGGCCAGATCGAGGTCGGCTTCGACAGCTTCCCAGATCGCGGCAGCGGCACCGGCGGGCGGCACATAGATGACGGACACGGTGGCGCCGGTTTCAGCAGCGGCTTCCTTGACCGAAGCGTAAATGGGGATGTTGAAGATCGACTCGCCGGCCTTCTTCGGGTTCACGCCGGCAACGAAGCATTCCTTGCCGTTTGCATACTCCTGGCACTTTTCCGTGTGGAATTGACCGGTCTTGCCGGTGATGCCCTGGGTGATGATCTTGGTGTTCTTGTTGATCAGGATAGACATTCGGTGGCTCCTTACTTGACCGCAGCGACGATCTGGGTGGCGGCCTCAGCCATGGAATCGGCAGAGATGATGGGCAGGCCGGAATCCTTGAGGATCTTCTTGCCCAGGTCTTCGTTGGTGCCCTTCATGCGGACGACCAGCGGCACGGACAGGTTGACTTCCTTCGCCGCGGCAACGACGCCGGTGGCGATGGTGTCGCACTTCATGATGCCGCCGAAGATGTTGACCAGGATGCCCTTGACCTTGGTGTTCTTGAGCATGATCTTGAAGGCTTCGGTAACCTTCTCGGTCGTGGCGCCGCCGCCGACATCGAGGAAGTTGGCCGGCTCGGCGCCGAACAGCTTGATGGTGTCCATGGTGGCCATGGCCAGACCGGCACCGTTCACCAGGCAGCCGATGTTGCCGTCGAGGGAGATGTAGGCCAGATCGAACTTGGAGGCTTCGATTTCGTCAGCGTCTTCTTCGTCCAGGTCGCGCATGGCGACGATTTCCGGCTGACGATACAGCGCGTTGGAGTCGAAGTTGAACTTGGCGTCGAGCGCCTTGACGGTACCGTCGGCTTCGTGGATCAGCGGGTTGATTTCGGCCAGCGAAGCGTCGGTTTCCATGTAGCAGGTGTAGAGATTCTTCAGGGTCTCAACGCACTGCGGAATCGAAGCTTCGTTCATGCCCATGCCCTTGGCGAGTTCCAGGGCTTGCTCGTCGGTCAGGCCGACCAGCGGGTTGATGAAGACCTTGACGATCTTTTCCGGGGTCTTGTGGGCGACTTCCTCGATGTCCATGCCGCCTTCGTAGGAGGCCATCATGGCGACCGATTGCGTGGCGCGGTCGGTCAGTGCGGCAACGTAGTATTCGTGCTGGATGTCGGCGCCTTCTTCGATCAGCAGGTTACGAACCTTCTGGCCTTCCGGACCGGTCTGGTGCGTGACCAGTTGCATGCCGAGAATCTGGCTGGCGTATTCGCGCACTTTTTCGAGGGAGGTTGCGACCTTGACGCCGCCGCCCTTGCCACGGCCACCGGCGTGAATCTGCGCCTTGACCACCCAGACCTTGCCGCCCAGGGTTTCGGCTGCCTTGACCGCGTCCTCGACGGTCGTGCAGTGAATCCCGCGCGGAACCGTAACGCCGAATTTCTTCAGGATTTGCTTGCCCTGATATTCGTGAATTTTCATGCGCTTTCCTTGCGTTGAGTTGAGTTGTGAGGTTTGAACGACGTCGACACCCCCTGCGTCGCTCGTTTCTACTTCTTTGAACCGAAAATCTTACCACAGCCGCAACAAATTATTGCGGGCCAAAATTCATAATTACGAAACCTCTTCCGCCCAGCGCATGACCCGCACAAGCAGCGGCAGAAGCGAGGCCGCCGCGATCATCAGACTGGCCACAGCCGCCAGCCAGAAACCGGCAACACCAAGCGGCGTCGGCGCCCGGTAACAGAGCCAGGCACCGCCGCCGAGAGCGACGCCCCAGAAGCAGAAGGTCTGGATGAGCATCGGCACGAAAGTCACCCGGTAAGCACGCAGCACATGCCCGGCGATCGTCTGCAAAGCGTCGAAAAACTGGTAGAGCGCGATATAACCAATCAGGCCCAAAGCAACCGCCCGCACAGCCGCATCGTCGGTGTAGGCGGCGACCAACGGAAAGGCGGCGAGCCACAAGAGAAGTCCGACCGCCAGCGAGCCGATCGCCGCCATCGCCATCCCCGCCCGCACCAGCGCCCGAACTCCCGGAAAATCGCGCGCCCCGAGCGCCTGCCCGACCGCCGCCATGCACGCAATGGCCAACGACAGTGGCAGCATGTAAGTCAGGGCCGACAAATTGGCTACGATGCGATGCCCGGCCACTACCGTCGCCCCCAAGCCAGCGACGAACAAGCTGACCAGCGTGAACGCCGTGATCTCAACCAGATTGGAGAAGCCCATCGGCAAACCGATGCGCAGCAATTCTCGCCAGCTTGCCCAACGCGGCGCCTGCCACCCGGAAAACGGCCGGTAACGCCGTCCCAGTTCGCCGAAATGCAGCCAGGCCGCGCCCCCCAGGCAAGCCAACCAGCCGACTGCAACGTTCGACATGGCGCAGCCGGCAACCCCGAGCGCCTCTCCCGTCCATCCGGCCAAAGCCAGCCCCCAGGCCAGCAGCCCGTGCAAGGCAAGCGCGACAAGGCCGATTCCCATCAACACCCGGGGACGCCCGAGCGCATTGCAGAAAGCATAGAAGGTCCGGTAGAGCAATGCCGCGGGCAGGCTCCAGGCGAGCCAGGCGAGATAATCGCGAACCTTGGCCCCCACTTCGGCGTCCATCGCAAACGGCGCCAGCGCGAAATCCGGAGCACGCAAAAAGAGGATGCCTGGCACGGCGAGGAACAGCGCCAGCCAGAAGCCCTGCTGCAGGACTCCAGCCACCTCGTCTTGGCGGCGCGCGCCATGCAAGTGAGCGACCACTGGCGCCACCGCCTGCACGATCCCGACCAGGCCGAACACCAGTGACACGTGAATACCCCCGCCGATCGCCACCGCCGCCAGATCGGCGGAAGAAACGTGACCGAGGATCGCCGTATCGACCACCATCATGCCGATCGACGCCAGTTGGGCAATCAGGATCGGCAAGGCATGCGCCGCCAGGGCGCGCATCGCGCTCAGCATCGACGACATCCGTGACGATTTCAAACGATGCGCGCGCGCAACCCAGGCAGCCCGTCCACACCTCCCTCAAGGCTATCGCCCCGTTGCAGCGGGCCGACCCCGGCGGGCGTACCACTGTAGATCAGATCTCCGGCCTCCAGGCGCACGAGCGTCGAGAGGTTGGCAATGATGTCGGCCACTTTCCAGCCCATGTGGGCCAGATCGCCCCGCTGCCTGAACGCGCCGTTGACCTTGAGCCAGATCGCCCCACTGGCCGGATGCCCCACCTGTCCGACCGTAGCCAGCGGGCCGCACACTGCCGACTGGTCGAAGCCTTTGCCCATGTCCCAGGGGTGTCCCTTTTCCTTGGCCTTGGCCTGCAGGTCGCGGCGCGTCAGGTCGAGCCCGACGCCGTAGCCGAAGACCAGAGCAGGCGCCGCCGCAACGTCGACATTGGCGCCGCCAGCGCCGAGCGCCACGACCAATTCGACCTCGTGATGCAGGTTCCCGGTCAGCGGCGGATAAGCCACGGCCAACTCCCCATCGCCACCGACCAGGGCATCGCCAGGTTTGGTGAAGAAAAAGGGCGGCTCGAGTCCTTCTGCCTGGGCCAGCGCCCCCATTTCGCGGGCGTGCTCGGCATAGTTGCGACCGACACAGAAAATCCGCCGGACCGGAAAACGTCGCTCGCTGCCGCTGACAGGCAAACTCGGAAGGGGATGGGGAGGAAAGAAAAAAGGCATAAATGATCCCGTCATTTGGCGGCAAATGTGCAATACTTTCGCCATCACAGCTTGCCATGTTAGCCCGTTTCTCCCCGTGAAGCCCAGCCAGACCCTGCTCCTTAGCCTGCTTTTGCTTCCCCTGCCCGGCTTCGCCGCCGGCCTAGGCGAACTGACAGTGCATTCCCAGCTCGGCGAACCTCTGCGGGCCGAGATTCCGGTCAGCGCCGGCCCGGACGACAAACTTGACAGCAACTGTTTTCGCCTCGAAGCGATTCGTGACGCCGAGCTGCCGGTCATTCCAAGCGCCCGCCTGCTGCTCGAAAAACGCCGCGCAGGCCTGCTCCTTCATATCATCGGCGATAGCGCCCTGAAAGAACCGATCGCCATGCTGCGGATCCGTGCCGAATGCGGCACCGAACTCCAGCGCGACTACTTCGTCATGCCGCAGTTGCCAACCAGCCAGATGTCCATCGACACGGAACGCCAGGATTCGGCTACGCCAACGCACCAGGAGCCTGCTCCAGGCACAACAAGAAAAAAACAGCGTGACGCCTCAGCCAGCAAGAAGAGCCGTCAGACTGGCGGCAACGCGACCGCCCCCAGCCCCCTGAAGCGCCTGGCCGAGGACCACCAGCGCCAGGTCGATCGACTGGTGGTCAGTGATCAGCTCTCCAGCCCACCCGGAGACAACCTGGCCGCAGCGACCGAAGACCGACTGCTACGCATGGAAACCAGCCTGGCAAGACTCAACGACAGCCTGCAGGCGCTCGACCAAGCCATCGAACTGCAAAGCGAAGCCCAAAACGCCCGCCACGAATTGCAACTGGCTATGGCGCTTACCGACCCACCCGCCGCCGGTCCGGTCGGGGCGATGGCCAGCACACCGGACAGCAAAACGGAAAACGCATACTGGCGACAGTGGCTGGAGCTGATCTTCGGCACCCTGATCGGCGGCGCGTTGAGTGCTCTGCTGCTACAGCGCATCGGCCGCCTCATGCCGGGTTATCAAGATCGATGAATTCGCATTCGACGCCCAGTGCGCGCTCAAGGTGCGCGGCCAGCGCCTGCACGCCGTAGCGCTCGGTGGCGTGGTGTCCGGCGCACAGGTAAGCGACGCCGCTCTCCTCGGCCAGATGCGGCGTCGGTTCGGACACCTCACCAGAGAGATAGAGATCGACGCCAAGCCCGATCGCCGCTTCGAAATACCCCTGAGCGCCCCCGGAACACCAGGCCACCCGCCTGATGCTGCGTGCTGGATCGCCCAGCAGCAGAGGCTGACGCCCCAGCGTTGTCGCCACACTGGCCGCCACCTCGGCCAACGACGCCGGCGCAGGCAGGCTGCCGTACCAGCCGATCTCCTGTTCGCCGAAACGGCCTTCCGGCTGCCAGCCGAAGCGGACGGCCAGTTGCGCGTTATTGCCCAGTTCGGGGTGCGCGTCGAGCGGCAGATGGTAGGCCAGCAGATTGATATCGTGCTTGAGCAGGGTTGCCAGCCGGCGCCGCCGCAGACCGGTAACGCGGGCATCTTCGCCCTTCCAGAAGTAGCCGTGGTGGACGAGCACCGCATCGGCGCCACGCGCGACCGCAAGGTCAAGCAGCTTCTGACTGGCGGTAACACCAGCAACGATGCGCCGCACTTCGTCCCGACCTTCCACTTGCAAGCCGTTTGGGCAATAATCCCGGAACTTCGCGGCTTGCAGCAATTCATCCAGATACCGCGCCAACTCTTCGCGTCTCATCGTCTCGCACTTTCTCATGCATAGGTTGTGGCTGATTTTTGCACAAACGGTCACCGTTGCGGTGGCCGTCCTCTTCACGCTGTCGACGCTGAAGCCTGAGTGGTTGCCCAACCGGGGACAACGGGTGGTCGCCCTGCAGACGGCGCAACCCAGCGACGACGGGCAACCGGCGCCGGCCGGCTCCTATCGCGACGCGGCGCGCGCCGCGCTGCCGTCGGTGGTGCATATCTACACGACACAGCAGGTCCGCCAGCAACGCCACCCCTTGTTCGACGACCCGATCTTCCGCCACTTTTTCGGCGACCGTCCGGATGGCGAGACGCAGCGCAATTCCGGCCTCGGCTCCGGTGTCATCGTCAGCCAGAACGGCTACATCCTGACCAATTACCACGTCATCGAAGCCGCCGACGACATCCAGGTCTCGCTCAACGACGGCAAGACTTACCGCGCCCGCACGGTCGGCAGCGACCCGGAATCCGACCTCGCCGTCCTGCGCATCGACGCCAAGGATCTGCCGGCGATTACCTTCGGCCAGGTCGACAACCTGCGCGTCGGTGATGTCGTGCTCGCCATCGGCAACCCCTTCGGCGTCGGCCAGACGGTGACGATGGGCATCGTTTCCGCGCTCGGTCGCTCGCACCTGGGCATCAACACCTTCGAGAACTTCATCCAGACCGACGCCGCGATCAACCCCGGCAACTCCGGTGGCGCCCTGATCGATAGCGTCGGCAACCTGGTCGGCATCAACACCGCGATCTATTCGCGCACCGGCGGCAATCACGGCATCGGTTTCGCGATCCCGGCCTCCAGCGCGCGCAGCATCATGGAGCAGATCATCGAGAACGGCTCGGTGACACGCGGCTGGATCGGTGTCGAAGCCCAGGAAATCACCACGGAACTGGCCGAATCCTTCGGCCTGCCCGGCACCGAAGGCGCTCTGGTCGCCGGCGTCGTGCGCGGCAGCCCGGCCGACAAGGCAGGCATCCGCCCCGGCGACGTCCTGCTGTCGATCGACGGCAAGCCGGTCGGCGACCCGCAAGTGATGCTCGATCTGATCGCCGACTTGAAACCGGAAAGCCATGCTGCCTTCCGCCTGCGTCGCGACAAGAGCATCCTCGAGTTGCAGGTCGGCATCGGCAAGCGTCCGCCGCTGCGCAACACGGAGTAAGCGGGATGTGCCAACTGCTCGGCATGAACTGCAATGTGCCGACCGACATCTGCTTCTCGTTTTCCGGCTTCCAGGCGCGCGGCGGCGCCACCGACGTGCACAGCGACGGCTGGGGCATCGCCTTCTTCGAAAGCCGCGGCGCCCGGCTCTTCCTCGATCCGCAACCTTCCGCCAGCTCACCGGTGGCGGCGCTGGTCAGCCGCTACCCGATCCGTTCGCAGAACGTCATCGCCCATATCCGCAAGGCCACCCAGGGAACGGTCCGGCTCGAGAACACCCACCCCTTCATGCGCGAACTCTGGGGGCGCTACTGGATCTTCGCCCATAACGGCAACCTGCTCGAGTTTGCGCCAGCGCTCGACGGCAGCTTCCTGCCGGTCGGCGACACCGACAGCGAACGCGCCTTCTGCTGGCTGCTGCAGGAGTTCCGGCGCAGCTTCGGCGGCGTTGCGCCGGTACCGCAAGCGCTCTTCGGCAAGCTACGCGAACTGACCCTGGCGCTGGCCGAATACGGCGAATGCAATTTCCTGCTTTCCAACGGTGATTGCTTGTTTGCCCACGCCTCGACGCGGCTCAGCTACATCGTGCGCCAGGCGCCGTTCGCCGAAGCCCACCTGAAGGATCAGGACGTCACCGTCGATTTTCGCGAGGTGACGACGGAGAACGACCGCGTCGCGGTGATCGCCACGCTGCCGCTGACCGACAACGAAGCGTGGACCGAAATGCCGCCCGGCAGCCTGTGGCGCTTTCATGACGGCACTGCGGTCGAGCAGTGCCCGACCCGCCCCGGGCCGGCGCGTCGCTGACGCTTACTTGTCGGTCAGTTTGCGGAAATCGGCTTCAGCCTGCGCCATTTCGGCGTCGAGTTCAGCTTCGTCGGCGCTTGTCGCCGCCGCATTGCTGTCGGCACTTTCCGGCACCTGCTTCGAAACCAGGCGGGCCGCCAGCAGGCCCAACTCGTAGAGCAGACACATCGGGATCGCCAGCGCCAGTTGCGACACGACGTCCGGCGGCGTGACCACGGCGGCAACGATGAAAGCGCCGACGATGAAATACGAGCGCCACTCCTTGAGCTTGTCGACGTTGACCACGTGCAACTTGACCAGCACGACGAGCGCCACCGGCACCTCGAAAGCGAGACCGAAGGCCAGGAACATGGTCATCACGAAGGACAGGTAAGCTTCAATATCCGGCGCTGGCGTGATGCTCTTCGGTGCGAAACCGGCGATGAAATGGAAAACCTGGCCGAAAACGAAGTAGTAGCAGAACGCCATGCCGAGCAGGAAAAGCACCGTGCTCGAAATGATCAGGGGAACGCCGAGCCGGCGCTCATGCGCATACAAGCCGGGTGAGACAAAGGCCCAGACCTGGAAAAGGATGTAGGGCAAGGCCAGGACGAAAGCCACCATGGCGGTGACCTTGAGCGGCACCATGAACGGCGTGACGACACCGATCGCCACCATCTTGGTACCTTCCGGCAAGGCGCTGGTCAGCGGCGCGGCGAGAAAGTCATAAATGGCCCCGGGACCGGGATAGAGTGCCAGCCCCCCCATGACGACGGCGATCGCGATCAGGCTGCGCAGCAAACGATCGCGCAACTCGACCAGATGCGAGATGAAGGATTCTTCCTGCAGTTCTTCGCTCATGCCGCCTTGTCGCTCCTGTCGCCAGTCGCCACCGGCACAGCAACATCCTGCTCCAGCTTGGCCGCCCCCGCCTGCAGGTCGTCAAGCGCCGCCTGCACGGGCGTCGATACGCTGCGCTCCACGGCGTCCAGCTCCTGGCGCACCGAGCTTTCGAGCGAACGCGCCGATTCGCTGACCTGCGCCTGCAGTTTGCGCAATTCGTCGAGTTGCATTTCGCGGTTGATGTCCGATTTGACATCGTTGACGTAACGCTGGGCGCGGCCGAGCAGATGCCCGAGCGTGCGCGCCACCTTGGGCAGGCGTTCGGGGCCGATGACCAACAAGGCCACGATCCCGATCACCATCAGTTCGGAAAAGCCGATATCGAACATAAAGGACGAGGAGCCTGACGACGCCGGGTCTATCCCGGCCGCCGCTAGCCCGCTTAGCTCCGGGTCTTTTCCTTGACTTCGACGTCGATCGTCTGGCCGCCGACCTGTTGCGTCGGCTGGGCGCCTTCCGCCGGCTTGTCGGCGTTGGCTTCACGCATGCCTTCCTTGAAGCCCTTGACCGCGCCGCCCAGATCCTGGCCGACATTACGCAATTTCTTGGTCCCGAAAACGAGCATCACGATGACCAGAACGATCAGCCAGTGCCAGATGGAAAAGCTACCCATTGTTGTCTCCTAGATTCGCTTGAGCATGGGGCCGACCGGATCCGGCCCGCCCACGATATGCATGTGCAGGTGCGGCACTTCCTGTTGCCCCACCTCACCCGTGTTGATGATGACACGAAAACCGTTGGGGCTGCCTTCGGCAACCGCGATCTCGTTGGCCTTGACCAGCATCCGGCCGAGGATGTCGGCATCGTCGGCAGCGGCAGTGGCCAACGACGTAATATGCTTCTTCGGGATGACGAGAATATGAACCGGCCGCTGCGGATGAATGTCGCGGAAGGCGAGGACCAGTTCATCCTCATAGACCTTGTGCGCCGGAATCTGCCCGGCGACGATCTTGCAAAACAGGCAATCGCTCACTTGTTGGCGCTCCGCGAGGCCTTTTCGTCGATGCCGGAAATCCCTTCGCGACGACGCATCTCCTGGGAGACATCCTCGATCGACAAGCCATAGAAAGCGAGCAGGACCAGGATGTGATAGACGACATCGGTCGATTCGCGAACGATGTTCAGGCGCTTGCCGTCCTTGCCGGCCATGATCAGTTCGGCGCATTCCTCGCCGATCTTCTTCAGGATCGAGTCCGGTCCTTCCGAGAACAGCTTGGCGGTATAGGATTTTTCCGGATCGGCATGGCGGCGCGAAGCCAGGGTCTCGGACAGGCGGTGCAGAATGTCGTGCGTGCTCATTGGTAAATGTCCTTCGGGTCTTTCAGAACCGGATCGACGGGAACCCAGCGTTCCCCTTGCAACTCATTGAAAAAACAGCTTTCGCGCCCGGTATGGCAGGCAATGCCGCCAACCTGCTCGATTTCCAGCAACAACACGTCGCCGTCGCAATCGGTGCGCAGCGAACGAATCTTCTGGAAGTGACCGGATTCCTCGCCTTTGCGCCACAGGCGCTTTCGCGAGCGCGACCAGTATACCGCGTTGCCGCAGCGCACCGTCTCGAGCAGCGACTCGCGGTTCATGTACGCGAACATCACGATGCGCCCGGAAGCATCCTGGGCGATCGCCGGGATCATCCCGTCGGCGTCCCACTTGAGGGCGTCGAGCCAGGGCAGCGCGTGGTCGAGATCGGCCATTACAGTCGTACTTCGATACCGCGCGCGGCCATGTATTCCTTGGCCTGGCGCACCGTGTATTCGCCGAAGTGGAAGATGGAGGCGGCAAGCACCGCGTCGGCGCGGCCTTCGGAAACGCCGTCAGCAAGGTGCTGCAGGTTGCCGACGCCACCCGAGGCGATGACCGGAATCCTGACCGCGTCGGAGACGCCGCGCGTCAGCGGCAGGTCGAACCCGTTCTTGGTGCCGTCGCGGTCCATGCTGGTGAGCAGGATTTCGCCGGCGCCCAGCGCCTCAACCTTCTTCGCCCATTCGATGGCATCGAGCCCCGTGTCGTTGCGCCCGCCATGCGTAAAAACGTGCCACTGGCCAGGCGCCACCTGTTTGGCGTCGATGGCGACGACGATGCACTGCGAACCGACCTTGCTCGACGCATCGAAAACCAGATCCGGGTTCTGCACCGCGGCGGTGTTCATCGATACCTTGTCGGCGCCGGCGTTGAGCAGACGGCGCACGTCCTCGACCTTGCGCACGCCGCCACCGACGGTGAGCGGGATGAAGACCTGCTCGGCGCAGGCTTCGACGATGTGCAGGATGATGTCGCGCTGGTCAGAGGAAGCCGTGATATCGAGGAAGGTCACTTCGTCGGCGCCCTGCTCGTTGTAACGGCGGGCGATCTCGATCGGGTCGCCGGCGTCGCGCAGACCGACGAAATTGGTGCCCTTGACGACCCGGCCGGCGGTGACGTCGAGACAGGGAATGATCCGTTTGGCGAGCATCAGGCGCCCAACTCGTCGGCGAGGCCCTGCGCTGCCTTGAAGTCGAGCGAACCGTCGTAGACGGCGCGACCGGCAATGGTGCCGACGACGCCCTCGCCTTCGACGGCGCACAGCTTGCGGATGTCGTCGAGGTTGGACAGGCCGCCGGAGGCGATCACCGGAATGGTCAGCGCCTGCGCCAGACGCACGGTGGCTTCGATATTGATGCCGGAGAGCATGCCGTCGCGGCCGATGTCGGTGTAAATGATCGATTCGACACCGTAATCCTCGTACTTCTTGCCCAGGTCTACAACGTCGTGGCCGGTCAGCTTCGACCAGCCGTCGGTCGCCACCTTGCCGTCCTTGGCGTCGAGGCCGACGATGATGTGACCGGGGAAAGCGGTGCAGGCATCATGCAGGAAACCGGGGTTCTTGACCGCGGCCGTGCCGATGATGACGTAGGACAAACCGCCATCCAGGCAGGCTTCGATGGTATCGAGATCGCGGATGCCACCGCCGAGCTGGACCGGAATCTCGTCGCCGACTTCGGCCAGGATCGCCTTGATCGCTGCGGCGTTTTTCGGTTTACCGGCAAAGGCACCGTTGAGGTCCACCAGGTGCAGGCGGCGAGCGCCTTGCTCCAGCCAATGCCTAGCCTGTTCGGCGGGGCTTTCGGAGAAGACGGTGGCCTGTTCCATCAGGCCCTGTTTGAGGCGGACGCATTGTCCGTCCTTCAGGTCGATTGCGGGGATGATCAGCATGGGAAAAAGTCTGCGAGGGGGAAATTCCGGGTGGCGCCGTTCACGGGCGCCATTCGACGAAGTTCTTCAGAAGTTGCAGGCCGTCGCGGGCGCTTTTCTCGGGGTGGAACTGGACCGCGAAGATATTATCCCGCGCCACCGCACAGGTAAAGGGCAGGCCGTAGTCGGTGGTGCCGGCGGTCAGCGCCGGGTCGATCTCCTGCACGCAGTAGCTGTGCACGAAGTAGAAACGCGAAGCGTCGGCGATCCCCGCCCACAGCGCGTGCGGCTGCTGCCAAACCTCGTTCCACCCCATGTGCGGCACCTTCAGGCGTTGGCCTTGAGCGTCGACCATGCGCGCTTCGGGAAAACGCCGGACGACACCGGGAAAGACCCCGAGGCCGGCGACATCGCCCTCTTCGCTGCGCTCGAACAACATCTGTTCGCCAACGCAGATACCAAGAAACGGCTTCTCGCGCGCCGCCTGCAATACCGCTTCGCGCAGGCCGCGGGCGTCGAGTTCGCGCATGCAGTCGGGCATCGCCCCCTGGCCGGGAAAAACGACGCGCTCGGCGGCGGCGACCACTGCCGGATCGGCAGTAACGACGACGCTGGCGCCTTCGGCAACATGTTCAACGGCCTTGGCGGCCGAGCGCAGGTTGCCCATGCCGTAGTCGATGACGGCGATCGTCCGGCCAGCCATCACAACGTTCCCTTGGTCGACGGCATGCTGCCGGCCATCCGCGCATCGGCCGTCACCGCCATGCGCAGCGCCCGGCCGAAGGCCTTGAACACGGTTTCCGCCTGGTGGTGCGCGTTCTTGCCGCGCAGGTTGTCGATGTGCAGCGTCATGCCGGCGTGGTTGACCAGGCCATGGAAGAATTCGGAAACGAGGTCGACATCGAACTGGCCGATCACGGCGCGCGTGAACTCGACGTTGAATTCGAGCCCCGGGCGGCCGGAGAGGTCGATGACGACGCGCGACAGCGCCTCGTCGAGCGGCACGTAGCTGTGCCCGTAACGGGTCAGTCCCTTCTTGTCGCCCCAGGCCTTGGCCAGCGCCTGGCCAAGCGTGATGCCGATGTCTTCGACCGTGTGGTGCGCGTCGATATGCAGGTCGCCCTTCGCTTCGATGTCGAGATCGATCAAGCCGTGGCGGGCAATCTGGTCGAGCATGTGGTCGAGGAAGGGAACGCCGGTGGCGAACTTGCCCTGGCCGCTGCCGTCGAGATTGAGCTTGACGGTGATCTGCGTTTCCAGGGTATTGCGAGTGACTTCGGCTTGCCGCATGGACTTGGCTGGGAATCGTTGGAACGGAGGGGCATGATACCATTTCGCCTCATTTTTACGCTTTCCGTGAATAGCCGATGAGCCGCTTCTGGAGCCAGGTCGCCCGCGACCTCACCCCCTACGTCCCGGGCGAACAGCCCAAGATCGCCAACCTGATCAAGCTCAACACCAACGAGCATCCCTGTCCGCCGTCACCACGGGTGGTCGAGGCGATCCGCGCCGAACTCGGCGACGATGGTGCGCGCCTGCGCCTCTACCCGGACCCCAACGCCGACCTGCTGAAAAAGGCGATCGCTGCCCATCACGGCGTAACGACCCGCGAAATCTTCGTCGGCAACGGTTCCGACGAGGTGCTGGCGCACGTCTTCCAGGCCTTGCTCAAGCACGAGGCGCCGATCCTCTTCCCGGACATCACCTACAGCTTCTACCCGGTGTATTGCGGGCTCTACGACGTCGCTCATGTCGCCGTGCCGCTGGCGGCCGACTTTTCCATCGACCCGGCCGATTACTGCGGGCAATCCGGAAAAATCGGCGGCATCCTGTTCCCCAACCCGAATGCGCCGACCGGTCGCCTGCTGGCGCTTGAGGCCATCGAGCGTATCGTCGCCGCCAACCCGGATTGCGTTGTCGTCGTCGATGAGGCCTATGTCGATTTCGGCGGCGAAACCGCCATCCCGCTGACCCAGAAATACGACAACCTGCTGGTCATCCACACGCTCTCGAAGTCGCGCTCGCTGGCCGGCCTGCGCATCGGCTTCGCGGTCGGCCACCCCGACCTGATCGAAGCGCTGGAACGGGTCAAGAACAGTTTCAACTCCTATCCGCTGGATCGACTGGCGATCGTCGGTGCGGTCGCCGCGATCGAGGACGATGCCTATTTCCGGCAATGCTGCGCGACGGTCATCGCCACCCGCGAGTCACTGGTCGAGCAGTTGACCGAACTCGGTTTCGACGTCCTGCCGTCCGCCGCCAACTTCATCTTCGCCCGTCACCCGCAACGCGACGCCGGCGAACTGGCACAGGCGCTGCGCGCCGAGAGCATCATCGTCCGTCACTTCCGGCTGCCGCGCATCGACCAGTTCCTGCGCATCACCGTCGGCAGCGACGAGCAGTGCTCAAGCCTGGTTGCCGCCCTGCGCCGGCTGCTCGCCTGAGGCAACAGCCTTGACGGCGGCGATCGCCGCCTGCAAGTCAGCGCGCGGCGCCTCGGCGAGCGGCAGCGGCTCGGCAATCGCCAGCAGATCGACCGCCGGCAACAAGGCGCCGACTTCCTGCACCAGCGCCAGCAGTTCCGGGGTGCTGGCTTCGCCGATCACTGCCTTGGCCGCCTCGTGGCCGAGCCGGGCGAGATTGGCGCGCGGACTGTCGATGCCCTTGATCAGCGCGACGATCAGCGTCGGCAGCCCCCAGGACTGGGCCAGCGCCATGGTCAGTTGGCGGAAGGTGAAATCCATCTCCGAGGCGCGCTGCTGAAGCGCCCAATAGCGCTCGTTCCACTGGTAGATGGCAACTTCCTTGTCGGTCATTTCCGGCGCGAAATGCCACAGCAGCAATTCGCCGATTTCCGCCAGCAGCGCCGCCATCGCCACTTCGTCGGGCAGCACGTCCACTCGGCGCGTCGCCCAGGCCCGGGCCAGGACGGCGGCGAGGACTGCGCGCTGCTCGCAGGCGTGGCAGCCGGGTAAGAGACCAACCGAGACCTTGCTGTTGGCGACCAGCGCCTGCAACTCGTCGTAACCGGTTTGCAGCACCGCTGCCAGCGGCGTCGTCGTGTCGTGCCCCAGTTGTCGGGTGCGCCGCTCCTCGGCCCGGCGCAACAGCTTCAGCGCCAGATACGGATCGCCATAGACGATATCGACCAGATCCCGCGCCGAGAGGCTTTCCCGCGCCGCCTCGCCGGCCTCGCGCAGGGCCGCGAGGCGCGCCGCGGTGCCCGGCAGCACCGGCAATTCCTTGTCGCGCAGGTATTCCACCCACTGGTTGATGCCCCAGGTCCATTGATGTGCCTGCATCACCATCGCGCCCAAGCCCTCCTGCAAACGCCGACCGTCACAGCCAGCCGGACAAACCGAGAAGCGCGCCGGCGGCAATGAACCACAAGGGATGCCAGCGTGTACGTAGATTCAACACCATGATCGCCAGCATCAGCAAGCCACCGCGCATGCCAAAGCCGGCCGCCTGGGCGATCAATGTTGCCCCCGAAAAAACCAGGCCGACGGCCAGCGGTGCGACGCCGAGGCTGACCGCCTTCTGCCAGCGGCGACCGGCGAAACTCTCCCAGCGGTCGATCAGCAGGTAGATCAGCACGCTCATCGGCAGGCACATCGCCAGCGTCGTAGCCAGCGCCCCGGCCAGCCCGGCGATTTCCCAGCCGATCAGCGTCACCACCAGCACATTCGGTCCCGGCGCCGCCTGGGCAATCGCGTAAAGATGGGTGAAAGTGGTGGCATCGAGCCAGTGCTGCTGATCGACGACGACCCGGTGCATTTCCGGCAGCAGCGCGGTGGCGCCACCAAAGGCGACGAAGGAGAGCAGCGTGAATTCGAGGAAGAGCTGAACGACGATCATGGCCGCCCCAGCCGCCACCAGGCCACTGCGCCCGCTGCCGCCAGCCCGCCCAGCATCACCGCCGGCAGTGGCCAGCGCAGCCAGGCGATGGCGGCCACGGTCAGCACCGTGAAGGGCAGGAACAGCGCCTTGTCGCGCAGCGCCGCGCCCATCCGCCAGGCCATCGCGAAAAGCAGGCCGCAACCGGCGGCGGCGATGCCGCGCAGCATGTCCTGGGCAAGCGGCAGTTGCCCCCAGCGGTCGTAGGCCAGACCGAGCAGCAGGACGATCAGCATCGGCGCCAGCAACATGCCGAGCGGCGCAACGATGGCGCCGCGCCAGCCATGGAAACGCTTGCCGACGACAATCGACAGGTTCACCACGTTCGGCCCGGGCAGGAACTGGCAGAGGCCGAGCTGGGCGTTGAATTCCTCGGCACTCAACCAGCCTCGCTGGTCGACCAGCATGCGCCGGGCGAACGGCAGCACGCCACCGAAGCCGGACAGGCCGACTGCTGCGAAGGCGAAAAAAAGCGCCCGGAGGTCCGGGCGCTGGGCGTTTTGCGGAATTTCCACGGGTGTCCGCTGCAGCGGGCTGCGATCAGTCGGCGAGCCGGAACTCGGCCGACTTCGCGTGCGCTGGCAGGCCTTCGCCCTGCGCCAGCGTCGACGCGATGCGGCCCAGCGTCTGTGCGCCAGCCTGCGAGACCTTGATCAGGCTGGTCCGTTTCTGGAAATCATAGACCCCGAGCGGCGACGAGAAGCGCGCCGAGCCGGAGGTCGGCAACACATGGTTCGGGCCGGCGCAGTAGTCGCCGAGCGATTCCGAGGTGTAGTGGCCGATGAAGATGGCGCCAGCGTGGTGGATCTTCTCGACCCACGGGTCCGGGTTGTCGAGCGCCAGTTCCAGGTGTTCCGGCGCGACGCGGTTGGCAATCGCCACCGCTTCTTCCATGTCGCGTACCTGGATGAAGGCGCCGCGATTGCTCAGCGAAGTGCGGATGACGTCCTGGCGCGGCATGCTCGGCAGCAGCTTCTCGATGCTCGCCTGGACGCGCTCGATGAACGCGGCGTCGGGGCAGATCAGGATCGACTGCGCCAGTTCGTCGTGCTCGGCCTGCGAGAACAGGTCCATCGCCACCCAGTCCGGATTGCCGGTACCGTCCGAGACAACCAGGATTTCCGACGGGCCGGCGACCATGTCGATGCCGACGATGCCGAACACCCGGCGCTTGGCCGTCGCCACGTAGGCGTTGCCGGGGCCGACGATCTTGTCCACCTGCGGCACGCTTTCAGTGCCGTAGGCCAGCGCGCCGACCGCCTGCGCGCCGCCGATGGTGAACACCCGGTCGACGCCGGCCAGGCAGGCCGCCGCCAGCACCAGCTGGTTGTGCTCGCCGCCCGGCGTCGGCACGACCATGATCAGTTCCTTGACGCCAGCCACCTTGGCCGGGATCGCGTTCATCAGCACCGACGACGGATAGGCCGCCTTGCCGCCCGGAACGTAGAGGCCGACGCGGTCGAGCGGAGTGATCATCTGGCCGAGCAGGGTGCCATCGGCTTCGGTGTAGGACCAGCCGTCGAGCTTCTGCTTCTCGTGGTAGGCACGCACGCGCTGGGCGGCCGCTTCGAGCGCGGCGCGACGGTCGGCGGGCAAGCCGGCAAGCGCCTTTTCCAGTTCGTCGCGCGACAGTTCGAGGTCAGCCATCGCGCTTGCCGTCAGGCGATCGAAGCGATTGCTGTAGTCGACCACGGCGGCGTCGCCGCGCGTTTTCACATCGGCCAGGATGGCGGCGACGGTGCGTTCGATGTTGTCGTCGGCAGCCGCCTCGAAGGCGAGCAAGGCCTTCAATTTCGCCGCAAAATCGGCGTCGACCGTAGACAGACGCTGGATGGCTATCGTCATTTACTTCTCCACCGCCTGTGCGAAGGCGTCGATGATCGGCTGCAGGGTTTCACGCTTGACCTTGAGCGCCGCCTGATTGACCACCAGGCGCGAGGAAATGTCGAGGATATGCTCAACCGCGACCAGCTTGTTGGCCTTCAGCGTGCCGCCGGTCGACACCAGGTCGACGATGGCGTCGGCCAGCCCGGCCAGTGGCGCCAGTTCCATCGAACCGTAGAGCTTGATCAGGTCGACGTGCACGCCCTTGGCGGCGAAATGCTCGCGCGCCGTCTTGATGTACTTCGAGGCCACCTTCAAGCGGGCGCCCTGGCGCACCGCGTTGGCGTAGTCGAAACCTTCGGGCACGGCGACCATCATCCGGCACTTGGCGATGTTCAGGTCGAGCGGCGCGTAAAGGCCGTCGCCGCCATGCTCGATCAGCACGTCCTTGCCGGCCACGCCGATGTCAGCCGCGCCGTACTGGACGTAGGTCGGCACGTCGGTGGCGCGGACGATGACGACACGCACGTTGGGCTGGTTGGTCTCGATGATCAGCTTGCGCGAGGTCTCCGGATTCTCGCTCGGCACGATACCTGCCGCCGCCAGCAACGGCAGGGTTTCGTCGAAGATGCGGCCCTTCGAAAGGGCGATGGTGATGGTCGTCACGAGGGTTCAGCCTGAAAGCAAAGAGCGCATTTTACCGCAAGCGCCCGCTGCCCCGACCGCGGCGCGCGCTATCGCTGCGATAAAGCGCGCCTACAGGTAGCCCAGGTGCCGCGGCAACCACAGCGCCAGTTCCGGAACAAAAGTCACCAGCAGCACCGCGCAACCCATCGCCAGCACCATCCACAGCACCCAGCGCACCGTGCTGTCCATGCCGATGCCGGCCATCCGGCTGGTCACCATCAGGTTGACGCCCATCGGCGGGGTGAACTGGCCGAGCGCCAGGTTCATCGTGATGATCACGCCGAACCACACCAGATCCCATTGGAAATGCATGGCGATCGGCACCAGCAACGGCAGGAAGATGAAGTAGATCGAAATGGCGTCGAGGAACATGCCGGCGACCAGCAACAAACCCTGGATCATCAGCAGCATGCCGGTCTCGCTCAGCCCGCTGCCGAGCACCGTCTGCGCCAGTCGGTCGAAGGTGCTCAAGGTCGAACTGGCCCAGGCGAAGACGCTGGCCAGCGCAATGATGATCATGATCACCGAGGAAATTTCGGCGGCTTCGACGAAGACCTTCCAGATATCGTTCCAGCCGAGCTGGCGATTGATCAGCGTGCCGACGAAGATGCCGTAGAAAACGGCGACGACGGCCGCTTCGGTCGGCGTGAACAGGCCGCTGCGCATGCCGCCGAGAATGATCACCGGCGCCGCCAGCCCCCAGGCCGCCTCGCGCAGGCTCTGCCAGAACGGCGGCCGCGACTCGCTGACTTCCGCCTCGAAACCGTTGCGCACCGACAGCCACCAGGCCATCAGGATCAGCGCCACGCCGACCAGGACGCCAGGGATGATGCCGGCCGCGAACAGTGCCGGCACCGACGCCGCCGGCACCAGCAGGCTGTAGATGATCAGCGCGATCGACGGCGGGATCAGGATGCCGGTCGACCCCGCCGAGGCGATCACCGACGCGGTGAAGGCGCGCGGGTAGCCAGCCTTGATCATCGACGGCAGCATCACCGCCCCGACCGCCGCCGAATCGGCCGGCCCGGAGCCGGAAATGCCGCCCATGATCATCGCCACCAGGATGGCGACGATGGCCAGGCTGCCGCGGCGCTGACCGACGATGGCCGAGACGAAGCGGACGATGCCGGCAGCGACGCCGGCGCGCTCGAAGATCAGCCCGGCAATGACGAAGACCGGGATGGCCAGCAGTGGATACTTGGCAACCCCGGTATAGACGTTGGTCGGCAGCGACAGCATGCCGAAATCGGCGACTGCAACGACGGCGACGCCGGCCAGGCCCATGGCGACGGCGATCGGCACACCGGCCAGCATCAGCGTGAAGAACAGCCCGAAAAGCAGCCAGTCCATCATTTCTCACCCCGCAGCAGCAGAACCAGCACGCGCAGCGCGATCAGCGCCGAGAGCAAGGGCAGCCAGATCGTGTACCACCACTGCGGCACGCCGAGCGACGGCGAAGTGACCTCGAAGCTGTAGTCGTCCCAGGTCATCAGCGCACCGTACCAGGCGAGCAAACCGAACATCAGCAGACTGCAGGCCATCGAGAAACGATAGGCGAAGGCCTTCAGGCGCGGTCCGCGGACGACCAGGTAATCGATCGCGATGTGATGGCCGGTCTGGAAGGCGTGCGAAGCGCCGACCAGGGTCATGACCACAAGCAGTGCGACGGAAACCTCTTCGGTGAAAGCGAAGGAGAAATCGGTGAAATAGCGGACGAGGACGTTGGCCATCGTCAGCAGACAGAGCAAGGCCATCGAAGCGCCCATCAGGAAGCGCTCGACGCGCCCGAGCGTCAACTTGCCGCGCGCGGCGGCGGATTCAGATTGCGACATGGGGAAAGGCAATGAGGCCGCGCCGAACGAAGCCGGCGCGGCGGGTGCGACAAAGGATCAGCGTTTGGCAATGGCGGCTTCGGCCTTCTTGACCAGCTCGGCACCGATTGTCTTCGCCCACTTCTGGTAGACCGGCCGCGTCGCCAGGACGAAGGCGTCGCGCTGTGCCGGCGTCAGGTGGGTGACGGTGACGCCGGAGGCCTCGATCTGTTTGAGCACCGCGTTGTCGCTACCGGCGATGCCCTTGCGCGCTTTCTCGATATTCTCGCGACCGGCTTGCAGCGCCGCCTGGCGAACCGCCTCGCGGTCGGCCGGCGTCCAGCTATTCCAGACCTGCTTGTTGACGACGAAGATCAGCGGATCGGCAACGTAATGCCACAAGGTCAGATGCTTCTGGCCGACGTTGGTCAGCTTGGCGGCGACGAACACCGAGAGCGGGTTCTCCTGGCCATCGACGGCGCCCGATGCCAGCGCCGGCTGGGCGTCGGCCCAACTCATCTGGGTCGGGTTGGCGCCGAGCGCGGAGAAGGTCTCGTTGTACAGCGGTGAGCCGACGACGCGGAATTTCATGCCCTTCATGTCGGCCGGCGAGGTGATCGCCCGCTTCGAATTGGACATCTCGCGGAAGCCGTTCTCGCCCCAGGCCAGCGGCACGACATCGCCCTTCTTCTCGAGTACGGCAAAGAGGTCCTTGCCGACTTCGCCCTGGGTCAGCGCGTCCATCGCCTTGTAATCGGGCATCAGGAAGGGCAGCGAGAACAGGTTGAGTTCCTTGATCTGCGGCGACCAGTTGATCGTCGAACCGATCGACATATCGATGACACCTTGGCGGATCGCCGTAAATTCGCGTGTCTGCTCGCCACCGACCAGCGAATTGCCGGCGTAGAGCTTGATGTTGATGCGGCCTTGGGTCTTTTCCTTGACCAGCTCGATCCAGCGCTCGCCGGCCTGCCCCCAGGTAAAGGCCGGGCCCAGCGTGGTGGACAGCCGGTATTCGGCACGGTAGGTCTGGGCCTGGCTCGTTCCGCTGGCCAGCAAACCCGCGGCGACTGCCGCCGCGATGAAGGTTCTGCGCAACATCGATGTCTCCCCTTGTCTGATTGGATGAGCCATCGATTATCGACCCAGCCCCGACACCACGCAACCGCCCGTAGACGCAAAAAAGCCCGGCATCCCGGGCTTTTCGTATCGCGAAGAGCGGCTGGATCAGTCGATCTTGTTGATGTTGGCGGCTTGCTTGCCCTTCGGACCGGTGACGATGTCGAAGGAGACGCGCTGGTTTTCGGCCAGGGTCTTGAAGCCGTTACCTTGAATCGCGGAGAAATGGGCGAAGAGATCTTCACCGCCGCCTTCCGGCGTAATGAAACCAAAACCCTTGGAGTCGTTGAACCACTTGACGGTACCAGTTGCCATATTGAAGCTTCCTTGGAAAAAATAAATGAATACCGAGAATCAAGACCGAGGAGCTGACAAACCGAAAACGGCGCAGGAACAACACACTGCCTGGAAATCCCGTGCCCGCGAGTATGCTGCAGGTTACAAAGAATGCAAAGCCTTTTTCGGAATTTTTTTCGCTCCCCTGCCAAAAACGCCGAAATTCAGCAGGGAAGCGACATTCCGCCGATCAGCGCAGGCGTTCGACGGAGGCGCCGAGCGCCGAAAGCTTCTGCTCGATCCGCTCGTAGCCGCGGTCGAGATGGTAGATGCGGTCGATCTGCGTTTCGCCCTGCGCCACCAGGCCGGCGATGATCAGCGACGCCGAGGCGCGCAGATCGGTGGCCATCACGGTCGCCCCCTGCAACTGGTCAACACCGCGGACGACGGCATTGTTGCCTTCGATCTGGATGTTGGCGCCCAGGCGCATCAGTTCGTTCACATGCATGAAGCGGTTTTCGAAGATCGTCTCGCGGATCGTCGCGACACCGTCGGCGACGCAGTTCATGGCCATGAACTGGGCCTGCATGTCGGTCGGGAAAGCCGGATAGGGCGCGGTCCGCAAGCTGACCGACTTGAGCCGGGCGGGCGCCGAAAGCTGGATCGCGTCACGTTCGATGACGATCTCACAGCCGGCATCGAGCAGCTTGTCGACGACGGAATCGAGATAGGCGGCCGAGGTCCGGGTCAGGCGCACCTTGCCGCCGGTCACCGCGGCCGCGCACAGATAGGTGCCGGTCTCGATGCGGTCGGGCATGATCGCATGGCGGGCGCCATGCAACTTGTCGACGCCCTGGATACGGACGATATCGGTACCGGCGCCGGAGATGCGCGCCCCCATCGCCACCAGGCAGTTGGCCAGGTCGACCACTTCGGGTTCGCGAGCGGCGTTTTCGATCACCGTCTCGCCTTCGGCCAGGCAGGCCGCCATCATCAGGTTCTCGGTACCGGTGACGGTGACCATATCGGTACAAATGCGCGCCCCCTTGAGGCGGCTCGCCCGGGCGTGCACATAGCCCTGCTCGACCTTCACCTCGGCGCCCATCGCCTGCAGCCCCTTGATGTGCTGATCGACCGGCCGCGCGCCGATGGCGCAGCCGCCAGGCAGCGACACCTTCGCCTCGCCGCAGCGGGCAAGCAGCGGCCCGAGCACGAGGATCGAGGCGCGCATGGTCTTGACCATCTCGTAGGAGGCGACCGGGTTGTTCAAAGTGCCGCCGTCAAGGCAGACCATGCCGTCGTCGCCATCCCGGGTGATGGCCACCCCCATGTCGCCGAGCAGGCGCAGCATGGTCGAGATGTCGTTGAGTTGCGGTACGTTGGAGAATTCCAGGGCCTCGGCCGTCAGCAGCGAAGCGCAGAGGATGGGCAAGGCCGCGTTCTTGGCACCGGACATGGCGATTTCGCCGTTCAGGGCATGACCGCCCCGGATCAATAACTTATCCACGCTGGGCACTCCATTCTTCGGGGGTCAGGGTCTTGAACGACAGGGCGTGCAGTTCGCCAGTCGCCAGTTTTTCCTGCAGGGTCCGGTATACCCGCTGCTGCCGCTGCACGCGGTTGAGGCCGGCAAATTCCGCGCTGACCACCAGCGCCTGGAAATGCTGGCCGTCGCCGTCAAGCTCCAGGTAATCGCAGCTCATGCCGGCGAGAATGTATTGTTTGATTTGGTCGGGATGCATGTTCTTTCAGTTTCTCAGTTTCCAGCCCTGCCTGAGCAGCGCCAGCGTGATCGCGGCGACCGCCAGCAGGCAGGCGGCGACGACCGCCAGGCTGAGTTCCGGCGCAACGTCGGAAACCCCGAAGAAGCCGTAGCGGAAGCCATCAATCATGTAAAAGACGGGATTGTAATGGGACAAGCCCCGCCAGAACGCCGGCAGGCTGTGGATCGAATAGAAGACGCCGGACAACATGGTCAGCGGCATGATCAGGAAGTTCTGGAAAGCGGCAAGCTGGTCGAATTTCTCGACCCAGATTCCCGCCACCATGCCGAGCGCACCGAACAGGGCGCCACTCATGAAGGCGAAAGTAAAGATCCAGAACGGCGCCGCCACCTGCAGGTCGACGAAGGCGACGGTTGCCAGCAACACGCCGACACCGACCATCAGACCGCGCAACATGGCCGCCAGCACGTAGGCGGCGAAAAAGGCCCCATAGGGAATCGGCGGCAGCAGGACAAACACGATGGAGCCGGTGATCTTGGCCTGAATCAGGCTCGACGAGGAGTTGGCGAACGCGTTCTGCAATACCTGCATCATCACCAGCCCGGGGATCAGGAAACTGGTGTAACCGATGCCGTGCACCCGGACGTGGTCTTCCAGCACGTGGCCGAAGATCATCAGGTAGAGCATCGCCGTCAGCACCGGCGCGGCTACGGTCTGGAAGGCGACCTTCCAGAAACGCAGAACCTCCTTGTAAAACAAGGTCCAGAAACCGATCAGCAGCTCACTGCCGTTCATTGCCGCATCGTCCGCATGAAAACCTCTTCCAGCGAAGCGCCGGGATGCGCCGCCATCAGGTTGGCCGTGCTGTCCAGCGCGATCAGTTGCCCCTGTTTCATCAGGGCGATCCGGTTGCACAAGGCTTCGGCTTCCTCGAGGTAATGCGTGGTCAGGATGATGGTGTGACCCTCGGCGTTGAGGCGGCGAACGAACTGCCACAGCCCCTGGCGCAATTCGACATCGACCCCGGCGGTCGGCTCGTCGAGAACGATCACTGGCGGCTTGTGCACCAGCGCCTGGGCGACCAGGACGCGCCGCTTCATGCCACCCGAGAGGCGCCGCATGTTGGCCTCGGCCTTGCTGGTGAGATCGAGGTGATGGAGGATTTCGTCGATCCAGTCATCGTTGTTGCGGATACCGAAGTAGCCCGACTGGATGCGCAGGGTCTCGCGCACGCTGAAGAAGGGATCGAACACCAGTTCCTGCGGCACCACACCGAGCAGGCGGCGAGCCTGGCGGAAGTCGCGCACGACGTCGTGGCCGAGCACGCTGATCGAACCGCTGTCGAGACGGGTCAGCCCGGCCAGGCAGGAAATCAGTGTCGTCTTGCCGGCGCCGTTGGGGCCGAGCAGACCAAAAAACTCGCCGGGCTCGATGCTCAACGTGATTCCGGCCAGAGCCTTGAGGGAAGCAAAGGACTTGACGACGTCGACGACGGAAACGGCTGCAGGCATGGACAGGCCGCTCAGGCCAGAGGCAACAGGTCGGAAACGCCGTAGAGTTCGGCCAGGGAGAGTACGCCGGCAGGAATACCGACAAAGGAAAGCCGTTGCTTGGCGGCCTGGGCGTGGCGCAGCCAGCCGAGCATCACCGCCAGGGCCGACGAATCGGCCTCTTCGACGGCGGACAGATCGACAACCGAATCGCCGCTCATCTCGGCGCAACCGGCCGCCAGCAAGGCCCTGGCATTCGCCATCACCATGGCGCCGCGAACGGCGAGGGCCCCGTTGGAACGTTCGATCATTTCTTGCCGGTTTTGGCCGCCGCAGCGACTTCCAGCGACTTGTTCTTGGCCGCCAAGGTGGCGATCAGGCCATCGATGCCGCCGGCCCGCACTTCGCTGGCGAACTGCTCGCGGTAATTGGTAACCAGGCTGATGCCGGCGACCACGACATCGTAAACCTTCCAGTTTTCGCCAGCCTGCTCCAGCCAGTAGTCGATCTGCACCGGTTGCGAGCCGGGCTGCGTCACTTCGGAACGGACCAGCACTTCCGTCTCGCCACTTTTCATCTTGAACGGCTTGAAGACGATCCGCTGGTTGCTGTAGCTGCTCAAGGCGTTGGCGTAGGTACGCACGAGCAGGTTCTTGAATTCCTCGGCCAGACGATTTTTCTGGGCCGGGTTGGCGCTGCGCCAGTCGCGACCAACCGCCAGCGCGGTCATGCGCTGGAAATTGAAATAGGGCAACACCTTGGCGTCGACCAGTGCGGATATCTTCTGGATATCTCCGTTACGGATATCCTTGTCCTGACGGACGATTTCCAGCACTTCTTCGGAGACACGACGGACCAGCGCGTCCGGCGCTTCGGCGGCAAACAGCGGAGCAGCGAGGAAACAGGCCAGACATGCTGCAAGGAAACGCTTCATCATCAAAAACCTTTCAACTCAATCATCCAGACGCGGCGGGCGGCCGTCGTAAATCAGGTTGCGACGGCGCTGCAAGTAGGCGTCACGCACGTAGGCATACTTGTCGAGCGCGGCTTCCTCGACCACCTTGTCGGCGGGCAGCAGTCCGGCACGGACATCGACGAAACGCAGGACAGCGGTACCGATGCGCACCGATTCCGGCTGAATCGTCGACACCGGGTCGACATAGGTATCGACCGCCCAGCCCAGCAGATCGCGCGAGGTACGCGGGCCAACCACCGGCAGGAACACATAGGGGCCATTGCCGACGCCCCAGACTGCCATCGTCTGACCGAAATCCTCGTTGTAGCGCTCGAAGCCGAGTTCGCTGGCAACGTCAAACAGGCCGAGGATACCGACGGTCGAGTTGATCAGGAAACGCGTCAGTCCCAGGCCGGCATCGGCCGGCTTGCCTTGCAGCGCGTTGTTGGCACCGCCCCAGACTTCGCCGACATTGCCAAAGAAATTGCCGACACTGGCCTTGACCGGCAAGGGAACGGCGGCATCATAGGCTTGGGCAACCGGACGCGCAGCGTATTTGTCCAAGGCCTCATTCACCGAGAACATCGAACGATTGAAGTTTTCGTAAGGATCGCGCTGACCTTCCTGATCCGCAGCATGGGCGGCCGAGACCGCCAGCGCGCCGCCGAGAGCCAGCAGACGAAGCAATCGCCGAACCGAAAATCCTGCCTTCAATGTCATTTGCTATCCTGTCCTTCAGCCGCCTTGTTGAAAAGGAACTGGCTGATCAGTTTTTCCAAGACCACCGCGGACTGGGTCATTTTCACCGTATCGCCCGGCTGCAGCATCTTTTCGTCGCCGCCGACGTCAAAACCGATGTACTGCTCGCCCAACAGACCCGCCGTATAAATCGAAGCGAAGGTATCCCGCGGAAAACGGTAACGCCCGTCGATGTTCATCGTCACCACCGCCTGGTAGCTTTCGGGATCGAAGCGGATATCCGCGATCCTGCCCACCAGAACGCCAGCGCTGCGAACCGGACCGCGCACCTTCAGGCCGCCGATGTTATCAAACTTGGCTTGCAGCACATAGGTCTCGGACAAGTGGGCCGCCGAAAGATTGCCCACCTTGAGCGCCAAAAACAACACTGCGGCAATGCCCAGAGCAACGAAGAAGCCGACCCAGAGGTCGATTACGGTACGGTTCATGATGTTCCCCGGAACATGAACGAGGTCAGAATAAAATCCAGCGCCAGAATGGTCATCGCCGAAGTCACGACGGTGCGGGTGATCGCGCGCGACACCCCTTCCGCCGTCGGGACCGCGTCGTACCCCTCGAACACTGCAATCAGCGAAACAGCAAAACCGAAGACGACACTCTTGATGATGCCGTTGAGAATGTCGTAGCGAAAATCGACGCTCGACTGCATCTGCGACCAGAAGGCGCCGTCATCGACACCGATGAAGACAACGCCGATCAACCAGCCGCCGAACACGCCCATCGCCGAGAACATCGCCGCCAGCAGCGGCATCGAGACCACGCCGCCCCAGAAGCGCGGCGCCACGACGCGGGCCAACGGATTGACGGCCATCATGTCCATCGCCTTCAACTGCTCGGTCGTCTTCATCAGACCGATCTCGGCGGTGATCGACGAGCCGGCCCGCGAGGCGAACAGCAGGCCGGCGACGACCGGGCCCAGCTCGCGCACCAGCGACAGGGCAACGAGAATCCCCAGCGCCTCGGTCGAGCCGTAACGCTGCAGGGTTTCATAGCCCTGGAGACCGAGCACCAGACCGACGAACAGGCCGGAGACCAGGATGATCAGCAACGACAGCACGCCGCTGAAGTAGATTTCGCGCAGCGTCAGCGGCAGGCGACGGAAGGCGGTACCCGAATGGGTCAGGATGCCGAAAAAGAAGCGCGCCGCGAAGCCGAGGCGCCAAATGCGATCGACGATCGGTGCGCCGATCCTGCGCAGCAGATCAAGCGGTCCCGGCATGCCTGCCCCCCAGGGAGAAATCTTCCAGCATCGACGCCGCCGGATAATCGAAATGTACCGGCCCGTCGGCTTCGGCATGCACGAACTGGTGCACGAAAGGGTCGCGCGAGGCGCGGATTTCATCCGGCGTGCCTTCCGCAACCACCCGGCCACCGTTCAGGAAATAGATGTAATCGACGATCTGCAGCGATTCCTGCACATCGTGCGTGACCATGATCGAAGTCGCGCCGAGCGCGTCGTTCAGGGTCCGGATCAAGCGACCGATGACGCCGAGCGCGATCGGATCGAGGCCAGTGAAAGGTTCGTCGTACATGACCAGCATCGGATCCAGGGCGATCGCCCGGGCCAGCGCGACCCGCCGCGCCATACCGCCAGACAGCGACCCCGGCATCAACGCCTGGGCCCCACGCAAACCGACCGCCTCCAGCTTCATCAACACCAAGTCACGAATCATCTCGCTGGAAAGATCAGTGTGCTCGCGCAGCGGAAAGGCAACGTTCTCGAACACCGAAAGATCGGTGAACAACGCACCGAACTGGAACAACATGCCCATGCGCCGACGTAGTCGGTAAAGCTCGGCTTCCGACATCTTGCTGACCACGGCATCGGCCAGCCGAACCGTTCCGCCGCTGGGCCGCAATTGGCCGCCGATGCAGCGCAGGAGGGTGGTCTTGCCGCAGCCGGAGCCCCCCATGATGGCCACGACCTTGCCGCGCGGGATGCGCATGTTGATCCCCTGCAGCACCGGCCGCCCATCATAGGTGAAATGTAGGTCTTCGATATTGACCAGGATGTTTTCCGACAACGCCAGCTTCCCCGCAAAAGATAGGCGGCATTCTAGCAGAACTCGCTATCGTCATTTCCCCGAAACATAGACAAGACCACCAAAAACAAGATGACAAATAAATAATTTGCATCTAGCATCACGCAATCACCCCGTCCGGACTGCCATGCTCAAATTCATGTCGCTCCTGTTCGCCATGGTCCCGCTGCTCTCCGCGTGCAGCGCGCCCGTACCCCGGCAAGCACTGGCCGGGCATCTGCATGCGCGCCCCGCCCCCGACAGCGCAGACATTCCCCCGATCGTCGAGCAGATGAGCCCGGCACCGGCGAGCAGCGAGGCAACGGAAAGGCCCAGCCACTACAGCGTCACGGTCGACCGCATCCCGGTACGCGACCTGCTTTTCGCACTGGCCCGCGACGCCCGCATCGACATCGATGTCGCTACCGAAATCGAAGGCAAAGTCACTCTCAACGCACTGCATCAAACGTTGCCGGTGATCCTCGACCGGATTGCCCGCCAGATTCCGCTCAATTTCGAGTTTTCCGGCGACAGCCTGCTGATCCTGCCGGACAAGCCCTACCTTGCGCATTACCCGGTGGATTACGTGAACCTCGAGCGCAGCGTCACGACCTCCGTCGCCAACAACATGCAAATTGGGGCATCGACCGGCAGCACCAACGCCGGCAACCTGTCCGCGACACGCATCGAAAACGTCACTCGCCATCACTTCTGGGCAACCCTGAAAGCTGGCCTCGAGCAACTGCTCGAACAGAGCGCCCCTGGCAGCGGCAAACCCAGCGCCTCCCACAAGCTGATCGTCAATGCCGAGGCCGGCGTCGTTTCGGCAATCGCCACCCGCCGCCAGCATCGCCAGATTCGCAGCCTGATCGACCTGCTCGCCAGCGCCGTAAGACGCCAGGTCCTGATCGAAGCGACCATCGTCGAAGTCGCTCTCAATGAAGGGCACGAGCAGGGCATTGACTGGAGTTCGCTGGTCAGCGGCGGCATCTTCGAACTCGCCGGCAATCCGTTGAAGACCGGCGTCAACCTGCGCTACGACCGCAACGGCAATCCAAAGGCTCTGATCAGCCTGCTCGACCGCTTCGGCGACAGCCGAGTGCTGTCCAGCCCCCGCCTCTCCGTCCTCAACAACCAGACCGCCCTGCTCAAGGTTGTTGAAAATTACGTCTACTTCACCGTCAAGGCCGACACCACCACCACCGCCAACGTCGGCACCAGCGTCACCTACACGACAACACCGCAGACGGTATCGGTCGGCCTGGTGATGGGCGTCACGCCACAGGTGGCGGCCGACGACTCGGTGATTCTCAACATCCGCCCGACCATCACCAGCGTCGGCCGGGAAATCCCCGATCCCAACCCCGACCTGCGGCGCAACGGCATCGAGAATCTGGTACCGGTGATCCGCACCCGCGAGATCGAATCGGTGATGCGCGTCGCCAACGGCCAGATCGCCGTCCTCGGCGGCCTGATGGAAGACGGCATCGACCACCGCAACCAGCGCATCCCGCTACTCGGGGAAATTCCCGGCGCCGGGGAACTCTTCAGCAATCGCGACAACCGGGCGCACAAAACCGAACTGGTCATCTTCCTGCGCCCCATTGTCATCCATGAAGCCAGTCTGAGCGGCGATTATTCCCGACAAGCCGGCGCCCTGCCGGACACCGGCTTCTTTCCCTCGCCGCGACAGATCTCGCCGGCACCGGGGGCGCTCCAGTGAAAGCTCGCGCCACCCTCTTCGTCGCGCTGTTCTCGATGCATGGCGTCTGCGCAGGCGAGCCGATCCACCTCGGCTTCGTCGAGCACGCCAATCGACAACTGGCACAGCTGCCCCTGAACGAACGAGAAAGCCATTTGCGCTCGATGATTGCCGAGTTTCCCGGCGAGGCCACGCTGCACTTCCAGCTCGGCAATCTGCTGGCCGAACAGCGCCGTTGGCCAGAAGCCCGCTTCGCCTATACCCAGGCAAACCAGCTCGCCCCAGAGCATCCGGACATCCACCACAACCTGGCGATAGCCCTGGACCATCTCGAACAGTTCACCGACGCCAGCCGCCACTACCGCGCCGCGCTCGACGCCGCCGCCCGTGGCCAGCACTGGTTCCGCACCGCACCGTTACAACAACGCCTGCGCAAGCTGGAGGCATACCGGCAATGACAGCCCAACCGATTGGCAAACAACTGCTCAAGGCCGGCCTGATCAACGAGGATCAGTTGCGCATCGCCCTCCTCGAGCAGCGCAAAAGCGGCTGTCGCCTGGGCAAGCAGCTAGCCACGCTAGGATTCGCCGCCGACAACGCCATTCACGACATACTGGCGCAGCAGCTCGGCGTCGAGCGCTACGACCCGGGCCGGCATCCGATCAGCCGCGAAGCGATTCTTCTCGTCCCTTCCGAAACCGCCAGGCAGCAACGCCTGCTGCCGATCGCCGTTGAACGCGAACAGCGACGCTGGCGCCTGGCGCTCGCCTCGCCCCAGGACCCCAGCGCGCTGGAAAGCGTGCGCCGGCACACGCCAGCCGGTCTCTCGGCGGAAATCCTCCTCGCCAGCGAGGGCGAAATCGAAACCGCCCTTGACCTGCATTACGGCCATACGCTGGCCATCGAAAACCTCCTCGGCGAATTCGAAGGCAGCGGCAAGATCGCTTCGCTGCACGGCGACTCGCCGGCGGTTCGGCTGATCGACGCGCTGCTCGGCGACGCTGTCCGCCGCCACGCATCGGATCTCCACTTCGCTCCCGAGCAGGCCTGCCTGCGTATACGCTACCGTATCGATGGCATCCTGCAGACGATCCGCATCCTGCACAAATCGACCTGGCCGCCGCTGGCCAGCCGCCTGAAAATCCTCGCCGGCATGAACATCGCGGAAACCCGCGCGGCACAGGACGGACACTTCCGCCGCGCGATCGGAGGTCGGGAAATCGACTTCCGGGTTGCCGCCCAACCGACCATCCACGGTGAAAATATCGTCCTGCGCATCCTCGACCGGCAGAAAGGTATCGTCCCGCTCGAATCACTCGGTATCGGCAAGCCGGAACTGCAACTCATCGAAACCATGCTGGCGCGCCCGGAAGGGCTGCTTCTCGTCACCGGCCCGACCGGCAGCGGCAAGACGACCACGCTCTACTCGCTGATCAACCGCCTCAACCACGACGGCGTCAACATCATGACGCTCGAAGACCCGGTCGAATACCCCCTCCCCCTGCTGCGCCAGACCTCGCTCTCCGACAACATCAAACTGGATTTTGCCGGCGGCATCCGTTCCATGCTCCGCCAAGACCCGGACATCGTCCTGATCGGCGAAATCCGCGATGCCGAAACCGCCGCCATGGCGCTACGCGCCACCCTGACCGGCCACCGTGTCTTCGCCACCCTGCACGCCGGTAGTGCAATATCCGCACTCTCCCGCCTGCGCGAACTCGGCATCGACCCCCGCCAGTTGCACGGCAACCTTTCCGGCATCATTGCCCAGCGCCTGCTTCGTCGCTGCTGCCCGTCCTGCACGGCCGCCGCAGCGGAGCGGAACTGCCCGCGCTGTGGCGGCAGCGGCTACAGCGGCCGCCTTGCCCTTCTGGAAATCCTCCGCGTCGACGCCGGACTCGACCTGCTGCTCGCCGACGCCGCCAGTCCGGCGCAACTGCTGGCTGAAGCCCGGCGCCGCGGCTTTGCCAGCCTCGCCGAGAACGGACTGCAATTGGTCGATGCCGGCGTGACAACGCGCGCCGAATTAGCTCGGGTCGTCGACCTGAGCGAATATCGATGACCCACCGCTACCGCTTCCAGGCACTCGATGCCGCGCAGCAACTGGTGCACGGACAGATGAGCGCCACCGATCCGGACGAACTGGCGCGCCTGTTACGCCAGCACGATCTGGATTTGCTCCATGCGCGCCGGATTCCAGCCTTGAACCAGCGCAAACTACCACGCCGCGAACTGATCGATTTCTGCTTCCATCTCGAACAATTACTGACGGCGGGCATTTCCCTGCTCGACGCACTCGACGACCTCGCCGCAGGCAGTTCAAGCAAGCCGCTGCGCCATCTCTACCGGGGGATTGCCGATGAACTGCGCAGCGGCAAATCCTTTTCCGCCGCCCTGCCAGGAGAAATCACCCGCAGCGATGCGAGTTTCGCCGGCATCGTCCGCGCCGGCGAACTCAGCGGCCGCCTCGCCGAAACCCTCGGTCGCCTCGGCA
This sequence comes from uncultured Dechloromonas sp., assembly GCA_964523045.1. GTDB lineage: Bacteria > Pseudomonadota > Gammaproteobacteria > Burkholderiales > Rhodocyclaceae > Azonexus. Next base: position 505 of record CAZFXO010000019.1, on the reverse strand, counting down.
ACAGCCTGCGCCAAGCGGAGGCTCTGGCCAGCGCCACTCGCAAGCTCCTCACCTACCCCTTGCTCGCCGCAACGCTCGTGCTCGCGGCCTGCCTCTTCCTGATGTTCTTCCTGGTGCCACAGATTCGCAGTTTCCTCGGCAATGCCGTGACCGATCTGCCGTGGTACACCCGCTTGCTGTTCTCGCTGTCGACACTGCTGCAAGAGCACTGGCCAATCCTCCTGGCAACGCCGCCGCTGCTCGCGCTCGGCGCCATCATCGCCATCCGGCAGCAGCCTGCCTGGCACGAAGCCTGGCACCGACTGTTGCTGCACATCCCCCTGCTCGGCGAAATCCAGCGCAAACTGCTGGTCGCCCGCCTCGCCGATCTGCTGGCCATGCTCTACGCCAGCGGCGTCCCCCTCCTCGAAGCCCTCGAACTGCTACCCCAGTCGATCAGCAATCGCGCTGCCGCCCGGGCGGTGGCACAGGTCCATCATCAGGTCGAACAGGGCGAAGCATTGTC